>CAYJXE010000010.1:66234-126168 GCA_964373965.1 uncultured Aquabacterium sp. | reverse complement strand
CACTGCGCGCTTCGGCCACGCCAAGCGCGCGCCCCTGAACTTGGGCGTTAGGCGCTTATGTTCGAGCACACTCCCAACAGCGGCGGGGGCTTGTTCAAGCTCCTAGCGATGCTCTTCTTGGCAGTAGCAATCGGGCTGCTCTCCATAGCTGCGCGCAACAGCTCTGCAGCCCGGAAGCTGCACACATGGTTGACCAATGCCTACAACAGCCGCAACGCAGTCATCTGGCTCAGCCTCGCACTCATGTTCGTCCTCTTTGCAGGGCTCACCATCGCCTATGAACTCCGCAACTGACCAGCGCCTAACTGTGCGTTGCAGGGGACGCCTCCACCACTGCGCGCTTCGGCCACGCCAAGCGCGCGCCCCTGAACTTGGGCGTTAGGCGCACACGCATGCGAAGCGAAATCTCTACCGCGCGATGGGTTGTCAGGCTGCTGCATTTGGCAGCATTAGCTTGCCTTCTGTTCGGCCTCTTTGCATGGCTCCACCCACAAACACCGCCATATCGCGGCCGATTTGCTTGGGCGCCAGAACTAGCGTTTTGGTGGTTTGGTCCTCTCGGACCGGCTCTCATGTGGGCTGCTGCTGGCGCCACATGCATCATGCTCGCTCGCGCGCTATGGCGCCACACGCCTAAGCTACCAACGGATCGCTGGCTATGAGCACCATGTCAAGTCTCTGCGTACCCAGGACAGCGCCTAACTGGGCGTTGCAGGGGACGCATCCACCACTGCACGCTTCGGCCTTGCCAAGCGGGCGCCCCTGAACTTGGGCGTTAGGCCCTCGCGTAAATGCAGCGCGTGCGCAGGCCAAGCGAGTCACCTCCTCGGTGGCTACTGGCAGCCAGGCGTGCGCTTCTTGGTTCGCGCAAGGTCTCATGGCATGCTTGCATTCAAGCTGGCATCAGCCCAGCAACAAACAACAGGGGTTTCATGCCTAGTCAGCCACACGCCACCACCGGCCTAACTGTGCGTTGCAGGGGACGCCTCCACCACTGCACGCTTCGGCCATGCCAAGCGGGCGCCCCTGAACTTGGGCGTTAGGCTCATCACATGCTCGGCGTCATCGTTCTGCTCCTAGCTGTCGCTATACCTCTTGGAATTGCCGTACTCACCGTCAGAGCCACTGAGGCGGAGCGCAAGGGATACGGACGATCTCACTTCAGGCGGATCGCTTGCGCGCTACTGCGTTGGCTTGCCATTGGCTACACAGCCGCAATTGCCATCGGCACACTCATGTTCCTCCTGATTGGCTCGTTTGCCCCGTACGCGGCTTACACCGAACCGGGTTGCAACCTTTACGACGCAATGATCTACGGCGTACGCTGTCAGGGGTTTGTTGGGGCCTCGTTTGCCTCCGCGCTGTCCAACCTCGCGTTGTTCGCGCTCCAGCTGGCAGCAATCGCGTTTGCGTCGCCAGTGGTGGCCCCGTTAGCTATTGTGCTTTGGCTGCCAGTTATCTATGCAGCGTACCTGAATCGCCCCGGCTTCCCTAGACACTCTTGAGCCGCTGGGATTGACGCCGTTCGAACTCTACCGGAGACAGGCCTTCGGCAGTTCCGTGACGGCGTCGCGGGTTGTAGAACATCTCGATGTAGTGGAAGACGTCGCTGCGGGCCAGATCCCTGGTTGGATAGATCTGGCGCCTGATGCGCTCACGTTTGAGCAACTGGAAGAAGCTCTCGGCCACAGCGTTGTCATGGCAGTTGCCGCGGCGGCTCATGCTGGCCACCAGGTTGTGGCTCTTGAGGAAGTCCTGCCACTCGTGGCTGGTGAATTGACAGCCTTGATCGGAATGCAAGGTCACCGGCGCTTTGGGCTTGCGCCGCCAGATGGCCATCAGCAGCGCCGCCAGCACCAGGTCGGTGTCGATGCGACTGCCCATGGACCAACCGATCACTTGGCGCGAGTACAGGTCCAACACCACAGCCAGGTACAGCCAGCCTTCGTGCGTGCGGATGTAGGTGATGTCGCTCACCCAGGCCTGATTGGGCTGGCTGACCGTGAACACCTGCTGCAGATGGTTGGGCGCCACAACTGCAGGCGGTCCTGACTTGCCGCCTGGCCTGGGCTTGTAGCCCGTCTGCGACCGCAGGCCTTCGCGCTTGAGAAGACCGTACACACGGTGCTTGCCGCATCCTTCGCCCAAGTCACGCATGTCCAGGGTGATCTTGCGATAGCCGTAGATGCCACCACTCTCCAGCCAGGCTTGCTTGAGCTTGGGCAGCAAGCGCTGGTTGTCGATCTCGCGTGAACTGACTGGGTTGGCCTTCCAGGCGTAATAGCCGCTGGGATGCACTCGCATGACGTGGCAGAGCAATCGAACACTGTGGCGGGGCTGTTCCTGCTCGATGAACGCGTACCTCACCCGGACTGCTTGGCAAAGTACGCTGCGGCCTTTTTTAGGATGTCGCGCTCCTCGGTCACGCGCTTGAGTTCGGACTTGAGGCGGCGCAGCTCTTCGGCCTGGGACAACTGGCCGTGTCGAACCTCGGTCGGCTGATCAGTCTCTCTGATCCACTTGTACAGACTGTGGGTGCTCACGCCCAGCCGGCTTGCCACGTCGGCCACCGTGTGGCCTCGTTCGGTCACTTGCTTGATCGCCTCGATCTTGAATTCTTGCGGATAACGCTTGGTGCTCATGATGGCTCCTTCTGGGCCAGTAGTTTGAGGCTCACAAGCGTCTAGAGATTCCGGGGCGATTCATCGTTGACCTCGGCCATCGAGCTGCTCGCAAGCTTCTTGACGATGGCCAGGCCGGTCTTGCGCTCGACCAGCGTCAGCACACAGTGGTGCTTGTCGGCCCCGATGACCGTGTCGCCCTCCCAGTGCCCGATGCGCAGCCTCGACTCCACGTCCTTGGGGCGCTCGCTGATGTGCCGCTTGCCAGGCAGAACGCCCCTGTGATCGATGCTGCGGTAACGCTTGCGCGCGAACTTGGAGATGATCCGCGTGTGCTTCCACAAAGTGCCGCCGAGCTTGCGGTCACGCAAGATGTGGCGGTAGATCGTGCGGTAGCTGATGTTCAGCTCAGCCCGCATGCGCAGCACACCAGCGATCTGGTCCGGGCTCCACTTCTTGCGCAGCAAGGCATGGATGTAGCCCCAGTCGTCAGGCTTGAACAAGGTCCAGCGGCGACATCGGCTTCGCCTTGCTCGCGCGTATTGCTGCGCCTTCGACGGGCGATACGCACCGTCATGCTGCGTGGCGTTCCTGGCCACTTCTCTGCTGATGGTCGAGGCACTCCGCCCCATTTCCCTGGCGACCGTTCTCATGCTCGTGCCACTGCGCAGTCGCGTGGAAATGAAGTATCGTTCCTCTCGGGTGAGTTGGTGATACGTCAAGGTTGCAGCCCCTGTCTTGCCGGAAAGAGGAGGCAGCAGTATCTCCGCCGCCTACCTTGTTCAAAACAGGTGTTGCACTTCGGATAGCAATCCGCGTGGCCCAACGGGGCGGTTCACACGGACGTCCATGCTTCGCATGGCCACCCCTGAACTTGGGCGTCAGGCCCCTCACACCATGCGCACATCCATCACTCTCACTTTTGCAGCTTTGCTTTTGGCAGCCTGCTCGTCACAGCAACTCTATGCAACCGGACGCAATGCTCAGCGTGCCGAGTGCATGAAACAAGCCGATGGCGCCGCACGTGATCGCTGCCTGAAGGACGCAGGAATGTCACACGATGCTTACCAAAAAGAGGCTGATGCAGCACGCAAGTAGGCTCATGCCTTTTTGCCCCGGCCTGACTGGGCGTTGCCGGGAACGTCCAAACCACCGCACGCTTCATCCATGCCGAGCGCGCCCCCCGAACTTGAGCGTTCGGCCGAACAGCAAGGTCCCATGCGTTCGCCGTCGATGCACCTTTCTTCAACGGGTCCAGTCAAGTATGCTTTGGCAATCATCATCAAACAAGGAGCTTCAAAATGTGTTCACGCCTGAACCTGTTGCTTGCTGCCGCCTTGCTTGGAAGTGCCAGCATGGCCAACGCGAACCTCATCATGAACGGGGGCTTTGAGTCGGGATCATTCGTTCCGCCCAGCAACCAAACGATGACCCTTTCGCCAGGCTCTTCTTCGCTATCGGGCTGGCAAATCGTCAACGACTCCTTGGCCTGGATTGGCGCTGGAGACCCGTGGGGCCTCGATGCCCAGGAAGGCAACTTCTTCCTTGATCTGTCGGACTATGCCGCCGGCTCACCTTTTGGAGGTGTGCAGCAAACCATTGCCACGACCAAGGGCTTTGAATACACCGTCACGTTTTACTTGGGCAGCTCAAACACTTGGGGCAGGCCTTCCTCGCTCCATGTCAGTGCTGCGGGTCAATCGGCGAACTTCACTGGGTCGCATGCCGGCGGGACAAATGACTGGGAGCAGTTTTCCTTTGTCTTTGTCGCCACAGGTCCCGAAAGCACCATCCAGTTTGTTGGCGCATCAGGGGTGAACTACATTGGCTTGGACAACGTCAGCGCTTCGATGACCGCCGTCCCAGAACCAGCGTCTTACGCGCTGGCTCTCATGGGTCTTGCCACCATTGGATCGCTGCAACTGAAGAACAAGTCTCGCTTGCAGAGACTCGCAAAGGCGGCCTGACTGCGCGTTCAAATCGGACGCCACCTCAGCCCATGCCTTCGGCACGTTCATGGCCCGACGCGATGACCTCCGACTTCGTGCTCAGGCGCTGTTTGACCAGGTGGTTGGGCCACTCATGAACTCACCACTTCTGCGCGACTTCCGACCAGCTGACACAGACGCAGTGAACGCACTGGGGCTGTCAGCGTTCGAGCAGTTCTCCGATCAATACAACGATTGGCCGACCTTCAGGGCAAAGATCGCCACCATGGCTTCTCTTGCGGAAGCCGGCCAGGTCATCGTTGCAACAGCTGGTTCAACCATCGTTGGTGCCGTTGCCTACTTGGGACCTGAAACGCCAAAAAGCGCATTCTTCCCACAATCTTGGGCGGTCATGCGCATGCTGGTGGTCTGCCCAGCATCGCGGGGCAAGGGCATTGGGCGTGCGCTGGCCACGGCCTGCGTTGACAAAGCCAAGCGCGATCACGCGGAAGTATTTGGCTTGCACACCAGCTCAATCATGTCTGCGGCACTTCCGATGTACCTGTCCATGGGCTTCGAGTTCGTTCGCGAAGCCCCCAAAATCCACGGTGTGGCATACGGCATCTATGCAAAGCGTCTGCTTGGGTCTGGCAGTGTTGCCTGACTGGGCGGTCAAGCGGACGCCAGCACAAGCCATGCGAGCCCCCTCCTCGGCTGCCGAACCACTGCCGCATCAACTGAACGCCATCACATCATCAAAGGTTGCCCCATGAGAGCGCTGATCGCCTTGTTTGTTCTTGCATCGTCGGTCGCTGGATGCGCCGTCTACACACCATCCGGCTCGGTTGTCATCGACCCTGCCGGCCGGCACGACTCTGGCGGTGGGAAGTTCTGTCCACCGGGTCAAGCCAAAAAGGGCAACTGCTGAGCAGGCCGTCACTCACCGTCCACCCCCGCCTCACAGGGCGTTGCAGGCGGCGCCTCCACCACTGCGCGCTTCGGTCACGCCCAGCAAAAGCTGGGAGGCACTCCATTCGTTACGATCGCCCGACACGACATCTCTCGATGTCCACGCACCCACGAGGTACCGCATGTCAGCAGGAGACTGGAAGAACTTGTACCAAGCAGCTGTGGATGGCAACCTTGATCTGGTGCAGCATCACATCATTGAAGAGGTGAATCCGAACTACCAACACCCGGAGATCATGCGAACTCCTCTGGTGGCCAGCTTGATCGAGGGCCATGTTGAGGTTGCCCGCTTCCTGCTGGCTCACGGCGCAGATCCCAGCCTCGTGTCGGAGCTGGATAACCTCTCCCCGCTTCAAGCCGCCAAGAAGCACGGACATCATGCGTTCGCAGATCATCTGAAGCAAATCGGGGCCAAAGAGCAAAATGAACCATTCTGGTGGCGTTGGCTACCTGTCTAGTCTGTTTGAGGTCATGGCACCGCGCGCCTGACGCCATGCGGGCGCACGTGAGCATCCTCAGTGGCAGGGATCCTTCGCGTTCACGCCGCCACGTGTTGAGTTCGCTTGCAATCAGGCCGCAGCTCACCTGGCTCAGGCTCCTCATGCAGCCCCGCTTGGGAAGGCAACGCCTCATCAGCTATCGTTCGCACTGGACCAACAAAAAAGGGCAGTGAATCCATGAACCCAGCAATCAAGGCAGCCGCGATGACTGGCGCCATCGTTCTTGCGGCAATTGCCCTCAACCCCTCTGCCCAAAGGCACAGAGATCAGATCAAAGCGTCGGTCGCAGAGCGCAGCCCCTTGGCGGGAATCCTGGGCGTCGGGGCGTTGACGGCGTTCGCCAGCAACTATCACTCGGTTGGCGTGGCGTCTTACACAAGCATCCAAGACAAAACCGTCTCGTTTGGCCTTTTGGGCATGGTCTTCGTGCTTGATTCTCACTGACCGGTCCACGCCGAAAACTCAAAGACACCTGGAAACTTCATGGGACAAGCCAAGCTACGCGGCACACCTGAGCAACGCAAACAAGCTGCTATCGAGCGGCAACTGTCACTGCGGCCGAAACACATCGTCTGCAACAACTGCAAGGCGGAGCTCACCGAAATGATCCCGATGGACATTTCGGGCATGCGCGGCATCGAGGCGGCATTCGCTGCACATTGCCCGCATTGCTCACACGACACCTATGCCATCAAAGGCGAGCGAGAGGCCGTGGCAAACATGCACATGGCCATCGAAGATGCCACGGGCACCGAGGCGCAGGTCGGGGTCGTGCCGGCTGCCAACAAACGATGAGCCTGCGCACACCGCGCACAAATTCACCCCAGTCAGAGGTCTTTCATGAAGCTTGGCTACACCATCGTCTACGTGCCGGATGTGTCGGCTTCGCTGGCGTTCTTCGAGAACGCATTTGGTCTGAAGCGAAAGTTTTTCCATGAGAGCGGCACCTACGGTGAGCTGGACACCGGTGCCACCACCTTGTCTTTCGCCGCGCACGAGCTGGGTGACATGAACTTTCCCGGCGGTCACGTGCACGCGGACAAATCCTTGCAGCCGTTGGGCTTTGAAATTGCGCTGGTGACCGAGCAGGTGTCAGCGGCCCACGCGCACGCGCTCCTCGCCGGGGCCACCGAGCTCACCCCACCACAGGTCAAGCCTTGGGGGCAGACGGTCTCGTATGTGCGCTGCCCAGATGGGGTGCTCGTCGAGCTTTGCTCCCCCATCGGCAGCTGAGCGGCGCCAGCGCTGGCCCGCTGCAGTGGTAAGGTGGGGGACACCAACCAGAGAGCATCCCATGGCCAAGCCCAACTACCAGTTCGAGAAGCGTCAGCGGGAACAGCAAAAAAAGCAGAAGAAGGCCGAAAAGGCCCAACGCAAAGCCCTTCCGGCACAGACCGAGCCATCAGCCACCGACTTCCCTGTTCAGGCTCCTGCCACCGAATGAACACAGGTCTTTGAAAAGGAGTGCACCATGGCCAAAGGCGAACAGCGCAGCAACAAGATGATCAAGAAACCGAAGAAGGACACCAGCGCGCCCAAAGATTCGGCTTCCGTCTCGACCCGGCCCGTTGCACCGACCACGTCGGTCATGCCCAAGGGCAAGTTGAAGAACAAATAGCCTCGGGCAGGCCTGTTGGCCCTGAAGTGTCAGAATCGCGGCCATGCATGCCCTGCTGGACGCCATCTCCCGACTCGAACGCCCAACCGATGCCCAGCGCGTCTTCCATGGTCGCGGGGGCTTGCACCCTGGCAGCGAGCAATGGTCGCTGGACGCCTACCCGCCGGTCTGGTTGCTAACCAGTCACCAGCCCGTCTCCGACAACGATCTCGACAACGTGCTCGAAGCGCTGCGTGAACGCTGGTCGGTGCTGGCGCCGACAGAGCCACTGAATTGCGTGTTTCAGCTTCGCCAGGAGGCTCGATCGGAGACCCGGGTGTTGTCTGGCGATGTGCCCGACCCGCACACCGTGAGCGAGGGCCCGGTTCGCTTTCGTGTGCACCTGCCAAGGGGCCTGAACCACGGGCTGTTCCTGGACATGGCAGCTGGCCGTCAATGGGTTCGCGATCGCATGCAGGCTCAGCCTGGTGCGCGGGTGCTCAACCTGTTCGCCTACACCTGCGCCTTCTCGGTGGTGGCCATGCAGGCAGGCGCATCGCAGGTGGTCAACGTGGACATGGCGGGCGGTGCACTGAACATCGGCAAGCAGAACCACGCACTCAATGGCTTGGGCCAAGGTGCGAGTTTCCTGCCACACGACATCTTCAGCTCATGGGGCAAGTTGCGCAGAAGCGGCCCTCATGACCTGGTCATCGTGGACCCGCCTGCTTACCAAAAAGGCAGTTTCGTGGCCGAGAAGGACTATGTGCGCCTGATGCGCCGCCTGCCCGACTTGCTGGCCCCAGGAGGCCACGCGATGCTCTGCCTGAACTCGACCAAGCTGGAGACGGGTTTTCTGCTGAAGCTCATGCAGGAAGCTGCACCGTCGCTGCGCTTTGTCGAGCGCCTGGCCAACCCGCCAGCGTTCGACGACGCCTCACCTGAGCGGGCCTTGAAGGTGCTGATTTTTCAGGCGTCCTCCGATGGGTCCTGCGCAGACGACGGAACCCCCGCTCACACGCCATGACGAGCGATGTGTCATGGTTGATCGAGCTGGCGGGGTCCGAGATCGCTCGGGTGGAGCAGCATGGCGCGGACCTCGTGGTGGTGCTGGCTGCGGCCAAGGTCGGCGGGGATCGGCGCCAGTTGGACCCCACACGAAGTGGCGGTCACCTGCTGGGCGTGAGGTGGCACCTGATTGAAGCAAGCTGGGAGGGCCTGCCATCCAGCTTGATCGGTCGCATCGACGAGGCCGAATGGTGCGATGGCTCGAACGCGCACAGGGTCAAAGGCGTGGTCCTCGAAGCACCCTCCCGGGGTGATTCGCCCACCTCGCTGACATTGAAGACAGCTTTGGGTGATGCCTTGCTGGTGCACGCCAAGGCCTGGCGGGTCGAGCTGCCAGCAGACGCTCGGTTTGCGCCTTCCTTGGCATGCTGACGCGCCCGGGCCTCAGGCCATGACGTCGTCCAGCCAACCGGCCAGGGGCATCGGCCTGGCGAAGAGGTAGCCCTGCAGGCACTGGCAACCGTGGCTGGTCAGGAAGACGGCCTGCTCTTCGGTCTCGACGCCCTCGGCCACCACGCGCAGCCCCAGGTGTTGCGACACCGACAGGATGGCCTCGACGATGGCCGTGTCGTTGGGATCGGACGGCGTGTCGCGCACGAATGTGCGGTCGATCTTGAGCTCGTACAGCGGCAGCTTCTTGAGGTAGGCCAGGCTGGAGTAGCCCGTGCCGAAATCGTCGATCGAGAAACGCAGTCCCAGGGCCACCAGCTCGCTCATGCGCGAGACCGTGTCTTGCCAGTTCTCGATCAACAGGCCTTCGGTGACCTCCAGGATCAGGCCACGCGCGTCGGCGCCGGCTTCTTTGAGCGCGTGTGAGACACAGTCCACGAAATCGGGGCTGCGGAACTGGCGCGGGCTGACGTTGACCGACAGCGTCCACTGCCGCCCCGCCTGCTGCAGCCTGGCAAGGGCCTCGCAGGCGCGCTGCAACACCATCTGCCCCAACTGCAGGATCAGCGTGGACTCTTCGGCCAGCGGGATGAAGACGTTGGGTGGCACGTTGCCCCGCTGGGGATGCTGCCAACGCATCAGCAACTCGCCACCGATGATGCGACCCTGGGCGTCGACCTGGGGCTGCACGTGCACATCGAACTGTTCGCCCGCCAAGGCGAGCTGCAGGTCCTGCTCCATGGCCAGCCGCTCTTCGACTTCGGACTGCATGGTCGCCTCGAAGAACTCGATGCGATTGCGCCCACCCGACTTGGCGCGGTACATGGCGGTGTCGGCTTCGCGCAGGAGGTCGTCGACGGTGGTGGCGTCACCGCGCGGGAACAAGGTCAAACCGATGCTGCCGGTGCTGCTGTAAGGGAACCCCGAGACCTCGTAGCGCCCTTCCAGCACGGTGCGCACCTTCTCGGCCACCAGGCGGGCCTGCCTGGCGGCGACCTCCACATCGGGGTCGAGGTTGCCCACCTGCACGACGAACTCATCGCCGCCCAGCCGGGCCACGGTGTCGTCCTGGCGCAGCACGCTGGACAAGCGCTGAGCCACCTGCCTGAGCAGGTCGTCGCCCACGGCATGGCCGCGCGCGTCGTTGATCTGTTTGAAGTTGTCCAGGTCGATGAACAACAAGGCCCCGAGTCGGCCGCAGCGCCGCAGGTGCGCCAATTCGCGCTCGAGGCGATCGATCAGCAAGCGGCGGTTGGGCAAGCCTGTGAGCGGGTCGTAGTAGGCCAGGCGGTGCGTGCGCTCCTGGTGCAGCCTTCGCTCGGTGATGTCGGTGATGAAGCCGTGCCACAGCACACTGCCGTCGGGAAGGCGCTCCGGCACCGCGTCACCAAAGCGCCACCTGGTGCCCTGCTGAGGCAGCACGACGCGGTACTCGTGTCGCCACGGCAGCAGGTTGGTGGCAGAGGTCTCGATGGAATCGAGCACGGCTTGCACGTCCTGCGGGTGGATGCGCGCGATGACGCAGGACGCGTCATGCAGGGCCTCTTCCGGGTGGACTTCGTACATGTCCCACATGCGCTCGCTGGCGTACGGGAAGCAGCTTCGGCCGTCCGGGTAGAGCCTGAACTGGTAGATGACGCCTGGCACGCGGTGAGAGAGCTGGCTCAGCAGTTGGGTGCGGTCTTGCAGCTCGTGCAGCAAGGTCTCCAGGCGCATTGCCTGCCTGCGCAAATTGAGCTGGGCCATGACCTGCCTGGCCAGCAGGGCCAGGGTCTCGCGCTGGTCAGGGAGCAGCCTTCGGGGCTGGCGGTCGATGACACACAGGGTGCCCAGGGCCAAGCCATCGTCGGCGACCAGGGGCGCCCCGGCGTAAAAGCGGATGAACGGATCGCCCGTGACCAGCGGGTTGCTGGCGAAGCGAGGGTCCGCGCTGGCGTCTTCGACCACCATGACATCGGGTTGCCGGATGGCGTGGTCGCAGAAGGCGAAGTCGCGCGGGGTGCTGCAGACATCGATGCCCACCCGGGACTTGAACCACTGCCGGTCGCGGTCAATGAGGCTGACCAGGGCAATGGGCATGCCCAGGACCTGGGCAGCCAGCTGCGTCAGGTCATCGAAGGCCTGTTCGGGGGGGGTGTCGAGAACACCGTGGCGAGCCAAGGACGCCAGCCGGCGTTCCTCGTCATCGTTCGTGCTTTTCGGCAAGGCGGACATGGTCAGTGGCAATGAGTGCACCGATTCTAGGAATCCTGCCCGGTTTGAAACCGCAAAACAGCACCGGTAAACGCAAGCATGCCCTGATTTTGTGCGGGGCGCCACACCCTGCCCCGGCCGTGGCCGCTGTGTATGCTTGAGCATCGACGCCGAACGCCCCCGCAAACCTCTTGCCCATCCTGATCGTCACCATCCTGGCTTTGATGCTGATTGCCTGGCTCATCTGGCAGCCACGTCTGGTCACGCAACGGCGTGTGCGCCAGCAAGGCCAGGCTTTCCCACCGGCCTGGCGGGCGATCATCCGGCGCAATGTGCCCCTGGCGGCGTCCCTGCCTGCGGACCTGCAGGTTCAGCTCCGGCGCCACATCCAGGTCTTCCTGGCGGAAAAGGCATTTGTCGGCTGCCAGGGCCAGGTCATCGACGACGAGGTTCGCGTGACCATCGCGGCGCAGGCCTGCCTGCTGCTGCTCAACCGCCCGAACGACTACTACCCGGCTCTCAGGCAGGTGCTGGTCTACCCGAGTGCGTTCGAAGTCGACATCGCGCACACCGACGAGATCGGCGTGGTGCAGTCGGGCCGCGACTGGCGGGCAGGCGAGTCATGGCAGGAGGGACAGGTGATCCTGTCGTGGGAGGACGTGCTGGTTGGCGCCGCCGACCCCGTTGACGGCTGGAACGTGGTCATCCACGAGTTCGCGCACCAGCTGGACTCGGAGGCAGGGCTGACCGATGGCATCCCGGCACTGCCCAGCGCGACACGACAAGCCAGTTGGTCGAGGGTGATGCAGGCGGAGTTCGAGGCGCTGCTGGCTGCCTTGGATCGCGGGGAGGAAGACACCTTCCTCGACCCCTACGGCGCCAGCAACCCGGCCGAGTTCTTTGCGGTGGTGACAGAAGCCTTCTTCGAGCAAGGGCTGGAGCTGCGTACGCACCACCCTGCGCTGTTCGATGAGTTACTGGCTTTTTACCGCGTGGACACCAGCGCCTGGCCGCCGCCCCGGGTGCTCAGGCGCCCCGATCTGGCGCAGCAACAGTCCCCTTGATGCTCACTGCGCACGCACCTGGGCGACCAGCTCGGCACGTTGGCCCGTGCGCGCACGATGGTGGTGCAGGCTGCCTAGCCTAGCCCGCGCTGGCACTGGCACTCAATTTGCTTACTGACTTGCGAGAGCAGCTCGGACCGCGGTCACCGCTTCAGGGCTGAATGAGCGCTAGGGTTCCGAGTCGGCGTCACGCCGGCTGTCTGGTCCGAGAGCACTCGGTCGCAACGGCAACAGCGGTGGCGGCTCCACGGAGGGACAAAAGCCCGGGAGGTCCTGATGAAGGCGAAGAGCCGACACCAGAGTCTCTCGCGCTTGTCCCGCCCCTCCAGGAGTCAGACCATGTCAGCCCAGCACCCCGAACACACCCGCGACAACCCACCCGCCTCTGCCCCGGTTGACGCCGTCGCTCACTGGCAGCGCCTGCCCGTTGATTCGTTGGCCGGCGTGAGCACCGACCACATCCTGTGGTCAGAGCGCGTACCGGGAGGTGGCCACTGGTCGTGGCGCCTCAAGCGCGGCACGTCCTTGCGTTTCGTCAGCCTTGGTGCCGATGCCAACGTGAGCGTGGTGCTCTACGCCGCGCACCACACGCTCGAGCGCTACAACATGCCCGACTCGCTCAAAGCGCAGCACACGGCCCACTACCGCCGCGGCCACGTGCTCATGAGCGACATGGGGCGCTCGATGGCCAGCTTCACCGCCGACAGCCTGGGCTGGCACGACCCGATGGGCGCCCTGCTCGACACCCCCACCATGCAGCGGCGCTTTGGCGAGCACCGCTTCGAAGCCCACCGAAACGGCATGCACCGCTCGGGCAAGGACGGCCTGCTGATCGAAATCGGCAAGCACGGCCTGAGCCGCCGCGACCTGATCGCGCCGGTCAACCTGTTCAGCAAGGTCACGGTCGATGAGGAGGGACGATTCCACTTTGCGACCGGCCACAGCCAGGCGGGCGACTTCGTCGAGTTGCGGCTGGACATGGACGTGGTGGTGGCCGTCTCGACCGCGCCCCACCCGCTCAACCCGAGCGAGGCCTACGCGCCGCCCCAGGTGGGCGTGGTGGCCTGGCACAGCGGCCCGGCCCCGGTCGACGACTTCTGCCGCACCTTCCGCAGCGAGAACGCGCGCGCCCACCACAACAGCGACATGTTCGCGCTCTGAGCCTCAGGAGCCCACGCCATGAACGCAACCCAAGCGACCGCCATCCGCATCCAGCACAGCCCCTTGGTCGAAGCCGACGCGGTGTTGAACCAGCGCCACCCCGCCGGCGAGCCCATCCTCTTTCAGATCCAGCGCGGGCAGACGCTGCGCATCGTCGACCTCGAAGGCAACCAGGCCGCCGACGTGATCTTCTACAACGCCGGCGACCTGGCCGAGCACTACAGCGCCACCGACACCCTGCTGCACCAGGGCGGTATCTACCTGACGACCGGCTCGGTGCTGGTGAGCAACGAAGGCCGCCCCATGCTCACCATCACGGCCGACACCTGCGGCCGGCACGACACGCTGGGCGGGGCCTGCGCCGCCGAGAGCAACACCGTGCGCTACGCGCTGCAAAAGAAGTTCATGCACAGCTGCCGCGACAACTACCTGCTGGCCATCCAGCACGCCGACATCGGCCTGGGCAAGGCCGACCTGGTGCCCAACGTCAACTTCTTCATGAACGTGCCGGTGACGGCCGACGGCCAGCTCACCTTCGCCGACGGCGTCTCGGGCCCCGGCAAGTACGTGGAGATGCGTGCCGAAATGGACGTGTGGGTGCTGATCTCGAACTGCCCGCAGCTCAACAACCCCTGCAACGCCTACAACCCGACGCCCATCCAGCTGCTGGTGTGGGACCCGGTTGAGGCCGCGAGCTGAGCGGTTGGCCCGAGCCTTGCTGTTCACCCACCGAGTCGATCACATCCTGTTCCAGACGGCCAGCGGGACGGCCCGCTGCGCGACACACGCCCGCGGGACGGCCCGCCCGGAAGCGCCCCCATGTTCGACAAGGTCCTGATCGCCAACCGAGGCGCCATCGCCTGCCGCATCATCCGCACGCTCAAAGCCCTGGGCGTGCGCAGCGTGGCCGTCTACTCCGAAGCCGACGCCAGCGCGCGCCACGTGCGCGAGGCCGACGAAGCCTTCTGCGTGGGCCCGGCCCCGGCCGCCGAAAGCTACCTGCGCGCCGACGAGATCCTGCGCATCGCGCGCGAATGCGGCGCCCAGGCCATCCACCCCGGCTACGGCTTCTTGTCGGAGAACCCCGGCTTCGCCGAGGCCTGTGAAGCAGCAGGCATCGCTTTCATCGGGCCCAACGCCGATCAGATGCGGGCCTTTGGCCTCAAGCACACCGCGCGCGAGCTGGCCCAGCGCAGCGACGTGCCCCTGCTGCCTGGCTCGGGCCTGCTGGATGACATCGCCCACGCTCAGCTTGAAGCCGCACGCATCGGCTACCCGGTGATGCTCAAAAGCACGGCGGGCGGCGGCGGCATCGGCATGCGCCTGGTGCGCAGCGACGCCGAGCTGGCCGACGCCTTCGCCGCTGTGCAGCGCCTGGCCTCGGCCAACTTCAAGGACGCGGGCCTGTACCTGGAGAAGTTCGTCGAGAACGCGCGGCACATCGAGGTGCAGGTGTTCGGCGACGGGCGCGGTCAGGTCATCGCCCTGGGTGAGCGCGACTGCTCGGTGCAGCGCCGCAACCAGAAGGTCATCGAAGAGACGCCGGCTCCAGGGTTGACCGAGGCCCAGCGCCAGGCCTTGCTGGACACCGCCGTCCGCCTGGCCCAGGCCGTGAACTACCGGTCTGCCGGCACGGTGGAGTACGTCTACGACGCCGACACGGCACAGTTCTACTTCCTGGAGGTCAACACGCGGCTGCAGGTCGAGCACGGCGTGACCGAGCAGGTGTGTGGCGTGGACCTGGTGGCCTGGATGGTGAAGCTCGCCGCCGGTGAACTGCCGGACCTGGGCTCGCTGCAGCCCACGCCACAAGGCGCCTCCATCCAGGTGCGGCTGTACGCCGAAGACCCGGCGCGCAACTTCCAGCCCAGTGCGGGGCTGCTGACCGAGGTCGCGTTCCCCGAAGGGGCTCGCGTGGACGGCTGGGTCGAGCGAGGCACCGAGGTGCCCGCCTGGTACGACCCGATGCTGGCCAAGCTCATCGCCACAGCCGACACTCGCGAGGCCGCCCTGGCCAAGCTGGACGCGGCCCTCGCCGACACCCGCCTGGCCGGCATCGAGACCAACCTGCCCTACCTGCGCCAGGTGGTCAAGCACCCGGTGTTCCGCGAAGGCCGCCAGGTCACGCGCTTTCTGAGCACATTCGAATTCCGCCCCGACACCATCGAGGTGCTGGCCGCCGGCGTGCAGACCGCCGTGCAGGACTGGCCGGGCCGCCAAGGCCTGTGGGACGTGGGCGTGCCCCCTTCGGGCCCGATGGACGCCCTCGCCCACCGCCTGGCCAACCGGCTGGTGGGCAACGCACCCGACGCCGCCACGCTGGAATGCACCCTGGCCGGCCCGACGCTGAAGTTCCACGTCGACACCGTCATCGCGCTCACGGGCGCGCCCATGCCGGCCGAACTCGACGGCCAACCGCTGGCCCTGTGGCAAAGCCACGCCGTGCGCGCCGGCAGCGTGCTCACGCTGGGCCGCGCCGAAAGCGGCCTGCGCAGCTACCTGGCCGTGGGCGGCGGCCTGGACGTGCCCACCTACCTGGGTAGCCGCGCCACCTTCACGCTCGGCCAGTTCGGTGGCCACGGCGGACGCAACCTGCGCGTGGGCGACGTGCTGCACCTGGCCGCCCCCGGCGCCGGCACCTCGGGCCAGCAGGTTTCGGCCGCAGCGCGCCCCACCATCGGCCAGCACTGGGACATCGGCGTGCTCTACGGTCCGCATGGCGCGCCCGACTTCTTCCAGCCCGATGACATCGCCACCTTCTTCGCTGCCGACTGGAAGGTGCATCACAACTCCAGCCGCACCGGCGTGCGCCTGATCGGACCGAGACCGAAGTGGGCCCGCACGGATGGTGGTGAAGCCGGCCTGCACCCGTCCAACATTCACGACAACGCCTACGCCATCGGCGCCATCGACTTCACGGGCGACATGCCCGTCATCCTCGGCCCCGACGGCCCGAGCCTGGGCGGCTTCGTCTGCCCGGCCGTGGTGGTCAACGCCGAGTTGTGGAAGCTGGGCCAACTGCGCCCTGGCGACACCGTGCGCTTTCATCGCATCTCCGCAGCACAAGCCGCTGAGCGCGAGGCCGTGCTCGAAGCCTGCATTCGCACGCTGAACACACCGCTGCCTGCTGCGCCCCACGACCACGCGCACGCCTGCCCCAGCCCCATCCTTGCCGACGTGCCCGCCGATGGCGAAAAGCCCCACGTGGTGGTGCGCCAGGCCGGCGACCGCTACGTGCTGATGGAATTCGGCCCGCTGGTGCTGGACCTGGAGCTGCGCTTTCGCGTGCACGCCCTGATGGCCGAGCTCAAGAAGCTCATCGACGGCGCAGGCCCGAAGACGCTGAAGGGTGTCATCGACATGACCCCGGGCATCCGCTCGCTGCAAGTGCACTTCGACCCAGCCGTGCTGTCACGCGACGAGCTGCTGCGCGTGCTGCTCGACGTCGAAGACCACCTGCCCCCGCTGGACGACATCACCATCCCCAACCGCGTGGTGCACCTGCCGCTGTCTTGGGACGACGCGCAAACGCGCCTGGCCATCGAGAAGTACATGCAATCGGTGCGACCCGATGCGCCCTGGTGCCCGAGCAACATCGAGTTCATCCGCCGCATTAACGGGCTGGACAGCCTCGAAGAGGTCTTCAACATCGTCTTCGACGCCAGCTACCTCGTGCTCGGCCTGGGCGATGTGTACCTGGGCGCACCCGTGGCCACGCCGGTGGACCCGCGCCATCGCCTGGTCACCACCAAGTACAACCCCGCGCGCACCTGGACGCCCGAGAACGCCGTGGGCATCGGCGGCGCCTACCTGTGCGTCTATGGCATGGAAGGCCCAGGTGGCTACCAGTTCGTCGGCCGCACGCTGCAGATGTGGAACCGCTGGCGGCATGGCGCAGAAGCAGGGCACCCCTCCTTTGCACAACCCTG
The DNA here is from genome assembly GCA_964373965.1 of uncultured Aquabacterium sp. Lineage (GTDB taxonomy): Bacteria > Pseudomonadota > Gammaproteobacteria > Burkholderiales > Burkholderiaceae_C > Aquabacterium. The sequence goes on along the minus strand of CAYJXE010000010.1, from coordinate 108,748 downwards.
GCTGCTGCGCTTCTTCGACGAGATCCGCTTCCACCCGGTCAGCGAGGCCGAACTGCTGCGCATCCGAGCCACCTTTCCGCACGGGGGTTACGCGCTGCGCGTCGAAGACTCGAGCTTCAACCTGCGCAACTACCGACGCTTCCTGGCCGAGCAGGCTGACAGCATCGCCGCCTTCAAGGCACGCCAGCAGGCCTCGTTCGAGGCCGAGCGTCAGCGCTGGATCGCCAATGGCCAGGCCGACTTCGCCAGCGAAAGCGACGTGTCCAGCGCCGCGCCTGACACCGAGTTGGACCTGCCCGCAGGCGGTCGCTTCGTGGCCACCAGCGTGCCCGGCAACGTCTGGCAGGTGTCTGTGAAGGACGGCCAGCGCGTCAAAGCCGGCGAGGTGCTGGTGGTGGTCGAGTCCATGAAGATGGAGTTCGCCATCACCGCGCCTTGCGATGGCACCGTCCACCGCGTGCTGTGCCGCGAAGGCGCGCCGGTTGCAGCCGGCCAGGACACGCTGATCCTGATCGAATCAGGCCCGAAATGAACCCATGAGCGCCGCCCAGCACACGCCCCGCACCAGGAAGGAAGCCCTTTGATGACCCCGACCGAGATCGCGACCCAACCGCCCGCCACCGACCTTAGCCAGCTGAGCTTCGACCTCGCCAGCCTGCGCGCGGCCTACCGCCAGGGCCTGAGGTTGCGCGATGTGATCGCCGAGGCCGCGCGCCGTTGTGCCAGCGATGCGCACCACGCCTTCATCCATCGCCTCAGCGAGGCCGAGCTCGAGCCCCACCTGGCGCGGCTGGAAGGCCTGGACGCCAACAGCCTGCCGCTTTACGGCGTGCCCTTCGTCATCAAGGACAACATCGACCTGGCGGGGGTCCCCACCACTGCCGCGTGCCCCGAGTTCGCCCACACCCCGAACGCCAGCGCCTTCGTGGTGCAGCGCCTGCTGGATGCGGGCGCCATCCCCATGGGCAAGGCCAACCTCGACCAGTTCGCCACGGGCCTGAACGGCACGCGCTCGCCGTATGGCGCCTGCGCCAACGCTTTCGATGCGGACTTCATCAGCGGTGGCTCCAGCTCGGGCTCGGCCGTGTCCGTCGCCAAAGGCTGGGTCAGCTTCTCGCTGGGCACCGACACGGCTGGATCGGGTCGCGTGCCCGCCGCGTTCAACAACCTGATCGGTCTGAAGCCCACGTGTGGCCTGCTGTCGACCACCGGCGTGGTGCCTGCATGCCGCTCGCTCGACACGGTCAACATCTTCGCGCTGCACGCGGGTGACGCACACGACGTGCTGCTGGCGGCCGCTGGCTTCGACAACACGGACCCTTTCAGTCGTGCCGCCTCGCCACATGGCGTGGACTTCTCGAGCGGGCCGTTCCGCTTCGGCGTGCCGCGCGCGCAGGACCTGGCCTTCTTCGGCAACGACGCCGCCCAGCAACTGTTTGAAGCAGCGGTGCAGCGCGCCATCTCGCTCGGTGGCACCCCCGTCGAGGTCGATTTCTCGCCCTTCCTCGAGACCGCGCGCCTGCTCTACGAGGGCCCGTGGGTGGCCGAGCGCTACCAGGCCATCCGAGGTTTCATCGATGAACAGCCCGAGGCCGTGTTCCCGCCCGTGCGCAGCATCATCGAAGCCGGCCGATCCAAAACCGCCGCCGAGCTGTTCTCGGCCCAGCACCAGCTCAGGGCCCTCAAGCGCGTGTGCGACCTGGTCTGGCAAAGCGTGGACTGCCTGCTCACCCCCACGGCCGGCACCATCTACCGCATCGCCGACATGCAGGCCGACCCGATCCGCCTGAACAGCCACCTGGGCCACTACACCAACCACATGAACCTGCTGGACTACGCCGCCGTGGCCGTGCCCGCAGGCTTCCTGTCTGATGGCGATGCCGCCGGCCTGCCTTGGGGCATCACCCTGGCGGCCCCCGCGCACAAGGACATCACGCTGCTGCGCCTGGCCGACCGATTCCAGCGCTGCCTCTCGGTGGAGGTCGGCGGCTACACAATGGGGGCCACCACCACGTCACTGGCCGACGTGGACAAGCTGGGTGAGCCCGTAGGCTTGTTGGCCGACAACCCAGCGCGCAGCGGCACCATCCCCGTGGCCGTGTGCGGCGCGCACCTCAGCGGCCTGCCGCTCAACCCCCAGCTGACCTCGCGCGGCGCGCGCCTGCTCTGCGCCATCGACTCGGCACCGCGCTACAAGCTCTTCGCCCTGCCTGGAGGCCCCGTCGCCCGGCCCGGCATGGTCCGCGTGACAGAAGGTGGTCAGGCCATCCCGCTGGAGGTGTGGGAAGTGCCTGCTGAGCACTTCGGCAGCTTCGTGGCCGGCATCCCCGCGCCACTGGGCATCGGCAAGGTAGAGTTGGCAGACGGTCGCGTGGTGCCCGGCTTCATCTGCGAAGGCATCGGCACCGAAGGCGCCACCGACATCACGCACTTTGGCGGCTGGCGCGCCTACCTGGCCAACCGAAGCACCTGACACCGCCCACGGGCTACACCACGAAACAGGCCATGCTCGACCTCCTGATCCAGCACGCGAACCTGCCCGATGGGCGCACCGACGTGGGCGTGGCCGTGCAAAACGGCCTCATCGTGGCGGTCACCGAAGGCCTGACCGCCCAGCAGGCACCTGCCCACGAGGTGGTCGACGCCGGCGGCATGTTGCTGAGCCCGCCTTTCGTCGACGCCCACTTCCACATGGACGCGACGCTCAGCCACGGCCTGCCACGCGTCAACCAGAGTGGCACCTTGCTCGAAGGCATCGCCCTGTGGGGCGAACTCAAGCCTGACCTCACGCAGGAAGCGGTGATGGCACGCGCCCTCGCCTACTGCGACTGGGCGGTGGCCCGTGGCCTGCTGGCCATCCGCACCCACGTCGACACCTGCGACCCGCGCCTGCTGGCTGTGGACGCGCTGCTCGAAGTCAAGCGGCAGGTGGCCCCCTGGCTCGACCTGCAGCTGGTGGCTTTCCCACAGGACGGCGTGCTGCGCTCGCCTGGCGGCTTGGATCTGCTGCAAGAGGCCTTGCGCCGTGGCGTGGACGTGGTGGGAGGCATCCCGCACTTCGAACGCACACAAGCCGACGGCGCCGCCAGCGTGCGCATGCTCTGCGAGCTCGCGGCCGCCCAAGGCAAACGCGTTGACATGCACTGCGACGAGTCCGACGACCCGATGTCGCGCCACATCGACACGCTCACCGCCGAAACCCAGCGCCTGGGCCTGCACGGCCGGGTCACGGGCTCGCACCTGACGTCCATGCACAGCATGGACAACTACCACGTCAGCAAACTCATCCCGCTGATGGCCGAGGCCGGCATCAACGTGGTCGCCAATCCGCTGATCAACATCACCTTGCAGGGCCGCCACGACACCTACCCCAAGCGGCGCGGCATGACCCGTGTGCCCGAGCTGCTGGCTGCCGGTGTGCCGGTTGCTTTCGGGCATGACTGCGTGATGGACCCGTGGTACAGCCTGGGCTCGGGCGACATGCTCGAAGTTGCCCACATGGGGCTGCACGTGGCCCAGATGACGGGCCAGGCCGCGATACGACGGTGCTTCGAGGCCGTGACCAGCACGCCTGCACGCATCCTGGGGCTCGAGCACTTCGGCCTGCAGGTGGGCTGCGAAGCCAGCTTCGTGTTGCTGCAGGCGCGCGACCCCGTCGAGGCCTTGCGACTGCGCGCCCACCGCCTGCGGGTGTACCGGCGCGGACAGCTGCTGGCCCACAGCGAGCCTGTGCAGACGAGCCTGCACCTGCCAGGGCGGCAGGCAAACACCCGGTTTTTCTGGCCGCTGGACCCCAACCCTTGAGTGCGCGGAGCCTGTCCCAGGGGCAACGCTCCGCAACGGGACAACAGGCCCTCAGCCCTTGCCCGTTGACATGGGATGAGGCGGGTGCAATGGCGGCATGGTAGCGGCCATGAGCTGCAGCCGTCCGGTGACCACGCCCCGCAGCGCGGTCATGCGGTTGGCGATGGCCTGCAGCCGAGCGGCCGGCCCTTGCACCAGGATCACCTCCATCATCTGCTGCCCCATCAGGTGCACGTGCAAGGAGCTGATGACCTCGTCGATGTGGTCGCACTGCAGGTCGGCCAGCTCCTTTTGCAGGCCGCGCACCGAGCGGTCGTAGAGCAAGGTGATGGTGCCCACCATCACCTCGTCGCCCAGCTGGCGTTTGTGCTCCAGCAACTGCAGGTTGATCATCTCCGAGATGGCCTGCGAGCGGCTCTCGAAGCCCCGGGCCGACACCATGCCATCGAGCTCGGCCAGCAGGTCTTCAGGCATGGACACGCTGATGCGCGCCACGGGGCTGTTGCGCTGGTCGGCGGCCAGGGCCACGGTGGATGGCAGGTTGCTTGGCATGGTGAGGTCCCGGTTTGATCTGATGTGTGTGGCGCTGAGGTCGCCTGCGACAGGTGTCTTGCGGCCGAGGGCATCGCTTGCCCCAGGCCAGGCCGACATCAGAACATGTGGCTGTAGCGCTCGACCTCCCACTGGCTGACCGACAGGTGATAAGCCTCCCACTCCTGCGTCTTGTAGGTGATGAACTCGTCGCGCAGCTCCTTGCCCAGCGTGCGCTCGACCAGCGGGTCTGCCGCGAAGGCCTGCACCGCCTCCTGCAGCGTCTGCGGCAGGAAGTCGATGCCGCGCTCGCGGCGCTGTGCATCGCTGAGCTCGTACAGGTTGTCTTCGTTGGGCAGGCCCGGGTTCAGGCCCTCGCGGATGCCCTCCAGCCCTGCGGCCAGGGCCAGCGCTGCGGCCAGGTAGGGGTTCACCGCGCCATCGGCGTTGCGCGACTCGCAGCGCCCGCCACCGGCCGGGATGCGCACCGAGTTGGTCCGATTGTTCGAGCCATACGAGTTGAACACCGGCGCCCACGAGAAGTAGCTCATGGCGCCGCGGCGCACCAGGCGCTTGTAGCTGTTGACCGTGGGCGCGAAGGCCGCGCACAGGGCTCGGCCGTGCTTGAGGATGCCGGCCACGAACTGGTAGCCCAGGGGCGTCAGGCCAATGCCGCGCGGGTCTTCTTTCGGGTCGCAAGCAAACAGGTTCTTGCCCGTCTTCAGGTCGTACAGCGACATGTTGAAGTGCGCGCCCGTGCCCGTCTTGTTGGCAAAGGGCTTGGGCATCATCGTGGCGATCAGGCCCTCTTCTTCGGCGTAGTGCTTGGCCATCATGCGGAAAAAGGTCAGGCGGTCGCAGCTCGTGAGCGCGTCGCTGTAGTTGAAGTCGAACTCGAACTGGCCGTTGGCGTCCTCGTGGTCGAAGGAGTAGAGGTCCCAACCCAAGTCGTTGATGCAGCCGCCCACCTTGTCGAGCCAGCTGAAGTTGTCCATGAAGCCCTGCACGTCATAACAAGGCTTGACCAGCTTGTCGTTGGCGTGGGGCACGCTCAAGGTGCCATCGGCTTGTTTTTTCAGCAGGTAGATCTCGCACTCGATGCCCAGGTTCATGCCGAAGCCCATCTCGGCGGCCTGCGCCAGCACGTTCTTGAGCGCCACGCGGGTGCTCAGCGGGTAAGGCTTGCCCTGGAAGTGGTTGTCGGCCGGCATCCAGGCCACCTTGGGCTCCCAGGGCAGCTGCACGATGTGATCGAGGTCGGGCACCGAGGTCAGCTCGTCGTCGTTGGGGGCCTGGCCCAGGCCGTCGAGCGCGTAGCCGGTGTAGCGCTCCGAGCCCGCCGCCATCTGCGGCAGGTGGTCGATGGGCACCACCTTGGCCTTTTGCACACCATGGATGTCGACGTAGGCGCCGATGCAGTACTTCACGCCCTTGGCCTTGAGCGACTGCTGGATGGCAGCGATCTCTTCGGGCGACTTGACGGGGAACAACTCAGGGGACGACATGGACGGACTCCGGGTTTGAGAACGGACGACAAAGGGCCTTCGGGCTCGTGACCCGAGGACGAAACAAACGGTTGGCGATGCGACGGGTTGGTGCGGTCAGCGATCAGCGGGCTGCGGCCGCACCGGGCGGTCCAGCGCCGCCCCAGCAGGGCTCGAAGTACGAATGCGGCAGCGGGGGCTCCTGCGTGAGCCCTTTGCGGACCAAGTCGGACAGGTCCTGCACCATCCAGCCAAAGGCCTCGCGCCCTTTCTCGGTCGTGGCCCGGCTCGGCAAGCCCGTCACCCCATTGGCGCTGGTGCGGTTGACCGGGTGCGCGAACACCTGGCCGGCGGTGCGATCGGGGTCGTCGCCTTCGGCCAGCTTGTCGGGCCGCACCATCTCGGGCGACACCGCCAGCATCAGCGAGGTCTCGGCATCGTTGGCATGCCAGTCCACCGCGTCGGCAAAGTGAAACGCCCTGACCCGCTCACTGATGTCTGGCGAGTTGATGACGGCGACCATCAGGTCGTCGTGCTCGGCGCGAAGCATCTCCAGCGCGCATCGCAAGGGCGCCGCGTTGGTCACGTGGGTGTTGACGATGAAGAGCCTGCGCACCCCGCTGTGATACGCGCCATCACCGATCTGCTTGACGAGCTCGATCAGGGTGATGGGCTGCACGGCGATGGTGCCCGGCCAGCGGCGGCTGTGGCCCAGCGAGCAGCCATAGGGCAGCGGCGGCAGCATGGGCACGCCAGTGGCCTGGGACACCGCACGGCAGAGCTTGTCGGCGATCTCGGTGTCCATGCCGCAACCCATGTGCGGGCCGTGCTGCTCGGTCGCGCCCACGGGCAGGATGGCGGCATGGCCAGCGGCCTTGAGGGCGTCGGGCAACTCGGCCCAGGTCAGGTGAGACCAGAACATGGCTCGCTCCTCACTCGACGTCGTCACCGACGCTGGTCAGGCGAATGACCTGGGGCACCACATCGGGCTCCGGGTCGCCGTCGTCGGTGTGCGCTTCAGGCGGGTGGATCAGTGCCTCGATGTGCGCCTTGGTGGCGCGGAATTCGGGGCTGTCGAACTGCAGCGGGCTGCGCGGCCTGGGCACGGGCACCTCGATGAGCTCCTGCACCTCACCCGGGTGCGCCTTGAGCACCAGGATGCGGTCGGCCAGGTACACCGCCTCGTCCAGGTCGTGCGTGATGAACAGGATGGTGATGTCGATGTTGCGCCAGATCTCCAGCAGGTGCGCCTGCATCTTGGCGCGCGTCTGTGCGTCCAGCGCCCCGAAGGGCTCGTCCATCAGCAAGATGCGCGGCTGGTTGGCCAGCGCCCTGGCAATCGCCACGCGCTGCTTCATGCCACCCGAGAGCTGATGCGGGTAGGCGTCGGCGAACTTGGTCAGGCCCACCAGCTCCAGCCACTGCCGCGCTTGCGACTCCGCCTCGTTGTGGCCCGCGCCATTGACCTCCAGCCCGAACATCACGTTCTTTTTGACCGTCAGCCACGGAAACAGCGTGTAGCCCTGAAAGACCATGCCACGGTCCTTGCACGGCCCCTGCACCGGCTCACCATCGAGCAGCACCTCGCCACTCGAGTACGACTCCAGCCCCGCCAGGATGCGGATCAGCGTGGACTTGCCGCAGCCCGACGGCCCCAGCACGCACACCAACTCGCGCCGGTGCACCTTGAAGTCGACGCCCTTGAGCGCCGTCACCGGCCCCTGGTGCGAGTCGTAGACCTTGCCCAGGCCCTTGACCTCGAGTACCACGTCGCGCGCCTTGAGCCGATCAAACCGGGCCTTCACCGCCTCGGACTGATCGCGGTAGCTCACCTTGGAAACTGAGTTGTCGCTCATGTCATGCCCCCCAAGCTCCCACGATCAAGACTTGCCCTGAGAGCGATCCCAGGGAAAGAGCCGCCGTCCCAACCACGCCAGCACCAGGTCGATGCCCAGCCCGATGATGCCGATCATGGCGATCGCCGCGTAAACGTTGTCGAAGTGCTGGTAGCGCGCCTGCTGCGTGATGAAGAAGGTGATGCCCGAGCTGGTGCCGATCAGCTCGGCCACGATGAGGTAGGTCCAGGCCCAGCCCAGCAGCACGCGCTGATCGCGGTACAGGTCGGGCAGGATGCCGGGCAGCACCACGCGGCTGAGCAGCTTCCAGCGCCGGGTGCCCAGCGTCAGCGCCGCTTCGAGCAGGCCGAACTCCAGCTTGCGCGTGGTGTTGGCGATCACCAGCACCTGCTGGAAGAAGGTGCCGATGACGATGATGGCGATCTTCGGCCCGTCGTGGATGCCCAGGATGGCCACGGCCAGCGCCCCGAAGGCCGGCGCAGGCAGGTAGCGAAAGAATTCGATGAAGGGCTCGTTGAGCCTGGCGATGGGCGTGTAGACCCCGCACAGGATGCCCAGCGGCACCCCGACCAGCGACGAGATCACGAAACCCCAGAAGATCACCTGCATGCTCTGCCACAGGCTCTCGTGCAACCACAGGCCGTCCTTTTGCTCGGGCGCCGTCGTGAAAGCCGTGTAGAAGGCACGCGCCACCTCGTGCGGCGCCGGCAGGTAGACCGGGTTGGCCGGCGTGCCTTGCGGCGGCGCCTTGCCCGCCTCCTGCATGGCCACCACCTCGTCGGCGAACAGCGCGCGGTCCATGCGCATGCCCACCTCCAGGTAGTCCACCTCGCCGGCCGAGGTCACCAGCACCTGCGGGTGCCACAACCACGGCACGTAGCTCACGGCGGCCCACAGCAGCAGCGGCAGCACGAAGGAGCCGATGCCCAGCAGCAACTTGCGTCGAGGCGTCAGGGGCGCGCGCACGGCGAACCAGGCGGAGGCACTCATGGTGATCCCGTTCTGCAGGTTTCAGGAGGGTGGTGAGGGGCCGACGCGGCCCAGGTGACCGGGTGACGCGTCGGCCTGCGGCTGAGCAGCCGAACGACTCGGCGGCTCAGCCTTTGCAGCTCACTTCGCGGCCGCGTTCGTCAGCGATGCGTCGATGTAGCCATCGATCGGCTGCGCCTTCTTGTAGACGTCGTTGGCCACGTTGAAGTCATCGGCGATCTTGGTGGAGCCGTGCAGCGACTTGAAGCCCTCGCCCTTGGCCATGATGGCCTTGCCTTCCTTGAGCGAGAGCAGCTTGGTGCCCTTCAAGAAGGCCGCGTACGAATCGGCTGGCACACCCACGCGCGCCGCCATGATCTTCAGCGCCTCAGGCTGGGTCTTCGGGTCGTTGATGAAGCTCACGACCTTGTCCCACACGAGCACCACCTTCTGCCACTCGGCCTTGCGCGCGGCCAGGCTGGTGGGGCTGACGGCCAGCACGTCGTAGATCAGGCCCGGCTCGTCGGCCGAGGTGTAGATGGGGCGCGAACCCGGCAGGCCCTTGATGGCCTGGCCCGCGATGGGTTGCCAGGCCCCCACAGCCGCCACGTCGCCCGAAGCCAGCACCTGCGGCATCTCGTTGGTCTTGGCATTGACCAGGGTGACGTCGGACTCTTTCATGCCGGCCTTCTTGAGGCCATTGAGCAGCAGCAGGTGCTCGACCAGGCCGAACTCCACCGCCACCTTCTTGCCCTTGATGTCCTTGAGCGACTTGATGCCGGGCTTGCCGATGATCATGTCGTTGCCGTTGGAGTAGTCGGTCAGCATGATCATCACGCTGCGGGCACCGCCGGCACCCGTGACCAGGGCGTCGCCGTTGGTCATGGTCACGGCGTCGATCTTGCCGGCCGCAAAAGCCTCCATCGAGGCCGAGTAATCGAACCACTCGAACTTGACGTCCACGCCCGCCTGCTTGAACCAGCCCTTGTCGATGGCCACCTGCCAGGCCACCCAGCCTGGCCAGTCGCTGTAGCCCACCTTCAGCGGCTGAGCCGCCCAGCTGACCTGCGACCCCACCACGGCGGCCACGGCCACCATGGCCTTGACCCCACCCACCAGACGCTTCAACACAGCTTCAGACAACATGATCGGCCCATCCACAGTTATTACGGATTGAACAAGTGGTAATACCGAAGAGGCCAATGCATCAAGCGTGCCAAGGGCGTTTGCCTGAGAAAGGCCTGTGTCCGTGGAGGGAGGTGGTGCCGTTGGCAGCCTGGTTGCACACCAAAGCCGGGAGCCGCCGCACCGCAGCTGTGCGCCTGGTGCACCCGGCGCCACTTCGGCGCACCGACACCGATGCGCGACGCGGCGAGAGGGTTTTCAGCCCAGCTGGCGCATGAAGCCCAGCCCCAGCAACACGACGCTGCCCAGCATGCAGGCAACGCCCAACAGCGCCATCCACAGTCCGAGGCGGCTGCGGGCGCGGTCATCCAGCGTGATCAGGCGGCGCGTGGGCATGGTGGGCGGGCAAGGTGTCAGCGCATTGCAAAGGTCGCGCCTTGGCAAGGCATCCGGGGCATCCCGAACAAGCGGCGACCTTCGCGGGTTGTCCGCGCTGGGGACAACACCGAATTGTGACAATGTGCGTCAAAACGCTGGGCTGCGGTGCCACGAAAAGCGGGCAAATGACCGCGCGAACCGCCGCTCTCCCGAGCGACGCCCCTGGTCAGGGTGGTAGGCCCCCCGGGAGTCGAACCCGGCACCAACGGATTATGAGTCCGCTGCTCTAACCAAGCATGAGCTAGAGGCCCCCTAAAACAGTTCGCGATTGTAGGCGGGCCGCGCGACTCCACCCCCTCTGCTCAGTTCGGGTTCACGCCCGTTTCATTTTTGACTCAAAGCGTTCGACACCAGGCGCGAGGTGATGTCGACGATCTCGATCATGCGGTCATAGGCCATGCGGGTGGGCCCGATCACGCCCAGCGTGCCGACCACCCGCCCGTCGATCTGGTAGGGGGCGGAGACCACCGACAGCTCTTCAAAAGGCACCACCTGGCTTTCGCCACCGATGTAGATGTTGACGCCCTCGGCGCGGCTGGAGCCGTCGAGCAGGCGCATGAGCTGCGTCTTTTGCTCGAACAGATCGAACATGCGACGCAGCGAGCCCATGTCGCTGGAGAAGTCCTGCACCGTCAGCAAGTTGCGCTCACCCGAGACGACCACGCTTTCCTGCGACTCGGCCTCGACCTCGCTGCCAGCCTGCACCGCCGCCTGCATCAGGCTGCCGATTTCGGTGCGCAACTGGTCGACCTCGCGCTTGAGCCGCTCACGCATCTCTTCGATGGTCAGGCCGCTGTAATGCTCGGTCAGGAAGTTGCTGGCTTCGATCAGCTGAGCGGGGTTGTAGTCTTGCGCGGTGAAGATCACGCGGTTTTGCACGTCGCCATCTGGCGAGACCAGGATGACCAGCAGGCGCTTTTCGCCCAGGCGCAGGAACTCGATGTGGCGGAACACCGTGGCCTTGCGCGGCGCCGTGACCACGCCCACGAACTGCGACAGGCTCGAAAGCATCTGCGCCGCGTTGGAGATGACGCGCTGGGGCTGGTCGGGCTGGAGCTGGTCGCGGGTCTCGGCCGAGAAGTCGCCCATGTTCAGCGGACGCGCCGTGAGCATGGTGTCCACGAACAATCGGTAGCCGCGCGCGGTGGGCACGCGCCCGGCCGAGGTGTGCGGGCTGACGATCAGGCCAAGCTCTTCCAGGTCGGCCATCACGTTTCGGATCGTGGCAGCGGACAGCTCCAGCCCCGAGGCCCGGGACAAGGTGCGCGAGCCGACGGGCTGCCCGTCGGCGATGTAGCGCTCGACCAGCGCTTTCAACAAGATCTTGGCACGGTCATCCAGCATGGTTCGTCCATTCTAAGGACTGCGCACGGGCTCGCTGCTCCCCCCTGGGCAGGCGTCCGATTTCGCGGGGTTTGCCGACACATCGCTGTGGTGTAATTCCGCGCATGCCCAATCAGCTTCCCTGCCGATTCCGCCACGCCGCCCTGGTCGGTAAATTCCAGGCCCGCGGCATCCGCGCCGTGCTGGAAGACGTGGCCCACCTGCTGGCCCGCACCGGCCTGGACGTGTCGCTGGAAGCCGAGACCGCGCTCAACACCGGCATGACCGACTACCCCGCGCTGAGCATGCGCGAGATCGGCGAGCAGTGTGACGTGGCCATCGTGCTCGGCGGCGACGGCACCATGCTGGCCACCGCCCGCGAGCTGGCCCGCTACGACATCCCGCTGGTGGGGATCAACCAGGGGCGCCTTGGCTTCATCACCGACATCCAGTTGAAAGACGTCGCCACCGCCCTGCCCCTGATCCTCAGCGGCCAGTACGAGGCCGAAACCCGCCACATGCTCGAAGGCGCCGTGTTGCGCCCGCACCGCAATGGCGAGCTGGAAACCATCTACGAAGGCCACGCCATCAACGAGGTGGTGGTCAGCCGCGGTGCCACGGCCAGCATGGTCGAGCTGCGCGCCGAGGTCGACGGCCAATTCATCGCCAACTACCGGGCCGACGGCTTGATCGTGGCCTCGCCCACTGGTTCGTCGGCGTACGCCATGTCCGCCGGCGGCCCGATTCTGCACCCGGCGCTGGGCGGCTGGGTGATCGTGCCGATTGCTTCGCACACGCTGTCGAACCGGCCCATCGTCATCCCAGACACGGGCACGGTGAGCATCGAGATCGTGGCCGGCCGCGACGCCAGCATGAACTTCGACATGCAATCCCTGGCCAGCCTGCTGCACCGCGACCGCATCACGGTGCGGCGCTCGGCACACAAGGTGCGTTTCCTGCACCCCGAAGGCTGGAGTTATTACGCGACCCTGCGCCGCAAGCTGCGCTGGAACGAAGGAGTGAGCTGAAAGCCATGCTGCGCCGCCTGAGCCTGCGTGACTTCGTCATCGTCACCGAACTCGACATCGAACTGGACAGCGGCTTCACCGCGCTGACCGGTGAGACCGGTGCGGGCAAGTCCATCCTGATCGACGCCCTGCAACTCACCCTGGGCAGCCGTGGTGATGCCGGTGTGGTGCGCGAAGGCGCGGCTCGCGCCGACCTGAGCGCCGAGTTCGACCTCACGCCCGCGCTGGCCCAGCGGCTGCGCCCCTGGCTGGAGGAGGCCGGCTTCGACACCAGCGAGTGGCCCGACGAACCGGCCGGCGCCTGCAGCCTGCTGCTGCGACGCGTGGTCGACGCCCAGGGCAAGAGCCGAGCCTGGGTCAACGGCGGTGCGGCCACGCTCACGCAGTTGCGCGAGTTGGGTGAGCACCTGGTCGACATCCATGGACAGCACGCCTGGCAGAGCCTGACCCGCCCCGACAGCGTGCGCGAGCTGGTCGACGAGCAAGCCGGCGTGGACACCGCCGCCCTGCAAGCAGCCTGGGTGGCGCGCCGCGAGGCCCACAAGCGACTGCACGACGCCCGCACCCAACAAGCCGACCTGGAGCGCGAGCGTGAACGCTTGCAGTGGCAGATCGCCGAGCTGGACAAGCTCTCTCCGCAAGCGGGCGAGTGGGACGAGCTCAACGCCGAGCACACCCGCCTGAGCCATGGCCAGTCCATCCTGGACGCGGCCCAGCTGGCGCTGGACGCCGTCTCCGAAGCCGAAGTCAACGCCGAAAGCCTGGCCGCACGCGCCATCGACGCGCTGGACGAAGTGGCCAGCTACGACCCCCGACTGGGCAACGCCCTGGAGGTGCTGCGGGAAGCGCAGGCCCAGCTGCAGGACGCTGCCCACAGCCTGCACGGCGTGCTGGGCCACACCGAACTCGACCCGGAGCGCCTGAACGAACTCGATGCCCGCGTGTCGGCCTGGATGAGCCTGGCACGCCGCCACCGCCGCCCGCCTGCCGAGCTGCCCGAGCTGCTGCAAGGCTGGAAGGCCGAACTGGCCGAGCTCGACGCCGCCACCGACCTGGCCGCGCTGGAGCGTGGCGCCGAGCAGGCGCACGCCGCCTGGCTCAAGCAGGCCCAGCAAGCATCCAAGCAGCGCAAGCAGGCCGCGCCCCGCCTGAGCGACGCGGTCAGCACGGCCATGCAGGAGCTGGGCATGGCCGGTGGCCGCTTCGAGGTGGCGCTGTCGCCCATTGAAGAACCGCAGCCTGGCGGCCTGGAGGCCATCGATTTCCTGGTGGCAGGCCACGCGGGCAGCACGCCACGTCCCCTGGCCAAGGTGGCCTCGGGCGGCGAGCTCTCGCGCCTGGCCTTGGCGATTGCCGTGACGACCACGCAGCAGCGCGATGGTCAGGGCGTTGCCACCCTGATCTTCGACGAGATCGACTCTGGTGTCGGCGGTGCGGTGGCCGACACCGTGGGACGCCTGATGCAGCGCCTGGGTCGAGCCCAGGAGGGACGCCAGGTGCTGGCCGTCACACACCTGGCTCAGGTCGCGGCCTGCGCACACCATCACCTGCTCGTGGCCAAGTCGCAGCATGGCGAGCAGACCACCAGCCGCATTGCCGAGGTCAGCGGCCAGGCGCGCGAGGCCGAGGTGGCCCGCATGCTCGGCGGCGCGGTCAGCGACACCAGCCTGGCCCACGCCCGCGTGATGCTGCAGACCGCGCACGCCACACAGGGCGAAGGCGCGACCCAGGCCCACGCCACGCGCACCAAAGCGCGCAAGGAACCCGCATGAAAACGCTCGACATCGTGCTGCTGACCGGCATCTCCGGCTCGGGCAAGTCGGTGGCGCTCAACGCCCTGGAGGACGCAGGCTACTTCTGTGTCGACAACCTGCCCCCTGAGTTGCTGCGCGGCATGATCGAGCTCGAGGTCCAACGCGATCCCGACCGCCGCCGGCGTGTGGCCGTCTCGGTGGACGTGCGCAGCGCCGACACCCTGCCCCACCTCACCCCGATGCTCGAAGAGCTGCGCGCAGATGGTCACAAGGTTCGCTCGGTCTTCCTGGACGCCAGCACCGACGCGCTGGTGAGGCGTTTTTCAGAAACCCGCCGGCCGCACCCGCTTTCTCAGGTGCGTGCGGTGCCAGCGGCGGTGATCGGCTCGCCTCGCCGCCGCGCCAGCGACCACGATGCCAGCGTGACCTCCACGGCAGACCAGGTGCTGATCGACGCGATCCGCACCGAGCGCGAGTTGCTGAGCCCGCTTCGCGAGCTCTCCACCGTGATCGACACAACGCTGCTGCGGCCCGCCCAGTTGCGCACCTGGATCCGCAACATCGTGCAAGCGGCGCCATCGAAGCTGACGCTGGTCTTCGAGTCATTCGCCTTCAAGCAGGGCGTGCCCATGGACGCGGACTTCGTCTTCGACGTTCGCATGCTGCCCAACCCGTTCTACATCAAGGAGCTCAAGCCCTTGACGGGGCGGGACCCGTCGGTCATCGAGTACCTGGGGCAGCAGCCCGAGTCGGCCGAGCTGATCGCACAGATCGAGGCGTTTTTGCTGCGCTGGCTGCCAACGCTCGAGGGCGATCAGCGCAGTTACGTGACCGTGGCCATTGGGTGCACGGGTGGGCAACACCGTTCGGTGTATTGCGTGGAGCAGTTGACCCAGCGCTTTGCGCAGCGGGGGGTGGTGCTGTCTCGGCACCGCGAGCTGGACGCGAAGTGATTCTTCGGGTTCGCTGACCTTCTGGCGGGGCCTCGCCGTTCCTCTCAGTGAGGTTGAGTTGGTGGGTTGAGGTGTTGCGCCACGGTTTGAGCAACGGGCTGAGGGCGAGGGGTGCCTGCTCCGGCCCTGCGCGGGGCATCACCGAGCGCCGCCTTCGTCACCCCTTGAACACGAGCCTGGCTGTTGCCGAGCCATGACACCGCACATGTCGGGCCTGCGCAGGCACCCCTCGCCCCCATCCCGCGACAAACCCTGGCACGCGAAGAAGGAAGAAGAAAGGCGACGCAAGCGTCGCCTTTCTTCTTCCGCAACCCACGCCATGCGCGGTGGTATGGGTCCGGTGGGTGGGGTGGGTGTGAGCCGGCCCGACATGTGCGGTGTCATGGCTCGGCAACCACTTGACTGGTGTTCAAGGGGTGAAGGGACACCCAGCTCGGTGGTGCCCCGCGCAGGGCCGGCTCACACCCACCCCACCCACCGGACCACGCACCACCCGCAGCACAAAAAAATCAACCCTGAACAGCAGCCTGCCTCAAAGCCACCCGCAACTGCTCGCCAATCTCAGGCTTGCCCGCGAACGGATCCGTCGGATTGCGCCCCTGCACCACGTCCTCCAGCCGCGTCTGCACCATGCCCAAGGCCTGCGGGTGCGTGTACACGTAGAACTTGCCCTGGTTGATGGCATCGAACACCAACTGAGCCGTGTCCGCCGCCGTCACCTTGCCCGACGTGACCGCCTTCGTGCTCATCGCCTGCGCGATCATCTGGCTGGCCGTGGGTTTGGCCTCGCTGCGCAGCTCCTTGGGGCGGTTGCGGTGCGACTGGTGGATGCCCGTGGGCACGAAGTACGGGCACAGCACCGAGGCATGAACCTGCTCGGTCACCAGCGACAAGTCCTGATAGAGCGTTTCAGACAGGCTCACCACCGCGTGCTTGCTGACGTTGTAGGCGCCCATGTTGGGCGAATTCAGCAGCCCGGCCATCGAAGCCACGTTGACGATGTGCCCCTGGTACGAAGCATCCTTCGCGGCAGCAGCGAGCATCAGCGGCGTGAACACGCGCACGCCATGCACCACACCGAACAGGTTCACGCCCAGCACCCATTCCCAGTCCCGCTGGGTGTGCTCCCAGATCAGGCCACCATGGGCCACGCCCGCGTTGTTGATGACGATGTGCGGCGGACCGAAGCGCTCCAGGCACAGGTCGGCCAGGGCCTGCACGTCTTCGGCGCGCGAGACATCGCCGCGCAAGGCGGCCACCTTGGCGCCCATGCCGGTGAGCTCGGCCAGGGCGGCGTCGAGCGCGTCTTGCTGAACGTCGGTGATGACGAGGTTCAGGCCCTGCTTGGCGCCCAGGCGGGCGAGCTCCAGGCCGAAGCCGCTGGCGGCGCCGGTGATGACGGCCGTCTGGCCGGGGCGGATGGTGAGGTGTTGAGCAGTCATGTCGGGGTCTTCGTCGATGGGTGCGATGAGGTCGAAGAGAAAATCAGATCAGCTTGACCAGCTGCTTGCCGAAGTTGCGGCCCTTGAGCAGGCCCAGGAAGGCTTCAGGGGCGCTGGCGATGCCTTGCGCCACCGACTCGCGGAACTTCATGCGGCCGGACGCCACCAGCCCACCGAGTTCCTGCATGGCCTCGGGCCACACCTCGGGGTGTTCGCTCACGATGAAGCCTTGCAGCTTCATGCGATTGACCAGGATCAGGGATGGGTTCTGCATGACCAGGGGTTCGCCGTTGTAGCCCGCGATCAGGCCGCACAAGGCCACGCGGGAGAAGGCGTTGGCGCGCAGCATCACGGCGTCCAGGCCGATGCCGCCCACATTTTCGAAGCAACCGTCCACGCCATTGGGCGCGGCAGCCTTGAGCGCGGACGAGAAGCTGCGCAGATCGGTCAGTTGCTTGTGGTCCAGGCAGGCGTCAAAGCCCAGCTCCTCCGTCACGAAGCGGCATTTGTCGGGCCCACCCGCGATACCGACCACGCGGCAGCCATGCACCTTGGCCAACTGTCCCACCACGCTGCCCACCGCGCCACTGGCGGCGCTGACCACGATGGTCTCGCCGGCCTTTGGTGCGATGATTTTCATCAAGCCGTACCAGGCGGTCACACCGGGCATGCCGACCGAGCCCAGGTAAGCCGACAGCGGGATGTGGCGGGTGTCAACCTTGTTGAGGATGCCGCGCTGGTTGGCGTCGACGACGCTGTATTCCTGCCAGCCGCCCATGCCGACGACCGAGTCGCCCACGGCGTAGCGCGCGTGTTTGCTGGCGATCACCTCGCCCACCGTGCCGCCGATCATCACCGAGTTCAGCGGCTGCGGTTCGGCGTAGCTCTTGCTGTCGTTCATGCGGCCGCGCATGTAGGGGTCGAGCGAGAGGAAATGGTGGCGCACGAGCACCTGGCCATCGGCCAGTTGCTCAGCGGTGGGCACCGGCGTTTCGACCAGCTTGAAGTTGTCGGTGGTGGGTTCACCCGCAGGGCGCGAAGCCAGCAGGATCTGGTGATTGATCAGGCTCATCTTGTGGACTCCTGGTTTGCCAAGGGAGCCGGCTGCTGGAGATCAGTCCGAGCCGGCGTGGCGCGCCAACGGCTTGACCTCTCGGTCGGCCGTGGGCAGCGCGCGAAGGAACTTGAAGGTGCCCGTTGCGTGGGCACAGATGCGGTCGTGCTCATCGAGCACGCGGCCCTCGGTGAAGGCCATGGAAGCGGTGGCGTGCAACACCTGAGCGATCACACGGATGCGCCCTTGCGCGGGGCGCATGAAGCTGGTTTTCATCTCGACCGTCACGAGGCCAGGCCCGCCGCCCGGCTGGTCGAGGTGGCGGCTGCGCGCCGCGTGGGCCATGGCCACGTCGAGCAGGGTCATCTGCAGGCCGCCATGCGCCACGCCGAAGGAATTGGTGTGCGGGTCTTGTACGTTGAGGGTGATCTCGGCCTCACCGCCCTCGAAGCGCTGCAACTCGGCACCGATGCCGACCAGAAAGGGAATGTGGACCGGGAACGGGATGGCCATGGTGAGGTGCCCTTGGTGGGTGCCCTGGGTGCAGCGGGTGTGATGCGCAGCGCGAGCCTCAGCCGCCCACCACCGCACTCACGCCACCATCAACGGCCAGCACCTGACCGGTGATGTGCTTGCCTGCCTCGGACGCGAACAGCAGCGTCGCGCCCTTGAGGTCTTCGTCGTCGCCCAGGCGTTGAAGCGGCGCGCTGGCGGCCAGTCGCTCTTCGCCCACCGCAGCCAGCGTGCCAGCCGTCATCTTGCTGGGAAAGAACCCGGGGGCGAGCGCGTTGACGCGGATGCCAAGGTGGCCCCATTCGCAAGCCAGCGCCTTGGTGAAGTTCACCACCGCGCCCTTGCTGGTGTTGTAGGCGATGGTCTGCATGAAGGGGTGGTTGCCGCCCAGGCCGGCGATGGAGGCCACGTTGATGATGCGGCCCTGCTTGCGCGGGATCATGCTGGCCTTGGCGATGGCTTGCGACAGCAGGAAGTAGCCGCGCACATTGAGGTTCATCACCTTGTCCCAGGCTTCGAGCGGGTACTCGGCAGCAGGTGCGCCCCAGGTGGCGCCGGCGTTGTTGACGAGGATGTCCACGTCGCCCACGCGCTCGAGCGCTTCATCGGCCAGGCGCTGGATGTCTTGCGGCTTGCCTGCGTCGGCGGCGATCCAGCGCGCGTCGATGCCCGCGTCCTGCAAGGCCATCACGGCTTGCTCGAGGTCAGCGGCCTTGCGCGAGCTGATCACCACTTTGGCACCGGCCTCTCCCAACGCATGGGCCATCTGCAGGCCCAGGCCGCGCGAGCCACCGGTGATCAGGGCCGTCTTGCCCGTGAGGTCGAAGAGTTGCTGAACGATGCGAGGAGAGGTCATGGCAGTGAGCTTTCAGCCTTGCCCAGGCAAGGCCTGAGGCGCGCGGTGAGTGATGGGCGTCGAAGCGGATCAGACCAAGTAGTCGAGCACGTGGCGCGTGGCCGCCATCTGGCGGATCTGCGCGACCACGCCCTGGTGGTGCGGGTGCGGCACGTAAGCGGCCAGCGCAGCCGCGTCTTCAAAGGTCGAGACCAGGACCACGTCGCAGTTGGCTTCCAGGCCCTCGGCCTTGATGCCGACGTCGAACTCGTGCATGCCGGGCACGAGGCCCTTGCAGCTGTCCAGCAGGGCCTTGACCTTCGGCGCGTCGGCCGGGTCTTTGAGGGTCCACATGACGATGTGTCGCAGCATGTTGTGCGGTGCTTTCTTGTTGAATTTTTGGGGGAAAGGGGTCAGAACCAGTCGGCTTCGGCCTGCGCGCAGGTCAGGTCGCGTCGGGCCACCACGCCCAGCCAGGCATCAACCTTGGGCAGCTCGTAGGCATAGAAGTAGTCGGTGGCGGCCAGCTTGCCTTTGAGGAAGCCAGGGCCCAGCGGCGATGCGTCCCACTGGCCTTGCGTTTGCGCGGCCTTGGCAGCCAGCCCCAGCTCCAGCCAGATCCAAGCGAGCACGGTGTGCCCGAAAGCTTGCAGGTAGGGCGTGGCATTCGCCAGGGCTTCTTCGGGCACGCCAGTCGACCAGGCTGCTTTCGTCGTGGCGCCCACCTTTTGCAGGGCATGAGCCAGCGCGTTGGCGTGCTCAGCGAGGCCGTTCACATGGCCGGCCTTCTGGATGGTTTCGCTGATGCGCTCGGCCAGCACGCTCAGGGCCTTGCCGCCGTTCATCACCACTTTGCGCCCCAGCAGGTCCAGGCCCTGGATGCCGTGGGTGCCTTCGTGGATCATGTTGAGGCGGTTGTCGCGCCAGTATTGCTCCACCGGGTAGTCGCGCGTGTAGCCGTAGCCGCCCAGGATCTGGATGGCCAGCGAGTTGGCCTCCTGTGCCCACTCGCTGGGCCAGCTCTTGGCGATCGGGGTGAGCAGCTCCAGCAACAGCCCGGCCTTCTCGGCCTCTTCGCCGCTGCCGGTGTGCTGGTCGTCAACCAGTTGCGCGCACAGCAGGCCCAGGGCCAGGCCACCCTCGGCGATGGCCTTTTGCATCATCAGCATGCGCTTGACGTCGGTGTGGCCGATGATGGGCACCTGAGGCGAGCTGTGGTCCTTGCCGCCGGCGCCCATGTGGCGGCCTTGCGGACGGTCCTTGGCGTACTGCAGCGAGTATTCATAGCCGGCGTAGCCCAGCATGGTCGCGCCCACGCCCACGCTGATGCGGGCCTCGTTCATGAGCGTGAACATGCATTTGAGGCCCTCGCCTTCCTTGCCGATCAGGTAGCCCACCGCACCGGCCTCGCCGTTGACAAGAAACTTGCCCTCACCGAAGTTCAGCAAGGTGTTGACGGTGCCGCGGTAGCCGCACTTGTGGTTGAGACCAGCCAGGGCCACGTCGTTGCGTTGCGTGGTGATCGAACCATCTGCCTTGACCAGCTTGCGCGGCACGATGAACAGCGAGATGCCCTTGACGCCCGGCACTGGCTTGCCATCGGGCCCCGGGATCTTGGCCAGCACCAGGTGGACGATGTTCTCGCCCATCTCGTGCTCGCCGCCGGAAATCCACATCTTGTTGCCCTTGAGGCGGTAGCGCTTGCCCAGGACATCCTCCGTCCAGTCGACGCCTGTGCCATCGCCCTTCACATCGGGCACGGCACGCGTGCTGATGTCGGACAAGCTGGAGCCGGCCTGCGGCTCGCTCAGGCACATGGTGCCGAAGGTGCGGCCTTCGAAGCCTCCCTTGGCGAACACCTCGATCTGCTTGGGCGTGCCATGCGCCAGGATGGTGTTGGCGTTGCCGCGCGTGAGCATCGGGTACGCGGCCAGCGACACGCTGGCTTTGTAGAAGAAGCTCATCGAGGCAATCTCGACCACCGTGGGCAGTTGCATGCCACCGAGTTCAACGTCCTTGCTGGCGGCCATCAGGCCGGCCTCGTTGAAGGCGGCCATCGCCACGGGCGTTTCTTTCGGCAGCGTCACGGTGACGCCATCGAAGGTCGGCTCGTGCTCGTCGGTCAGGCGGTTGATCGGGGCGAACTGCTCGTTGGCGATCTTCTCGCTGAGGTCGAGCACGGCGTCGAAGGTCTCGCGGCTGTGCTCGGCGTGGCGTTCGCGCTGGCACAGGGTTTCGGCCTTGAGCCAATCGTGCAGCAGGAAGTCAACGGTGGCGCGGTGGGTCATGGGTCAACTCGTTGGATCGAAGAAGGAAGTGACAAGAGCGCCGGGTTCATGCAGCCCCGATCGCCCGGGAAGCCGCGCTCAGCGGCCCTTGAACACGGCGTCGCGCCGCTCGATGAAGGAACGCACGCCCTCGGCAGCGTCCTCGCTTTGCATCACCGGCAGCATTTCCTTGAACAGGTGCTGGGCTGCCACAGCATCGCCCTCGTGCATCGCCAAGCGGCTGGACTTCAGGATGTTCTGCACGCCCAGCGGCGCAGCGCGGGCAATCTGCTCGGCGATCTCGCGGGCCTTGACAAGCTGCTGCCCAGCGGGCACCACCTCTTGCACCAGGCCCGTTCTCAAGGCTTCATCCGCATACCAGAACTCGCCCGTCAGCAGGTAGCGCTGAGCGGCACCCCAGCCCATCTGCTTGGGCAGGCGCAGCGTGGCACCACCGCAAGGGAAGATGCCCCGTTTGACTTCGAGCATGGCAAAACGCGTGTCGTCAGCCGCCACACGCACCTCGGTGTTAAGCAGCATTTCGACACCCCACGTGAAGCAGTTGCCCTGCACCGCCATGACGATGGGCTTGCGGTGGCGCTCGCCGAACAGACCGAACGGATCGACCTCGCCAGCCGGCACCTCGAAGCCCTTGCCATTGCCGAAGATGGGCGCCCATTTGTCCAGCTCGACGCCAGACGTGAAGTGCTTGCCTTCGCCGTGCAACAGGGCCACGCGCAAATCAGGGTTGCGGTTGAGTTCACCCAGCGCACGCGCCAGGTCCAGGTACATCTCGGGCGACAAGGCGTTGTGCTTGTCGGCCCGGTTGACCCGAATCTCCAGGATGTGGCCGTTGACCAGGGTTTCGATGTGCGCCATGGCGGGCTCCTTGTCGATGCTGGAAATGGGCCTCAGCCCGTGAAGCCCTTGCCTTCGGCGGCCAGCTTGGCCAGCAGGGGCGCCGGCGTCCAGAACGCAGGATCGGAGCCACCGATGGCGGCAAAGCCCTTCATCAGCTCGATCACCTTGGGCAGGCCCAGCATGTCGGCGTACAGCATCGGGCCGCCACGGTAGACCGGGAAGCCATAGCCCGTGAGGTAGACCATGTCGATGTCCGAAGCCTTCGACGCAATGCCTTCTTCCAGGATCAAAGCGCCTTCATTGACCATGGAAAGCACCAGACGCTGCACGATCTCGTCATCGCTGATCTGACGGGGCGTGACGCCCTTGTCGGCGCGCACCTTGTCGATGCACCCCTGAACCTCGGCCGAGGGGATGGGGTCACGCTTGCCGACCTCGTAGTCGTACCAGCCTTTGCCGACCTTCTGGCCGAAGCGGCCGAGCTCGCAAATGGCGTCGCCCACCGGGCTGTAGATCACGTCAGGGCGCTCGACGCGGCGGCGCTTGCGGATGGCGAAGCCGATGTCGTTGCCCGCCAGGTCGCCCACGCGGAAGGGGCCCATGGCAAAACCAAAGGCCTCGGCCGCCTTGTCCACCTGCTGCACCGTGGCGCCCTCTTCCACCAGGAAGAAGCCTTGGCGCACGTACTGCTCGAACATGCGGTTGCCGATGAAGCCGTCGCACACGCCCGAGACCACGGCCACCTTCTTGATCTTCTTGGCCACGGCCATCACGGTGGCCATCACGTCCTTGGCGGTGTGCTTGCTGCGCACCACTTCCAGCAGGCGCATGACGTTGGCCGGACTGAAGAAGTGCAGGCCGACCACGTCGGCCGGGCGCTTCGTGACCTCGGCGATCTTGTCCACGTCCAGCGTCGAGGTGTTGGACGCCAGGATGGCGCCGGGCTTCATCACGGCATCGAGCTTGGTGAAGACCTGCGACTTCACGCCCATGTCTTCGAACACGGCCTCGATGACCATGTCGGCCTGGGCGATGTCGTCGTAGCTCAAGGTGGTCGTGAGCAGGGACATGCGCTGCTCGTACTTGTCCTGCGCCAGCTTGCCTTTGGCCACTTGCGCTTCGTAGTTCTTGCGGATGGTGCCCACGCCGCGGTCGATGGCTTCTTGCTTCATCTCCAGCAGCTTGACGGGGATGCCGGCGTTGAGGAAGCACATGGTGATGCCGCCGCCCATGGTGCCGGCGCCGATCACGGCCACCTGCTTGATGTCGCGCAGCGGGGTGTCGCTCGGCACATCGGGGATCTTGCTGGCGGCGCGCTCGCCGAAGAACGAATGGCGCAGGGCACGGGCCTGGTCACCGGTCACCAGGCCTTCGAAGACCTCGCGTTCGAATTGGATGCCCGCGTCCAGGTCCAGCTGGGTGGCGGCTTCGACGCAGTCCACGCAGCGCTGCGGGGCGATCAGGTTCTTGCGGGACTTGGCCAGCTCGGCGCGGGCCTTGTTGAAGGCCTCGGCATCCGCCGGTGCGGCCACCTTCAGGTCGCGCACAGAAGGCAGCGGGCGCACGCCGGCGACGTCCTTGGCGAAGGCGATGGCCGCGGGCAGCAGGTCGCCATCGACCAACTTGTCGAACAGCTTCTGCCCCGGCGCGGCGGCCAGCTTCTCGGACATGACCGAGGCGCCAGTGGTGATCATCTGCAGGGCGGTCTCGACGCCCAGCACGCGCGGCAGGCGTTGCGTGCCGCCAGCCCCCGGCACGATGCCGATGTTGACCTCGGGCAGTGCGATCTGCGTGCCCTTGGCGACCACGCGGTGGTGGCAGCCCAATGCCAACTCCAGCCCACCGCCCATGGCCACGCCGTGGATGGCTGCGACGACGGGCTTGGCCGAACGCTCGACCGCTTCGATGGTGACGTGCAGGTTGGGCTCGGCGAAGGCCTTGGGGCTGCCGAATTCGCGGATGTCCGCACCTCCGCAGAACACCTTGCCCGAGCCGATGATCACCACCGCCTGCACGGAGGCGTCGGCCTGAGCCTTCTGGATGCCATCCACGATGCCCGCCCGGGTGCTTTGACCCAGGCCGTTGACAGGGGGGTTGTCCAGGGAGATGACGGCCACGCCGTCGGTGACTTGGTAGGTAGCGCTCATGGCAATGTCGGTGAGTGAATTGAAAACACGCGCACACCGCCCCTGCCCCGGCTGGGAGAAGAAGGCTGGCGGCGTCCGCACAGCAATCCGCAATTCTGACAATGGATCTTGTAAGAATTGAACTAGATTCTGACACAGCTCCAGAAGCCTTGCTCGGAGCCCCTGCGCGCTGAACCACAAGCCTCGCACAAGCGCTTCCGTTTCGGCACCTCGGTTTGTCCGATTGACCTCCTGCGGCCGATCTCGGGCATGCCGCACGACAACGCTGTCGCAGCAGATTTCTTGCACACCCAGCCGCTTTCTCAAAGCACTGGTTCGTCGTCGCGAATCGCCGCCCATGCACCGAGGTGCGATCAGATCAGGGCGCCTCCAGCCGCCCCTTTGCACACTGCCGCCAGGGTCTGAGACGCATCCGCGCCTCGATCGCCTTCAACGCACCGCAAGGAGACAACCAACATGTCCAAATACCTCAAGGGCTGGCTGATGCCAGCGCTGGGCGCCTTCTTCTTCCTCACCCTGTTGCAGGGCGGCTGGTGGATGTGGGCCCCATTTGCCGCCGCCATCGTGTTCTTCATCGGCGCCGATGCGCTGTTGCCGCGCGACCTGTCAGAGCCACCGCGCATGCAGTTCGCAGCCCTGCTGAACCTGCCGCTCTACCTGATGCTGCCCCTGTTGGCGGTCATGAACTTCACTGTGCTGTGGATGTTCGGCTCGGGCGACTTCCTGGGCTATGGCGCCTGGATGAAGGAGCATGCGGGCCTGGACCTGTTCGCCGGCCGCGAAGCCACCACGCACTGGGCGCAATGGGCGGGCTGTGTCATCACCGTCGGCCTGATGAACGCCGTTGGCGGCACCGTCACCGGCCACGAGCTGACTCACCGCACCAACCCGTTTGACCTGTTCATGGGCCGCTGGATGCTGGCCTTCACCTGCGACACCTCGTTCGCCATCGAACACGTGTACGGCCACCATGTGCAAGTGGGCACCGAAGCCGATCCTGCCACTGCGCGTCGCGGCGAGAGCTTCTACAAGTTCACCGTGCGCTCGACCATCATGAGCTACGTGCACGCCTACCAGGTCGAGCGCGCCCGCCTCAAGAAGATCGGCAAGTCGGTGTGGAACCCGTTTGCCAGCCCCTTTCTGCGCGGCAACCTGGAGAACATCGCGCTGTTCGTGGCAGCCTACGCGATCGCAGGCTGGCCCGGCGTGGGGTTCTGGGCGCTCATTGCCTTCGTCGGCAAGCAGTACCTGGAGATCACCAATTACTTCGAACACTACGGCCTGGTGCGCGTGCCGGGTGAGCCGGTCCAGCCTCGCCACTCCTGGAACTCGAACCACTGGGCCAGCACCAACGTGCTGTTCAGCCTGGCGCGCCACTCGCACCACCACGCCGAAGGCGAAGCCCCCTACTGGACGCTCTCGGCCTACCCGAACGCACCCATGCTGCCCAATGGCTACCTGTCGATGCTGCTGATCGCCCTGGTGCCACCGCTGTTCAAGAAGATGATGACCCCCGCCTTGAACGAATGGGACGAGCAACACGCCTCGCCCGCCGAGCGCAAGCTGGCCAAGCAAGCCAGCCAGCACAGCGGCATGTCGGGCTTGAAGATCGCCCAGGCCAAGCTGAGCTGAGCCCCACGCCCACCACTCCCCAGGAGCGACCCTGCCGAAAGCGGCACGGGTCGCTGCGGTTTCAACCCGACAAGGCCATACCGTGTTCGAACGATTCTTCCGACGCAGCCCCAGCGAGTTTCAGCTGCAGGTCAACCCGACGGGCGCGCCCATCACCGCTGCGACCAAAGACAGCCTGCTGCTGACGGCCCTGCAGAACGGCATCGCGTTTCCGCACAACTGCCGGGTCGGTGGCTGCGGTGAATGCAAATGCCGACTGGTCTCAGGCAAGGTCAAGGAACTCACCGACAAGACCTACCTGCTGTCTGCCGAAGAACTCAAGCAGAACTACATCCTCGCCTGTCAGAGCCAGCCACGCTCGGACGTGGTGATCGAGGTGAAGCTGCGCGAGCAGGCCGCCGCCCACCCGGTCACCGAGACCCGTGGCAGGATCACGGCCAGCCGCGCGCTGACCCACGACATCCTTCAAATCAGCATCGAGACCGAACAGGCGCTGCCCCACTCAGCGGGCCAGTACGTCGACATCGCGCTGCCGGCGGCCGCAGGCGGCACCGGCAAGGAAGTGCGCAGCTACTCGTTCGCGCGCGCGCCAGCCAGCGCCACGCCCACACTGCTGGACTTCTGCATCCGCAAGGTGCCAGGTGGCGCTTTCACGGAGTGGCTGTTCGCGCAAGACCGCACGGGCGAGACCTTGAACCTGATCGGCCCTCACGGCAGCTTCGCCTTGCGTCCCGACGTGGGGCCGATCGTGTGCATCGCGGGCGGCAGCGGCTTGGCGCCGATCCAGGCAATCCTTGAGCAAGCCATCCGCGACAAGCAGGCCATGCGTCCCCTGGTCGTGATCATGGGCGCCCGCACCCAGCCAGATGTGTACGGCCTCGACGCCATCGACCAGATCCGTCGCGCCTGGAGCGGGCGGTTCCACTTCGACGTCATCCTGTCGGCCGAGCCAGAGGGCAGCAACTGGCAGGGCAAACGCGGGTTGGTCAACGACCACCTGCCCGCCCTGCTGGGCGAGCGCATGGCCGAGCACAGCGCTTACCTGTGTGGCCCACCCGCGATGATCGATGCCTGCGTGAGCGCCTTGCAGATGGGGGGCGTTGCCGCCACCCGCATCCACTTCGACAAGTTCCTCGACCGGGGCAACACCCCGGCCTTGCGCTGAGCTCAGACCTCCAACCACTCGCGCCGCACGTACTTGTCGGCGCGAAGTTCGTCAGGCGTGCCGTGGAAGACGACCTCACCATGGCCCATCACGTAGCAACGCTGCGAGATGTCGAGCGCGATGGTGAGCTTCTGCTCGACCAGCAGCACGCCCAGGCCGCGCTTTTTCAGCTCCTTGAGGTACTCGCCCACCAGCTCGACGATCTTGGGCGCCAGGCCCTCGGTCGGCTCGTCGATCATGATCAGGTCGGGGTCACCCATGAGCGTGCGACACAAGGTCAACATCTGCTGCTCGCCCCCCGACATCACGCCGGCCTCGGTGTGCTGGCGCTCTTTGAGGCGCGGGAACATCTGGTACATGTCGTCCAGGCTCCAGCGTCCCTTCTTGCGCCCCGACTGCTGGCCCAGCAACAGGTTCTGCTCCACCGTCAGCTTGGGGAAGACGTCGCGGCTCTCTGGCACGTATCCGATGCCATGGCGGGCGATGTCGTAGGGCTTGGTGCCCAGCATTTCCTTGTCCTGCCACTTGATGGAGCCATGGCCATCGACCAGGCCCATGATGGCCTTGATGGTGGTCGATCGGCCTGAGCCATTGCGGCCCAGCAAGCTGACGATCTCACCGGGTTTGACCTCCATGTCGACGCCGTGGAGGATGTGGCTCTTGCCGTAGAAAGCGTGCAGGTTTTCGATCTTCAACATGTCTCAGGCTCCTGCGGCAGACGTGGCCGCTTCGGCGGCTTGCGCCTCGGCGCGCTGGCTCTCGGCCAGCACCGAGCCCAGGTAGGCTTCCTTGACGCGGTCGTTGGCGCGC
The DNA here is from genome assembly GCA_964373965.1 of uncultured Aquabacterium sp. Lineage (GTDB taxonomy): Bacteria > Pseudomonadota > Gammaproteobacteria > Burkholderiales > Burkholderiaceae_C > Aquabacterium. The sequence continues at coordinate 80,757 of CAYJXE010000010.1, read as the reverse complement.
ACGTTCTCCGGCGTGTCGAAGGCGATCACCTCGCCATAGACCAGCACCGCGATGCGGTCGGCCAGGCCGAACACCACGCCCATGTCGTGCTCCACGGTCAGCAGGGTCTTGCCCTCGGTGACCTCGCGGATCATCTTCACGAAGTTGGCCGTCTCGGACTTGCTCATGCCAGCGGTCGGCTCGTCCAGCAGGATGACGTTGCCGCCACCCGCGATGGTCACGCCCACTTCAAGCGCGCGCTGCTCGGCATAGGTCAGGTTGGCCACATGCGTGTCGCGCTTGCGGCGCAGGCGGATCATGTCCAGCACCTCTTCGGCGCGCTGGTTGACGGCGGTGAGGTCAGACAGGAAGCGCCAGAAGCTGTAGCGCTGGCCCATGGACCACAGCACCGCGCAGCGGATGTTCTCGAACACCGACAGACGCGGGAACAGGTTGGAGACCTGGAAGCTGCGGGCCAGGCCGCGGCGGTTGATCTCGTAAGGCTTCATGCCGTGGATGGCCTCGCCATTGAGCAGGATCTGCCCGCTGGTCGGGGCCATGCGGCCGCTGATGAGGTTGAACAGCGTGGACTTGCCGGCGCCATTGGGGCCGATGAGGGCAACGCGCTCACCAGCTTTGACGGCCAGGCTGGTGCCACGGATGATTTCGGTCTTGCCGAAGGACTTGCGCAGGTCGCGCAACTCCAGGGCCAGGCCGTTCGATGAGGATGCGGAACTCATGTTCTCAATGCTCCGATAGAGGGACACGTGGGGGGCGATCGATGGAAGTGGGCACGCAGGCCATCACTGACCATCGCGCCGCAGGTTCTCGGCCTCGATCTCCTCCTGGATGTGGCCCCACTGGCGCATGAACTCGCGCCGCGCCACCTCGAAACAACCCACGCCGGTGATGAGCAGGAACACCGCCCCCACCCACGCATCCACGCCATGCGTGTCCAGCGTCACGCCCATGAACGTCATCTCCGGCCCCAGGGCCTCGTTGAGTTTGATGTGATAGACCATCTCGACCATCACCGACAAGCCGATGATCACCGTCAGGCCCGTGCCCGCCAAGGCGAGGTAGCTGGTCCACAGCTTGCGCAGGAAGCCGTAGGCCGCCACGCGCAAGTTCATCATGATCAGGCTGGAGATGCCACCCGGCGCGTACATCACCATCAGCAGGAAGAACACGCCCAGGTACAGCAACCAGGCCTTGGTCAACTCCGACAGCAGCACCGTGGCCAGCACCATCAGCACCGCGCCGATGATCGGCCCGAAGAAGAACAGCGCCCCGCCCAGGAAGGTGAACAGCAAGTAGGCGCCCGAGCGGTGAGCCCCCACCACCTCGGCCGTCACGATCTCGAAGTTGATCGTGTACAAGCCACCTGCGATGCCAGCAAAAAAGCCCGCGATCATGAAAGCGATGTAGCGCACACGCTGCGTGTCGTAGCCGATGAACTCGACGCGCTCCGGGTTGTCGCGCACCGCGTTGAGCATGCGCCCCAGCGGCGTCTGCGTGAAAGCGAACATCAGCACCGTGCACACGAAGCAGTAGAGCGCGATCAGGTAGTAAACCTGGGTCTGAGGCCCGAAGGTGATGCCCATGACAGGCTCACCCACCACGCGGTTGCTCGACACGCCGCCCTCACCGCCGAAAAACTCCGGCAGCATCAGCGACATCGACCACACCAGCTCGCCCACGCCCAGCGTGATCATGGCGAAGGTGTTGCCCGACTTCTTGGTGCTGACCGCGCCCAGCAGCGTGGCCACGAGCAAGCCCGCCAGCCCGCCCACGATGGGAATCAGGCTGACCGGGATGGCCCACTCGCCCGCGCCCACCTTGTTGAGCGTGTGGATGGCAGCGAACGAGCCCAGGCCCGAATACACCGCGTGTCCAAAGGAGAGCATGCCGCCCTGCCCCAGCAACATGTTGTAGGACAGGCAGACCACGATGGCGATGCCCATCTGTGTGAGCATGGTCATGGCCAGGCTGCTGGTGAACAGCTTGGGGGCCACCAGCAGGACGAGGGCGAACAGCGACCACAGGATGATGCGGCCGACGTTCCAGGGTCGGAAGGTATAGGCTTGTGTTGACATGTGTTTACTCCTCGCGCGTGCCCAGCAGGCCCTTGGGTCTGAAGATCAGGATCAGCACCAGGAGGAGGTAAGGCAGGATCGGCGCCATCTGCGACACCGAGATCTTGAGCAACGGGTACGCCCAGTGTTCGAAATCCACCGGGCTGCCCAGCTTCTCAAGCAGGGTCAGGCCAGAGACGTCGATCACCACGGCGAACGTCTGGATCAGGCCGATGATCAGCGAGGCCAGGAAGGCACCAGCCAACGAGCCCATGCCCCCGACCACCACCACCACGAAGATGATGGCGCCGACCGACGCCGCCATGTTGGGCTCGGTGACAAAAGCGTTGCCGCCGATCACGCCTGCCAGGCCGGCCAGCGCGCAACCACCACCGAAGACGCCCATCATCACGCGCGGCACGTTGTGCCCGAGCGCCTGGGTCATGTCCGGGTGGGTGAGCGCGGCCTGGATGATCAGACCGATGCGGGTGCGCGTGAGCAGCAGCCACAACGAGCCGAGCATGAACAGCGCGACCAGGGCCATGAAGCCACGGTAGATCGGGAACTGCGTGCAGCTGTTGCCTGCCGTGGTGCACAGCGCGGCATCACCAGCGCCGGCCATCCAGCTCAGACCCTGGTCCTTCACGCTGGCCAGCGTGAAAAGCGGACCGCTGAGCGACTCGGGCACACGGTAGTCGACGTTGGCCGGACCCCAGACCAGGCGCACCACCTCGAGCACGACGTAAGACAGGCCGAACGTCACCAGCAACTCGGGCACGTGTCCATACACGTGCACCTTGCGCAAACTGTAGCGCTCAAAGGCCGCCCCCAGCAGCCCCACCAACAGTGGCGAGAGCACGAGCGAAGGAAAGAAGCCGATGATGCCCGTCAGCGCGTAGGCGATGTAGGCACCCAGCATGTAGAAGCTGGTGTGCGCGAAGTTGAGCACACCCATCATGCTGAAGATCAGGGTCAGGCCCGAACTCAGCATGAACAGCAGCAGCCCGTAGCTGATGCCATTCAGGAAGAAGACGAAAAAGGTTTCCATGTCAGGCAAGCGTGATGCATGCCAACGGGATCACCGGGCATGCGGAGCCCCGGCGGCTGCAACCGCGCGGAACCGGAAAGGCCCTCCGACCGGTCAGGCCGGGCGAGCCACGTCAAACACGAAACGACCGATCGCCCCCATGCAGGAAACGATCGGTCGGGTACTTCTCAAGGCGATCCAGCCTCAGAGATGGCGCATCACGAGGGACGCTTCATCTGACAAGAGGTCGGCGTGCTCGAGACGTAGGCATCGAAGGCCTTGACGGGCACGAAAGTCATGCCGGTCTTCTCGACGTCGTAGGTGTTCTTGGCATCGAGCGGCGCCCACTGCGCGATGAACAGCGGCTGCTGCAACTGGTGGTCGGTCTTGCGCATCTCGACTTCACCGTTGAAGGACTTGAACTTCATGCCCTCCATGGCCTTGGCCACCTTGACCGGGTCGGTCGACTTGGCGTTGGCCATGCCTTGCGCCAGCATCGTCAGCGAGGTGTAGGTGGCCTGGGAGTAATAGTCGTCGTTGAAACGCTTCTTGAACTCGCTGGTCAGCTGACCGGCCACGCCGCCCAGGTTGTAATGCCCGTAGCCGACCTGGAACACGCGACCATCGGCTGCCTTACCCAACGCAGTCGGGGTGCCACCGAAGTTCGCGTAGTAGGTGTAGAACTTGGCGGTCAGGCCTGCATCGTTGGCGGCCTTGACCAGCAAGGCCAGGTCAGAGCCCCAGTTGCCGGTGATGACCGTGTCGGCACCCGAGGCCTTGATCTTGGCCACGTAAGGCGCGAAGTCACGCACCTGAGCCAGCGGGTGCAGGTCGTCGCCAACCACTTGCACATCGGGGCGCTTGCGCTTGAGGTTTTCCTTGGCGTACTTGGAGACCTGCTGGCCGTGCGCGTAGTTCTGGTTGATCAGGTAGACCTTCTGGACCTCCTTCTGGTCCTTCATGAACGTGGTCATGGCCTCCATCTTCATGGACGTGTCCGCATCCAGGCGGAAGTGCCAGAAGCTGCACTTGCTGTTGGTCAGGTCGGGGTCCACCGCGGCGTAGTTCAGGAAGACGACTTCCTTGCCGGGGTTGCGCTCGTTGTGCTTGTTGATGGCGTCCACCAACGCGCCTGCGGCACCGGAGCCCAGCCCCTGCACCACGTAGCGCACGCCCTGGTCAACGGCCGACTTCAAGGCGTTGAGGGATTCGGCGGGGCTCAGCTTGTTGTCGATGCTGATGATTTCGAACTTCACGCCAGCGGGGTTGTTGGCGTTGAGCTTCTCGGCGACGAACTGGTAGCTCTTGAGCTGGTTCTGGCCCACGCTGGCCATCAGGCCCGAGAGGGGATCGATCCAGGCGACCTTGACGGTCTCGCCTTTCTGGGCCAGGGCGGCACCGGCGGTCAGGGAAGTCATGACCAGCACGCTCAGTGCACGAACGGGGAATCTCATTGCTTTCTCCTTTGAATCGATGCTCACAACCAAACACAATTTACCCCCCTTGCATCGGGGGGAGCTTCAGGGATGACCCGCAACAACACACACTTCAAACGAACGTTCGGACGCCTTCATTGCAGAAACGGTCATCGGCCGGAGATGCCGATCAAATGGGGCATTGCGCGCGATGAACAAAAAAGGACCACCCCTTTCGGAATGGTCCTTACAGCGCACACAACAACGCATGCGATGGCATCGACGAGGCCATCGAGTGGCCTCGCTCAAGCGGTCCTCAAACGGCTCAAGCCGTGGGCAACTTGTGCTCCTTGAAGCGCTCGCGCAGTTGCAGTTTGGAGATCTTGCCGGTCGCCGTGTGAGGGATCTCATCGACGAACACAACGTCATCCGGCGTCTGCCACTTCGGGATCTTGCCTTCGTAGAAAGCGATCAGCTCTTGCACCGACACCTCGGCGCCAGGCTTCTTGACGACCACCATCAGCGGGCGCTCGTCCCACTTGGGGTGGAAGCACGCGATGGCCGCGGCTTCGTGCACCGCGGGGTGGGCCATCAGCACGTTCTCCAGGTCGATGGAGCTGATCCACTCGCCACCCGACTTGATCACATCCTTGGAGCGGTCGGTGATCTGCATGTAGCCATCGGCATCGATGGTGGCCACGTCGCCCGTGGGGAACCAGCCGTCGTGCAGCGGCGACTTGTCCATGTTGAAGTAGCTGTTGATGACCCAGTGACCACGCACCTCCAGGTCGCCTGCGGCCTTGCCATCCCAGGGCAACACCTTGCCGTCGCCATCGACGATGCGCATGTCCACACCGAACACCGACTTGCCCTGCTTTTCAAGCAGCTTTTGCTTGTTTTCGGTGGACCACTCGGCGTGCTTGGTCTTGAGGCGACCCAGCGTGCCCAGGGGCGACATCTCGGTCATGCCCCAGGCGTGGATGACCTCGACGCCGTACTCGTTCTCGAAGGCGCGGATCATCGCGGGCGGGCAGGCCGCGCCACCGATCACCGTGCTCTTGAAGGTGCTGAACTTCAGGCCGTTGGCCTTGACGTGGTTGAGCAGGCCCAGCCAGATGGTGGGCACGCCGGCCGACATCGTGACCTTCTCTTCTTCGAAGAGGTTGTACAGCGAGGCGCCATCGAGGTGGTGGCCCGGCATGACCAGCTTGCAACCCACCATCGCAGCGGCATAAGGCAGGCCCCAGGCGTTGACGTGGAACATGGGCACCACCGGCAGCACCGTGTCGGTGGCCTTGAGGCACATCGCGTCAGGCAGCGCAGCAGCGAACGCGTGCAGCACGGTCGAGCGGTGAGAATAAACGGCGCCCTTCGGGTTGCCAGTGGTGCCCGAGGTGTAGCAGATGCTGGCGGCGGAGTTCTCGTCGAACGAAGGCCACTGGTAGTTGCCGTCTTCGGCGGCCAGCAGCTCTTCGTAGCAGTGCAGGTTCGTGAGCGCCGACTCCTTGGGCATGTGCTCGCGGCCGCACATCAGCACCACGTGCTTGAGCGTGGGCAACATGGGCGCCAGCTTCTCGACCAACGGGAAAATGTTGAGGTCGACGAAGATGACCTGGTCTTGCGCGTCGTTGGCGATCCAGGCCACCTGCTGCGGGAACAGGCGCGGGTTGATGGTGTGGCACACGCGCTGCGAGCCCGACACCGCGTAATAGACCTCGAGGTGGCGGTAGCCGTTCCAGGCCAGCGTGCCGACGCGCTCGCCGGCCTTGACGCCCAGGCGGTCCAGGGCTTGGGCCAGCTTGCGCGACCGCAGCTCGACCTCGGCCCAGGTGGTGCGATGCATGTCGCCCTCGACGCGCTTGGAAACGATCTCGGTGTCGCCGTTGTGGCGCGCTGCGTGGGTCAGCAGCGACGAGATCAGCAGGGGCATGTGCATCATCTGGCCCATCAGGCTCATGGAAACCTCCGAGGAAACGGCTCAAAGAAAGACAAACTGGGATGGCACCCTCAATCTGGAAACACCAGATATCAGATGCACCCAGAAATCATAGACGGCCGAGCACGTGCGATTTCGCGACCAGCGCCAGGGAATACCCGAAGAGGCGCGCGCATGCCCACTGCGTGAAGCGGATCAGCCTCGTGACTGGAGTTTCGACAACGCCTGCAGGAATGTCTCAGGCAGGTTCGTGGGCCTGCGCTCCTGGCGGTCCACGTAGACGTGCACAAAATGCCCACAAGCCGCGCTCATCTCCTCACCCTGCTCAAACAGGCCAATTTCGTAACGCACGCTGCTTTTGCCGACGTGGGCCACGCGGATGCCGGCCTCGACATTGCGCGGAAAGGCCAATGGCGCGAAGTAATTGCAATGCGTCTCGATGACCAGGCCGATCACCTCGCCCTCGTGGATGTCGAGCACGCCGGCTTCGATCAGGTAGCGGTTCACCGCCGTGTCGAAGTAGCTGTAATAGGTGACGTTGTTGACGTGCCCATAGACGTCGTTGTCCATCCACCGCGTGGTGATGGTGCTGAAGTGGGCATAGGCCTCGCGGGGCTGGGGTTGAGGGCGGTTCATGGCGAAACCATAACCGATCGGGCCGCCCCCTCGGCGTTGACCTGTTTCGGTGGCGACAGCTACATTAATGACCCAAGAGTCAGTTATTTGCCACCCGCTTGAAACGAGTCCAGCCCCCCGTTGGCGGCGCCCTGCCCGCCGACACGCCCGCCACGGGCTGCCCGCTGAGCGAAGCCATGGCCGCGTTCAGCCAGGCCTTGCCACGCGGCCGGCAGCGCCGCAAAGCCGCGCGCCCGCAAGAATTGCTGGACGCAGCCCTCGACCTTTTCGTTGAAAAAGGACTGGCCGCCACGCGCGCCGAAGAAGTGGCCCACCGGGCGGGCGTCTCCAAAGGCACGCTGTACCTTTACTACCCCAGCAAGGACGAGCTGTTCAAAGCCGTGGTGCGCGCGCACCTGATCGACGCCATCAGCGCCGGTGACGAGCTCGCCGATCACTTCGAGGGCTCCACTTCGGAGTTGCTGCGCCTGCTGGCCGAGACCTGGTGGACCAAGGTGGGCTCGTCGAAGGCCGCCGGCCTGCTGCTGCTCATCATGAGCGAGGCCCGCGCATTCCCGGATGTCGCGCAGTTCTACCTCGACGAGGTGGTGGCCCCCAGCCACACCTTGTTGTCGCGCGTGATCCGGCGCGGCATCCAGCGTGGCGAGTTCAGAGACATGGATGTCACCTCCGTGGTCCACGGGCTGATCGCCCCGGCTCAGTTCCTCATCCTCTACCGCCAATGCACCTCGGTGTGCTCATCCAACCCCGCGCCGCTGGACCCACAGCGCTTCATGCACACCCAGATCGAGCTGATCCTCAAAGGCCTGGAGCACCCACCGCAGTCGTGAAGCCGACACAAATGCCGCCTCGCGCGACGGCAATCCACCCCGAGTCGGGTGGGTCTTCTTAAAATCTCAGTTTTCCCCGGATACCTTCCCCTTACCGTCTCCCGTAGGATGCCCAGCATGAACGTCGAACAAGCCCGCTTCAACATGATCGAGCAACAGATCCGCCCCTGGGATGTCCTGGACACCTCGGTGCTGGAGCTGCTGTCGGCCGTGCGACGCGAAGACTTCGTCCCCGCCGCCCACCAAGCCCAGGCTTTCATGGACCTGGAGCTGCCCCTGGGCGGTGGCCGCAGCCTGCTGGCTCCGCGCGTCGAAGCCCGCCTGGTGCAAGACCTCAACCTGAGCAAGCGCGACACCGTGCTGCAGGTGGGCGCGACCACCGGCTACGTCACTGCCTTGCTGGCCCGCAAGGCCCAACGCGTGATCGGCCTGGAGGCCGATGCCGCACTGGCCTCCCAGGCCCGAGCCAACCTGCGCAAGGCCGGCGTGAACAACGCCGAAATCGTGCAGACCGATGGCACATCCGGCCTCGCCTCGCAGGGCCCGTTCGACGCGATCTTGCTGTGCGGCTCGCTCGCCGAGGCACCTCAAGCCCTGCTTGACCAGCTCAAGGTCGGCGGGCGCCTGCTGGCCATCCTCGGCCAGGAACCGGTGATGCAGGCCACGCTGTTTACCCGCGTGGCCGCCACCCAGTTCAGCCGCCAGGAGCTGTTCGACACCATGGCCGCCCGCCTGCCAGGTTTTGCGGAGCCCAGCCGCTTCAAGTTCTGACCGATTGCGGTCGCCCTCCCCTCGCGCTACCCACTTCAAGGATCGAAGATGTCCCAGCTCGCCGTCACGCCCCTGCCCCAACGCGCACCGTCGGTTCGCCGCCGCCGCTCTGCCGTCTCCCGGGCGATCGCAGTGATGGCAGCAGGTGCACTTGCCTCGGGCATGGCACAGGCCGACAACCTGCTTGAACTCTACGAAGCAGCCAAGCTCTATGACGCAGCCTACCTGGCGGCACGCGCTCAAGCAGAGTCGGCCTACAGCAAGGCCGATCAGGCCAAGGCGCTGGTGCGCCCCTCGCTGAACCTGCAGGCCAGCATCACCCGCACGGACTTCAACTCGAGCGCGAGTGCTCAGACCACCGTGCCAGGTGCTGCAGCGTCATACGACAGCAACACCACCAACAAGCGCGCCGGCATCCAGGCGCGTCAAACCCTCTACAACGCAGACAGCTTTGCGCGCCTGGACCAGGCCGACCAGTCGCGCCTGGTGGCCGACGCAGATCTGCAGGTCGCCTCGCAAGACCTCGCGGTGCGCGTCACCCAGGCGTACTTTGATGTGCTGGGCGCCCAGGACGTGCTCAGCACCGCGCAAGCCAACAAGGCCGCGCTCGCCGAGCAACTGGCGGCAGCCAAACGCAGCTTCGAAGTTGGCAACTCCACCATCACCGACACGCGTGAAGCCCAGGCTCGCCACGACCTGGCAACGGCCCAGGAACTCGCCGCCGCCAACGAATTGCGCGTCAAGCGCATCACGCTCGACCAGTTGGTGGGACGAGCCAACGTGATCCCCAACCCACTTCGCACCCCCGCCACGCTCGACAGCCTGGCCCCTGGCGAGATGGAAGAGTGGGTGAACCAGTCCCAGGCCTCGCCCAACGTGCTCAAAGCCTCGGCGGGACTCGAAGCCGCCAAACTCGAGATCAAGCGCGCCCGCGCAGGCCACCTGCCCACGCTGGACGCGGTGGCCAGCCTGCAGCGCACCGACATCGACTCCTCCAACCAGCTGGCCAAGACATCTGGTGGCGCAGGCACCTCCGCCGCGATCGGCCTGGAGATGAACATGTCCCTGTACGCTGGCAACTCCGTGCAGAACCGCATCGCCGAGGTGCTCAAGCTCCAGGAAAAGGCCGAGCACGACCTCGACAATGCCAAGCGCCAGGTCACGCTGGGCACCCGCCAGGCCTATTTGGGCGTGCAGTCGGGGCTGGCGCAGGTCAAGGCTTACGAGGCCGCTGAATCGTCGGCCAAGCTGGCTCTGGAGGCCACACAACTGGGCTACCGCGTTGGCGTGCGCATCAACAAGGACGTGCTGGACGCGCAAACCCAGTTGGCCAACACGCAGAAAGACCTGTTCAAGTCGCGCTACGACGTCATCGTGGGCTCGGTGAAATTGCGCCAAGCCAGCGGCGTGCTGACCCAGGATGACCTGGCCGAGCTCAACAAGCTGTTGGCGAACTGAACCACGTCACGCAAAGTAGCCAGACAAAAGAAAAGGGCCTGCGTGAATGCAGGCCCTTTTGCTTGGGCTTGTTTGGTGCCGGCTGTCGGGTTCGAACTGACGACCTACCGCTTACAAGGCGGTTGCTCTACCAACTGAGCTAAGCCGGCGAAAGTCAATTTGCAGGCGCATTCTAGCGCCACGCTTCACTTGATGCGACGCAGTGTCGGGCGGCCGCCACCACCTGGGCCATCGGGCGTGGGCTCGTTGTCCGCACCCTCCGTGCTTTCGGCGCTTGGGCGCGAGCCCTTGGCGCTGTCGGCAGCCTGGACCTGGGGGGCCAGGCGCAGGCCCCCTCCCGTGCGCCGAGGCACTTCGGCCATGACCGGTTCGGGCACGCCTGCGTCATCGATGTCCTGAACCGCCGAGGCTGGCGCATCGGTGGCGTCACCGCCCGCTGGCGTGGGCACCGGAAAGGCCATGCCCTGCCCGTTCTCGCGGGCGTAAATGGCAATGACGTGGTCCACCGGGACACTGATGTCACGCGCCACACCACCGAAGCGGGCCTTGAACTCGATGAACTCGTTGCCCAACTGCAGCTGGCTCGTGGCCTCGAAGCTGACGTTGAGCACGATCTCGTTGTTCTTGACGTACTCCAGGGGCACCTGCACCGAGCGATCGACGTACACCGCGAGGTAAGGCGTGAAGCCGTTGTCGGTGCACCAGTCGTGCAGGGCACGGATCAGGTACGGTCGGGTCGAAGTGCCCTGGGAGTCTTGTTCGGTGGACATGCGCAATCAGGCCGGCAGGAAGGTCACTTGCGCATCACCTTTTCCGAGGGCGTGAGGGCCTCGATGTAGGCAGGGCGCGAGAAGATGCGCTCAGCATACTTCAACAGCGGCAGCGCATTCTTGGACAGGTCGATGCCGTAGTAATCGAGGCGCCACAGCAGCGGTGCGATCGCCACGTCGAGCATCGAGAAGTCGTCGCCCAGCATGTACTTGTTCTTCAGGAAGATCGGGGCGAGCTGGGTCAGGCGATCGCGGATCTGCGAGCGCGCGCGCTCGAGCTGCTTGTCGTTGCCCTTCAGGCCGCCACGGCCTTCGAGCAGGTTCACGTGAGCGAACAGCTCCTTCTCGAAGTTCAGCAGGAACAGGCGCACGCGGGCGCGGGCCACCGGGTCACCCGGCATCAGCTGCGGGTGCGGGAAACGCTCGTCGATGTACTCGTTGATGATGTGCGACTCGTACAGGATGAGGTCGCGCTCCACCAGGATGGGCACCTCGTTGTACGGGTTCATCAGCGCGATGTCTTCGGGCTTGGCGAAAACGTCGACGTCACGGATTTCGAAATCCATGCCCTTTTCGAACAAGACAAAACGGCAACGGTGCGAGTAAGGGCAGGTCGTTCCGGAATACAGCACCATCATGGCGGTGAGCTCCTCAAAGTGGGCAAAAGGGGGCGAAAGAAGCTCGCCCGCTGAAAAACAACGAAGCGCAGTGGCTGCCCAAGGGCAGGCCACTGCGCCTGAGGCCCCTTCCGGCTCACGCCTTCAGGGACCGACGCATCACTTCACGTCTTTCCAGAACGCGGCGTTCAAGCGCCATGCGATGAAAGTGAAGATGGCCAGGAAAATCAGCACGCCAACGCCAATTTGCTTGCGCTGGTTCTGAACCGGCTCGCCCATCCATTGCAGGTAGGCAACCAGGTCGGCCATGGCGCTGTCGAACTCCTGGGGCGACATTTTGCCCGGGGTGAGCTGCTCGAAACCTTCGAAAGTGTGAACCTTCTTGGAAGCATCGTGCGGGTCGGCCGCCTCGACGAACTTGGCTGCGCGCTGGCCCTGCAACTCCCACAGCACGTGCGGCATGCCGACGTTCGGGAAGACCAGGTTGTTCCAGCCCGTTGCCTTGGTGTCGTCGCGGTAGAAGGTGCGAAGGTAGGTGTAGAGGTAATCGGCACCCGAGCCATCGTGGCTGGCGCGCGAGCGAGCCACCAGCGTCAGGTCAGGCGGCACACCACCAAACCAGTCCTTGGCGTCCTTCGGGTTCAGGGACACCTTCATGACGTCACCCACCTTGTCGGTCGGGAACAGGAGGTTGTCCTTGATCTGCTGGTCGGTCAGGCCGATGTCCTTGAGGCGATTGAATCGCATGAAGGCGGCGGCGTGGCAGTTCAGGCAGTAGTTGGCGAAGAGCTTGGCGCCGTTTTGCAGTGCGGCCAGGTCGGTGACGCGTTCGGTGGGGAACTTGTCCAGCGCGATGGCAGCGCCACCAGCAGCTTGGGCACCAGTCACCACGGCAAAGGCGGCCAGCAGGGAAGCAAGCAGTTTTTTCATGGTTGTGAGTCCTGCCTTGATCAGTGGGGCTTGAAGGTGACGCGATCGGGCACGGGCTTGAAGGTGCCCAGCTGGCTCCACCAAGGCATCAGCACGAAGAAACCGAAGTACAGCAAGGTGCCGACCTGGCTGACCTTTTCACCGATGGGCGACGGAGCCTGCACGCCCAGGTAGCCCAGGATGCAGAAGTTCACGACGAAGACGCCGTAGACGATCTTGTGCCAGTCAGGACGGTAGCGGATCGACTTGACAGGGCTGTGGTCGAGCCAGGGCAGGAAGGCCAGGATCACGACGGCGCCGCCCATCACGGCGACACCCCAGAACTTGGCTTCGAACACCTTGAGCAGGGCGATCACCACGGCTGCGATCACCAGGCCGGCAACCTTGGTCTTGCCATCGCCCTTGCCCTTGACCAGGTTCAGCACGGCACCCAGGGCGATGAGCCCGACGAACACGTTGACCAGGTCATCGGTGGTGGCGCGCAGCATCGAGTAGAACGGCGTGAAGTACCAGACCGGTGCGATGTGCGCCGGGGTCTTGAACGGGTCAGCCGGGATGAAGTTCGGGCGCTCCAGGAAGTAGCCGCCCAGCTCAGGCGCGAAGAAGATCACGGCCGAGAAGACGAACAGGAAGCCACCCACGCCCAGCAGGTCGTGCACCGAGTAGTAAGGGTGGAAAGGCACGCCGTCGAGCGGGTTGCCCTTGGCGTCCTTGGGGCCTTGCTTGATTTCGACGCCGTCGGGGTTGTTCGAGCCGACTTCGTGCAGCGCGATGATGTGAGCCACCACCAGGCCCAGCAGGACCAGGGGCACGGCGATCACGTGCAGCGCGAAGAAGCGGTTCAGCGTGGCATCGCCCACGACGTAGTCGCCGCGGATCAGGATGGCCAGGTCAGGACCGACGAACGGAATGGCCGCGAACAGGTTGATGATCACCTGGGCGCCCCAGTACGACATCTGGCCCCAGGGCAGCAGGTAGCCCATGAAGGCTTCGGCCATCAGGCACAGGAAGATCAGGCAGCCGAACACCCACACCAGCTCACGCGGGGTGCGGTAGGAGCCATAGATCATGCCGCGGTACATGTGCAGGTAGACCACGACGAAGAACGCCGAGGCACCGGTGGAGTGCATGTAGCGGATCAGCCAGCCCCAGGGCACATCGCGCATGATGTACTCGACCGAGGCGAACGCCAGTTCGGCATCCGGCTTGTAGTTCATGACCAGGAAGATGCCGGTCACGATCTGGATCACCAGCACCAGCAGGGCCAGCGAGCCGAAGAAGTACCAGAAGTTGAAGTTCTTGGGGGCGTAGTACTCGCCGACGTGCTCGTTCCAGAGTTTGGTGGCCGGAAACCGGTTGTCCACCCAGGTCAGGAGCTTTTCGCCAGCAGAAGCGTCGGCGGGGGCTTGCTTCATTTCAGCCATCGTGGTGTCTCCGTTCAGGCCTTCTTGTCTTCACCAATCAGCAGCTTGGTGTCGGACAGGTACATGTGGGGCGGGATCTCCAGGTTGTCCGGAGCGGGCTTGTTCTTGAAAACGCGGCCAGCCAGGTCGAAGGTCGAGCCGTGGCAAGGGCACAGGAAACCGCCCGGCCAGTCGTCGGGCAAGGAAGGCTGGGCACCCGCCTGGAACTTGGACGAGGGCGAGCAGCCCAGGTGGGTGCAGATGCCCACGGCCACGAGCACGTCAGGCTTGATCGAGCGAGCGGTGTTGCGGCAGTACTCGGGCGTGAGCTCAGCGGGCTTGCGCTCGGAGTTCGGGTCGGCCAGTTGACCATCGTGCTTGGCCAGTGCGGCCAGCTGTTCCTCGGTGCGCTTGAGGATCCACACGGGCTTGCCGCGCCACTCGACGGTCATCATCTCGCCGGGCTTGAGGGCGCTGATGTCAGCCTCGACGGCGGCACCTGCGGCGCGAGCACGTTCAGAGGGTTGGAAAGTCGAGACAAAGGGGATGGCGGTGGCCACGCCGCCTGCGCCGCCGACGGCGCAGGCCATGGTCACCCAGGTCCGACGGCTTTGATCCACTGGCTGATTGCTCATGGGTATCCTCAGGGACTGGTGGGACGATGACGTAAAAAGGG
>CAYJXE010000010.1:0-66224 GCA_964373965.1 uncultured Aquabacterium sp. | reverse complement strand
TAAAAAGGGTCAATTGCGCATTGTAACGGACGCCCGAGCGCGCTCACGGTTCAGGCATGCGTCAGCGCCCCTGGATGCAATCGTGACAGTTTGCAAACAGGCCGAAAGCTTGCCGGGTTTGTGCCGATATCCAGCGTAGGAAGGGGTTTCCATGAGGCCCCTGGAACGCAGACATCGCCAGACAAGGACCGCTCGCCGTGCACGACCCCCGACTCGCATCCGTGCTGCAGGCCGCCGCTGGCCGCATCCAGGCGGCGATCGCGGCTGCCGTGGACAAGGCCGCTGTGCAACTGGCGCCGCTGGCCCTGTCCGCCACCAGCGGCACGGTGCGCATGGAGCTGATGAACGCCGAGCGTGAATTGCGCACGAAATCCGGTCGCATCCTCCAGGGATTTCAAAAGCACCTGCAGACCCAGATCGAGAAATCGACGAACCAAAAAACCACGGCGACCACATCCGGGCTGGGTGAGCTGGACTGGGATGCCCTGTCGCTCGTGGGGGACGACGAGGTCGAGCGCGGCGTGATGGCCGACCGGCTGGGGCAGACACTCTTGCCCGATTGTGACGAACACCTCAAGGTCATCTACGCGCAGTTCAGCGCCCTCATGGGCGAGGAGCACGTTGCAGAGCGCAACCCACTGAACCCTCAGTCGGTTGCCAAGGCCCTGCTGGGCAGCCTGGCGGATGCCGAGTGCCCGCAGGACACCATCCAGACGCTGACCACGCACGTCGGCCGCCTGCTGGGCGCCGAGTTGAACGCGGCCTACGGCATCGTGGTGCAGGAGATGCGCCAACAAGGGATCGAGCCTCGCGGCATGGTGCTGTCGCGCCCACGCCCCACCGGCGGCAGCGGGCACGCGCCGTTCAGCGCGTCCACCTCGGAAGCTGGCGAGTTCGCCAACACCTCTGGGCAAGTCAGCCATGCCACGAGCCATTCGCAGGCGGGCGCGTTCCAGGGCATGCCTGGCGGTTCGGCCTTCGCCCAGATCGAGGCCCACCAGCGCGCGGCACAGGCCCTGAGCAACATGTTCGGGGTGGCGCTGCCCACCTCACCGATGGGGCTGGAGGGTTCGTTCATGCCTGTGCAAGGCGGCCAGAGCCCGCTCAGCCAGGCAGCCGCCCAAGCCGCCCGCACCGATTTCCAGCAGCTGTTGCGAAAGCTGGCCGCCCAAGCCATGCCCGCCCCCGGGATGGGCGAAGCACTGGTGGCGCCAGGAGCGGATACCGCGCCCATGGGGTTGATCGACTCGGTGGAGGCACACGGCTTCGCCGAGGGTCACTTCGCAGGCCCGCTGATGGCGGCCAACCTGATCCGGGCGCACCGAGATGAACTGGTGCGAGCCAGCGGCGGCGCCCCCATCGACCAGATCGTCATCGACATCGTCGCGGCGCTGTTCGACCAGGTGCTATCCGATCCCAAGGTCGCGCCAGAGATGGCTCGCCAGATCGCGCGGCTGCAAATGCCTGTGCTGCGGGTGGCGCTGGGCGACATCAGCTTTTTCAGCTCCCGCAAGCACCCGGTCCGCCGCTTCGTCAACCGCATCGCCACGCTCTCGGGCACCATCGACGAGCAAGACGCCAGCGCCTGTCAGGCCTGCCTGGCCCGCGTGACCGCACTGGTCGATGGCATCGTCGAGGGGGACTTCGACAACCCCGGCCTGTACGAGGGCAAGCTCAGCGAGCTCGAGAGCTTCATCGAGCAGACCACGTCGCGTGATGCAGCCGAGCAGGCCGCCGTGGCCGAGCTGCTCAACGGCAAGGAAGCCGATCTGCGGGTGCAGCAGCGCTACATGCAGATCCTCAAGCGCGAGCTGGCCGATGTCGAGATCCCGGAGTTCCTGCGCGACTTCCTGACCCAGATCTGGAGCCAGGTGCAAGTCATGACCGCCGCGCGCCACGGTGCAGACTCGGCCATGGCCCAGCGCATGAAAAAGGCGGGGCACGACCTGGCGCTGAGCGTTCAACCCAAAGGCCAGCCCCAGTTGCGCAAGAACTTCCTGCTGGGCCTGCCACAGCTCATGCGCGACCTCAACGACGGCCTGGGCATGATCCAGTGGCCCGAGGAAGCCAAGCAAGCATTCTTCGCGCAACTGCTGCCAGCCCACGCCGAATGCCTCAAGGCAGCCCCCCACCACGAACTGACCCAGCGCATGCTGGAGCAGCGCCTGACCAAGGTGGAAAACCTGGCGATCCCCTCGCGCGAGGAAGCTGCCAACGACCCCCTGCCCTCGCCCCTGGCCGACCTGGGCGCCGCCCCGACCCTGACGGTGGTCTCGGCCCTGAGTGTGGAAGAGGTCAAGGCCGCCGGCTTCGTGCCGGAGGCCGCCATCAGCGCCGACGCCCCGCTGGACATCGACCTGGATGCGCCTGCCGACCCCAGCCTGGCAGACATCGACATCAACCTGGACGCGCCGCCGACACCCTCGGCTGGGATGCAGCTGGTGCACCACATCCAGAAGGGCACGGCCTATCAGATGTTGATGCAGGACCAGTGGAAGAAGGTTCGCCTGACCTGGGTGTCAGAAGGCCGCACCTTCTTCATCTTCACGCACGGCCACACGCACAAGCAAACGATCTCGCTGACCGCTCGCACGCTGGCCAAGATGTGCGAAACCGGGCGATTCAAGGCATTCGAGCAGGCCGAGTTGATCGAGCGTGCGACCCTGCGCGCTCGCCGCCAGCTCGCAGCACTGGCCTCGGGTGGACGCGAGCGAACCGCTGCCTGAGGGCGATCCGACGCGGATCAACGAGCACGGCAGAACCTCGAGCCCTGCCCAACTCAGGACCAGATCAGGCCTGGGCCAGGCGCCCCGCCAGCAGCAAGCGGGCCATGGCTGCGGCCTCGGCAAAGCTGGCCTCCTCGGCACGACCCGTGCCGGCCAGGTCGAACGCGGTGCCGTGATCCGGGCTGGTGCGCACAAATGGCAGGCCCAGCGTCACGTTCACCCCTTCATCGAGCCCCAGGTACTTCACCGGGATCAAGCCCTGATCGTGGTACATGGCCACCACCACATCGAACTCGCCAGTGTGTGTGGGCGGATCGTGGCGAGCGCGCATGAAAATGGTGTCAGGCGCCCATGGGCCCGACGCGTCGATGCCTTCGGCCTGCGCCGCGCGGATGGCCGGTGCGATGACCTCGACCTCCTCGCTGCCGAACAAACCGCCCTCGCCCGCGTGCGGGTTGAGCCCCGCCACCGCGATGCGCGGCCTGGGCTGCCCCCACAAAGCCGCGCTGCGGTGGGTGATGCGCAAGGTCTCCAGCACGCTGTCGAAGGTCACCCGCTCGATGGCCTGGCGCAAAGACACGTGGATGGTCACCAACACCGTGCGAAGCTGGCGGTTGGCCAGCATCATGCGCACCGGCGCCAGCGGCTGACCTGGCGGCGCACCTTCGGCCTGCAACAACTCGGTGTGACCAGGGTAAGGCTCGCCAGCCAAGGCCAGGGCTTCCTTGTGCAAAGGTGCGGTGACGATGGCGCCGACCTCGCCCCGTTGCGCCAGGCGCACCGCAGCGCGGATGCAGGCTGCGGCGGCCTGCCCGGCTCGTCTGTCAACCCGACCCAGCGGTGCCTCGAGCAGATCGGGAGGCAGACCGGGTGGCGCCCACACCCCCATTTGCCCACTCGGTAATCTGGACGCATCACGCCAATCGTCCAATGCCACCACCTCGGGCGCCTGTCCCGCAGGCAGCCACGCCACAGCGCGGCGCATGACCTGCGGGCAACCAATCACCAGGGCACGGTCACCCTGCCCCCACCACTTGGCGATGATTTCCGGGCCGATCCCGCAGGCGTCGCCCATGGTCAGGGCCAACCAGTCGACCATGGGCGAAACAGTCGGGCAGGAGGCGTGTGGCGCCTGGGCGCTCGCCGATGCCGGCATGTGGGAAAACATGTTGGAAACGCCTCCGGGGGCACGGACATTGCTACCCCCCGATTGTCGGCCGGATCGGACCGATGCGCGGGGCCCGAGCCGCCCGGTTGCTACACTGCAGACATGACTTGGTTGGACGACGTGAAGTGGGACGAAAACGGGCTGGTGCCCGTCATCGCTCAAGAAGACAGCACGGGTGACGTGCTGATGTTTGCCTGGATGAACCGGGAGGCGCTGGCGCGAACCGCCGAAACGGGCGAGGCCGTGTATTGGAGCCGCTCGCGCAAGCGCCTGTGGCACAAGGGCGAAGAGTCAGGCCACACCCAGCAAGTGCACGCCATCCGCATGGACTGCGACAACGACGTGGTGCTGTTGCGCGTGACGCAAAAGGGACACGAGCCCGGCATCGCCTGCCACACGGGCCGTCACAGTTGTTTCTTCCAGAAGTACGACAATGGCGCGTGGGTGACGGTTGAGCCCGTCCTCAAAGACCCGAAATCCATCTATTCATGATGAGTGCGCACAATCAACTGGACGTGCTGGCCCGCGTTGCCGAGGTCATCGAATCCCGAAAGGGCGGCGACCCCGACAAAAGCTACGTGGCCCGCCTTTTCCACAAGGGCACCGACACCATCCTCAAGAAGGTGGGAGAAGAGGCCACCGAGGCGGTGATCGCCGTCAAGGACCTGGCCGTGCAGGACAGCCCTGAACACCGCAAGGCGGTGGTGGGCGAGTTCGCCGACCTGTGGTTCCATTCGCTGGTGGCGCTGTCTCACATGGGCTTGGGTCCCGAGGATGTGGTGGCCGAGCTGGCCAGGCGCGAAGGCCTGTCGGGCCTGGAGGAGTTTGCGCGTCGCAGCGCCCCTCGTTCTTGAATTCTCGGGGGGGCGCCCCCACATCGACTCGTGTCGATGCCGGCGCTCCCGACATCTTTCTTTCAATCAACGCGGGCAGGCAGCCCGCTCGGAGTGTGATCATGGGTTCGTTCAGCATCTGGCACTGGGTGATCGTGCTGCTCATCGTGGTGATGGTCTTTGGCACCAAGAAGCTCAAGAACATCGGCGGCGACCTGGGCTCGGCCGTCAAGGGCTTCAAAGACGGCATGAAAGACGGTGGCACCACCCCCGAGGCCCCGGCCCAGCAGGTGACCAACGCTGCCCGCCAGGACAGCAACACCGTCGACGTCGACGCCAAGACCAAGTCCTGATCTCCAGGGCATGATTGATTTCGGCATCGACAAGCTGGCCCTCATCGGGGCCGTGGCGCTCATCGTGATCGGCCCGGAGCGCCTGCCTCGGGTTGCGCGCACGGTGGGCGTGCTCATTGGCAAGGCCCAGCGCTACGTTTCGCAGGTCCAGGGCGAGGTCAACCGCTCGATGGAGCTCGACGAGCTCAAGAAAATGAAGGACAACCTGCAGACCGCCGCCCAGGACATCGGGCAGACGGTGCAAGGCAGCCTGGACGAAGCAGGACAAGCCCTGTCGGACAGCTCGACGGCCGACTACCCCAGCTTCTACAACGACCTGCCGGCCGCCCCCTACTCCCCGCCTCGCAAGAACTGGCGCCTCAAGCGTGGCGCCACGCCGCTTTGGTACAAGCAGCGCAACGGCGTGCGTCGCCATGTGCAGTCGGGCGCCGCGCGCGTCGCCCGCTTCCGCCCGAACCGCCAACCCTGACATCCTGTGAGCACCCCTCCCCCCAGCCCGGACGGCACGGACGGCACCGAACAGCCCTTCGTTGCCCACCTCATCGAGCTGCGTGATCGACTGATCCGCGCCGTCATCGCCATCGCCATCGCCTTCGTGGCCCTGGCGATCTACCCCTCGCCTTCCGGCCTGTACGACTGGCTGGCGATGCCGCTGATCCAGCACCTGCCGGCGGGCGCGACCATGATCGCCACCAACCCGATCTCGCCGTTCATGGTCCCGATCAAGGTGACGATGCTGGCCGCCTTCATGCTGGCGCTGCCGGTGGTGCTCTACCAGGTCTGGGCCTTCGTGGCGCCTGGCCTGTACACGCACGAGAAGAAGCTGGTCCTGCCCCTGATCATCTCCAGCACGCTGCTGTTCTTCCTGGGCGTGGCCTTCTCGTACTTCTTCGTGTTCGGCAAGGTCTTCACCTTCATCCAGCAGTTTGCGCCAAAAAGCATCACCGCCGCGCCTGACATCGAGGCCTACCTGAGCTTTGTGCTCAACATGTTCATCGCCTTCGGGGCGGCCTTCGAGGTGCCGGTGGTGCTGGTCATCCTGGTGCGCATGGGCATGGTGTCGGTCGAGAAGCTGCGGGACTTCCGCAGCTACTTCATCGTCATCGCCTTCGTGATCGCCGCGGTGGTGACACCGCCTGATGTCGTGTCGCAACTGGCGCTGGCGATCCCGATGTGCCTGCTCTACGAGGTGGGCATCGTGGCCGCTGGGTTGTTCGTCAAGCACACGCAGGCGCCAGACAGCGACGCCTCTAGCGAAGGGCCGGCCACCTGAACGGGCTCGAGCCCTGCCCTGGCACCGGCTGCCCGTGCTGAAGCACCCAAAAGTGCCTCAAGGCAGGCAAACAGTCAGAGGCTGGCGACTTGCAACAGCGCCACGACAACAACAAGGGCCCCGAGCGGCCCTTTGTCATTCCTCGTCAGCGGAGTCCGATGGGTCTTCTTCCTGCTGCTGCTCACGGCTGGCCACTTGTGGCCTGCGCGCCGTGACGATGGAGATGGTCAACGCCTGATCGCCGCGCTGCACCTTCACCTGCGCCGGCTCGCCCGGCTTGAGCGCTGCAACGGCATTGAGCAACTGCGCCGTGTTGCCCACCTTGGCGCCGCCCACCTCGGTGACGACATCACCTGGCTTGAGCCCACCTTGCGCCGCCGGGCCGTCGCGCAGCACACCAGTGATGAGCACGCCCTCGCGGGTCTGAAGGTTGAAGGTCTCGGCGATCTCGGGCGTGAGGTCTCGCGGCTCGACACCGATCCAGCCCCGCGTGACACGACCTTCGCGGATCAGGCTGTCCATCACCTGCCTGGCGGTGGAAACGGGGATGGCAAAGCCGATGCCCATGTTGCCGCCCGAGCGAGAGTAGATGGCCGTGTTGATGCCGATCAGGTGGCCATTGGCGTCGACCAGCGCTCCGCCCGAGTTGCCGGGGTTGATGGCCGCGTCGGTCTGGATGAAGTTCTCGAAGGTGTTGATGCCCAACTGGTTGCGCCCCAGCGCGCTGACGATGCCGCTGGTCACGGTCTGGCCGACACCAAAGGGGTTGCCGATGGCCAGCACCGCGTCGCCCACCTGCAGGGCCTCGGAGTTACCCAGGGTGATGGCGGGCAAGCGCTCCAGGTCGATTTTGAGCACGGCCAGGTCGGTTTCGGGGTCGGTGCCGATGACCTTGGCGCGCGCACGGCGGCCATCGGAGAGCATCACCTCGATCTCGTTCATGCGATCGACCACGTGGTTGTTGGTCAGCACGTACCCTTCAGGCGAGACGATGACGCCCGAGCCGATGCCCGATTGGGGCTGCTCATTGGGCTCGCCGAAAAAGTAGCGGAACCAGGGGTCACGCCCCCGAGCGTTGCGTTGCTGCGTGTTGGCCGTGATCACGCTGACCACCGTGGGTGCGGCCTGGCGCGCGGCATCGCTGAAGCCCAGCACAGGCTGGCTGGCCCGGCCGGCAGGCAATGGCGCCGTGCTGAGGGTGGCATCGGGGAGGGTTTGCCGCCAAGGCATGGCCTGGATCCACTGCGGCTTGAACGTTGCCACGACGAACAGAATCGCCACCGCGACCGTCACGGCCTGAGAAAATAAAAGCCAAGTTTTGCGCATGAACATCCACAAGCCAGAAAGGCCTGCCGTGATCGAAAGGGATACGCTGTTGTCACACCTGCACCAAATGCTGGAGGCCGACCGCTTCAAGGATTATGGGCCGAACGGCCTGCAGGTGGAGGGCAAGGCGCGCATTCACAAGGTGGTCACGGGCGTGACGGCCAGCCTGGCGATGATCGAAGCCGCCGTGGCCGAGGGCGCCGACGCACTGCTGGTGCACCACGGCCTGTTCTGGCGCGGCCAGGATGGCCGGGTCACCGGCTGGATGCGGCAGCGCCTGGCCACCCTGCTCCAGCACGACATCAACCTCATCGCCTACCACCTGCCGCTGGACGCCCACGCATCGCTGGGCAACAACGCGCAGTGGGGACAGCGCCTGGGCTGGGTGGCTGACTCGCGCTTTGGCGATCAGAACCTGGGCTTCATCGGCCCGGCCCCCGCTGGCCTGGGCTTCGATGCCTTGGTGCAACAGTTGCGCCATGTCATGGGCCGTGAGGTGACCGGCGTGGCCGGAGATGGGCGCCCCATCCAGCGTGTGGCCTGGTGCAGCGGTGGCGCTCAGGGGTACTTCGAGCAGGCGATCGCCTCCGGCGCAGACGTGTTCCTGACCGGTGAAATCTCGGAGCCCCAGGCCCACTACGCCAAAGAAACCGGTGTGGCCTTCATCGCCTGCGGCCACCACGCCAGCGAGCGCTGGGGCGTGCAGGCCGTGGGTGAGCACCTCGCCCAACGCATGGGCGTGGCGCACACCTTCATCGACCTGCCGAACCCAGCCTGAGCACCAGGTTCTCGCCGAGCGCTGGATGCGCCTGCGGCCTCAGTGCGCCAGCACCATCTCCAGCTCTGCGAAGTTTCGCGAGTGCAGATCTGGCTCGATGGTGGTGTTGAGCGCCTGCTCCAGCCGGCTGACCGAGAACAGGCCGCGCAGCACGGTCGCGCCGTCCTTCTTCTGCGTGACCAGCAGGTAGCGCAGGTTGTGCTCGCGCAGGGTCGCCACGATGTCGCCCACATGGGCCACGCGCACATGGGCGATGTCGACGGTATCCCATTGGGTGATGGGCACCATGATGTCGGCCACCGTCAGCTCGCGGTGAGGCACGTGGTGGGCCGAAGCTCGCTGAACAGGGCGCTCGCCTTGCAGCACCTCGGCCGTGACCATGCCGACGAGCTCGCCGTCGGCGCCAGCCACGAAGACCATGCGAACACCGGCACGACGCATCACGTGCAGGGTTTGATCCAGGCCATCTCGGTGGCTCGCGATCACGCAGGGGCTGTGGTGCAGGTCGGTGAAGAGGCTGAGCGCCGGGTCGTGTGGCTGAGCCGAGCGCTGCACTTTGGGCAGGCTGGGAGCCAATGCGAGGGCCTGGACGGACAAGGGCTTGTAGCCGTGACGTTGGGGCATGACACGCTCCTTTCGATGTCGGTCCCCGCCCTGGCGGCCCGACCGGCTTGCGCGTCGGCACGGGCACAGAGGCGGGGCACGTCCCAGCGTCAGGTTACGCCTGTCGCATGCCCTTGCATCGAGGGAAATGCATGCCCCTGCCAGCAAGGGTGTGATCAAAGGCGCACCAGGCGCCTGCACTTCACCCTTGGCTGGGGGTTGTTGCAGCTGGCAAGTCTGCGCCGCGTCAGGTGCGCACGGGGATGCCGCGCGCGGCCATCACGGCCTTGGCTTCGGCGACGGTGTATTCGCCGTAGTGGAAGATGCTCGCGGCCAACACCGCATCGGCACCACCCTGCTGCACGCCGTCGGCCAGGTGGTCGAGGTTGCCCACGCCGCCCGAAGCAATGACAGGTACGCCCACGGCGTCGCTCACCGCGCGCGTAAGCTCGAGGTCAAAACCCGATTTGGTGCCATCGCGGTCCATGCTGGTGAGCAAGATCTCACCGGCACCGAATTCGGCCATCTGCCGGGCCCACGCCACCGCGTCCAGGCCCACGTTCTTGCGGCCACCGTGGCTGTAGACGTCCCACCCGGGGCCCTTGGCAGCCAGGTCATCGCCCTGGCGCTTCTTGGCGTCGATGGCCACCACGATGCATTGCGAGCCGTACTTGTCGGACGCGTCGCGGATGACCTGCGGGTTGGCGATGGCGGCCGAGTTGAAGCTGACCTTGTCGGCGCCAGCATTGAGCAGGCGCCGAACGTCGTCGACCGTGCGCACGCCGCCACCCACCGTCAGCGGGATGAAGACCTGCGAGGCCACGGCCTCGATGATGTGCAGGATCAGGTCGCGGCCGTCGCTGGTGGCGGTGATGTCGAGGAAGGTGAGTTCGTCGGCGCCTTGTTCGTTGTAGCGCGCGGCGATTTCAACCGGGTCACCGGCGTCGCGCAGTTCGACGAAATTGACGCCCTTGACGACCCGCCCGCCCGTGACGTCCAGGCAGGGGATGATGCGTTTGGCCAGCATCAGGCGCCGCCGTTGAGCTCGTCGGCGCGCTTCTGCGCAGCGGCGAAATCGAGGTCACCGCTGTAGATGGCGCGACCGCAGATCACGCCTTCCACGCCTTCGCCCTCGACGGCGCAGAGCTCTTCGATGTTCTGGATGTTGGACAGGCCGCCCGAAGCAATGACCGGGATGGTCAGGGCCTGGGCCAGCTTCACCGTGGCCTCGATGTTGATGCCGGTGAGCATGCCGTCGCGGCCGATGTCCGTGTAGATGACGCCTTCGACGCCATAGTCCTCGAACTTCTTGGCCAGATCGATCACCTCGTGGCCGGAGAGCTTGCTCCAGCCGTCGGTGGCGACCTTGCCGTCCTTGGCGTCCAGGCCGACGATGATGTGGCCGCCAAAAGCGGTGCAGGCGTCGCGCAGGAAGCCTGGGTTCTTGACCGCAGCGGTGCCGATGATGACGTAGCTCAGGCCGTCGTCGAGGTAACGCTCGATGGTGTCGAGGTCGCGGATGCCGCCACCCAGCTGAACGGGGATCTCGGAGCCGACTTCCTTGATGATCGCCTTGATGGCGGCCTCGTTGACGGGCTTGCCGGCAAACGCCCCGTTGAGGTCGACCAGGTGCAGGCGGCGCGCGCCGGCATCGAGCCAGCGGCGGGCCATGGCCGCCGGGTCCTCACCGAAGGTGGTGGAGTCGTTCATGTCGCCTTGCTTGAGGCGAACACACTTGCCGTCTTTCAGGTCGATCGCAGGAATCAGCAGCATGGCTGGGATGCGGGTGGGTCAGTCGTCGAAGAAGCCTGGCGGGGCCAAGCGGGAAGGATTCGTGCGGCACCGGACGCCCTCGCAGGCACCCGGCCCTGCTCAGGGCCGCCAGAGCAGGAAGTTGCGGTACAGGGCCAGGCCGTGTTCGGCGCTCTTTTCCGGGTGGAACTGCGTCGCGAAAATGTTATCCCGTGCCACGACACTGGTAAAGCGGACACCGTACTCGGTTTCGCCGACGCTGTGTTGGGCATTGTCCACATGCGCATGGTAGCTGTGAACGAAGTAGAACCAGCTCTCGTCGGGGATGCCGGCCCAGCAGGGATGGGGCTCTCCGCTCCAGGCGCCGGCGTGGCGAGCCTGGCTGACGCGGTTCCAGCCCATCTGGGGCACCTTGTAGCGGCTGCCATCGGGCTGGATCTGGCCTTCGAGGCGGAATTTCACGACTCGGCCCGGGATCAGGCCCAGACCAGGGGTGTCTTGCTCTTCGGAGTGGTTCAGCAGCATCTGCATGCCCACGCACACGCCCATCAGGGGCTTGGCGGCGGCGGCATCCAGCACGGCACCGAACAGGTCGCCGCCGTGGGCTTCGCGCAGCTCGCGCATGCAGTCGCGCATGGCGCCCTGACCTGGCAGCACGACGCGCTCGGCGGCGTGCACCACCTTGGGGTCGTTGGTGACCACCACCTGCAGGTTCAGGTCCTTCGCGGCATGTTCCACCGCCTGAGACACGGAACGCAGGTTGCCCATGCCGTAGTCAATCACGGCAACGGTCGAGGCAACGGTCGACACAGCGCTCACAGCGAACCCTTGGTCGATGGGATGACGCCGGCCATGCGGGGGTCGAGCTCCAGCGCGGCACGCAGGGCGCGCGCGAAGGCCTTGAACACCGTCTCGCACTGGTGGTGGGCGTTGACGCCGCGCAGGTTGTCGATGTGCAGGGTGACGCCAGCGTGGTTGACGAAGCCCTGGAAGAACTCGAAGGTCAGCTGGGTGTCGAAGCCGCCGATGCTGCCCGACGTGAACGGCACGTGCATGGTCAGCCCTGGGCGGCCGGAGAAATCGACCACCACGCGCGAGAGGGCTTCGTCGAGCGGCACGTAAGCGTGGCCGTAGCGGCGCAGGCCCTTTTTGTCGCCCACGGCCTTGGCAACTGCCTGCCCCAGGGTGATGCCGACGTCTTCAACGGTGTGGTGGCCGTCGATGTGCAGGTCGCCCACGGCGTGGATGTCGAGGTCGATCAGCCCGTGGCGGGCGATCTGATCGAGCATGTGGTCGAAGAAGCCGATGCCGGTGTGCAGCTTGGCCGTGCCTTTGCCGTCGAGGTTGACGCGCACGGTGATCTGGGTTTCGGCGGTGTGTCGGGTGACTTCGGCCGTGCGCGGGGCGCAGGCGTTGCCTTCGGTGGGGGCGTTCATGCTTGAGGGGTGTGCAGGGGTTCGCGCAGGATCTCGGCGAGGGCCGCGATCAAGGCGTCATTCTCCGCCGGCGCGCCGACGGTCAGACGCACGCAGTTTGCCAGCAATTGGTGCAGGGCGGACACGTTCTTGATCAGGATGCCACGGGCCTTGAGGGCCGCGAAGGTGCCGGCGGCGTCGTTGACGCGCACCAGGATCATGTTGGCTTCGCTGGCGTAGGCACGGGCGCCCGGCATGGCAGCCAGGGCGGTCAACAGGCGCTCGCGCTCGGATTTGATGAGCGCCGCCTGGCGAGAGAACTCGTCCGCGTGCTCGAGGGCGAACAGCGCCGCCTCGGTGTTGAGCACGCTGATGTTGTAAGGCGGGCGCACCTTCTCGACCTGCTCGATGAGGTCGGCGCGACCCATCATGTAGCCCAGGCGCACGCCGGCCAGGCCGAACTTGGAGAGCGTGCGCATCAGCAGCACGTTGGGGTGAGCCGCCAGTCGGTCGATGAAGCTCAGGCTGGCGAAGGGCTGGTAGGCCTCGTCCACGATCACCAGGCCGGGGTGCCCGGCTTCGGCGTTGACCGCCACCGCCTGGATGACCTGCTCGATGAGGGCGTCGTCCCAGAGGTTGGCGGTGGGGTTGTTCGGGTAGGCGATGTAGGTGATCGCAGGCTTGTGTTCGCAGATGGCGGCCAGCATGGCGGGGCCATCGAGCTCGAAATCGGCAGTCAGCGGCACGCCGACGAAGCGCATGCCCGTTTGCTTGGCAAAGGCTTCGTACATGACGAAGCCTGGCAGCGGCGCCAGCGCCACGGCGCCCGGCTTGGCGCAGGCCACCGACAGCAGCGAAATCAGCTCGTCCGAGCCATTGCCCAGCACCAGGCCCATGTCAGCCGGCACCTTGGCGTGGGCGCGCAGGGCGGCATGCAGATCGTTGATGCGGGTGCCGGGGTATCGGTTCAGGGCCACCTTGCCCAGCCGCTCGCCCAGCTTGGCCTGCAGCTCGGGCGGCAGGGTAAAAGGGTTCTCCATCGCGTCGAGCTTGATGAAGCCGGCCGCGTCCTGCACGTGGTAGGCGTGCATGGCCAGCACATCGGGGCGGAAGACGTCGAGCAGGCTCATGGCTGTGCGTGTGGAAGGGATCACTTTTTCAGTCGGAACTCAGCAGCCATGGCGTGGGCCTGCAGGCCTTCGCCGTGGGCCAGCAGGGAGGCAACTTTGCCCAGCACCTGGGCGCCGGCTTCGCTGACCTCGATCAGGCTGGAGCGCTTCTGGAAGTCGTAGACGCCCAGAGGCGACGAGAAACGCGCCGTGCCGGAGGTGGGCAACACGTGGTTGGGGCCGGCGCAGTAGTCGCCCAGGCTTTCGCTGGTGTAGGCGCCCAGGAAGATGGCGCCGGCGTGCCTGAGCAGCGGCTCCCAGCGATGCGGCTCGTTGCTCGACACCTCCAGGTGCTCGGGCGCGATGCGGTTGCTGATCTCGCAGGCCTCTTCCATGCTGCGCGTGAGGATCAGGGCGCCCCGGCCTTCGAGCGAGGCTCGGATGATGTCGGCGCGCGGCATGGTGGGCAGCAGGCGGTCGATCTCGGCCTGCACCTTCTGGATGTAGGCGGCGTCGGGGCAGAGCAGGATGCTTTGCGCCAGCTCGTCGTGCTCGGCCTGGCTGAACAGGTCCATCGCGACCCAGTCCGGCGGCGTGGAGCCGTCGGCCAGCACCAGGATTTCGCTGGGGCCGGCGATCATGTCGATGCCGACGGTGCCGAACACGTGCTTCTTGGCACTGGCGACGTAGGCGTTGCCCGGCCCGGTGATCTTGTCCACCTTGGGCACGGTGGCGGTGCCGTAGGCCAGTGCGGCCACGGCCTGAGCGCCACCGATGGTGAAGGCGCGGGTGACGCCGGCCACGTAGGCGGCGGCCAGCACCAGCGGGTTCTTCTCGCCCTTGGGGGTCGGCACGACCATGATGATTTCGGCCACGCCGGCCACGTGGGCGGGGATGGCGTTCATCAGCACCGACGAGGGGTAGGCGGCCTTGCCACCGGGCACGTAGATACCCACGCGGTCCAGCGGCGTGACCTTCTGGCCCAGCAAGGTGCCGTCTTCGTCGCGGTACTGCCAGCTCAGGCCGCAGGCCTCTTTCTGGCGCTCGTGATAGCTGCGCACGCGTCGGGCGGCGTTTTCCAGGGCCTCGCGCTGGGCCGCGGGCAGGCTGTCGAAGGCGGCCTTGAGCTCGACCTGGGTGAGCTCCAACTCGGCCATGCCCTGCACCGACAGGTGGTCGAAGCGGGCCGTGTACTCGAGCACGGCGGCATCGCCCCGGGTGCGCACGTCGGCCAGGATGTCGGCCACGCGCTGCTCGATGGCCGTGTCGGTTTCAGCCGACCAGTGCAGCACCTTCTGGAAGGCGGCATCGAAGTCGGGCTGGCTGGTGGCGAGGTGGCGGATCTGAACGGTCATGGCCTGAGGATCTCAGAAATCGTGCGCGAGCTGGTCGTCCGGGTGATGGCTTGTCGCTATCGAAGCGATGGTGAATCAGGCCGGGATGGCCGACTCGAAGGCATCGATCAGGCTGCGCAGGGCCTCGCGCTTGAGCTTGAGCGAGGCCTGGTTGACCACCAGGCGCGAGCTGATCTGCATGATCTCCTCGACCTCGACCAGCTTGTTGGCCTTGAGCGTGTTGCCGGTGGAGACCAGGTCGACGATGGCGTCTGCCAGGCCAGTCAGCGGCGCCAGCTCCATCGAGCCGTACAGCTTGATGAGGTCGACGTGCACGCCCTTGTGGGCGAAGTGCTCGCGCGCGATGCTGGTGTACTTGGTGGCCACGCGGATGCGGGCGCCTTGCTTGACGGCGGCTTCGTAGTCGAAGTCGGCGCGCACGGCCACGCTCATGCGGCACTTGGCGATGTTGAGGTCGAGCGGCTGGTACAGGCCGTCGCTGCCGTCCAGGCTGCCGGCGTGCTCGATCAGGATGTCCTTGCCGGCCACGCCGATGTCGGCGCCGCCATGCTGCACGTAGGTGGGCACGTCGGTGGCGCGCACCAGCACCACGCGCACGTCGTCGCGGTTGGTCGGCAGGATCAGCTTGCGCGACTTTTCAGGGTCTTCGAGCACCTGGATGCCGGCGGCAGCCAGCAGCGGCAGGGTCTCTTCGAAGATGCGGCCTTTGGACAAAGCGAGGGTGATCATGCTCAGGCGCTTTCCTTGACGCGTTCGATGTCGGCGCCGATGCCGCGCAGTTTTTCTTCCATGCGGTCGTAGCCACGGTCGAGGTGGTAGATGCGGTCGACCAGGGTCTCGCCCTCGGCCACGAGGCCGGCGATGACCAGGCTGGCCGAGGCACGCAGGTCGGTGGCCATGACGATGGCGCCCGACAGGCGCGGCACGCCGGTGACGATGGCGCTGTGGCCGTCCACCTCGACCTTGGCGCCCAGGCGGATCAGCTCGTTGACGTGCATGAAGCGGTTCTCGAAGATGGTCTCGTGGATGGCCGCGGTGCCTTCGGCGATGCAGTCAAGCGCCATGAACTGGGCCTGCATGTCGGTCGGGAAGCCCGGGTGCTCCTTGGTGCGAAAACCCACGGCCTTGGGGCGGCCGTTGCCGACCACGCGCATCCAGCCTTCGCCCACCTCGACTTGCACACCCGCTTCGCGCAGCTTCTCGATGACGGCTTCTAGCTGATCGGCGTCGGTGCGGCGCAGGGTGACGTCGCCACCGGCCGCGCCCACGGCGCACAGGAAGGTGCCGGTCTCGATGCGGTCGGGGATGATGTGGTGCGCGTTGTCAGCCGTGAGGCCGTGCAGGCGCTCGACGCCCTGGATGCGCACGCGGTGGCTGCCCGCGCCTTCGATCTTGGCGCCCATGGCGATCAGCAGGTTCGCAAGGTCGACGATTTCGGGCTCTTGTGCGGCGTTCTCCAGCACCGTCTCGCCTTCGGCCAGGGTGGCGGCCATCATCAGGTTTTCGGTGCCCGTGACGGTGACCATGTCGGTGGTGATGCGCGCGCCCTTGAGGCGACCGGGCTGGCCGTTGGCGCCCAGCGGCGTGCGGGCCTCGATGTAGCCGTGCTCGACGGCGATCTCGGCGCCCATGGCCTGCAGGCCTTTGATGTGCTGATCGACCGGGCGCGAACCAATGGCGCAACCACCGGGCAGCGACACGCGGGCTCGGCCGAAGCGGGCCAGCAGCGGACCCAGCACCAGGATGGAGGCGCGCATGGTCTTGACCAGCTCGTACGGCGCCTCGGGCGTGTGCACGTCGGCGGCGTTCAGCGTGATGCGCGTGAAGTCATGCTCATCGACCACGTGGGTCACGCCCATGTTGCCCAGCAGCTTGAGCGTGGTGCCGACGTCTTTGAGGCGCGGCACGTTGTGCAGGGTCACAGGCTCGGCGGCCAGCAAGGTGGCGCAGAGGTCAGGCAGGGCGGCGTTCTTGGCGCCCGAAATGGTCACCTCGCCTTGCAGGCGGCGACCGCCGCGGATCAGGAGTTTGTCCATGAAACACAATGGGCGCACGGCCACCCGACCGCGGGTGACGATGCGCCATGCAAAAAAATTCGTCGAGGAAAGGATCAGGCCTGCGGACCTTGTTGCGACCATTCGGTCGGCGTCAGGGTCTTCATCGACAGGGCGTGGATCTCAGCGCGCATTCTATCGCCCAGGGCTTGGTAAACCCGCTG
This sequence comes from uncultured Aquabacterium sp., assembly GCA_964373965.1. Taxonomy (GTDB): domain Bacteria; phylum Pseudomonadota; class Gammaproteobacteria; order Burkholderiales; family Burkholderiaceae_C; genus Aquabacterium. The sequence continues at coordinate 49,315 of CAYJXE010000010.1, read as the reverse complement.
GTGGCGGGCGACCCGGTTCTTGCCCTCGAACTCGGCCGAGACGATGGTGGCAAAGAAATGCTGGCCATCGCCCTCGACGCTGAGGTGGGCGCAGGGCAGGCCGGCGGCGATGTACTGCTGGACTTGGTCGGGCGTGGGATTGGCCATGGCGGACTCGGTAAAAGGTGCAGGAAGCGGTGTGCAGTGGGCGCGCCCAGAGGCGAATCGGGGCGCTCAATGTCGAATCTTGTAGCCGGTCTTCAGCAGGTGCAAGGCCAGCGCCGCGACCAACGCCGTGGCCGCACCGACCACGCCCAGGCTGAGCCAGGGACTGACGTCGCTCTGGCCGAAGAAACCGTGGCGAAAGCCATCGATCAGGTAGAAGAAGGGGTTCAGGCGCGAAACGCCATGCCAGAACGGCGGCAGCGAGTGCACCGAATAGAACACGCCCGACAGGAAGGTCATGGGCAGGATGATGAAATTCTGGAAGGCCGCCATCTGGTCGAACTTGTCGGCCCACAGCCCGGCGATCAGGCCCAGCGAGCCCAGCAGGCAGCCGCCCAGCAGGCCGAACGCCAGCGCCCACAGTGGCTGAGCGAACTGCGCAGGCGTGAACCACAGCGTGGCCAGCCAGACGCCCGCGCCCACCAGCAGGCCACGCACCAGCGAGGCCCCCACGTAGGCCAGGAACCAGGCCCGGTGCGACAGCGGCGTCAACAGCACGAAGACCAGGTTACCGGTGATCTTGCTCTGGATCAACGACGAGGAGCTGTTGGCGAACGCGTTTTGCAGCACCGACATCATCACCAGCCCGGGCACCAGGAAGGCCGTGTAGCCCACGCCCTTGTAGACCTGGACGTGGTCCTCGAGCACGTGCCCGAAGATCAGCAGGTAGAGCACGGCCGTGAGCACGGGAGCGCCCACGGTCTGGAAGCTGACCTTCCAGAAACGCAGCACTTCCTTGGTGAACAGCGGGCGGGCGCCCTGGAAGGTATCGAGCCAGCTCATGCCGCCTCCGTTTGCGAGCCGGCCACCGCCGGTGGAGGTGGCGTCAGGCGGCCCTGCATGATGGCCAGGAAGATGTCTTCCAGGTCGGCGCGGCCGATCTCCAAGTCTTCGATGGCGCAGCCGCTTTGACGAAGCTGCGCCAGGCTCTGCTCGACCTCGGCGGCGTCGTGCGCGGTCAGCTGCACGATGCGGCCGGTGACGCGGGCGCGAGCAGCCAGCTCAGGCGGCAAGGCGGTGTCAGTCTTGAAGCGCAGCATGGTCGAGGCGGTGCCGGCCAGCAGGGCCGAGGTGCGGTCCAGCGCCACCAACTGCCCCTGCTTGAGCATGCCGATGCGGTGGCACAGGGCCTCGGCTTCTTCGAGGTAGTGGGTGGTCAGCAGCACGGTGTGACCCGCCTTGTTGAGCTGGGCGATGAACTGCCACAGCGTCTGACGCAACTCGACGTCCACCCCGGCGGTCGGCTCGTCGAGCACGATGACGGGCGGGCGGTGGACCAAGGCCTGGGCCACCAGCACGCGCCGTTTCATGCCCCCGGATAGCTGGCGCATGTTGGCATCCGCCTTGTCGGCCAGGCCGAGGTTGGCCAGCAGCTCGTCGATCCAGTCGTCGTTGCGGCGCAGGCCGAAGTAGGCGCTTTGGATGCGCAAGGTTTCACGCACCGAAAAGAAGGGATCGAAAACCAGCTCCTGTGGGACCACGCCGAGCGCGCGGCGGGCCTGAGCGTAGTCGCTCACCACGTCGTGCCCCTGCACCGTGACCCGGCCCGAGGTGGCCCGGCTCAAGCCGGCCAGGATGCTGATGAGGGTGGTCTTGCCGGCGCCATTGGGGCCCAACAGGCCGAAAAACTCACCCGACTGGATGTCAAAGCTGACCCCTTGAAGGGCCCTCACCTCGCGTCCGGCTGACGAGAAGGTCTTGGTGACTTGCTGAAAGGAAATGGCGCTCATGGAGCGGCAGATTGTACGGAGGGGGCAGAAATGGCGCCGGACAGGGGCCATTGCGGCCCTGTTTTGAGGGGGCGGCGACTTCGCTGGGCGTGCAACGGGCGCTAACATCCGACGCACCGCCAGACCGGTGATCGCAACCGGGCGCGCGATACCCCGTTTTCACAACTAGGAGACCGACATGTCCGACCTGCAAGCTCAATTCGAGAAGGCCCTGGCCGATTCCAAGCTGCTGCCCGCCAAGCCCGACAACAACACCCTGCTGAAGATCTACTCGCTCTTCAAGCAAGGCAGCGTGGGCGACGTGCAGGGTGATCGCCCCGGCATGATGGACTTCGTCGGCCGCGCCAAATACGACGCCTGGGCCGAACTCAAGGGCAAGAGCCAGGACGCCGCCAAGCAGGCCTACATCGACCTGATCGAGTCGCTCAAGAAGTGATTCAGGTGGGGCGCCCAGCCGCCGATGGCTGGGGCGCGCCCCGTGCTTGAGCCAGGCTTCAGGCCTGGCCCTTGGCCTTCTCGATGATGCGCCCCAGGCTCTTGCTGACCTCGGCTTCGATCATCGGCTTGAAGGCCGCCATCATCATGCCGAGCTTGATCTTCAGGTCGAAATCGGTGCCCGAGACCAGCATCGTGCCTTTGACGCCCATGCGCTCGAAGGAAACGGTGTCCTGATCGGCGCCTTCCTGGTAGTCGCACTGCAGGCCCATCTGGCTGGCCGCGCTGGCAACCCACTCCTTGGCCAGTGTGCGAGCCTTGTCCAGGCCCAGGGTGTGCGATTGCTGGTAGTTGACGTCGCTCATGGTCACTCCTCGGGGGCGGCGCGGATCTGGCGCCGAAGCCAAAGCCGCCACTATAAGTATGTTCTGACCCGGTGCAGCGAGGCGTCTGCGCTCTGCTCGCATTCGCGCACGATGCGCGTCAGGCAGGCATCGGCCTGCACGGGCCCCAGCCATTGCGCCAGCACCACGTAGGCCGCGTTGATCAAGCGGGTGCCCGCACCCCGGGCCGGCCATTCGCCGACCAGGTTCGCGCCATGCGCGTGGATCCAGCTCAGCGCCCTTTGCTGCTCAGCAGAGCTCAGGCGTGACTGGCCGACGTGGTGGGCCAGGCCCTGGCGCCAACGCACCGCCAGGAAAGCAGGGCCCAGCGCCCGCTCCACGTGGCGCTCCATCGCGTGGATGATGACCTGCACGACGCGCGCATCGTGGCTGGGGGCAACCGGCGCCACCACCGGCGCGGCCGGCCTGCCAGACGCCACGCGCTGCAAGGAGCGGATGATCTGCAGGTGGATTTCTGCCTCGCGCCCTTGCAGGTTGAACTGCTGCGCCACCAACCGGCAATAGCGACTCAGTCCCGCCAGGCTGGGTGGCCCGGCCGGTGTGGCCGACAAGGGTTGCCACAAGGCAGCAGCCTGCCTGGCTGCGTCCGGTTCCAGGTAGGCGACCAGCACCTGCTGGACGGCTTCGATGGCCAGGTCCTGCTCAGCCATGCTGCACCCCACGGTGAACCGCCTCTTGCTGGAACTCGGGATAGCCCAGTTCGTGGTGCTCGCTGAAGTCCAGCCCCCGTTGCTCATCGAGGGTCGAGGCGCGCAGCGGCACGAACTTGTCGAGCAGCCAGTACATCAACAAAGACCCGCCAAACCCCCACACGAACGCTGCCAGGCAACCCAGCGCCTGCACGCCCAACTGCGACAGGTCGAACAGGTGGCCGCTGCGAAACAGGCCCGCCGCCAACGTGCCCCAGACGCCGCCCACCACGTGAACCGACACCGCTCCCACCACGTCGTCCACCCGCAGGCGGTCGAGCAAAGGGGCCACCAGCACGCTCAAGGCGCCGCCAAGCAAACCAGCCAGCACGGCGAACCCAGGCTCCATGACATGACAGCCAGCCGTCACCGACACGAGCCCGGCGATCGAGCCATTGAGCGTCAGCGTCATCATCAGCTTGCTGCGCAGCAGGGCCATGGTGAGCATGGCGCCGATGGCGCCGGCTGCACCGCCGAGGTGGGTGTTCAGCGCGATGCGCCCCAGGCTGACGGAAGCCGACATGGTGCTGCCCGCGTTGAAACCGAACCAGCCCAGCCAGAGGATGAAGGCGCCCATGGCGACCAGGGTGAGGTTGTGCCCCTGAATCTCGCGCGGGCGCCCGTCCGGCCCGAATCGACCGAGCCTGGGGCCCACCACCAGCAGCGCCGCCAGCGCGGCCCAACCTCCGATGGCGTGCACCACGGTCGAGCCAGCGAAATCGATGAAACCCATCTGCTTGAGCCAGCCCTCGCCGCCATGCGCCCCACCCCAGGCCCAGGCCCCGAACACCGGGTAGATCAGCGCCGTGATGAAGACCGAGCCAATGACATAGGCCGAAAAGCGCGCGCGTTCGGCGATGGCGCCGCTGACGATGGTGGCGGAGGTGGCCGCGAACATCATCTGGAAGAACAGCCCACCGTACTGGGACTCCGGCACACCCTGCAGCGCGAACGCCGAGGTGCCCAGCCAGCCTGTGTGGTTGGCCCCGAACATCAGGCCGTACCCGACCAGCCAGAACGCGACCGCGCCAAAGCACATGTCGCAGTAGTTCTTCATGATCACGTTGATGGTGTTCTTGGCCCGGGCCATGCCCGATTCAAGGAAGGCGAAACCCGCCTGCATGAAGAACACCAATGCGCCCGCCACCACCAGCCACAACATGTTGACAGCTTCGGCCAGGCCCTTATCCAAAACAGCAGATTCAAGCATGGGCGCGGATACAGCAAGCCCCATACCAGCCACCATGCACCCGACAGGGGCGCGATGAGCGCATTAAGATCAAGGACCTCGCCATGAACGAATTCGCCCCATGACCGCGACCTCCGCTGCTGCCCACAACGTCCTGCCCGAACTGCTTGACGACGCGGAGGCGATGCGGGCCATCCGGCGCGACATCCACGCCCACCCCGAACTCTGCTTCGAAGAAGAGCGTACCTCCGACCTGGTGGCACGCACGCTGGCGAACTGGGGCATCGAGGTGCACCGGGGGCTGGGCAAGACCGGCGTGGTCGGCGTCATCCAGGGGCGTCCTGGCAAGCGGGCCATCGGCTTGCGCGCCGACATGGACGCACTGCCCATGACCGAGCACAACACCTTCGCCCACGCCAGCCGCCACCACGGCAAGATGCACGCCTGCGGACACGACGGCCACGTCGCCATGTTGCTGTCGGCCGCCCGCCACCTGGCCGCCACGCGCGACTTCAATGGCACCGTCTACCTCGTGTTCCAACCAGCCGAAGAAGGCGGCGGCGGCGCGCGCGAGATGATGAAGGACGGCCTGTTCGATCGCTTCCCGATGGACGCGATCTTCGGCATGCACAACTGGCCGGGCATGCCGGTGGGCACGTTCGCCGTTCGCAACGGGCCCTGTTTTGCGTCCAGCAACGAGTTCCACATCACCATCCGCGGCAAGGGTTGCCATGGCGCCATGCCCCACCTGGGCATCGACCCGGTGCCGATCGCCTGCCAGTTGGTGCAAGCCTTTCAGACCATCCTCACGCGCAACATGCGCCCGGTCGAGACCGGCGTCATCTCGGTGACCATGATCCAGGCCGGTGAGGCCACCAACGTCATCCCCGAATCGGTGGTGATGCAGGGCACGGTGCGCACCTTCACCACCGAAACGCTGGACCTGATCGAGAACCGCATGCGCGAGATCACGCGCCACCTGTGCGCCGCCCACGGCGCCGAGGCCGACTTCGAGTTCAGCCGCAACTACCCGCCCACGGTCAACCACCCGGCCGAATCCGCCTTCGTGCGACAGGTCATGGTCGAGCTGGTGGGCGAAGGCAAGGTGCAGGAGTTCGAGCCCACCATGGGCGCCGAGGACTTCAGCTACTTCCTGCAAGGCAAGCCGGGGGCCTACTTCGTCATCGGCAACGGCGACGGCACCCACCGCGAAGGCGGCCACGGACTGGGGCCATGCACCCTGCACAACCCCAGCTACGACTTCAACGACGAATTGCTGCCCCTGGGCGCCACCCTGTGGGTGAAGCTGGTGCAACGCTGGCTGGCACAGGCCTGAACAACACCGGTTTTTTCAGGGCATGAAGCGCCCGCCAGGGCGGGTATGCTTGGCCGCCATGTACGCGTCGCATTTCGGCCTGAAGCAGGCGCCGTTTTCCATCGCGCCCGACCCGCGCTACCTGTTCATGAGCGAACGCCACCGCGAGGCGCTGGCTCACCTGCTCTATGGCGTGGGCGGTGGCGGGGGCTTCGTGCTGCTGACCGGCGAGATCGGGGCCGGCAAGACCACGGTCTGCCGCTGCTTCCTGGAGCAGATTCCCCGCCGCTGCAACGTGGCCTACATCTTCAACCCGAAGCTCAGCACCGCCGAGCTGCTGCAAAGCATCTGCGACGAGTTCCGCATCCCGTTGCCCGGCGGCCCCGAAGCCTCGCTCAAGGCGCACGTCGACGCCCTCAACGAGTTCCTGCTCAAGACCCACGCGGTCGGCCAGAACAACGTCCTGATCATCGACGAGGCCCAGAACCTCTCGCCCGAGGTGCTGGAGCAGCTGCGCCTGCTGACCAACCTGGAGACCAGCGAGCGCAAGCTGCTTCAGATCATCCTGATCGGCCAGCCCGAGCTGCGGCAGATGCTGGCCCAGCCCGAGTTGGAGCAGCTGGCGCAGCGGGTGATCGCCCGCTACCACCTCGACGCCCTGTCTGAAGAAGAAACGGCGCAGTACATCCAGCACCGGCTGGAGACCGCCGGGCTCAAGCGCGGCAGCCTGTTCGAGCGCAAGGCGCTCAAGCGCATCCACGAGCTGACCCGGGGCGTGCCCCGCCGCATCAACCTGTTGTGCGACCGAGCCCTGCTGGGCACCTACGCCGAAGGCAAGGCTCGGGTGGACAAGGCCGTCGTGGAGAAGGCGGCAGAGGAGGTGTTCGAGTCGCTGGCCGCGCCGGAAGCCACACCCAAACCCCCTTCGCGCAAAGACCCCAAAGCCCCCCGGGATGGCAGCGCTTTCTCGGCTTGGCCGAACTGGACCTGGGCCATCTTTGGCACAGGGGTGACCTTGAGCCTGGCCGGTGCCGGCCTGAGCGCCTGGCTGCACTGGGCGGGCCCCGCCAAGGCGCCAGCCAAAGCCGTGGCAGCGTCGCAGGCCGCGTCGCAAGCTCCGTCCCAACCCAAGCTGAGCGCGCCCACCGCACCACGCCCCACGCTGGTCGATGCGGCCACGCTCATGAAGGACGCCGCACCCGCCGAGGCCCTGGCCTGGCAGGACCTGGCCTTGCTGTGGCAGTTCGACCTCAAAGCCGGCGACCCGTGCAACCAGCTCTTTCGTGCACGCCTGGTCTGCTTTCGCAACAGCGGCGGCCTGAGTCTGCTGACTCAACTCGACCGCCCTGCCCTGCTGGCCCTGCAAGACGCCAGCGGCGCCACGCGCCATGCGGTGCTCACGCGCCTGGTGGGCGACGAGGCCTGGCTGCAGTTGGGCAGCAACAAGGTGCGCGTGCCGCTGGCGGTGCTCTCGGGCCTGTGGCGCGGCGACTTCGCCACCATCTGGCTCGCCCCCGAAGGCTACCGAGCCAAAGTTCAGCTCGGCCAGACAGGCCCGGTGGTGGACTGGCTGGCGGAACAACTCGGCCGCATCGACAAGCAGGCGGCCGGCAGCCCGGCGCGTTTCGACCGCGCCATGCAGGCCAGGCTTCAAGCCTTCCAGCTGACGCAAGGCCTCAAGCCCGACGGGGTTGCTGGCGCCACCACCTTCATGCTGATCAACCAGGTCACGGGCGTGCCCGAGCCTCGCCTCAAGCCGGCCACCGAGCCGGCCAACGCCCCCCGCTGAAGGATCGAGTCCACCATGTCCTACATCCTTGAAGCGCTGAAAAAGGCCGACGCCGCACGCGAGCGCGAACGCGAGGCCGTGCCAGGGTTGCACAGCCGGCACGACCATGCCTTGCCCGATGAGGCCGATGAACGCAGCGAGGCCGCTCCGGCCGCACGCACGCCCTGGCTGATCGGCGGCCTCGCGGGTGGCGTGGTGATCGCCGGGGCCTTGTTCTGGTTGCTGGATCGCTCGGGGCCGGATGCGCCCGCCGCAGCCCAAACGCGACCGATGCCCATGCACGGCCAGGTGGGTGAAGCGCCACCACCAGGCGGGGTTGCGCCAACGCCCCCGCAAGCCATGCGCCATGACCCGGTCATGTCCCAGGCGCCCGTGACGCCACCTGCCGAGGCCGCAGCGCCGGTCACGGCAGCTCAGCCGCCAGCCACCGCGCCCCAACCGGCCGTCGTCACCGCCCCACCGCCTGCTGCCATCGCTCGCATGCCTTCATCCGGCGGCGCGAACGCGTCCACCGCGTCCACCGCATCGACCACTTCGAACGCACGCGTCACGCCAACCACCCCGGACCCACTGCGGGTCGACCCATCCCTGCGCGAAGCAGGCCCCAAGATCGTGCCGATGCAGGAGCTGCCGGACGAGATCCGGCGCGAGCTGCCGCAGTTGACCGTGGGTGGCGCCATGCACTCCGACGTGGCGACCAACCGCATGCTTGTGCTCAACGGCGGGGTGTTCCGCGAAGGCGACCAGCCCGCTCCCGGCGTCATGCTGGAAGAGATCCGGCTGAAGTCGGCGGTGCTGCGCTACAAGGGCCATCGCTACAGCATCAGCTACTGAGCCAAAACGAAAGCGCCCCGCAGGGCGCTTTCTCCATTCACGCCAGCTGCGTGAATCAAGTCACCGCAGGCGCCTGCGCGCAACGGCTGGCCAGGTGAGCCAAGGCTTCTTCCACTTGGTCCACCAGCACCAGGCACAGGTCACCTGGCTGCAACCTCGACAAAGCCGTGTCGATGGCCACGAACTCGCCACGGATCTCTTCAACGTGCTGCGCACGCTGGGCCTTGCTCAGGCCCTCGCGCAACAAGCCCAGCACCTCGCCGTCTTCGCGGCCGCGCTGGCAGGCATCCTGGTACAGGAAGAAATCGTCGAAAGCATCGCCCAGGATGGCCGTCTGCTCGCGGATGTCCTCGTCGCGGCGGTCGCCCGCCCCGCTGATGACCACCGATCGGCGCTTGGCCGGGATGCCGTTGACCGCCCCGACGAGAGCGCGCATGGCGTCCGGGTTGTGGCCGTAGTCGGCGATCACGGTGGCGCCCTTGTAGCTCATCACGTTGAAGCGGCCCGGTGCGTTGTCCGAGTCGTTGACGAAGCTGGCCAGGCCGTTGCGGACCACGTCCCAGTCCAGGCCCGCGCTCCAGGCTGCACCCACCGCCGCCATCACGTTCTCGACCTGGAAACCAATGGTGCCGCCACGCGTGAGGGGGATGTCGCGCAGGGGCAGGAACTCGCGCCAGCTGCCCTCGGCCGCCACGATGGCGTCACCGTCGACGCAGATGGTGCGCTTGCCCTGGGCACGGTGTGCGGTCAGCACGGGGTTGTGCGGATCCATGGCGAAGAAAATCACGCCGCCTGGGCACTTCGGGGCCATGGCCACGACGATGGGGTCGGCGGCGTTGAGCACCGCGTAACCCTCGGGCGCCACGTTCATGACGATGACGCGCTTGAGCACCGCCAGGTCTTCCACGGTGGTGATGTAGTTCAGGCCCAGGTGGTCGCCAGCGCCCAGGTTGGTCACCACGGCCGTGCCACAGCGATCGAAGCCCAAACCTTCACGCAAGATGCCACCGCGGGCGGTCTCGAACACCGCTGCATCCACATCGGGGTGCACCAGCACGTTGCGCGCGCTGCGCGGGCCGGAGCAGTCGCCGCTGTCGATCTGGCGGCCGTTGACGTAGACGCCATCGGTGTTGGTCATGCCCACGCGCAGCCCGCTGGTGGCCAGCAGGTGCGTGACCAGGCGCGCGGTGGTGGTCTTGCCATTGGTGCCGGTCACGGCCACGATGGGGATGCGTCCGTCGTCACCCGACTTGTAGAGGTTGCTGATGACGGCCTCGCCCACGTTGCGACCTTTGCCGTAGGACGGCGACAAGTGCATGCGCAGGCCCGGGGCGGCATTGACCTCGACGATGCCGCCGTTCTGGACCTCAAGCGGGCGGTGCACGCTCTCGGCCAGCACATCCACGCCGCAGATTTCCAGACCGATGCACTGGGCCGCAGCGATGGCGCGCGCCGCCACCTCGGGGTGCACGTCGTCGGTCACGTCGGTGGCGGTGCCGCCGGTCGACAGGTTGGCGTTGTTGCGCAGGATGACGCGGCGGCCTTGCTCGGGCACTTCGTCGGCTTTCAGGCCTTGCACCTGCAGACGCGCGATGGCGATCTCGTCGATGCGGATTTTGGTCAGCGAGGTGGCGTGGCCTTCGCCCCGGCGCGGGTCCTCGTTGACCTTGTCGACCAGCTGGCGCACGGTGTGCACGCCGTCGCCGATCACGTGCGGCGGGTCGCGGCGGGCGGCTGCCACCAGGCGGTCGCCGACCACCAGCAGGCGGAAGTCATTGCCCGGCAGGTAGCGCTCGACCATGACCTCGCCATGTTCGGCGGCCACTTTGTGCGCAATCGCCAGGTGGTCGTGGCTGACGATGTTGACCGTCACGCCCTTGCCCTGGTTGCCGTCGCGCGGCTTGACCACCACGGGCCAGCCGATTTCTTCGACCACCTTGGCGGCATCAGCCAGGTCGGTGACCGGGCGGCCGATGGGCACGGGCACGCCGGCTGCGGCCAGCAGGCGCTTGGTGAGGTCCTTGTCCTGTGCGATGGATTCGGCCACGGCGGAGGTGTTGTCCACCTCGGCGGCCCAGATGCGGCGCTGCTTGCTGCCCCAGCCGAACTGAACCAAAGAGCCCTGGGTCAGGCGGCGGTAAGGGATGCCGCGCACGATCGCCGCATCGACGATGGAGCCGGTGCTGGGGCCCAGGCGCACGTCTTCGTCCAGCTCGGTCAACTCCGCCAAGGCAGCCTGGACATCGAATGTTTCACCCTTGAGCGCGGCCTCGACCAGCGCGATGGCCTGGTCAAACGCCTTCTTGCCAACGGCTTCTTCGCTGTACTCGACCACCACCTGGTAGGTGCCGGTCTCGACCGTTTCGGCCGTGCGGCTGAACGTGACTGGGCAGCCGGCCTGCGCCTGCAGCGCCAGGGCCACGGTTTCGAGCACGTGGGCCACGCTGATCTGGCCGGGGCGGCCGTCCGGGCGCAGCGCGCCCATGCTGGGAAAGAGTTTGCGCACGCGGGCTTCGAAGCCGTCGAGGGCTTCGATCTGCCGTTCCTGGGGCTCACAGCTCACGACCGCTTCGATGGCGGTGTGGCGACTCCAGAGGTTCGGGCCACGCAGGGCTCGGATGCGGGAAACGTCCATGTCGGTCTCTCGTGTGCGGGGCTTGCTCGCGTTTACTTCTTGGGCGAGGGGTCGAAGGTTTCCAGGCCAGCGGCGATCAGCTCGGGCGAGATGCCCAGCGACCAGGCCACGGCGGCGGCGGCCAGCAAGGCCCTCACGCTGCTGCCGGCCACGGGCTGCTCGCCCATGCCAGCCGTGATGCGGCGAGCGGCGGCGCTGTCGAGGTCGGCGCAGCGGATCGGGGCGTGACCGTCGTGGGTCAGCAGCACGTGGTGCCCTTGGACCGACACGGTGCGACCGCCCTTGGCACGGTGGGCCACCAGCGCGGGGTTGTCGTGGTCGGTGTCGTAGAGGATCACATCGCCATCGCACAGCTCGGCCATCTCGAGCAGGCGAGCGTCGGCGGCGTTGAGCACGGCCACGCCATCGGGCAAGACGACGTCCACCTGTGTGCGCAGCACCTTGAACATCTGCTCGGGCTCGTGGATGTCGTGGCGGGCCAGACCAGGGGCCACAGGCGCTTCGGCACCGCGCAGGTCGGTCACGACGCCCACGGCGCAACGGTCGTAAGCCAGGCCATCTTCGAGGATGGTCTCGGCACCGTTTTCGAGCACGATGGCGTTGACCTCGCGGTTCATCAGCAGGCGCTGGCCGGACGCGAAGTTGGCGCGGTTGCCGGCCTCGACCTGGCGGCTGCCCAGGAACAGGCCGTCGCGACAGGCCAGGCCCACGTGGCGGCCGCTCAGGTGCAGCAGCCAGGCCACCAGGCGAGCGATGGACGTGGCGCCCAGCGAGCCCGCCACGCCGATGATGGGCACCCGGCCCGTTTCGTCCTCGTGGAAGAGGTGGTCGGCGATCGCCTTGCCCACCGGGCGCGGCAGGCCTTCGGCGGGCTTCAAATGCATCAGCAAGCCCGGGCCGGCGTTGACCTCGACGATGGCACCGCGCTGAGGCGCCATCGGCTTGGACACATCGGTGATCACCAGGTCGATGCCGGCGATGTCCAGGCCCACCACGCGGGCGGCCAGCGAGGCGGCGTGCGCCACATCGGGGTGGACGTCGTCGGTGCAGTCGATGGCGACGTTGCCGTTGCGCTGCACCAGCACGCGCTGGCCGTCGGCGGGCACCGAATCGCCGGTGAGCCCCTGGCGTTCCAGCAGCAGGCGCATGGCCGGCTCGCGGTCCAGGATGATGGTCTCCAGCGGGAACTCTTCGGCCTCGCCCCGACGGGGGTCGCTGTTGAGCTGCTCGTCGATCAGCTTGACGACGCTGTCACGGCCATTGCCCACGATCCAGATGCTCTCGCCACGGGCTGCGGCCACCACCTTGCCACCGACCACCAGCACGCGGTGCTCGTCACCAGGGATGAAGCGCTCGACGATGACGTCGCTGCCTTCGGCCTCGGCCACCTTGAAAGCGGCTTCCACGTCGGCGCGCGTGCTCAGCTCCAGCGACACGCCACGGCCGTGGTTGCCGTCGAGTGGCTTGACCACCACCGGCAGGCCCAGGTCTTCGGCGGCCTCCCAGGCCGCTTCGGGGCTGTCGACCACCTCGCCTTCGGGCACCGGCACGCCGCAGGACTTCAGCAAGGTCTTGGTGAGGTCCTTGTTGCCGGCGATGCCTTCGGCGATGGCGCTGGTCTTGTCGGTCTCGGCCGTCCAGATGCGGCGCTGCGCGGCGCCATAGCCCAGCTGGACCAGGTTGCCGTCGTTCAGGCGGATGTGCGGGATGCCGCGGTCGGTGGCCGCGCCCACGATGGCCGCCGTCGAGGGGCCGAGGTAGCAGTCGTCGATCTGCGCGCGGATGGCCTCGACGGCGGCGGGCACGTCAAAAGCCTCGTCGTTGATGGCCGCCATCAGCAGGCGGTGGCCCTGTTCCAGCGCAGCGCGGGCGACCTGTTCGTCGCGGGCGCGAAAGACCATGCGGTAGACGCCGTGCTGCGAGGTGCTGCGCGTCTGGCCGAAACCCGTGGGCATGCCGGACAGGTTGAGCAACTCGATGACGATGTGCTCCAGCACGTGACCGGCCCAGGTGCCCTCTTCCAGGCGCTGAACGAACCCGCCGCGCTCGCCCACCCCGCAGTGGTGTTCGATCAGGGCCGGCAGCCAGGCTGTGAGCCGCTGGTTGAAGCCGGGCAGCAAGTTGGAGGGGTGATCCTCCAGCTCGCCCAGGTCGAGCCAGACCTCCATGACGGGGCGGTAGGTCCAGATGTTGGGGCCGCGCAGGTAGTTGATGCGCAGCAGTTTCAGGTCGTTCTTTTTGCTCATGTCACCAGCCGGTGTTGCGTCCTGCTCATGCTCGACAGTGCCGGCCACCAAGGACCAAACCCCACATTGTGCGCCGGGCTTGGGCGAGAATGCGGGCTTGCGCGTTGGGAGATCTTCATTTTTCCCACGCGAACCGACATCGCCATGCACCCACACCATGCATCCGGGGCCGCCGGGCACCCGGCTGAACCAGCACACGCCAGCGCCGATCTGCCGCTGACTGCCGATGAAAACGTCCTGAGTCGCCTGGAGGTTGACCTCGACGGGCAATTGCGCTTTCACACCAGCCCCCTGGTGCTGACCGACCGCCGCCTGCTGACCCGTTCAGAGGGCTCGGCAGGCTGGCAGAGCTGGGCCATCCAGCCCGGCCTGCAACTGCGCCACCTCGACCACGCCGGCGTCGGCACGCTGTCGTTGCACGATGCGAACGGCCGGCTCGCCGAGTGGCGCTTCACCCTGGCCCTGCACGCCCCCGTGCTGCGCCTGGTCGAGCAGTTCGAGCGCCGCCAGCAGGCGCTGCAAACCGGCGTGGCCGAAGAGGAGGACGACACTGCCCGCTGCCCCGCCTGCAAGGCCCAGATGCCGCCCGACGCCGAGGAGTGCCCGGTCTGCCACCGCGAAAACCAGGCCCCGCCATCGACCTGGGTGCTGCTGCGCCTGTGGCGTTTCGCCCGCCCCTACCAGGGCAAGCTGCTGGCGGGCTTCCTGCTGACGCTGGCCGCCACCGCCGCCACCCTGGTGCCGCCCTACCTCACCATGCCGCTGATGGACGAGGTGCTGATCCCCTTCCAGAACGGCCAGGCCATCGACACCGAGAAGGTCTATTTGCTGCTGGCCGGCCTGTTGGCCTCCGCCCTGCTCGCCTGGGCCCTGGGCTGGGCGCGCACCTACTTGCTGGCACTGGTGTCCGAGCGCATCGGCGCCGACCTGCGCACCACCACCTTCGAGCACCTGATGCGCCTGTCGCTGGACTACTTCGGCTCCAAGCGCACCGGCGACCTGATGAACCGCGTCGGCTCGGAAACCGACCGCATCAACGTCTTCCTGTCGCTGCACGCGCTCGACTTCGCCACCGACGTGCTGATGATCGCCATGACGGCCGTCATCCTGGTCTCCATCAACCCCTGGCTGGCGCTCGTCACCCTGGTGCCCCTGCCCTTCATCGCCTGGCTGATCCACCTGGTGCGCGACCGCCTGCGCACCGGCTTCGAGAAGATCGACCGCGTCTGGGGCGAGGTCACCAACGTGCTGGCCGACACCATCCCCGGCATCCGCGTGGTCAAGGCCTTCGCGCAGGAAAAGCGCGAGGCCGACCGCTTTCGCGCCGCCAACCAGTACAACCTCGAGGTCAACGACAAGCTCAACAAGACCTGGTCGCTGTTCACGCCCACCGTCTCGCTGCTGACCGAAATCGGGCTGCTGGTGGTCTGGGCCTTCGGCATCTGGCTGGTCTCGCACCACGACATCACTGTGGGCGTGCTGACCGCTTTCATCGCCTACATCGGGCGCTTTTACGGCCGCCTTGATTCGATGAGCCGCATCGTCTCGGTCACGCAAAAGGCCGCCGCCGGCGCCAAGCGCATCTTCGACATCCTCGACCACGTCTCCAACGTGCCCGACCCGATCAACCCGGCGGCCATGAAGTCGCTCGAAGGCCGCATCGAGATGGACGGCATCGGCTTCCGGTATGGCAGCCGTTCGGTGATCCGCGGCCTGAGCCTGGACATCCGCCCCGGCGAAATGATCGGCCTGGTGGGCCACTCGGGCTCGGGCAAATCGACGCTGGTCAACCTGATCTGCCGCTTCTACGACGTGACCGACGGCGCCATCCGCGTCGATGGGGTGGACATCCGCCGCATCGCCGTGGCGGACTTCCGCCGCCACATCGGCCTGGTGCTGCAAGAGCCCTTCCTGTTCTTCGGCACCATCGCCGAGAACATCGCCTACGGCAAGCCCGAGGCCACGCGTGAAGAGATCGTCGCTGCAGCTCGCGCCGCCCACGCACACGACTTCATCCTGCGCCTGCCACACGGCTACGACTCGCTGGTCGGCGAGCGCGGCCAGGGCCTCTCGGGCGGCGAGCGACAGCGCATCAGCATCGCGCGGGCGCTGCTCATCAACCCGCGCATCCTGATCATGGACGAGGCCACCTCAGCGGTGGACACGGAAACCGAAAAAGAAATCCAGAAGGCGCTGGACAACCTCGTGCAAGGCCGCACCACGATCGCCATCGCCCACCGCCTGTCCACGCTGCGCAAGGCCGACCGCCTGGTGGTGATGGACAAGGGGCAGGTCGTCGAAGTCGGCCCGCACGACGAGCTGATGGAACGCCGTGGCGCCTACTGGCGCCTGTACGAGGCACAGGCCCGCAAGGCCGAGCAGGATGCCCTGCTGGAAGGCTGAACCCGGGACACGCACATGAGCACGTTTGACTTCACCCTCACCCGCGACGGCCACGGCCGCCTGAACCTGACCCTGGCCGACGGCACCGTGCACGAAGGTGTTGTGCCCGTGCGCGCCTTCCCCATCAGCGCGCCAGATGGCGGGCTCTCGTTGGTCAGCGCCGAGGGCCACGAGCTGCAATGGATCGACCGTGTGGCCGACCTGCCCGGTCACGCCCGCGACCTGATCCAAGCCGAGCTGGCCATCCGCGAGTTCACGCCCATGATCCGCCGCATCACCGAGGTCTCGACGTTTTCGACGCCCAGCACCTGGACCGTGGAGACCGACAGAGGCCCCACGCAACTGATCCTCAAAAGCGAGGACGACATCCGTCGGCTGGGCCAGGGTCGGTTGCTGATTTCGACGGCGCAAGGGCTGCAATTCGGCATCGCCCAGACCTCGGAACTGGACAGGCACTCGCGCAAGCTGCTGGAACGGTTCCTCTGACTGACCAAAACATCAGTTGCGTCAACTGCCTGCAAAATCACCAAACTGCGTTCTTGAAATCACCTTTTGATGCCAAATATCGTCATCCTGCATGACGATTGACTCGATGGGTCAAGACCTCGGGGCAACCCTGTTTGATTGACCCACGTCAAGCCTCAGTGCTTCCCCTTGGAAGCCCCTGATTGCCGGCCTGGAGCGGGCGTTTCTCCCTTTCACCCCGTCGGTTTCGGACTCCTACGCTGTGCTGACCTACCCATTCGGGTGGGGTCACCCAACCTGACAGGAGACCCGAGATGAACAAAAACCGACTGCTCCCCTCGCTCCGTTCTCTGATCCTGCCGCTGACGCTCGCGGCGACACCCCTGACGGCGCTGGCCTGGCCCACCCTCACCATCCCCACCAACGCGCTGCAGGCCGATGCGGTGCAGGCCTTTTCCGGCGACGCGCTCGGCGCATTCGAGCTGGCCGAGATCAGCATCAAGCCCGTGGGCCAGGCCAGCGCGACAGCAGGCCTGACAGGCGCCTACACCTTGCCGGTGACCAGCATCACCATCGATGGACTCAAGGTGATCGGCGGCAAAGCCACTGGCGCAGGTTTGCGTTTCGAGCGCCTCAACGAAGAGACCGGTGCCACCGAGTTGGTGACATTGGCCAACTTCCGCATCGACTTCAAGTCGCATGTCATCCACGCGGACGCCTTCCCGCGCAGCGGCCCACCCCAAACCGACGCCCCCATCTTCAAGTTCCGCGAGCAGACCGCACTGGCCATCAAGTACCAGTTCCCCTTGAGCATCCGGGCCCACCAGACACTGGATCAGCTCTTTCTGACCTTGCCCGCCAGGGCCATCTTCACCGATGGCCTTCAGCTCAATGAGGTGATGTCCGCACCGCTGGAGATCATCGACTTTGGCGAAATCCGCATCGCGGTGGACGTCAAGCTGCGCAAAAAGGCCGTCTCGACCAAGCCATATCGGCCCTGACGCCAACTTCCCAGCAAACACGGCCCGCGCAAGGGCCCTGCCTTGATGTGCCTCAAGCCCTTGCCCGGGCGGGCGCCCAGAATCGGATGCAGTCCCCGCAAGGAAATCCGAGAAAGGAGCCCGCCATGTCCGCCATCCTCCAAAGCCACGACACCGCCACCCCACGGGGCCGCGCCGTGCAACCCTTCGACGTTCTGGACAGCTGCCATCGGCAAGTCGTGACCGCACTGCAGCAGATGGACCAGCTGATCGAGCACCTGGCCGACAAGGGCGTGGATGGGCACGCTCAGGAGGTCGCTCGGTCGATCTTCATGTTCTTCATGAACACCGCTCGCGAGCACCACCTGGACGAGGAGCGGCACGTCTTTCCTGCCCTGCTGCGCAGCGGCCGCGCAGACCTGATCGACGCGACCCTTCGCCTGCAGCAAGACCACGGATGGATCGAGGAAGACTGGCTGGAGCTGGCACCGCAGTTCGAGTCGATCGCGGCGGGCTACCACTGGTTCAACCTCGAACAGTTGCGCCTGGCGGTCCCCGTATTTCAAGCGCTCTACCAGGACCACATCGCGCTGGAGGAGTCGCTGATCTACCCGGAGGCTCGCGCTCGCATCAACGAGTGGGACCTGCAAGGCATGGGCCGAGAAATGGCGCAGCGGCGCAAGCAGCGCGGCCGGTCCACGCCGATGGCAACGGCCGAAGGCCAACCAAGCTGAGCAGGCATGAGTCGAAGAACCGTTCAGCAAGCTTCGACTCGACTCACCCACCCAGAAAGCGAAACGCGCCGCCTCCCGTGAGGGAGCGCGGCGCGTTGCTGCGACGAACAGACCCCGGCCAGAGCCCGGGGCCTTCACATCACTTCTTGGCCTTCTTGGCAGCGGCCTTCTTGGCAGCCGGCTTGGCGGCGGCGCCAGCCTTGCGAGCGGCAGCCTTGGGGTCAACGGCGGCCTTGAAGGTGGCGCCAGGGGTGAACTTGGGCAGCTTGGCTGCGGCGATCTTGATCTTCTCGCCGGTGCTGGGGTTCACGCCATTGCGGGCGGCACGTGCGTGCTGCTTGAACGTACCGAAGCCCGGCACCGTGACAGAGTCACCCTTCTTCACGGCGGTGACGATGGTTTCGAGCAGCGTGTCCAGAACGCGGCCTGCTTCGGCCTTGGACAGGGCGTGCTGGTCAGCCAGACGCTGGATGAGGTCAGTCTTGTTCATGAATGAGTTTCTGGAAGGCTCCCGCAAATGACGGGCAAAGGTATTGTGCAACCAAGAAAGCCATTTGGCACGGCCTCAGATCAATCGATTGCCCTGAAAGCCACTGTTCATCGGGCATCCAAGGCCATGCCCGACCGAAACTCCGATGAACACGGGCCCCGAGGCGGGGTCAGATCGCGTCAAAGTGCCGAAATCGCAGACGCAGCCTGATCCGGATGGGCCATGCCACCTGGTCCACGAGCAGGACAAAATAAAAAGCCACCTGCAGGAAGACCTGAGGTGGCTTTTGAACCATGTGCAAGCTGCACCTGGAAAATGTTGGTGGGCCCTGAGTGACTCGAACACTCGACCAACGGATTAAGAGTCCGCTGCTCTACCAACTGAGCTAAGAGCCCGTTTGCATCGTTTTCATCGCCCGCATGCTGCGCAAACCAGCGATCAACGAAGACTTAGATTATAGACAGTTTTTTGAGCCACTGTCCAGCGCTGTGAATGTTTTTCAACACTTCCTTCACGCTGCCGGGCTTGATGAGCCCGAAAGGCTTTTTGCGATCAGCGATCAGCTTTCGCCTTTCGCTCTTCGCTTTTGGTGGGTCGGGCGAGACTCGAACTCGCGACCAACGGATTAAAAGTCCGCTGCTCTACCGACTGAGCTACCGACCCCCAGCAAAGCCTGCGATTGTAGCCCAGGTTTTCACCGCAAGTCCAGCCAGGCAGTGAACTCAACGCTGAGGCGTTGCAGTCACGACTCGGTCGATCAACAGCGCCGCAGCCACCATGCCAAAGGTGGCTGTCACGGTGACGCTGGAGCCATAGCCAGCACAGTTCAGCGAGCCATCCACTGCGGCGGCCGCATCGCCGTCACCGAGCTCGCAGCGGTCTTGTGGGGGGCGCACAGCTTCACGCGAGAACACGCACGTCACGCCCATGCCCCCCTTGCGCACCGCGCCGTGCCGCTGCCTCAGGCGCTGACGCAGGCTGGCCAGCAAGGGGTCATGCGTGACATCGGCCAGATCGGCCACCTCCACCTGGTGCGGCTGCACCTTGCCGCCCGCTGCCCCCACGCACACCATGGCGCAGCGGTGCGCCAGCGCCCAGGCTGCGATGGCGGCCTTGGCGCGCACCTGATCGCAACAGTCGATGACGCCATCGAGGCGATCGGCCTGCAACAGCAGCGATACGTTGTCCTCGTCGATGAACTCCTCGACCGCGTGCACCACGCAATCCGGGTGGATCTGGGCAATGCGGTCGCGCAGGGCGTGCACTTTGGCCTGCCCCAGCGTGTCCTCCAAGGCGTGCACCTGGCGATTGATGTTGGACTCGGCCACTTGGTCGAGGTCGATCAAGGTGAGCTCGGCCACGCCGCTGCGCGCCAGGGCCTCGGCCGTCCACGAGCCCACACCACCGACGCCCACGACCGCGATGCGCGCACCGCGCAAGCGCTCGTAGCCCGCCGGGCCGTGCAAGCGGCGCAGGCCGCCAAAGCGTCGATCCGGATCAGGGCGACTGGCCTGGGCGAGCAGCTCGGCCTGGTTTTTGTTGCTCATGCGTCACCCAGGGCTGTTCTCGGCCGTTGCGGCATGGCGACGTCCTGCACGCCGGCAGCCAGGCCCCACAACCCGCTCATTTGCCCTTGCGCGCCGGGGCCTTGGCGGGCGCGAGCAGCAGCAGGCGATCGCGCGCGGCCTGCGCGGCCTCGGTCTGCGGGTGCTGTCGAACCAGCTGCTCGAGTGTGCGACGCGCCGCCTCGTTGTCCTTGAGCTCGGACTGGCAGTTGGCGATGGAGAGCATGGCCTCGGGGGCACGCAGGTGATCCGGGGCGCGCTCCACCAAAGCACGGAAAGCCTTGATGGCTTCCTTGTGGTCACGCAGGCCGTAGTGGGCATTGCCCAGCCAATACTGGGCCGACTCGGCGTACCCGGTCTGGGGGTAGCGCTTGAGGAAGGCATTGAGGGCCGTGGCGCCACCGGCAAAGTCGGCGGCACGCAAGCGCGCGATGGCGTCATCGAAGGCGCGTTTTTCGTCGGCGTCGGCCAGGAAGGTTTTGCCATCGACGGTCATCGATTGAGGCTCGAGCTTGCGCACGCGCTCGTCGAAAGCGGACTGAGCGTCTTTCTGCTTGCGCTGCAACTCGGAGGCGTCGCGCTGCAGCACCTCGACGCTGCCCCGCTGGCTGGCCACTTCGCCGCGCAGCAACTCGATCTGGGCGTTCATGTCGAGCAGGCTGCGGCGCAGTTGCTCCACTTGGGCAGACAAGGCCTGCAGGCGGGCGTCGGCAGACTCCGCATCCTGCTTGCGTTGCTGGCGCATCTCCAGGATGGCGCGGCGAGCTTCGTCGTCATCGAAGATGCCCGCGTGCGACGTCAGGGGCGCGATCAAGGCAGCCAGGCACACAGCCTGGCACAGGGCCAGGCCGCGCCAGCGCCCCATGCGGATGGTGAGGGGCGCGAAGTTCATCAGCGGTCCTTGATTTCAGCGCGACGGTTCTGGGCCCAGGCCTCTTCGGTGCCACCTTGGGCGGCAGGACGCTCTTCGCCGAAGCTCACGGCCTCGATCTGGTCGGCCGACACGCCCAGCAGGGTCAGGGACTTCTGCACGGCCTCGGCGCGCTTTTGGCCCAGGGCCAGGTTGTACTCGCGGCCACCGCGCTCGTCGGTGTGGCCTTCGACGATGATCTTCTTGGCCTTGTTGGCGTTCAGGCGCTTGGCGTGGCCGGCGATGCCGTCGCGGAACTCGTCCTTGACGATGAAGCTGTCGAAGTCGAAGTAGACGACCTTGGGCAGGTTGCCGAAAGCAGCGTCATTGGCCGTCGGGTCGACCACCACCGGGGTGATGTTGCTGGCGGCGGCGCCACGGCCATCGTTCAGGCCCTTGCTGGCGTCTTCGATGGGTGCGGCCTTGCCGGCGTTTTCGTCGAGCTTGACGTTGGAGCCGCAGGCGCCGAGCAAGGCTGCAGCGGCGAGGGCGGTGCCCAGCAGGGCGAAGCGAGAGAGGAAGGGGCGAGCGGTGTGTTGCATGGGTTTCTCCTGGAAAGACGAGGTCAGCGTCGCTGGGTGAGGTAAGGCCCCCAGACCGGCTCGCGCACATCGGCGACCTGGGTGGTCAACTTGGCCTTGATGCGGCCATCGAGCGTGCTGGTCATGAGGACTTCCCGGCCTTGCAGCCGGGTGGCGTAAATCAGTTGCCTGCTGTTGGGCGCGAAGCCGGGGCTTTCGTCGTCGCGGGTCTCGGTGATGGCCTTGACCTGGCCGCTGGAAAGGTCCATCACATGGACCTTGTAGCCGCGCTCGACCTGGCCCACGTAGGCCAGCCAGCGCCCATCAGGGCTGATGGCCGGGCTGATGTTGTACGCACCCGAGAAGGTGACGCGCTGAGCGCTGCCACCGGCCACCGGCACGCGGTAGACCTGGGGGCTGCCGCCGCGGTCGCTGACGAAGTAGAGCGTGGCGCCGTCAGGTGACCAAGTCGCCTCGGTGTCGATGGCGCTGCTTTGCGTCAGGCGCCTTGTGCTGCCCCCGTCAACGTCGAGGATGTGGATCTGCGAGCCGCCATCGCGGCTGAGCGTGACAGCGAGCTGGCGGCCATCGGGCGACCAGGCCGGCGCGCTGTTGCTGCCTTTGAACCCGGCCACCACGCGTCGGCGGCCCGAGGCCACATCGTGCACGATGACCACGGGCTTGCCAGTCTCGAACGAAACATAGGCGAGGTTGCGCCCATCGGGCGACCAGGCCGGCGAGATGATGGGTTGGCTGCTGGCCAGCGGCACCTGCGCCCCCTCGCCATCTGCGTCGGCCACGATGAGCTGGTGCTGCTTGCCCACCTTGCTGACGTAGGCGATGCGGGTGGCGAAGGCACCGCGGTCACCGGTGAGCTTCTCGAAGATGTCGTCGGCGATGCGGTGGGCCATCAGGCGCAGGTCACCGGGGTGCACGGCCTGAGACAGGCCGCCCAGGTCCTTGCCCTTGAGGGCGTCCCAGAGGCGGTAACGCACGTCCCAGCGGCCATCGGCCAGTTGGGTCACGGATCCCGCCACCAGGGCATCGACACCACGGCCCTTCCATTCCGACAAGGCGGGCTTGCTGGATTCGTCAAGCTGGGTTGCCCCAGCGTCTGTGGCCTTGAACAGGCCGCTGCGCTCGAGGTCGGCCTGGATCACGGCGGACAGCGCGACCGGGCAACGCCCCTCGTCGCGGAAGCGGGCGATGGCGATCGGGACCTGGGTGGCGCCGACGCCGGAAATCTCGACGCGGAACTGGGCCAGGGCCGAGGCCACCGGTGCGCCGGCACCCAAGGCCAGCAGGGCGGAGCCCCCGAGCAGACGCAGACAGGCCGAACGTCGTGAATCTGGCGAATCAAGCGAGTCGGAAATGGTCATGGGGCGAATCAAAACAGCGGAGCGGATCCTGGGGGATCACAGTGGTCAAGCACCCCCCGATTGTGCCGTGGCTTGGCGGTGTCTTCGCTTGGCTGGCCTGGTGACCAGATGCGTTTCGGGTCAACTTCTGTAAAGCCAGGCGGCCGAGGCAGAGGTCAAAGCAGCACGATGTCGTACTGCTCAGGTGACATCGAAGGTTCGGTGCGCAAGGACACGGGCTTGCCGATGAAATCGCTCAGGCCCGCCAGGTGAGCGCTCTCTTCGTCGAGCAGCATCTCCACCACGGCGGCGCTGGCCACGACGCGGAACTCCTTGGGGTTGAACTGCCGAGCCTCGCGCAGGATCTCGCGCAGGATGTTGTAGCAGACGGTGCGCGCGGTCTTGACCTGCCCCCTGCCCTCGCAGGTCGGGCACGGCTCGCACAGCATGTGCGCCAGCGACTCGCGGGTGCGCTTGCGCGTCATCTCGACCAGGCCCAGCGGCGAAAACCCGCTGACCGTGACCTTGGTGCGGTCGCGCCCGAGCTGCTTGCGGAACTCGGCCAGCACGTTGTCGCGGTGGTCCTCGCGCAGCATGTCGATGAAGTCGATGATGATGATGCCGCCCAGGTTGCGCAGGCGCAGTTGGCGAGCGATGGCCTGCGCGGCCTCCAGGTTGGTCTTGAAGATGGTGTCGTCGAAGTTGCGCGCGCCCACGTAGCCACCGGTGTTGACGTCGACGGTGGTCAGCGCCTCGGTTTGGTCGACGATGAGGTAGCCACCCGACTTGAGCTCGACGCGGCGGGCCAGCGCGCGCTCGATTTCCGTGTCGATGTTGTAGAGGTCGAAGATGGGTCGCTCACCCTTGTAGTGGGCCAGCTTGTCGACCGCGGTGGGGGTGAACTCGGCGCCAAAGGCCTTGAGCGCATCGAACTGGATCATCGAGTCGATGCGGATGGTCTGCACCTGTTCGGTGACCAGGTCGCGCAGCACGCGCTGGGCCAGGTTGAGCTCCTGGTAGAGCAGCGTGCCCGGGGGCGCCTTCATGCCCTGCTCGCGCACCGTGCCCCAGGTCTTGCGCAGGTAGGCGATGTCGAGCGCCAGTTCTTCGTCCGTCGCGTCTTCGGCGTTGGTGCGCAGGATGAAGCCGCCCGAGCGAGTGCGGCCCTCGCGCACATTGGCCTCGGCGATCAGGCGCTGCATGCGCTCGCGCAACTGTTCGCGTTGCTCGGGCGAGCCGATTTTTTGCGATATGCCCAGGTGGTCGTCCTGCGGCAGGAACACGAGCAGGCGACCGGCCACGCTGATCTGGGTGGACAGGCGCGCGCCCTTGGTGCCGATCGGGTCCTTGATGACCTGGACCATGAGGGTCTGACCTTCGTGCACGCGCTTTTCGATGGGCACCTGCACCTCACCCGGGCGGGCGTGCTTGGGGCCGCCGTCCTCGCGGTGCAGGTCGGCCACGTGCAGGAACGCCGCGCGCTCCAGGCCGATGTCGATGAAAGCCGACTGCATGCCGGGCAGCACGCGCACCACCTTGCCAGCGTAGATGTTGCCCACCAGGCCACGCTCGAGCGTGCGCTCGACGTGCAGCTCTTGGACCGCGCCGCTCTCGATGACGGCGACGCGCGTTTCCTGGGGGGTCCAGTTGATGAGGATGTCTTGGGAATGGGGCATGCAGGCAATTTACCGCATGGCCCGCATCTGCGCGTTGGTGAGCACCCGACGCCCGGCCCCGCCTTCGCGCGCTTCATGCAACAAGGCCTGCGCGACCTGCCTGACGTGCACAGGCCGATGGCTCTCGGGGATCAACAAGCCCAGGGCCTTGGCCAGCAGCAAACCAATGCTTTCTGCCGGGCGAGATTCAGGGCGATCGCCATCGAGCAAAGAAGGTTGCGCGATGAGCAACTGTTCGAAGCCGATCGCCGAAACGGCATCTTCCAGCTCACCTTTGACGCGGTTGTAGAACACGCGCGACGAGGACGACGCGCCGAGCGCACTGACCAGCAGGAAGCGTTTCGCGCCTTGCGCATGGGCCAGCCGGGCGATTTGCAGTGGCGCGTCGAAATCGACGTGGCGGAAGGCCGCCTGCGAGCCGGCCTGGCGGATGGTGGTGCCCAGGGCGCAGAAAACGGTGTCGACCTGAAAGGTGCCTGGCTCACGGTCAAGCCGCTGGAAGTCGGTTTGGACGGTTTGGAAGCGCGCGCACTGCGACGGGCTGATGGCAGGCGCCTCGGCAGCCAGGCCACCAAGCACGGCGTCCAGCGTCAGGGGGCGGCGCACCAGGGCGCGGACCTCGGTGACGCCTTCGTCCTGCAGGCAGGCTCTGACGGCTTCCCGCCCGACCAGTCCGGTCGCGCCGGCGATCAACACGGTGCCCAGGGCACCGATGGCGGGGGATTCGATCATGGCAGGCTCCTTTTGCGAGGTCTTTCAGACTGCCCGCTCAGAAGTCCCAGCCCATGGGCTTGAGCAGCTCGGCCGTTTCAAACAGCGGCAGGCCCATGATGCCACTGTGGCTGCCATCGATGTGCTTCGTCCAGGCACCCGAGCGGCCCTGGATGGCGTAGGCACCGGCCTTGCCGAACGGCTCGCCACCCGCCACGTAGCGCTCGATCTCGGCGTCGTCGAGCTCACGCCACGTCACGTGCGAGGTGTTGAGCAGCAGACGCCCGTGCACGCACACGGCAGTCAGCACGCGGTGCCGGCCGCCCGAAAGGCTGCGCAGCATGCGCATGGCGTCGGCGGCATCTGCGGGCTTGCCCAGGATGGTGTTGCCCAGGGCCACCGTGGTGTCGGCACACAGAACGGGGCCGAGCGGCCATGCCAGCGGGTCGCGGCAGAAACGGGCCTGCAGGCGCGCCATCGCCGCCTGCCACTTGGCGCGGGTCACGCGTTGCACGTAGTCTTCGGGGGATTCGCCCGCCTGCTCGGCCTCCAGGGCCTCTGCGTCTTCGTCTGCATCGGGCAGGAGCAAGGTGTGGCGCACGCCGAGCTGGTCCAGCAGCTGGCGTCGGCGCGGGCTTTGCGACGCCAGGTAGAGCCAGGGGCCGCCTTCACAGGCGAGTTCGGCGGCGGTTTGAGACGATGGGCTCATGTGCGTGCTCGTTGGACGCCCGATGGGCCGCGGCAACCGCTCGCTGGCTCGCCCAGGCAGGCAAGCCCAGCCCGGGCGCGGCATTCAGGCGCGGTGATAAGGGTGGTTGTTGCGCAGCGACCAGGCGCGGTAGACCTGTTCGAGCAACAGCACACGCGCCAAGGCGTGCGGCAGGGTCATGTCGGAGAGGCGAATGGCTTCATCGGCCGTTTGCTTGAAGGCCGGGTCGATGCCGTCGGCGCCACCGATGATGAGGGCGACGTCGCGGCCATCGTGCTCCCAGGCCTCTGTGCGCTGGGCGAGTTGCACGCTGGTCAGGCGCGTGCCGCGCTCGTCGAGGATGACGCGCCGCGTGCCTTTGGGCAGGGCAGCCTCCATGCGGGCAGCCTCGGCCTGCATGATGGCCGCCACGGGCTTGCCCTCACGCGGCTCGGCCTTGACGGCCTTGACCTCAACCCGCCAGTCGGGCGGGAAGCGTTTGAGGTAGTCCTCGCAGGCCTCCTGCGCCCAGTCGGGCAGGCGCTGGCCGATGGTCAGCACGGTGCACTTCATGGACTTGGGGCCTGCTCAGGCGTCAACACTCGACAAGGCAAAGGGCTCGGCGGACCGCTCAGCGCGCGGTCTTGCGAGCGGGGGCCTTTTTGGCTGCCACCTTTTTGGCGGCGACCTTTTTGACGGCGGGGGCCTTGGTGCCAGCCACCTTGCGAGCCACAACCTTGCGAGCCGGCGCCTTGGCCGCGGGCTTCTTGGCCGTCGGGGCGTTGACCACGAGCTTGGTGGCGACCTTTTTGGCTGCCACCTTCTTGGTGACCACTTTCTTGGCTGCAACCTTGGTGGCAGCCTTCTTGGCGACGGGCTTGGGTGCAGCCTTGGGGGCGGCCTTAGGAGCCGGTGCGGCCTTCTTGGCAGGGGCCTTCTTGGCGGCGACTTTCTTGGCAGCAGGCTTCTTGGTGGGCTCGGGCTTGGTGGTGGCCGCCTTGCGCGCAGAGGTGGTCTTGCCGGAAGCCTTCTTGGGCTTGACAGGCGCCTCTTCGGCTTCGTCCATCGGCTCGGAAGCCTTGACCAGGCCAGATCGGGTCGCCTTGGCCTTGAGGGCCACGGGCTTGTCACCCCAGATTTCTTCGAGCTGGTAGTACTGGCGGATGGCCGGTTGCATGATGTGGACCACGGCCGCACCGCAGTCGACGATGATCCATTCGCCGTTTTCTTCGCCCTCGGTGCGCATCACCTGGAAGCCGGCGGCCTTGACCGCCACGCGGACGCTGGAGGCCAGCGCCTTGGTCTGGCGGTTGGACGAGCCGGAAGCGATGACCACGCGCTCGAACAGCGGCGAGAGGTGCTCGGTGTTGAAGACGGCGATGTCTTGTGCCTTGACGTCTTCGAGACCGTCGACGATGACGCGTTGCAGTTTGCGGATGTCCATTCAGCGTGGGTCGCCCGGGGCGTAGAGTTGATGGTTGGCAATATAGCGCGCCACGCCTTCGGAAAGCAGCGTGGGCACCAGCGATTCAGGTGTTTCCCCCCGGGTCAACCGGGTGCGGATGTCGGTCGATGACACCGCGTGCGGCGCCATCGGCAAAGGATGCATGCGATGCGGGTGCGCGGCCAACTCAGGTGGGCAGGCGGGCTGCGAACCGGGATTCGCCCCCTCGCGCGTGGCCACGGCCAGCGTGACGCGTGCCAGCAATTCGGTCCAGCCCTGCCAGGTCGGCAGGTTCAGGTACTGGTCCAGCCCGATGATGAGGCACCATTCGGTGACATCGGGGTGGGCGGCTTGCAGGGCGCGCACGGTGTCGAGCGTGAAAGACGGGCCTTCGCGGTCCACTTCGATGCGGTCGACGGTGAAGCGCGGCTCGTGCGCCACCGCGCGCTCGACCATGGCAACTCGGTGCTCGGCGGGTGCGAGCCGGCGCGCTTTCTGCCAGGGCTGCCCCACAGGGACCCAGCGCACCTCGTCGAGGCGCAATGCGATCAGGGCCGATTCGGCCAACGCGACATGGGCCACGTGCACGGGGTCGAAGCTGCCACCCATGATGCCCACGCGTCGGCCGGCACGGCCTTGTGCTGACCCGGCACCCTGCCCGGCCGTAGGCAGCGGGGCATCAGCCGGGGCCGATGACGTCGCCGAAGGCATCGAGGAAGGGTTCGCGGCGGACAAGTCGCTCAAACCCAGTCCCGTGGTGGCAGGAAGTCGGTGTACAGACGGGCCTCGGGCGTACCGGGCTCGGGGTGCCAGTTGTAGCGCCAGTTCACCACCGGCGGCATCGACATCAGGATGCTCTCGGTGCGCCCGCCCGACTGCAGACCGAACAGGGTGCCGCGGTCCCAGACCAGGTTGAACTCGACGTAGCGGCCGCGGCGATAGGCCTGGAAGTCGCGCTCGGCCTGGGTGAAGGGCTCACCCCGGCGGCGGCGCAGGATGGGCAGGTAGGCACCCACGAAGGCGTCGCCCACCGAGCGGATCAGCTCGAAGCCACCCTGCTCGCCCAACTCCGAGACGTCATCGAAGAAGATGCCGCCCACGCCGCGTGCCTCGTTGCGGTGCTTGAGGAAGAAGTACTCGTCGCACCAGGCCTTGTAGCGCGGGTGCAGCTCGGGGCCGAACGGCGCCAGCGCGTCCTTGCAGGCCTGGTGGAAGTGGCGTGCGTCTTCCTCGCGGCCGTAGTAGGGCGTGAGGTCCATGCCGCCGCCATACCAGGCCACCACCGTGCCGTCAGGGCGGTGGGCGGCCAGCATGCGCACGTTCATGTGGACCGTCGGCACGTGCGGGTTGCGAGGGTGAAACACCAGCGACACGCCCATGGCCTCGAATGGGCAGCCGGCCAGCTCGGGCCGGTGCTGCGTGGCCGAAGGCGGCAGCTTCGGGCCCTTGACGTGCGAGAAGTTGCAGCCGCCGCGCTCGAGCACATTGCCCTCTTCGACGAGGCGAGAGCAGCCGTCACCCTGCAGGCGCTCCTGGGGGCCGCGCACCCAGGCGTCGCGGACGAAGGGCTTGCCGTCCTCCGTCTCGAAGGCCGAGATGATGCGCTCCTGCAGATCGAGCAGGTAGGCGCGAACGGCGTTGGTGTGCTGGGTGGTTTGGCTCAAGGCGGGCCTCCGATCGGGTCAGCGCTTGATGGCGCGCCAGCCGATGTCCGAGCGGAACTGCATGCCCTCGAACTGGATGCCGTGCAGGTATTCGTAGGCGCGCTGCTGGGCCAGCTTGGCCGAGTCGCCCAGGGCGGTCACGCACAGCACGCGGCCACCGCTGGTGCGCAACACGCCGTCTTCGCCCAACGCGGTGCCGGCGTGGAAGACCATCGCGTCTTCCGCATCAGCGGGCAGGCCGGTGATGGGCTGCCCCTTCTCGGGGTTGAGCGGGTAGCCACCGGCCGCGATCACCACGCCCAACGCGATGCGGCGGTCCCATTGGAGCTCGATCTGGTCGAGCGTGCCGTCGGTGGCGTGCAGCATGACGTCGATCAGGTCGCTCTTGAGGCGCATCATGATCGGCTGGGTTTCGGGGTCACCCATGCGGGTGTTGAACTCCAGCGTCTTGGGGTTGCCCTGGGCGTCGATCATCAGGCCAGCGTACAGGAAGCCGGTGAAGGGGATGCCGTCCTTGGCCATGCCCGCCAGCGTCGGCTGGATGATGTCTTGCATGGCCTTGGCATACACGTTGGGCGTGACGACCGGAGCGGGCGAGTAGGCACCCATGCCGCCGGTGTTGGGGCCTTCGTCAGCGTCAAGCAGGCGCTTGTGGTCCTGGCTGGTGGCCATCACGGCCACGTTCTTGCCGTCGGCCATGACGATGAAGCTGGCTTCTTCGCCAGCCAGGAATTCTTCGATGACGACGCGCGCGCCACCCTCGTTGTGCTGCACGCCCAGCTTGTTGTCCAGCAGCATGAAGTCGATGGCTTCGTGCGCTTCCTGCAGGCTCATGGCCACGACCACGCCCTTGCCCGCCGCCAGGCCGTCGGCCTTGATGACGATGGGCGCGCCATGCTGGTCCACGTAGGCGTGCGCAGCGGTGGCGTCGGTGAAGGTCTCATAGAAGGCCGTGGGGATGCCGTGGCGCTTCATGAAGTCCTTGGCGAAGGCCTTGGAGCTCTCGAGTTGGGCCGCCTTCTTCGTGGGGCCGAAGATGCGCAGGCCGCGCGAACGGAACTCGTCGACCACACCAGCCGCCAGCGGCGCCTCGGGGCCGACCACCGTCAAGGTGATCTTGTTGGCTTCGGCAAAGTCGGCAAGGGCCTTCACGTCGGTGAGGGGCACGTTGACCAGGCGGGCATCGCGAGCGGTGCCGCCATTGCCCGGGGCCACGTAGACCTTCTGGGCCTTGGGCGACTGGGCCAGCTTCCAGGCGATGGCGTGTTCGCGGCCGCCGGAGCCGATGACGAGGATGTTCATGGTGGTGTGGGGTTCAGGAGATCAGTTCAGTTCGGCGTTGTGATAGACCTCCTGGACGTCGTCCAGGTCTTCCAGCACATCGAGCAGCTTCTGCATGCGGGCGGCGTCGTCGCCACTGAGCGCCACGGGCGTGTCGGCGCGCATGGTCACCTCGGCCAGCTCGGCCTTCAGGCCCGCGCCTTCGAGGGCCTTTTGCACGGCTTCGAAATCGGCCGGGGCGCTGAGCACCTCGATCGAGCCGTCTTCGTGGGTGATCACGTCTTCGGCACCGGCTTCGAGCGCCACTTCCATGATCTTGTCTTCGCTGGCACCCGGGGCGAAAAGGAACTGGCCGCAGTGCTTGAACTGGAAGGACACCGAGCCGTCGGTGCCCATGTTGCCGCCGTATTTGCTGAAGGCGTGCCGGACTTCGGCCACCGTGCGCACGCGGTTGTCGGTCATGGTGTCGATCATGATGGCCGCACCGCCGATGCCGTAGCCCTCGTAGCGGATTTCTTCATAGGTGACGCCATCGAGGTTGCCCGTGGCCTTGTCCACGTTGCGCTTGATGTTGTCGGCAGGCATGTTCGCCGCCTTGGCCTTTTCGATGGCCAGGCGCAGGCGCGGGTTCATGTTGACGTCGGCGCCACCGGCTCGGGCCGCCACGATGATTTCACGGGTGAGACGGGTCCAGATCTTGCCGCGCTTTTCGTCCTGACGGCCTTTGCGGTGCTGGATGTTGGCCCATTTGGAATGACCGGCCATGGTGCGGTGCTCCGGAATTGATGTGGATCGGGTGTGTCAACGACAAAACGCACGCCGGCGGAGTGTCCAGGCGCGCGTCTTGGTCGGTGTTTGCCCAGTTTTCCTGGGCGATACTTGGATTTTATCCTGCGAGCGCCCGTTCCCGGACGGAAGGCCAAAGGATTGCAGACAGCGCGCCTTGCCGGAGCAGACATGACCGACCCCATCCTCGTTGCCGCCCATGGCGAAACCCAGTGCCACCTGCTGCCCGCCCTGGCCAACCGCCACGGCCTGATCACCGGTGCCACCGGCACCGGCAAGACCATCACGCTGCAAAAGCTCGCCGAGGGCTTCAGCGCCATCGGCGTGCCGGTGTTCATGGCCGACATCAAGGGCGACCTGACGGGCATCTCGCAAACGGGCAAGCTCAGCCCCAAGGTGGCCGGCATCCTCCAAGAGCGAGGCCTGGCCGAGCCCAAACCCACCGCCTGCCCCACCACCCTGTGGGACGTCTTCGGTGAGCAGGGCCACCCGGTGCGTGCCACCATTTCCGACATGGGCCCGCTGCTGCTGGGCCGCATGCTCGACCTCAACGACACGCAGCAAGGCGTGCTGCAACTGGTCTTCAAGATCGCCGATGACAACGGCCTGCTGTTGCTCGACCTCAAAGACCTGCGCGCCATGCTGCAGCACGTGGGCGACAACGCCAAGAACTTCACCACCGAATACGGCAACATCAGCCCGGCCAGCATCGGTGCCATTCAGCGTGGCCTGCTGCAGGTCGACGAACAAGGCGGTGACAAATTCTTCGGCGAGCCGATGCTGGACATCGCCGACTTCATGCAGACCGTGCGCGGCAAGGGCGTCATCAACATCCTGGCGGCCGACAAACTCATGAACGCGCCGCGCCTGTACGCCACCTTCCTGCTGTGGATGCTGTCCGAATTGTTCGAGACCCTGCCGGAAGTGGGCGACCTGGACAAGCCCAAGCTGGTGTTCTTCTTTGACGAGGCTCACCTGCTGTTCAAGGACGCGCCATCGGCACTGATCGAGCGCATCGAGCTGGTGGTGCGCCTGGTGCGCTCCAAAGGCGTGGGCGTGTATTTCGTGACGCAGAACCCCTTGGACGTGCCCGACACGGTGCTGGGCCAGTTGGGCAACCGCGTGCAGCACGCCTTGCGCGCATTCACCCCGCGCGACCAGAAAGCCGTCAAAAGCGCCGCTGAGACCATGCGCGCCAACCCGGGCCTGGAGATCGCCACGGCCATCACCGAGTTGGGCGTGGGCGAAGCCCTGGTGAGCATGCTCGACGAGAAAGGCCGCCCCAGTTTGACCCAGCGCGTGTTCGTGCTGCCACCGGGCAGCCAGATTGGCCCGATCACGCCAGAGCAGCGCACCAAGCTGCTGGCCGACTCGCTGGTGGCGGGGGTGTACGAAAAGACCGAAGACCGCGAATCGGCCTACGAACGGCTCAAAGGCCGCGCGGCCTCGTCGGTCAACGCCTCGGCAGGCAGCGGGCCTGACCGAAGCGCATCAGGCCACGAACGGAGCATGGCCGAAGAAGCCGCCGATGCGGTCAAAGGGGGCGCCGCAGGGGGCGCCCGCGATGCGGCGGGTTCGGCCGGCGGCGGCTGGCTGGGCGACGTGGCCGACGGCATGCTCAAGGGCAGTGGCCGCAAAGACTCCATCCTGGAGACCGTGGCCAAGTCCGCCGCCCGCACCATCGGCTCAACGGTGGGGCGAGAAATCATCCGAGGCGTTCTGGGTTCGCTGCTGGGGGGCAGCCGCCGTCGCTGACTGACGGTCACCCACCCAAGGCCGGCCCGCCTGCTACCGGCCGGTTTGCGTCCAACTCAGCGATGACCGCGCCAGCCGTCGTCGTCATCGTAGCCACCGCGGCGGTCCCAGCCTCGGTCGTCGTCACGTCCGTCGCGATAGCCTTCGCGGTACCCATGGTGGTAGCCGCGGTGGTAACGGTGTTTGCCCGCCCACCAGCCATGGTGGCCACGGGCATGGCGGTGCCCAGAGTGGTAGCCAGGATACCCAACCTGGTAAACGGGCTGCGGAGCCACCACCACCGGCGGGGCAATGATCACGGGCGCAGGGCCGTACAAGCCGCGAGGCGAATTGGAAATGGTCGTGCCGACCCGGCCGCCACCATGTGAAGGGGCATCCACATTGACTGCCCAGTACACGCCACCGGCCTGTGCGGCAGACACGCCCCCGGCCAGAACGGCCAGGGCGGCAACACGTTGAACGATGCGAACGAGGGAAGAGGTTTGCATGATGGTCTCCTGTGAGACCTCAACGGTCCGAGCCCTCAGGGCGACGACAGCCATTTGTAAAGCTGTGTGCACCCTTTGTGAACAGACGTGAGCAGACGTCAGCAGACCGGAGCCAACCCTGTCACAGGGCGCCCCCACCTGGCTCAATGGTGGTGATCTGAGCGGGCGATGGCCAACAACCGCTCGACCTCCGCGGGGTGACGACGCAGGTTCACACGGTGCCACATGCCTATGACCAGCATCGACACCGCCACCACGACCCCGAAGGCAGAAATCGCGCCGTACGCCGACAAGCCTGAGTTGGTCAGCGCCGCGTACATGAAGCCCAGCAGCAGGATGCAAGCCTGCTCGTTGAAGTTCTGCACGGCGATCGAGCGCCCTGCCCCCATCAGGTTGTGCCCGCGGTGCTGCAGCAACGCGTTCATCGGCACGACCAGGAAGCCACCCAGCCCGCCCAGCAGGATCAGGAAGGGCACGGCGATCACGATGTCGGTCAAGAAATTCATCCCCAGCACCAGCACGCCCATCGCCACCCCCAGCGGGATGACGGCCGTCGCCTTGTCCAGCTTCATCTTGACCGAAGCGACCACGGCACCCACCGCTGTGCCAATGGCCACCACGCCGACCAACGCAGATGCCTTGGTGGTGTCGTAGTGCAGCGCGGCACCCGCCCAAGCCAGCACGATGTAGCGCAAATTGCCGGAAACGCCCCAGAACAGCGTCGTCGTGGCCAGCGAGATCTGACCGAGTTTGTCTTGCCACAGGCGACGATTGCAGCCCCAGAAATCGCGAGCCAGCTCCAGCGGGTTGGAGGCGAAGGGCTGCAGCGGCGCATCGGTGCGCGGGATGCGCAGGTTGAACCAGGCGGCGATCGCGTAGAGCAGCACCAGCGTCGAGATGGCCGCCTCGGCCGGCGTGTCGATGCCGCAGTCGAACCCAGGCAGGTCGATGGCCAGCAGGTGAGGCGCAACGTGATGCCCCATGAGCTGGCCACCCAGCACCACACC
The DNA here is from genome assembly GCA_964373965.1 of uncultured Aquabacterium sp. Lineage (GTDB taxonomy): Bacteria > Pseudomonadota > Gammaproteobacteria > Burkholderiales > Burkholderiaceae_C > Aquabacterium. The sequence goes on along the minus strand of CAYJXE010000010.1, from coordinate 14,919 downwards.
CAGGATGATGGAGGTGATCGTCAGGCCCTCGATCCAGCCATTGGCCTTGACCAGCTGAGAGGGGGGCAGCAACTCGGTGAGGATGCCGTACTTGGCGGGCGAGTACGCCGCCGCGCCCAGGCCCACCACCGCGTAGGCCATGAGCGGGTGGCTGCCGAACAGCATCATCAGGCAACCCACCACCTTGACGGAGTTGGACAGGAACATGACCCGCCCTTTGGGCAGGGCGTCGGCGAAAGCGCCCACGAAGGGGGCCAGCACCACGTAAAAAAGCGCAAACATGGGCACCAGCGCCGCAGGCTGCCAGGCCGGCGCCCCGCTGGACTTCAGCAATTCCACCGCCGCGACGAACAAGGCGTTGTCGGCCAGCGAGCTGAAGAACTGCGCCGCCATGATGGTGTAGAAGCCTTTTTTCATGCGCGCAGTCAGGGGTTCACGAGGGTTCCAGTCAAACGTCGGCTGCCGGATCGGTCAGGGAGGGTTTCTCAACGCGTCCGATCAAGGCAGCGGGTTATAGCATGCCGGTCTGTTGCACAAGGCGGTCTGCACGACAGAGCCCGTGGGTCAACGGCGTCAAACAGGGATCAAAACCGGTGCCCGGCACGCACCACGAACATGGCTGGCAAAATCCCGTCCCATGCCGCGCCCGCTAGAAGCCCTGATCCACCTCGACGCCCTCAGGCACAACCTCGTCCGCACCCGAGAATGCGCCCCGGATGCGCGAATCTGGGCAGTGGTCAAGGCCAACGCCTACGGTCACGGCCTGGAGCGCGCCTTCGAAGGCCTGCGCGCAGCCGACGGCTTCGCGCTGCTGGACATCGCCGAAGCGCGCAAGTTGCGCGAGTTGGACTGGCGCGGCCCCATCCTGCTGCTCGAAGGCGTGTTCGACGCACGCGACCTGGAGTGGTGTTCGCGCCTGGACCTGTGGCATGTGGTTCACTGCGAACAGCAGATCGACTGGCTTGCGCAGCACAAGACCGAGTGGCCCCAGCGCGTGTTCCTCAAGATGAACACAGGCATGAACCGCCTGGGCTTCACGCCCCAGGCCTTCCGCAACGCCTGGTTGCGCCTGAGCGCCCTGCCCCAGGTCGACGAGGTCTCGTTCATCACGCATTTTTCCGATGCCGACGGGCCACGCGGCATCGCCCACCAAGCCGAGGTCTTTCACACGCACACGGCTGACCTCAGCGGCGAGCGCAGCCTGTGCAACAGCGCCGCGACCCTGCGACATGCCCACGACCCGAAAATCCGCGGCGATTGGGTGCGCCCAGGCGTGATGCTCTACGGCGCCTCGCCCGACCACCCCGAGCACGATGCCGAGCACTGGGGCCTGCAGCCTGCCATGACACTGCACTCCAAGTTGATCGGGGTGCAGCACCTGCGCGCTGGCGACACCATCGGCTACGGCAGCCGCTTCACGGCTGACCAAGACATGCGCATTGGTGTGGTCGCCTGCGGTTACGCCGACGGCTACCCCCGCCACGCGCCAGACGGCACACCGGTGCTGGTCGATGGCGAGACCACCGGCATCGTCGGGCGCGTGTCGATGGACATGATCACGGTGGACATCAGCCACATCCCGCAAGCCGTGATCGGCACCGAGGTGACCCTGTGGGGGCGCGGCCCGCACGGCAGCTCGCTGCAAATCGACGAGGTGGCGCGGCACGCCGGCACCATCGGCTACGAGCTGATGTGCGCGCTGTCGCCACGGGTGCCGGTGCAGGCCATCGACGCCCATGGCGCGGCGTGAACCTTGCTTGCCTGCGCGCCCCATTCAACACAACAAGACCCCCGCATGATGGACTCCGACTCCCAACGCCACCAGCTGCGCATGAGCGTGCTCATGACGCCGGACATGGCCAACTTTTCCGGCAATGTTCACGGCGGCACCATCCTCAAGCTGCTGGACCAGGTGGCCTACGCTTGCGCGGCACGCTGGGCTGGCTGCTACGTCGTCACCCTGTCAGTGGACCAGGTGACCTTTCGCCAACCCATCCATGTCGGTGAACTGGTGACCTTCCTGGCCTCGGTGAACTACACCGGCAACTCGTCGATGGAGATCGGCATCAAGGTGGTGGCCGAAAACATTCGCACCCAGGTGGTGCGCCACTCGCAGAGCTGCTTTTTCACCATGGTGGCCGTCGACGATCAATCGCGCCCCACAGCCGTGACCCCGCTGACGCCCAGCACCCCCGACGAGAAGCGCCGATTCGAGGCCGCCAAGTTGCGTCGCCAATTGCGCCAGGAGCTAGACCGGCGCTTTCGCGCCATCCAGAGCAGTGGCGCCGACCCGGCGGCATCCTCCACCCCAGCCGCTGACGGCGACACCCAGGCCTGAGGCATGGCGCGAGACAAGACCCTCTTTGTCTGCCGTGAGTGCGGCGGCACCAGCCCGAAATGGCTGGGCAAATGCCCACATTGCAACGCCTGGAACACGCTGGACGAAGCCCGCGCCGAACCCACGGGCGGCAAGAACCGCATGCAGGCCATGGCGCGCGGCCTCAACGCCGCGCAGCCCGTGACCACGCTCTCCGAAATCGAAGCGGCCGAAGTCTCGCGCACACCCACCGGGCTGGAAGAGCTCGACCGGGTGTTGGGGGGTGGCATCGTGGCCGGTGGCGTTGTGCTGATCGGGGGCGACCCGGGCATCGGCAAGTCGACGCTGCTGCTGCAGGCGCTCGATGCCTTGTCACGCCAGATGAAGGTGCTGTATGTCACCGGTGAAGAAAGCGGCGCTCAAGTGGCGCTGCGCGCTCACCGCCTCGGGCTCGATGGCTCGAAGGTGCGGGTGCAGGCCGAGATCCAACTCGAGAACATCATCGCCACGCTGGAAACCGAGCAACCCTCGTTCTGCGTGATCGACTCCATCCAGACGCTGTTTTCGGATCAGCTCAGCTCGGCACCAGGCTCGGTGGCCCAGGTGCGCGAATGCGCCGCCCACCTCACCCGCGTGGCCAAGGCCTCGGGCTGCACCGTGGTGCTGGTCGGCCATGTCACGAAAGAAGGCTCGCTGGCTGGCCCGCGCGTGCTCGAGCACATCGTTGACACGGTGCTGTACTTCGAGGGCGACACGCACAGCAGCTTCCGCCTGGTGCGCGCCATCAAGAACCGCTTTGGCGCGGTCAACGAGATCGGCGTCTTCGCGATGACCGACAAGGGCCTCAAGGGCGTCACCAACCCCAGCGCCATCTTTTTGTCCACGCACAGCGAGCCGGTGCCGGGCTCTTGCGTGCTGGTCACGCTCGAAGGCACGCGGCCGATGCTGGTCGAAATCCAGGCGCTGGTTGACAGCGGTGGCCCCAGCCCGCGCCGCCTGAGCGTGGGCCTGGAGCGCGACCGGCTGGCCATGCTGCTGGCTGTGCTGCACCGCCACGCGGGCATGGCCTGCTTCGATCAGGACGTGTTCGTCAACGCGGTGGGCGGCGTGCGCATCAGCGAGCCGGCGGCCGACCTGGCCGTGCTGCTGGCGATCCAGAGCAGCTTGCGCGGCAAACCATTGCCCAAGGGCTTCATCGCTTTTGGCGAAGTGGGCCTGGCCGGTGAAGTGCGCCCCGCCCCACGCGGGCAGGAGCGCCTGAAAGAAGCCGCCAAGCTGGGCTTCTCGGTGGCGATCGTGCCCAAGGCCAATGCGCCCAAGAAGCCCATCGAGGGGCTGACCATTCACCCGGTCGATCGCATCGAAGAAGCGATCGACCGGGTGCGCGAACTCTGAACCCACCTCATGCGAGCCGAACCCGTGCAGGCCGCGCCGGCTTGCACCGAGCCCTGGTCGATCAGCCCTCTTCGTTGGCCGACTTGCACTCGGCTTCAGCCGGGTTGACCGAGCAGCGCACCTTCTTGATCACCGACAGGCCACGCTTGTCGTACACGCCCTGGCCCAGGATGGCCAGGCGCGACTCCTGCAGCATGGTGTTGTACTGGCGGGCTTGGTCGGCGCTCAGGTCGATCCAGGCGCTGCCGGGGATGCTGGCGTCGGCATTGCCGATCAGGGCCATGGCGCGGTCGAACTGACCGGCCCAGTAGCCACGCGACTTCTCGCCGAAGCCGGCCGGGAACTTGGCGGGGTTGAGCACCACCTGGTAGGTCAGGATCATCAGCGGGAAGCGCGCGATGCCGCCCTTGGCACCCAGGCCCTTGTTCAGCTCCAGCGGCTTGTAGGCCAGCGTGGGCGCGGCGATCATGTCCAGTGCACCGGCGTTGAACTGGCTGGCGAAGTTGTTGATGTCGGCCGACACCGGCTGAGCCTTGATGCGCTGGATCATCAGCGACTGGGCCTTGTCGTGGTCGAAGGCGGCGATCTTCTTGCCGGCCAGGGCCTCGACGGTGTTGACGCTGCGGTCGCGCACCATCGGGTAGGCCGCGCCGAACGGGAAGATGCCGCCGACTTCCGTGCTGCCCTGGGTCATCAGGCTGGCGGCTTGAGGCGCAGCGAAGGTCTGCACGACCTTGCGCACCACGTCGTAGCTGGCGGGCATGTCGATCTTGCCGTCACGGATGACGGTGGTCGCGCCCAGCGTGTCGATGGATGCGGCCACACCATTGAACTCACGGGTGCGGAAGGCCGTGGCCATCAGCGCGTCACACTGACCCGAGCGGAAGTCTGCCGTGGCCGTGGCTTCGTTGTTGTAGGCCTTGAGCTCCAGGCTGGCGCCCTCCTTCTGCATGGCCAGGGCGTAGTCCTTGGCCATGTTGTAGGCGTCACCGGTGGCGCCGACGATGTCGAAGACACAGACCTTTTGGCCAGCGTGGGCAGACAGCGAGCAGGCGATCAGGGCCAGGGCAGCGCCGGTGCGCAGGGCAAAGCGTTGAGCAGTGTGTTGAGCGTTCATGGGATCTTCTCTCCGGGTTGGAAACGAAGCCGCGATCCTAGGAATGCCTCCTGGCAGCCTGTAACGACATGCTGCGATGTCTCGCCATGCGCAAGCCGCGCCTCCTCGGGTGGCGCGCGCTCGACCCGACAACTGTCACGACCGCACACACATCGCCAGGGCCTTGTGACAACAGCCGGTTCGCGCATGGGCAGCCTCAGCCTTGGCGCACCTCCAGCGCCATGTCACTGGCGCCACGTCACCGGCGCAACATCTGCTTGAGCTTCAAACCAGTGGCCGCCAACACACCGAAGTACACGACCGCCGCCGCCATCAGGCACGCCGCCAGCAGGCCGATGCGCACGAAGGGCTGAGCACGCAGCCCGATCCAGTCGATGTGCGTGGCCGCCCACCACATGCCCACGCCCAACAGCGAGGTGGCCAACACCACCCGCAGGGCAAAGCCCAGCCAGCCAGGCGCCGGGTCGTAGCGCCCGGACTTCTTGAGCCCGCGCAACAGCCACGCTGCGTTGACCAGCGAGGCCAAACCGATGGACAAGGCCAGGCCAGCTTGCTGGAACATCGGCACGAAGACCAGGTTGAGCACCTGCGTGAGCACCAGCACCGCGATGCCGATGCGCACCGGCGTGCGGATGTCCTGCGCGGCGTAAAAGCCCGGCGCCAGGATCTTGATCGACACCAGGCCCATCAGGCCCACGCCATACCCCATCAGCGCCCGCACCGTCTGCGCGACGTCGGCATCCTGGAAAGCGCCGTAGTGGTAGAGCACCGCCACCAGCGGCGTCGGAAAGACCAGCAGCGCCACCGCGCACGGCAGCGCCAGCATCACCACCAGGCGCAGGCCCCAATCCAGCAGGGCCGAGAACTGCTTGGTGTCGCCCCCCGCCTGCGCCCGCGAGAGCTGCGGCAGCAGCACCACGCCCAGGGCCACCCCCAGCATCGCGGTGGGGAACTCCATCAAGCGGTCGGCGAAGGTCAGCCAGGACACGGCCCCGGCCCCCAAATGCGAGGCGATCTGCGTGTTGACCAGCAGCGACACCTGCGCCACCGACACGCCCAGCAGCGCCGGCGCCATCTGCCGCAGGATGCGGTGCACCCCATCGTGGTGCCAAGCTTTGCGCAGGCTGCCCAAGCCAAAGCCGATGCGCGGCAATACGCCCCGGCGGCGCAGCGCTGGCACCTGGATGCCCAACTGCAGCACCCCGCCCAGCATCACGCCGATGGCGACCGCCAGCACCGGATCGAACCCCCACTGGCGAAACAGCGGCGCCCCCAGCACCGTCGCGGTGATGACCGAGACGTTGAGCAGCACGGGCGTGGCCGCCGGCACGGCGAAGTGACCCCAGGTGTTGAGGATGCCGGCGCTCAAGGCCACCAGCGACATGAAGCCGATGTAAGGAAACATCCAGCGCGTCATCAGCACGGCCATGTCGAAGCCGCCGCTTTCCTGCAGGCCAGAGGCCATGAGCCAGACCAGCACGGGCGCGCCGATCACACCCAGCACCGACACCACCAGCAAGGCCCAGAACAGCACCGTGGCCACGGCGTCGATCAGGCCTTTGGTGGCCTCTTCGCCTTGCTTGACGCGCGTTTCGCCCAGGATCGGCACGAAAGCCTGCGAAAACGCGCCTTCTGCGAACAGCCGGCGCAGCAGGTTGGGGATGCGAAAGGCCACCTGGAAGGCGTCGGTGGTGGCGCTGGCCCCGAAGTACGAGGCAAAGAGCTGCTCGCGAACCAGGCCGGTGATGCGCGACGCCAGGGTCAGCAGGGAGACGATGGAGGCGGATTTCAGCAGGCTCATGACGCATTATAGGAAGCGCCCCCGGCACAACTTGTCGCCCCGCCCCGGCCGTGGTAGACTCATCGGTTCTTTAAACCTGCCGCTTTTGCGCGGGTGCGAATCGAGGCAGCCGAATGGTTTGGCGATCTCGGGCATCCACAAAAGTGTTGCGCGCTGGTTCACCAGCGCAATGAGCTCACCATGGCATCTGCATCCAAAGCCAAGAAGACCGTTCGCATCGCCTCCGGTCGCAAGCGCGTTCGCCAGGACGTCAAGCTGAACGCCGCCAACTCGGCCCTGCGCTCGAAGTTCCGCACCGCCATCAAGGGCGTGCTCAAGGCCGTCAAGGCCGGCGACAAGACCCAGGCCGCCGCCGCCTTCAAGACCGCTCAGTCCGTGATCGACTCGATCGCCGACAAGGGCATCTTCCACAAGAACAAGGCCGCTCGCCACAAGAGCCGCCTGTCGGCCAAGATCAAGGCCATCGCCGCCTGATCTGTCGCCTGACGGCAAACGGGGCTGACGAGCCCCGGACACGACAAAGCCCGCGCAACGCCGTTGACGCGGGCTTTTTGTTGGGCTGACAGAATCGACTGCTCAGTCAGCAGATGTGGAGTGCCCAGGTTGCGGGGCCTGCTCCTCCAACGCGCTCACAAACTCATGGCGAGCCCGCACAGCCAACTCGAAAGCGAGGGCCTCACCATAACGGGCAATGGAAAAAGCCTTCTTCTTGGCTGGCCGGACACCCTCGGGGGTTCGTGCCTCCCAGTGCCAGTAGACAGCCACCGAACCGTTGGATCGTGTGCGCCTGGAGCAATTGCGAAAGACCCCGGGCGCGCCGCTGGTGTTGTTGCGGCGATGCCGTTGAACCACTTCCTGGCGTGAGGGAAGCGGGTGCATCGCAAAGACCTCATCGCGCCAAGCAATGGCGGCCAGCTTGGCAGCCTCCACCGAGCCATGCCGCAACACAGGAAACCCTTTGGCGCGTGAATTGCCTTGGCGCAAGACGCAGACGTGCCAGTAACCCAAGCCAGGCTGCGCGTGGAATCGGATGCAAGTGAGGTCTTCGCCGGGCAAGTCGCTGGCTCCGTCTTGCTCGAGCGGTAAAGGCGAGGTCGTGGCTGCCGTCATGTGACTGCTCTCGCTTCATCCGAAGACTGGCTCGCGCGTGCGTAGCGAACCCGGTCATCTCGCCCCTGATAAAGCACGCGTGCTTCAGTGGCTCGGGTGCGGTCCATGGCGAAACTGGCCAGGGAGTCGATCACGTGGTCATCGAAGAAGGCGATCACTTCGAGGTCCCTGAGAACCGGTTCGTCCCAGGCCTCTCTCAGCAGTCGGTCAAAGCCCTTCAGGCTGTCTTTGCGGGCCTTGAGCACTCGCTCGCTTTCCTGCATGAACTCGCGGTCGTACTGCGCCATGTTCTTCAGCAGGCTGCCATCGGAGGATGGCATGGTGTTGAGCGAAGCTTGAATCGGAACAGCCTGCTCTCGCAGGGTCGCGGCGCGTTGGCGACACTTTTGCGCTTCGCGCAGAAATTCGTGCTGCTGCTCGCCGGGGAACATGCCCGATGCCGTCAGGTTCAGCATGTGCGCCTTGAGCTCCAGCCCCAGTGCTTCGTACTCGACCTTGTCCAGCGAGGATTGCTTTGCAGCCCGTTCCTGGCTCCACTTGGCTTCGCTGGCGGACAGGCGTTTTGCGGTCTGATCTTGCTCACCCTTTTGCGCGGCAAGGCGCTTGCGGCCCACGTCGATGATGCGCCAGCGGAAGTACAGCTTCATGTGTGCCGCGACCATCTGGCCGACGGGGGCGGCGCCTTGGCCGACGGCTTTCATGTAGTGGTTGAAGCGGCGGATGAGGGTTTGGCGGGTGGTTTGGTCTTCGGGCTTGGCGGGATGAAAGTCCAGATAGACGGCCAAATCATCGGGCCGGTTGGTTTGACGCAGGAGCTGAAGGGACCGCAAAGGCACGCCTGCCTTGTACGCCTCGTCATACATCGCCTGCAACGGGATTGCGCTGAGCATGCCGAAAGGGCTGGACAAACGCCCGCCCTCACCAGGCCGGTAGCCTCCGCCCACGTTCGAATGCACGCCGGGGTAGACCACCTCCACCGTGTTCGACGGGTAGCGCCCGCCCTCCAGCAAGGTGTCCAGCGGAAATGAGTTGCGGATCTCGTGGGCGGCGATGTGGTGCACGCAACGCAGCGACATGGCAGGGATGCGCAGGTCACCCGCCCACGACGCGTGACCGTCTGCGGTGCTGGCGACCCAAACAGGCACCGCAGCCAGCCAGGGCGTCACCCTGAACAGAGCTGCCGCTTCTGCCTGGTATTTGCGTGCGGCGGTGGGCACACCCACCGAAGCAACGGTGTCAAACAAGCCCATGAAGTAGAGGCGGATGGGGTGGCGCCCCTGCTTGGTGACCCAACCTGCGCCAACGGAGTCACAGTGCTGCTGCAGCTTCACGGCGAAAGCACGCGCGAGGGCAGCCCCACGAGAGAAGCCAAACACCGCCACGTGGATCATGCGGATCTTGTTGACGGGGTTGTTGGCGCGAGCTGCGGCTTTCTTGACCTGGGTCTGAAACATGCCCCAAGCCCAATCCAGCCGAGCTTGACCGCCCCAGGCGACGGCAGATTTCCAATCGCCACCCTTGTCTCCGATTTCGCGGAACGGGGTGCCGATGCCGGGGATGTAGAACGTCACACGCCCGATTTCCAACTGATCTTTTTGCATGGCGCGATACAGTCTGGCCACATTGCTGTGCTCACGCGTGGGTCTATCGATCTTCTCGTTGTTCCCTGTGCCATCGAAGTAGAACGTCAGCCAGGGCTCTTGCTGGCAATCTGCAACGGGTGAAGCCTTGGCGTCTTCCTTCGCCACACTTCGATTGATCGCTCTTTGCGCATCGTTCTTGATGGATTGCAGCGGGGTGTATGCGCCGCTCGCAGCGGAAGCCTGACAAGTGTTGACCGGAGGGAACATCGGTGAACTTTGGGCGATTGATTCGCTCATGGTTTGGCCCCTTGTTCCAGTTCAGATCGTTTGAGTCGTGGCTTTGGATAGTCCTCGGCCACTTCAAGCTGAACGGTATTGTTCGGGTAGAAGTGAACGACGAAAACGGTCGGGTGCTCTGGAACGGGGCCAGTCAGTTCCACCTCGGCGCGGAGGGTCTCTGGTTCTCGATAAACCTCGCCCGTTTGCAAATTGCCCTCGATTCCGTATGTCCACTCAACGAACATCGTCACGGGCAACGCAGTGCCGGGGCGCCATACGATGCAACAGGCGGTCTTTCCTCCGCCATCAGCGTCATCGCTCAGGAGGACATTGCTGCCCCCTTGGCCATTCACACTGAACCCGTCGATGTAACGGTCGGTGTAGTTGTAGCCGGTGATGGCCAGCATCTTGGGCTCTACCTCGGTTGCTTTTTGACATGCCGTGAGGGCGAGTGCCGCAAAGGTGCCCGTCAGCATTTTCTTCACGAGGTCAACCGCCGATGTCCTGGGTTTGCTAACGCTCATGATTGAGCCTCCTTGGCCGGGTCTGATCGTTTGATGCGGGGTTCTGGGTAATCCGCAGCGACTTCGACCTGCACGGTGTTGTCGGGGTAGAAGTGAACGGCAAAGACGGTCGGGTTCTGTGGAACGGGGCCCTTGAGTTCAACTTCGACGCGATGGGTTTCCCGGGGCTTATAGATTTGCCCTGTTCGCAGATCCTGGTTCTCGCCGTATGTCCATTCCACAAAAATTGGAACCGGTAGCGCAGTGCCGGGGCGCCACACGATGCAGCAGGTGGTTTTGCCCCCACCGTCGGAGTCATCGCTGAGGAGCACGTTGCTGCCCCCTTGGCCATTCACACTGAATCCATCGATGTAACGGTCGGTGTAGTTGTAGCCGGTGATGGCCAGCATCTTGGGCTCTTCCTCGGGTGCCTTTTGGCATGCCGTGATGGCCAGTGCCGCAAGGGTGGCCGCCAAGATGTTCTTCACGATGCCCACCAATGAACGCGCGGGTCTTGTTCCGCTCATGATTGAGCCTCGTTGGCCGGGTCTGGTCGTTTGATGCGGGGCTCCGGGTAATCCGCAGCGACTTCGACCTGCACGGTGTTGTCGGGGTAGAAGTGAACGGCAAAGACGGTCGGGTTCTGTGGAACGGGGCCCTTGAGTTCAACTTCGGCGCGATGGGTTTCCGCGTCCTGCAGCTTCAAGCCCTTTTCGTGGTTCCAGCGCTCGCCGTACGTCCACTCCACAAAAATCGGAACTGGCTGCTCGGTGCCGGGGCGCCACACGATGCAGCAGGTGGTCCCCCCACCTCCTGACAAGCCCTCGCTGATGAGCACATTGCCCCCGCCTTGTCCGTTCACGCTGAACCTATCGATGTAGCGCCCTGAGTAGTTGTAGCCAGTGATGCCAAGCATCTTGGGCTCCTCTTGGGGAGACTTCTGGCAGGCCGTGAGGGCCAGTGCAGCAAGAGTACCCGCCAAGACTTTCTTCACGATGTCACCCGACGAACTCGCGTGTCTTGTTCCGCTCATGATTGAGCCTCCTTGGTCATGTTTGATCGTCTCAAGCGCGGTTTGGGATAGTCCTCAGCCACTTCGACTTGAACCGTGTTGTTCGGGTAGAAGTGAACGGCAAAGACGGTTGGGTTCTGTGGAACGGGGCCCTTGAGTTCAACTTCGACGCGATGGGTTTCCCGGGGCTTATAGATTTGCCCTGTTCGCAGATCCTGGTTCTCGCCGTACGTCCATTCCACAAACATCGGAACCGGCAGCGCGGTGCCTGGGCGCCAAACGATGCAGCAGGCCTCGCCCGATCCGTTCGTGTGGGCGCCCATGTTGGTGCCGCCTTGGCCGTTCACGCTGAACCCATCGATGTAGCGGTCGGTGTAGTTGTAGCCCGTGATGCCAAGCATCTTGGGCTCCTCTTGGGGAGACTTCTGGCAGGCCGTGAGGGCCAGTACAGCAATAGTACCCACCAAGACTTTCTTTACGATGTCATCCGACGAACTCGCGTGTCTTGTCCCGCTCATGATTGAGCCCCCTTGGCCATGTCTGATCGTCTCAAGCGCGGTTTGGGATAGTCCTCGGCCACTTCAAGCTGAACGGTGTTGTTCGGATAGAAGTGAACGACGAAAACGGTTGGATGCCCTGAGACAGGGCCCTTCAGTTCAACCTCGGCGCGATGGGTTTCGGCTTCCCGCAGCAGTTGGCCCGTATCGAAGTCTTTCTCGTATCCATACGTCCACTCCACCACCATCGTTACGGGCAAGGCCGTACCTGGTCGCCACACAATGCAACAGGTGGTCTTTCCTCCGCCATCAGCGTCATCGCTCAGGAGGACATTGCCGCCCCCTTGTCCGTTTACGCTGAACCGGTCGATGTAGCGGCTGGTGTAGTTGTAGCCCGTGATGTCGAGCATCTTGGGCTCTTCTTGGGGCGACTTCTGGCAGGCTGTGAGGGCCAGTGCGGCAAGGGGGGGCGCCAAGATCTTCTTCACGATGTCAACCAATGAACTCGCGGGCCCTGCTCCGCTCATGATTGAGCCTCCTTGGCCGGGGCTGATCGCTTGATGCGGGGCTTCGGGTAATCCGCAGCGATTTCGACCTGCACGGTGTTGTCGGGGTAGAAGTGAACGGCAAAGACGGTCGGGTTTTGTGGAACGGGGCCCTTGAGTTCAACTTCGACGCGATGGGTTTCGGCATCCCGCGTCAGTTGACCCGTATCGAAGTCTTTCTCGTATCCATACGTCCACTCAACAACCATCGTCACGGGCAACGCGGTGCCGGGTCTCCACACGATGCAGCAGGTGGTTCCACCTCCTCCGGAGTCGCCTTCGCTGATGAGGACGTTGCCACCGCCTTGCCCGTTCACGCTGAACCGATCGATGTAGCGGTCGGTGTAGTTGTAGCCAGTGATGCCAAGCATCTTGGGCTCTTCTTGGGGCGCCTTTTGGCATGCTGCGAGGGCCAGTGCTGCCATGGCGGCTGAGAGCATTCTTTTCATGGCGGCATTGTGTTCACTGTGGCCTTGCATCACGCTTGAGCCAGGGTTGAGCGGAGCGTCTGGCCGGACGCAACAGCTTGCGACACGAGCTCGGCCCATTCGGGTTGACCTGCCCAGTCGGGGCCTACTTCTGCTGCGATTCGCACAGCAAGTGCATGGTCGTCGGCTGATTCAAACCCGAGGCCTTGCGCCCAGCTCACTTGATCGCATGCCAGCGCATGCCTATGGGCGGGCGGCACCAGGCTCAAGGCGCTGGGGTATTCAGATCGGCAGAGCCCCAGCACCGCATCCGCTTGCCCCAGCTTCAACAGCCCCGCGAACGTCGGGTCGCTGAGCACCCAGGCGGTTTCGTGAGCCGTGGGGTCGCTGTTTGTCGCAGGATTCTCCGCAGTCTGAGGCTGGCCATCTCGGCCTGGCCAGGCGCTGGCTGCTGCCACCGCGAGGAACGCCTGCACATCAGCTTGTTGATGGAGCTCGGGTTCGTGCAGGGCCCACCAGATGCGGGCGTCCCACCAGCGGAACAGCATGTGCTCGCCATCGGTGAAGCGGGCCCGCATGCGTCGGCGCATCGCTGGCACCCACATCTGCGGCGACCAGGCGCTGGCGATGAAGAACAGCATGGGCTCATCGGTTGCCTGCGATTGCCAGATGGCACGCAGCGCCGATGAGCGGCCTTCGGAGCCGACGGGGACGGCGCGAGGCGCCACTGCCAGGGCTGATGGATCGCTGGTGATGTGGTCGAGCAGGTTGGTGCAGTCGTGGCCTGCCTGAAGCTTACGCACGTGTGCGCTGGCCTCGCTGGCCGATGCGTCCACGATGGCCCAGACATGGCGACCAGACAACGCCTGTTGGCCGAGCCAATGTTCTGGCCACGCTTGGTGCAGGACGAGGTCGGTCACGCTCATTCCTTGGCGAAAGCGCTGCCGCTGGATCGCGCAGCCAGCAGGCAGGAGACGCAGATGCTCTTGGGCATCTGCGGCAGCACCAGGTCTTGCGTCCCCGGCCCCGTCATCACCTTCTGCCCGGCCCTGACCGTGATCTTGCCCGGGCATTGCGCGGAGAACTGTCCGCCTTCGATGGTGATGCTCGCGCCGCCTGCTACCGACAGCACCACGCGCTTGGCCGCAGCGATGTTGACCACCCCACTGGCCGTCTTGAGCTCCAGCGTCTGCTTGGCAGCGATCTGCGCGGGCCCAGCTTGCGCCTGCATGTCGATCGGCCCTTGTGCCGCGATCACGGTGATGCCTTTGCCTGCCGCTTCTGCGCCCGGCTGAATCGCTCCAGCCAACACCCCGATTCCCTGCGCCGTGTGCACGCGCACCTGCCCACCCACGGCCCAGTGGCTGTCTTGCCCGCTGGCGATCTGGGTGGTGTCCTGGCTGCTGAGGTGCCAGTCCTGGCCTGCGGTGATGCCGATGCCGGCCTTGCCCACCAGCGCGATGTTGGGGTCGGCCATGTGGGGCAGCTTGTCAGCGCCGGTGCCGGTGGCCTTGTCGGCCGCATCGGCGATCGCGTTGGGCAGGCTCGTGGCGCTGACGGTGCCCATGAGGCTTTTGGTGAGGGCGGCCGCCGGTGCGAGGGTGTCGTCCAGCGTGCTTTGTTTTGCCGCGCGGCTGCCAGCGGCCGTGGCCACGCCCACTGCCTGGTGGGTGGTGGCCGCCTGGTTGAACGTCTCGGCCAACTGCTGCATCTGGCGCGCGAGCGCGATGCCGGCGGCGTTGTCGCCCGCAGGCTCGCCGGTTTGTCCCTGACCATTGCGCAAGCTGAAGGTGCTGAGCATCACGCCGCGCGCAGCGCGCACGCCGCCCCAGGCATCGGTGCGCAGCTCGAAGCCCAGGCCCCGAAAGCTGCCTCGGTGGTTGTCAGCCTGGTGCAGCAGGTGGCCCATCTGCAGCCAGGTCTGCGCCTGGGTGGTGTGAAGCTGGGTGCGCAGCTGCTCAGGCGTGTCGTCCCACACCAGTTGGTTGTGGCCGCTGCCGCCGAACTCTTTGCTCTTGATGCCGCTCAGCGCGGCTGCGTTGGCCTGGCCTTGCGCGCCGGGCGTGGCCGCTGCACTGGCCGCGCCGTGCCAGGCGGGGCTGTGACCGCCGGGACCTGAGCCGATCAGGTTGCCCTGCGACGATGGCGTGTGGTCGGTGGACTGCGCCAAGGCGTCGAGCGAGGCTTCAGCAGCCCTGCCGCCCGGCGTGGGCACGATGCCCGACTCACCCTGGCCGTTGTAGAGCGCGGCCAGGACCACCGGGCGATCGATGTCGTTGCCCAGGAAGGTGACGAGCACTTCCTGGCCGATGCGGGGGATGAACTGGTGGCC
>CAYJXE010000009.1:0-132256 GCA_964373965.1 uncultured Aquabacterium sp. | reverse complement strand
AGGACAGGTTGACTTCGCGGATTTCGGCAAGGATCTGGTCGGCGTTCATGGTGGGCTCCTGTTCGCTGCGTTGGCCTGGCGTTGTTCGCTTTGGCGTTGTCGATGGAGTCATTGTGCAAAGACACCCCAGTTTTCTTGATAGGGGCCTGGCTGCGCGAAGCGTCGGTGTCACGCTGGGCGTGCTGTAGGAAATTGCCTGACAAAGCCCCTGAAAAGCGGCAGGCGGCGGCCGAGTGGTTTTGCCGCTTTTGCCGATTCAAGGTGGCGACAGGCCTTCAGCGCGCGCGGGCTGCGGCAGGAGTTCACGCGCATTTCACGCTCGGGCGACCTAGTCTGGCGCTCAAGCCTGGGCCTGACGGTGGGCCGGCTGTTCGCTGGAGTTTTTCACCATGTCCGTGCGCCAACTGTGTCTGTTGTCTGCTGCCTTGATCGCCGCCGGGGCTTGCGCCGCTGCGCCCGCCAAACCCATGGCCGAGGTGGTCTTGCCTGCGCAGGAAGTTCGCATCGAGCAAACGATGCAACTGGACATGGCTAGCCTGCTGCAGGCCCGCGTGGGCGAGAGTTGGGCGGTGAACCTGCCGCGGGTCGGTCAAAAGCGTTTGACGTTGGAGACCGTGGTCACGGGTCGCGATGGCCTCAAGTCCTGGCACGCCCGACTGGGCGATGCCGTGGGCGACCGGATCTACCTCAGGCAGACCCGACGCGGTCTGCATGGCGGGGTGCGAGTGGGTGGTCAGGTGTTTGCGGTGGCCCAGCGTGGCTCGGGTCCCCTGGTGGTGGCGCCTGCCGCCACGGTGGCTGCCGTTTCGACGCAGGCTTTCGTGCTGGGCGCCGTGGTGGAGCCTGGCGTGCAAGTCATTTCGCCGAACCTGGCGGCCCTGGCGGATGCGCCCGTTGGCAGCGAGTGGGCCATGCCTTTGCCTGGCGGGCAAACCGAGGTGGTCGTGATCACGGCTTCGGGCATCGATGAACATGGACTCCAGCAGGTCAGTGCCATCAGTCGGATGGATGGCGTCGGGCAGTCCTCGCAGTGGACGGTCGGGCCAGACGCGGTGTTCGCCACCATCCACACCACCCGAGGCGAGTACCAGGTCGTCACGCGGCAGGGACGCACCGAGATCCTGGATCCGCGCGCAGCCGGGCTGAGTGGCCCCAAGGGCGACGACCACATCGAAGCACCTGCCGACGAAGGCGCGGTGGATCTGGCGGTCGCGGCCGCGGGCCGTGTTTCGGCGGGGGCCGGGGCGGTGACGGCAGGGACCACGGCCACCGCTGCGGCGACGTCGACCTCGGCGCAGCCGGTGCCGCTCAAGGCGGGCACGGTCGACACCCAGATCAACCTCCTGATGAGCTACAGCCCCAGCCTGGTGACGCTGTGGGGGACTGAAAGCGCGGCGCGCACGCGCATGGTCAACCTGGTCGAGGTGGCCAACCAGGCCTACGTCAACAGCGGCACGGGCGTGAAGTTCCGCATCGTGGGCTGGCGCCTGGTCAAGGCCGCCGATGCGACGCCGCAGGTGCAGCTCGACGCTTTGCGGCGCGACGCAGGGGCTTTTGCGGGCACGGCCACCCAACGGCTGGCCAGTGGTGCGGCGATGACCGTCTTCGTGTCTCCCTTCAATGCCGTGACGTCCAAGACGGGCACCTGCGGGCTGGCCTACGTGCCAGCGGCGCGCGCGGCCGGGATCACGGCCTACCGGCAGCAGGCCCCCTCCCTCATGTTCTCGTCGATCAACGATGGCCAGCATGGCGGCTACTACTGCGAGAGCTTGACCCTGGCACACGAGCTGGGGCACAACCTGGGCGCTGCACACGACAAGGCCAACTCGTCGTTTGCCGGGGTGCTGTCCTACAGTTACGGCAAGGGGGTGTCGGGCCAGTTCGGCACCGTCATGTCCTACATCCAGCCCAAGGTCGCGCTGTTCTCGTCGCCCCAGCTGAGCTGCACGGCCAGGAAGGCGGCTTGTGGCACCAGCAGCGAGAACGTCGTGGCCACGGTCTTGCAGACCAAGGGCACGGTGGCAGCCTTGGGCCGGGCGTCGGCCGTGGCGGTGGGCGCCGACGGCAGCGTGCAGGTGGCGGGTTGGGTGCTGCAGCCCAATGGCAGCCCGTACACCGGCGGCGGGGTCACGCTCGCACCCACGGTGGCGTCGGTGGCTTGCAGCGTGGGCAGCACGGGCTTGTACAACTGCCGGGTGCCTTCGGGCGTGAACTCGGTGACGCTGCGCGCCACGGTGGGCGCCAAGGGGCGTGCCATCACGCCTGCGGTGGGCACGTTCGCGGTCGATCGGATGAGCAACACGCCGGTGAACGCCACGCGCTTCTACGTGAAGTGAGTGCTTGCAAACACGTAAGACATTGATTCGAAAGGAGTTGGGCCCCTGGTGTGGTGACGATGAATCAATAGCCCGAGACAATCAATCGCATTTGTTCAATCAATTCGCTTGATGAAACGTCCTGGCCTAAGATTGAACCTGTTTCCTCGAAAACACCTCCCTTTGCGGGGCGGTGTTTCCAACAAACCAACCCCTACCAGGAACCCAACATGAGCCTGATCAACACCCAAGTCCAGCCCTTCAAGACCGAAGCCTTCGTCAACCGCGGCGGCAAGGGCGAGTTCATCACCGTCTCCGACGAGTCCCTCAAGGGCAAGTGGTCCGTGCTGATCTTCATGCCGGCTGCCTTCACCTTCAACTGCCCGACCGAAATCGAAGACGCTGCCAACAGCTACGAAGAGTTCAAGAAGGCCGGTGCCGAGGTCTACATCGTCACCACCGACACCCACTTCTCGCACAAGGTGTGGCACGAAACCTCGCCGGCCGTGGGCAAGGCCCAGTTCCCCCTGGTCGGTGACCCCACCCACAAGCTGACCCGCGCTTTCGGCGTGCACATCGAAGAAGAAGGCCTGTCGCTGCGCGGCACCTTCGTGATCAACCCCGATGGCGTCATCAAGACCGCCGAAGTGCACTCCAACGAAATCGCCCGCGACGTGTCGGAGACCCTGCGCAAGCTCAAGGCCGCCCAGTACACCGCCGCCAACCCCGGCCAAGTCTGCCCCGCCAAGTGGAAGGAAGGCGCCAAGACCCTGGCTCCTTCGCTGGACCTGGTCGGCAAGATCTGATCGCGCTGTTGCGATCTCTCCAAGTTTTGACCTGTGTTGAGGCCTGACCTCACCACACTGTTGAAAACTGGCCCCCTGCTCGCCCACAAGGCGGGTGGGTGGATGACCCTGGCCTTCTCATCTCGCTAAACAGGAGGAGGCCGGTTCCCGAAGTCACTTTGCAACTCAGAAATTTAAGGATGCCCAACATGCTGGACGACACCCTCAAGGCCCAACTCGCCGCCTACCTCGAGCGCGTGCAACAACCCTTCGAGATCGTCGCATCCCTGAGTGACTCCGAGAACTCGCGCGAGATGCTCGAGCTGCTGCAGACGATCCAAGGTCTGCGCGCCGACAAGATCACCCTCAAGACCGACGGGCAGGACGCCCGCAAGCCTTCGTTCACGCTTCAGCGCACTGGCAGCGACACGAGCCTTCGCTTTGCCGGCCTGCCGCTGGGCCACGAGTTCACCTCGCTGGTGCTGGCGCTGCTGTGGACGGGCGGTCACCCGCCCAAAGAAGAAGCCGAGACGCTGGACAACATCCGCGCCCTGGATGGCGACTTCAACTTCGAGGTCTACATGTCCCTGAGCTGCCACAACTGCCCGGACGTGGTGCAGGCGCTGTCGCTCATGGCCATCTTGAACCCCAAGGTCAAGACCACCGTCATCGAAGGCGGTGCCTTCCAGGACGAGGTGGAAAAGCGCGAGATCATGGCCGTGCCCATGGTCTTCCTCAACGGCCAGGTGTTCGCCTCGGGCAAGATGAGCGTGGACGAGATCGTGGCCAAGCTGGACACCAACTCCGCCGCCAAGGAAGCCGCCAAGATCGATGCCAAGGCGCCGTATGACGTGCTGATCGTGGGTGGTGGCCCGGCCGGCGCGGCAGCGGGTGTGTACGCCGCTCGCAAGGGCATCCGCACCGGCATCGCGGCCGAGCGCTTTGGCGGCCAGGTCAACGACACGCTGGCCATCGAGAACTACATCTCGGTGCTGGAAACCGACGGCCCCAAGCTGGCCGCCGCGCTCGAGGCCCACGCCAAGGCTTATGACGTCGAGATCATGAACCTGCAAAAGGCCGCTGAGATCATCCCGGCGGAGCAGGCGGGTGGCCTCATCCAGGTGAAGATGGAAAACGGTGGCGTGCTCAAGGCCAAGACCGTGATCCTGTCCACCGGCGCGCGCTGGCGCAACGTGAACGTGCCCGGCGAGGCCGAGTACAAGAACAAGGGTGTGGCCTACTGCCCCCACTGTGATGGACCGCTGTTCAAGGGCAAGCGCACCGCGGTGATCGGTGGTGGCAACTCGGGCGTGGAAGCGGCCATCGACCTGGCTGGCATCGTGGCCCACGTCACGCTGATCGAGTTCGCCGACACGCTCAAGGCCGATGCGGTGCTGGTCAACAAGCTCAAGAGCCTGCCGAACGTGACCATCCACACCAACGCGCAGACGACCGAGATCACAGGCAGCGAAGGCAAGGTCAACGGCCTGAAGTACAAGGACCGCGCCACGGGCGAGGAGCACCTGGTGCCGCTCGAAGGCGTGTTCGTGCAGATCGGGCTGGTGCCCAACACCGAGTTCCTGCGTGGCACGGTGGAGCTGTCGAAGTTCGGCGAGATCCTGATCGACGCCAAGGGCCACACCAATGTGCCGGGCGTGTTCGCGGCGGGTGACTGCACCAACGTGCCTTACAAGCAGATCGTGATCGCGGCGGGTGCGGGGGCGACGGCAGCGCTGAGCGCTTTCGACCACCTGATCCGCCACGGTTGAGCGCAGCCGGCCTGGTCCGGCTCGATGCGCGCAGGGCAATGTCTGCGCACTAATCCGCAAGGGGCCCGTCTGTGACGGGCCTTCTTGCTTTGGCGTGTGCATTTCTTTCATTTCGCTGCCGACAATCCACTCAGGTCGACTTCGGAGGACCCCATGACCCCGACCCGCCTGACTCGTTGGCGCCGCCGTGTGCTGCGCCGTGGTGCCCTGGTGATCGCTGCGCTGGCGGGCCTGTCGCCCTGGTCGGCGATGGCGCAGGCCACGCCACCTTCTGCGGCTGCCAGCCCTGCGCAGGCGGTTTATTCGGTGTCCGTGGTGCCCCAGTTCCCGGCGGCCGACATCGCGCGGACCTGGGTGCCCATCCTGGAGCGGCTGGGACAGCAGGTGGGCGCGCGCTTCGAGCTCAAGGTGCCGCGGGACATCCCCAGCTTCGAGGCGGATGTGAAGGCTGGTGCGCCGGACTTTGCATACATGAACCCCTTTCACCAGGTGCGCGCCAAGCGTGCGCAAGGCTACGTGCCGCTGGTGCGGGACACCGAGTTGCTCACGGGCATCCTGGTGGTCAGGAAAGACGATCCGATCCGTCAACCCAGGCAGCTGCAGGGCCAGACGGTGGCGTTCCCGGCTCCGAACGCCTTTGGCGCTTCCTTGCTGATCCGGGCGCAGCTCGACGAGGTCGAGCGGGTGCGCATCACGCCCTTTTACGCACGCACCCACACCAATGCCTACCGGCAGACGCTGGCGGGCAAAGCCGCCGCCACGGGTGGTTTGAGGGCCACGCTGGAGCGCGAGCCCCCCGAGGTGCAGGCGGGGTTGCGCATCTTGTTCGAAACGCCCGGTGCGGCGCCGCACCCGCTGAGCGCTCACCCGCGTGTGCCAATGGCGGTGCAGCAGGCCGTGCAGGCGGCCTGGCTCAAGCTGTCACAAGACAGCAGCCTGCAAGCGAGTTTCCAGGGCGTGCCCATGGCGCGCCCCGTGAAGGCCGATCACGCGCGTGACTACGCGCCGCTGGAGCGCCTCAAGCTCGACCGCTACGCGGAGTGAGGTCGCAGCCTGCCATGGCCGCGATGCCGACCCACCTGCTGCAAAGGCTGTGGCCGCGTCGGCTGCACCTGCAGCTCATCGTCATGGTGTCGGCTTTGCTGGTGCTGGCTTTGTCGCTGCTGGGGGGCTACACCGTGCACGAGCAAGGTCGCCTGCAGCAGCGCGCGGCCGAGGGCCACGCGGCCACCCTGGCGCGCAACGTGGCGGTGGCCAGCACCAACCTGATCCTCACCGACAGCCTCGATGGGCTGGAGGAGCTGGCGACCCATTCGGCGGAGGTGGGTGACACCTTGTCCCTGTTGGTGCTGGGCAAGCAGTCCGAAGTCCTGGCCCATGTGCAGAGGCAGCCTGGCGCGGCCCCTCGCGTGATCCACGACCATCGCCTGCCGGCGGGGGTGCGAGCGCCTGCTCAGCCAGGGGAGATGCCAGCCCCTGTGCTGGTGACCCACCCGGGGCGCATCGAGGCCTGGCATCCGGTGGTGGCGGCGGGGCTCATCGGTTGGGTGCGCGTCGAGCACGACACCCGTGCCAGCGCACAGGACCGCGCCCGCATCTGGCGCAACACCCTGGTGGTGGCGGTCGTGGCGGTGGTGGTGTGCGTGGCCTTGTTGAGCGCTTTCCTGCGCCGGCCGATGCGGTCGCTGGCCACGGCGCGTCGGTTTGCCCGTCAGATCGTCGACGCCAAGGGCGCCTTGCTGCCGCAAGAGTCGGGACCGCTGGAGGTGACCGAGCTGCGGGAATCGCTCAACGAGGCGTCGATGCTGATGTGCCAGCAGATGATCATGCTGGAGCACAGCGTGCGTGAGCTGCGGGCCCACGAAGCGCAGCTGGCGGACCAGAACGATCAGCTGGGTGCGATCTCCCGCCTCAGCCAGGATGGCATGGTGACCTTCGATCGAGAGGGTCGCGTGCGCTTTGTCAACAGCGCTTTCCTGCAGCAAACGGGGCTGAGCGAGTCGAAGTTGCTGTCGTGGGACCTGGCGGGCCTTTCGGATGCCCTGGGCGCTTTGGCGCTACCAGACAAGCCGTTCGCTGGCCTGGAGGCCGTGTTCCATGGTTTGGGCGGTGGTGAGGCTGTGGTGCTGGAGCTGGCTGGCGAGCGACGCAAGCTGCTGTCCCTCAGCGGGCAGTGCAGCCAGCAAGGCAGCGTCAGCCGGGTGCTGTACGTGTGCGATGTGACGCGGCAGCACACCCTCGACGAGATGAAATCGGAGTTCCTCTCGATGGCGGCTCACGAGTTGCGCACGCCGATGGTCAGCATTTTTGGGTTCACCGAGCTCATGCTCAAGCGCGAGATGTCGGCCGAGCAGCGGCAGGACCTGTTGGGCCGCATCTACCGACAAAGCCAGGCCATGGTGGCCATCCTCAACGAGCTGCTGGACCTGGCGCGCATCGAAGCGCGGCGAGGTCAAGACTTCCTCATGGAGGAGCTGGAGCTCGGTGAGGTGGTGCAGGCGGTGCTGGCCGACCACCGGCCGCCCGAAGGCAGGGCAACACCTTTGGTGGTGCCTCTTGCGCATCCCATGCCCGTGCGCGCCGATCGCAGCAAGCTGCGCCAGGCGGTGCTCAACATCCTGTCCAACGCCTACAAATACTCGCCAGAGGGTGGCGATGTGGTGGTGCGCTTCGTGGCCGAAGCCGCTCCGGATCAGCCGGGCACGACGCACTTTGGCGTGTCCGTCGAGGACCGGGGCATCGGCTTGAGCCCGGACCACGTGGCCCGGCTGGGCGAGCGCTTTTTCCGCGCGGACAAGTCCGGCAACATCCCGGGCACCGGTCTGGGCGTGAGCATCGTCAAGGAGCTGATGGACCTGATGGGCGGCCGCATGCAGGTGGTCAGCAACTTGGGGCGTGGCACCACGGTCACGCTGTGGTGGTGAGCGCGTTCATGCCAGGCTGAAGGTCGCGACGCCGTTGGCCAGGACCTGGGCCTGATCGCGCATGGCCGAGGCAGCAGCAGCTGTTTGCTCGACCAGCGCCGCGTTCTGCTGCGTTGACTCGTCCATGGCCTGCACGGCTTGGGTGGTCTGCTGAACGTCCTGGGCTTCGCTGCGGGCGCTCTCTGCGATGCGCGCCAGCAGTTCGTTGATGTGCAGCGTTTGTTTGACGATGTCGTCCACGGCGGAGCCGGCCTGGCCCACGACCTCGGTGCCCGATTCGATGCGCCGCACGCTGTCGGAGACCAGCTGGTTGATCTCTCGCGCGGCAGTGGCCGCGCGTTGAGCCAGCCCGCGCACCTCGGCGGCGACCACTGCGAAGCCGCGGCCTTGTTCGCCCGCCCGTGCTGCCTCCACGGCTGCGTTGAGGGCCAGCAGGTTGGTCTGGAAGGCGATGCCGTCGATGGTGGACGTGATGTCGCCGATGCGGCGCGAGGACTGCCTGATCTCGTCCATGGTGGCGATCATGGTATGGATGACCTGGCCACCGTGTCGAGCCGCCTCGGCGTTGTGCGTGGCCAGTGACGAGGCCTCGGCGGCCACGTCGGCGGTGCTGCGCACGGTCTGCGAGATGTGCGCCATGGCAGAGGCCGATTGCTGCAGGCCGCTGGCCGAGGCTTCGGTGCGCCGAGCCAAGTCGTCGGAGCCGGCGGCGATCTCCTGGCTGGCGTGCACGATGTGGTCGGCCGAGTCGCGGATCTGGGTGACGATGCGTCGCAGCGATTGCTGCAGGTCGGCGATGGTGCGCATCAGGCCGGCGGCTTCGTCCGCGCCCCAGGCTCGGGGCTGGGTGGCGAGGTTGCCGTCGCGCATGGCGTCGATGTGGAACACGACTTCGCGCAGGCCACCTTCGAGCACCTTCCTGAACGAGATGAACAGGTAGGACGACAAGAGCAAGCTGAGCACCAGCACCACCGCGGTCAGGTCGCGAGCGTGGGTGAGGTGGGCTTCACGCTGCTCGAGCAGTTGGTCGAGCAGGGGCAGGTGGTGGTCGTACAAGCCCGACAGGGCCGCCAGCGTATCGCGGCCTTGCCGGTAGAACTCGGTGGGTTGGGGGCCATGGGCATCGAACACAGCCAGGTGCCCCAGCTTGCGCAAGGCCAGGGCCTGGTCCAGGGCGCTGGTGTCGATCTTGGCGGCGATGTCCGAGTTGGCGGCGGCCACGCGCTCGAAGTAGCGGCGCATGTCTTCGGCGCCGCTTTGTGTCCGAGCGGTCCAGATGGCCCAGTTGGCCTCTTGCTCCGAGCCGATGCTGCCGCGCGAGGCGGCGTAAGTGCCCCAGCCCCAGATCTGACCGGTGCTCTCGATCATCTGCGGCAGCGTCAGCACCAGCGCATTCATCAGGTAGTAGCTGTCGAGGTCGGGGTCGAGCACCAGGTTGGAGTTGTCGCCGACGGCGTAGAGCAAGGCGACGACCGCAGCGGTGACCGGACCGAAGACGGTGCGCCCTTTGCCATCGCTGCCGTCTTTGGAGCCGGCCGTGGCTTGCCAGCTTTCTTGCAGGCGCTGCACGTTGGCGCTGATCTTCAAGGGATCGCCTTGCTGCTTCACGTGTTGCGCGAACGCAGCCAGTGCTTGATCGGTGGCCTGGTGCGCGGCCTGGTAGTCGGCCTGAACCGCGTGCCCCCCCAGCATGGCCCGGGTGGCGTTGCGGGTGTCGATCACGCCCTTCATCACGGGCACCAGGCGCTGCATGGTGCTCACGCCCACGCGCTCGGCGCGGGTGAACTCGATGGTCGCGGCCTTGTCCTTGAAGTACTGCCAGGACAGCAGCACGATGGGCACGAGGAAGACCGCCGTCAGGATGCTGGCCTTGGCCTGAAAGCCGATGCGCCGAAACAGCCGCACGCCGGGGGCCCAGGGGCCGTGGTAGCGGAAGAAGTCGCGCAGGCGTCGGCGCCGGGCTTCGGCGTCCTGGACTCGGCGCGAATGGGGCGAGTGCGGTGGCTGGGGCTTTGGGGCGGGAACCTGCACGGTGGGGGTGCGGGTGCCGGCGATGGGTGCTGTGTGCATGGTGGCCTCTGAGGTGTCTGGACACAAGGGCTCGCGACGCCTCGTCGGCAAGACGTCGCAAGAGACATTGTGGGAATCGGACACCGGCGTGAAGCGTCAAACAGCTTTGATTTTCCAGACAGATGCCTGCTGGTGGCGTCCGATCGCCCTGCTGTCCCCAAGTCGGTGCAAACTGCGGCCCATGAAGTCCTTGCCCGACACCCTGCAGGTCATCGAGCGCGGTTGGCTCTCGTCCAACCACGTGGTCTTTGCCGACGACGACGTGACCACCGTGGTCGACACGGGTTACGTCACCGAGGGCGAGGGCACGCTGCGTTTGATCGGCGAGGCGCTCAAGGGTCGGCGGCTCGAACGCATCGTCAACACGCACCTGCACTCCGACCATGCGGGCGGCAACGCCTTGCTGCAGGCCGAGCACGGCTGCGAGATCTGGATCCCGCCTGGCGAGGCCGACCTGGTCGAGGCCTGGGACGAGGAGCGCCTGAGCTACCGGCGCACCAGCCAGCTGTGTCCGCGCTTTCGGCACGACCGGCTGCTGGCGGTGGGTGAGCTCATCGAGCTGGGCGGCGAGGGCTGGCGCGTGTTGCCCGCCGGCGGACACGACCACGCCATGGTGATGCTGTGGTGCGAGCGGCTGGGCATCCTGATGTCGGCCGATGCGCTGTGGCAAAAGGGCTTCGGCGTGATCTTCCCGGAGCTGGCGGGCATCCCCGGTTTCGCCGAGCAGGCGGCCACGCTGGAGCTGATCGGGCAGTTGCAGCCGCGCGTGGTGATCCCCGGGCATGGTGCGCCCTTCAGCGAAGACGATGGCGCCGTGAGCGCGGCCTTGGAGGCGGCGCGTTCGCGCATCCGCTGGTTGACCGAAGAGCCCCGGCGCAACGCCGACAACGCGCTCAAGGTGCTGCTGGCCTTCAAGCTGCTCGAAGCCAAGCGCCTGAGCCTGGCCGAGCTGGCGCAGATGGTGGCCGCGACTTTCGAGGGCAACGAGGCCATGCGCGGGCTCTACCCGCTCGAGCCCGAGGCCATCGCGGCCTTCATGGCGCAGGAGCTGGAGAGGGTGGGGGCGGCCAGCCTGGTCGACGGGGTGCTGGTGGCCCGGGCCAGTGCTGGCGCCTGAGCCGCAGCCGCAGTTGCTGTTGCATTTGCAGCCGTAGCCGTAGCCGTAGCCGCGCAGGCCCCTTGCGGCCGCTCACCTCACGGTGAATTCCCGCGTCTGCCCGCTGAAGGCGCTGACCTGACCCAGCAGGTTCCGGGCGTTGCCCAGGTGGACGATGCGGTGGCGGCCCGGCACCGTGCCTGCCGGGATGGCCCAGTCGATGTCGGCCACCGATTCCGCACCCAGCGTGCGGCGCCAGCGGTAGCGCGTGGCCCAGTTGCTGTCGTCGGCGATGGTCTGCCAGGCCTGGCCGTCCCAGCGTTGCACCAGCAGGAAGCTGCCGTTGCGGCGCAGGTTGTTTTTCGGGTGACCGGTCTGAAAGCGCACGCTGACCGTCTGGCCCGGCGTGTAGCTGGCTTGCGGCTCGGTGAGCACCTGGCCGAAGCGCTTGCCCAGCGCCGGCAGGTCCAGCATCACGCCGGTCTGGAAATTGAGCTGACTCTGGCTGAGGTCGCGCGGGGTCAGGGTGTTGGCGCTGGGGCGGCCTTGCGCCATGTCCTGCGCCAACTTGTCCAGCTCTTGCGTGTAGGCCGGTTGGGTGGCGGGGCCGAACAAGGTGCTGCCGCCCTCGTAGTCCTGCAGGCTGTATTCCTCGGGCGTGGTGACGTACTGCGTGTAGGCGTTGCTGTAGCCGACCACGATGACGCGGCTGGTGTCCATGCCCAGCGTGCGCGCGAGCTGTTTGCGGATGCGCCAGCCCGACATCATGGTGGGCTCGGCCGGCAGGCCAGCGAAGACGATGGAGCCGAGCTTGAGCAGCTGCAGGGGCAGCACCTCGGGCGACCAGGGGTAGGGCTTCATGTTGCCCACGGGGATGACCACTTCCTTGACGCCGTGGCACTCGCGAAGCGTGGCCGAAGGCCAGAACACCAGGCCACCGACGGCGGCCAGGAACGGGTTGGGTTCGCCCTCCTTGGCGATGCCGGGGCCGGGGCCGTCTTCGGTGCTGCCGGCGGCGAAGCTGGCGCCCAGCGCGGCCGGGCAGGTCTGCATCGGCTTGCCATCGGGGGTGTAGGCGCCGCTGACCTGCACGCGGCTCATGTCCACCCAGCGCATGCGGGCGTCGATGTCGCCACCCAGCGCTTCGCTGGCACGCTGTGACAGCGCCTGGGCCTTGTCCGCTTGGCGCAAGCCGATGATCCGCGTGTTCTCGAACTCGTCTTCGGTGGGGCCGCTGCCGGGCTTGGCGTTCAGGTTGGGCGTGAGGTCGCCGGGGTTGGTCTGCGCGAAACCGGCCACGAAGGGCTGCGTGTCGTGCAGGTGCTGCACGCCCGCGATGTCGTGTTCCCAGTGCCAGGCCGCGTAACCCTTGTTGTCACCGCTGATGAGGGTGTTGCGGTTGGTCATGCTGGTGCCGTGGGTCGGGAAGAAGCTCAGGGCGCCGATGTCCTGGCCGGCCTGGCGAAAGCTCAGCACGGTCATCAAAGGGTCGATCTCTTGTGGGAAGTGGGCGCGGTCTTCGGCGGCGTTCAGGCGAAAGGCCAGCGGCGATCGATTGCGGCTGGCGTTGGTGAGCTCGCCCTGGTTGAGCTTGACCTCGCCAGGGGCGAGCCGCGCATGGGCCCGCTCGATGGCTTCGACGATGCCATCGACGATGGCTTGGAAGGTGCGCTGCTGAAAGCCCAGGATGGTGATGTTGTAGAGCGCGTAATGCGAGTAGCCACCCGGGCCCGCGTGGGTGTGCGTGGCCGTGAGCATGACGTTGCGCTCGGTGTAGCGGTCACCGAATTTCGCGGTCAGGCGCTTCATCACGGCCTGGTGCACGGCTTGTGTCACCAGGCCGGTGTCGGTGACCACGATGACGGCCGAGCGCTGCGTACGCGGGTCCTCGGCGATGAAGGCGCGGGCGCGCAGGCGCTGGTGGATGCCGCTGGTCTTTTGCGTGAGCTCGGCGTAACCCATCATGCCGACCTCGGCGGCCTCGCCGGTGACGTCGCTCATGCCGACGCCCACGCGCCAGCTTTGCGCCTGCACGGCTGGGGCGGTGAAGCTCAGGCCAATGCACAGCAGCGCAGATGCGAGGGGCATGCGGAGCTGTTTGCGCTGGTTTCCAGAAGGGGGCATGTTTTTTCTCCACATGGTGGCCAGGCATTGACCTGGTCAGTTGACAGGCCTCAGCCGCGCGCCGGTAGCACGGGCCACATCGCCACGACGCGGTCGCGTTCGACCACGGCGATGTCGCCGAATTGCTGGAGCACCGCCTCGCTCTGTGTCGGGCGGAAAAAGACGAGGTCGTCGGGTTGCAAGCCCTGTCGGCCCGAGCCGAGGAACAGCTGCTGATTCGACGAGGGCCCGATCAGGCCACTGGCCTGCAAACCTCCGGGCGATTCGGGCAGGGCCAGCCAGTGGCCGCCGTGGATGAAGTGCGCCGTGCGCTGGTTGGGGTCCCAGCCCTGCGCAAGTCGGCCCAGCGCCTGCACGCCATCGGGCGCGCGAAAGCCTTGCACCTTGAGCACCGGCGTGGCGATCCAGGCGGCGGGCTGCAGGTCCGCCAGCAGGGGGGTGTCGAAGTCGGTGGGTTTGACCAGGGCCGAGCCCACCGCCACCTCGTTGGCGGGGCCGCTGGCGCGGTGCAGGCGGTAGGTGGGCGAGCCGCCGGTGTTGAGCGTGAGGGCGCCGGCCACCGGACTCAGTCCGCTGCCTTGCAGGGCCGTCAGCCGTGCGCGGTAGGTGCTCAGCACGTGCTCGTGGGCGCGCGCCCGTGAGCCGGCAATGTCCGGGATCTTTTGCGTGTGGGCGTCGTAGCCCATCAAGCCAGACCAGTGCAGCAAGGGCTCTTCGCGCAGCAGGGCGATCACCTGTTGCAGCGTGGCTTCATCGGGCACGCCACCGCGATGCAGGCCCACGTCGATCTCGAGGTTGATGCGCAGCGCCACGCGTTGGCCGCGCGCCAGGTCGCGGTACTGCGCCAGCCGCGCGGGCGAGTCCACCAGCCATTGCACCTGCCTGGACACATTGAAGCTGCTGCGAGGCGGCTCGGTCAGCAACTGGGCCGCCGCCGCCACGGGGAAGGGCTTGCCCAGCAACACATCGCTGTCGGGCCGGTGTTCGGCCAACAAACGCAGGTAAGGCAGGTTGAAGACCATCTGCCTGCGCGTGCCAGTCAGGCCCGCGACCTCGTCGAGCAAGGGCAGGCTGGGCAGGGACTTGTTGACCAGGCGCAGACCCAGCCCAGGCGGCAGGTTGGCGCGCACCTGGCGGGCGTTGGCATGCAGGCGCTCGCGGTCGATGACAAGCGTGGGCTGGCTCAGGCCCGCTTGGCGCAGGGCCTGGCTCAGCCTCGCGAAGAAGGCGCCGTGGGGCGCGCCGGTTTCGGCTGGCTTGAGCGCCAAGGCGGTGGCCCCACATGCGAGCGCGGTGAGCCCCAGCCACTGGCGTCGGGTCAGGTGGGCCATGGTGTGCGTCCTCAGGCCTGGCCGAACACCTGGCGCAGGTGGGCGTTGAGCAGGCGGCCCTGCGGATCGAAGCGGCGGCGCAGGGCCTGGAAATCGGCCCAGCGCGGGTACACCTTCGAGAGCTCAGCCTCGGTCAGCCGGTGCAGCTTGCCCCAGTGCGGACGCCCGTGGTGGGCACGGAAGATCGGCGCGAAGTCATCGATGAGGTACTGCCAGGCCTCGTCCGCCGCCGCGTGCACGGCGATCGAGCAGCAGTCGCGGTTGTGAAAGGGGCTGAGCCAGGCCTCGTCGCGGCGGATGAAGCGGAACTCCAGCGGGAAGAACACCTCGTTGCGCGACTCCAGCTTGGCCACCACCTCGCGCAGGCAGGTCAGGGCGCGCTCGCGCGGCAGGTGCCACTCGGTTTCGTTGAAGCGCGTGGGGCGCACCGAGGACAGCAGCCTGAAGGAGCGGTGACGAGCCTCCTCCGTCATGTTGGGGTCGATGGCTTGTTGTGCGGCCCAGCGGCGCAGCTTCGGGAAGCGCCCCAGCCAGTCACGCAACATCTTCAGGTCGCCCAGCACGTCCTCGTCGCCGGGCGTGGGCAGCATCAGGTCCTGGCCGGTGTAGACGTCGTGGCGGATGCCGGCGGCGTAGCCGGTGTGCGGCAGCACGTAGAACTCGAAGTGCCGATGCTGGGACGCCAGCTTGGGCGCTTCGCTGATCAGGCTGTCCAGCGGCTGCAGCCAGACGTGGCGAGCGAGGTTGAACGCAGGCACCACGCGCAGCGTGACCTGCGTGATGAAACCCAGCGAGCCCAAGGACACGCGGGCCGCCGCCATCAGGTCGGGGTCCCGCTCGGCATGGACCTCGACGACCTCGCCATCGACCTTGACCAGGCGCAGCGCGATGACGTCGTCGTGCAGCGCGGGCAACTGCGCGCCGGTGCCATGTGTGCCGGTGGAGATGGCGCCCGCCAAGGTCTGCACATCGACATCGGGCTGGTTGCGCAGGGCCAGGCCCTGGGCGTCGAGGGCGCGCGCGAGGGCGCCGATGCGCATGCCGGCCTGGGCGGTCACCGTCATGGCGGCCTTGTCGATGCGGACCACGTTGGCCAGGCGGTCCAGCGAGACCAGCGTGGCGTTCGTGGGCACCAGGGCCGTGAACGAGTGGCCCGAGCCCGCCGGGCGCACCTCGCCCTGGGTGCTGCGCAGCAGTTGCTGCAACTCGGCCTCGTTGGCGGGGGTGGCCCAGTTCGCGGGCGTGGCCTGCTGCAAGCCCGACCAGTTCTGCCAGCGACGCGGGGCCGATGGCACCGAGGCCTGGGCCTGCGCCTGGGGCAGCATCAGCTGGGCCAGCGTGCCGCCGCGCAGGGCGTCGAACAGGGCGACGGCGGCGGTGCCCGTCAGCAGCTGACGGCGGGTGGTGCTCGCGCAAGCTGTGTGGGTGTCGCGGCTCATCTGGGCGTGCTCATGAAGGTGATCAGGTCGCTGAAATCCTGGTCGCCGCAGTCCGGGCAAAGGCCCATGGCCGGCATGCCGCGCAGGCCCTCGCGGGTGTGTTTCAGCAGGGTGTCCATGCCTTGTGCGAGGCGGGGGCGCCACGATTCGGCGTGACCCGTCAGGGGGGCGGCGCTGCGCACGCCATGGCAGGCCATGCAGCTGCGCTCGTAGGTGGCGGCCAGCTCGGGCCGGGCGGGGCGCAGCGCCTCGGCGGCGAGCACGTCGGCATCGGTGGGGGGCGCGGGTGCGCGGTCCTGGCAGGCGGCCAGCGCACCCAGGGCGGCCACCAGGCTCACCCGGGCGATCAGGCGTGAAAGTCGAGACAAGGGCATTTACTGAAACACCGACACGAAAAATAACAGTGTTATTACGATACGCTCATCCCAAGCCCGTGCCGACCCTGGCAAACCCTGTCCCCGGAGACCCGGTCCGTGACCCTCACCCCCACCGAGCAACGCAAGGCCCGCGAAGCCGAGCAGCGTCGCAAGGCCATCATCAAGATCGTTCGCAAGCTCATCCGCAAGGGCGGCATGGGTGAGATCTCGCTGCGCAAGGTGGCCGAGCTGGCGGGCTACTCCACCACCGTCGTCTACACGCTGTTTGGCGACAAGGCCGCCCTGATCACGCAGGCCATGGACGAAGACCTGCTCGAGCTCACCCGCACCATCACGCACGCGGTGCAACAGGCCGAGCCCGGCTGGCCGCGCCTGCGCGCCATGGGCCGCGCTTACGTGAAGTTCGGCATCCAGCACCCCGACGAATACGCCTTCGTCTTCATGACGCGGCGCCCGCACGCGCCCAACGAAGCAGCGCGTGTTCAGCACGGCAACCCGGCGCAAGACCCTTATGCCGCCGGGCGGCTGCTGGTCAGCGAGGCCGCCGAAATGGGCCTGATCTCTGATCGACCCGAAGACATCGAGCTCATGGTGCAGATCCTGTGGGAGGGCATCCATGGCCTGACCGCCCGCCTGCTGGTCATGGGCGACGACGACAACTGGGTGCCCAACATGCCCACCGAGATGCACCTCGAAGCCATGCTCGACGTGCTTTGCGCGGGCATCGCCCACCGCTTCCCGCCGCGTCGCAAGTGAGCGGCGAGCGCTGCCTTTCACGCCCCGACAAGCCCCCACGCACCCTGGGGTCGTGACCGCACCCCCCGGGCGCGGCACAATCGCGCCCATGCTCCGCACCCCAGAACTGCTTTTGCCCGCCGGCTCGCTCGAGAAGATGCGCGCCGCCTACGACTTCGGCGCCGACGCCGTCTACGCCGGCCAGCCGCGCTATTCCTTGCGCGCGCGCAACAACGAATTCAAGATCGAGCAGCTCGCTCAAGGCATCAGCGAGGCCAAGCAACGCGGCAAGAAGCTGTACGTCACCAGCAACCTGATCGCGCACAACGACAAGATCCGCACCTACCTGCGCGACATCGAGCCCATCATCGAGATGAAGCCCGACGGCATCATCATGGCCGACCCGGGCCTGATCATGATGGTGCGCGAGAAGTGGCCCGAGGTGCCCATCCACCTCTCGGTGCAGGCCAACACGACCAACTTTGCCACCGTCAAGTTCTGGCAGAAGATGGGCGTGCAACGCATCATCCTCTCGCGCGAACTCAGCCTCGACGAGATCGAGCGCATCCGCCAGGAATGTCCGGACATGGAGCTGGAGGTGTTTGTGCACGGCGCGCTGTGCATCGCCTACTCGGGCCGCTGCCTGCTGTCGGGCTACTTCAACCGCCGCGACCCGAACCAGGGCACCTGCACCAACGCCTGCCGCTGGAACTACAAGACGCAGGGCGCCACCGAGCAGTCCGACAGCGGCGAGGCCATCCCCATCAGGCTCGAAGGCACCTTCAACTTCGAGCAGGAGCAGGCCGACGCACAAGCGGCTTCGTTCGCACCTTCTGCGTGCGGCGACGGCAAGCGCCACCCCGCCGCCGACAACGTCTACCTGATCGAAGAGGCCGAGCGCCCGGGCGAGCTCATGCCCATCATGGAAGACGAGCACGGCACCTACATCATGAACTCCAAGGACCTGCGCGCCGTCGAGCACGTCGAGCGCCTGGCCAAGATCGGTGTTGATTCGCTCAAGGTCGAAGGCCGCACCAAGTCGCTGTACTACGTGGCGCGCGTGGCCCAGGTCTACCGCCACGCCATCGACGACGCCGTGGCCGGTCGCCCCTTCAACCGCGACCTGCTGATCCAGCTCGAGGGCCTGGCCAGCCGTGGCTACACCGGCGGCTTCCTGGAGCGCCGCCCTGCGCAGGACTACCAGAACTACATCACTGGCCACTCCGAGTTCAACCGCAGCCAGTTCTGCGGCGAGGTCAAGGGCGTGGCCGAAGGCTGGGCCGAGGTGGTGGTGAAAAACCGCTTCGACGTGGGCGACACCATCGAGGTCATCCACCCCTTCGGCAACCAGATGATCAAGCTGGAGAACATGCGCAACCTCGATGGCGAGCCCATCACGGCCGCGCCCGGCAGCCCGCTGCATGTGCGCATCCCGCTGGAGGCGCGCTACGAAGGTGCACTGCTGGCGCGCATGTTCTGAGGCCTCGGTTGAAGGTCAGGCCCGGCGAGCTGTCGACTGAGCAGGGGCACGCTGCGCGGCCTGCTCCTCGATCCAGTCGGGGTGCTTCCACAGGATGCGCAGGTCCTTGTGCGTCCAGACATCGCGCCACATGGCGAACCACTCGTCGAGGTTCAGTCGCAGCGGGTTGAGCGTGGTTGGCTGGCGGTTGCTGATGCCGTAGACGATCTCGCCGGCGTCGCGCTCGTCCACGAAGGTGCCGAACAGGCGGTCCCAGATGATCAGCACGCCGCCGAAATTGGTGTCGATCTGCGCCGGGTTGCGGCCGTGGTGCACGCGGTGGTGCGAGGGCGTGTTGAAGACGGCTTCAAACCATTTCGGCAGGCGGCCCACCACCTCGGTGTGCAGGAAGAACTGGTAGAACAGGTTGAGCTCGACGGCGACGATCACCGAGACCTTGTCGAAGCCGATCAGCGCCAGCGGCACCCACCACAGCAAGGCCAGGCCGCTGAGGTCGAACAGGAAGTTCTGGCGCAGCGCGGTCGAGAGGTTGTAGCGCGTCGAGCTGTGGTGCGTGATGTGCGAGCACCAGCCGTAGCGCAGCTTGTGCATCGCGAAGTGGGCGACGTAGAACAGGAAGTCCGTGGCCACGAAGAGCGCCAGCCAGCCCACCCAGGGCTGACTCGGCGTGGACTGCAGGCCCCAGGCGCGCACGTCGTCGAAGAACACGGCGATGACGCCGGCCACGAACAGGCCATCGAACACCTTGTAGAGGAAGCCGGTGCTGACGTTGGCGAAGGACTCGCGCAGGTCGTAGGCGTTGGGCCGGTTGCGGCGGATCCAGAAGGCGCGTTCGGCGGCGATCAGCACCAGGAACACGGCGCCGGCCACCAGCACGAAGCCGAGGGCGTGGAGGATGTCTTGCATGGTCGGGGTCCTTGAAAGGGCATGCCTTTGTGCGATGGAGGGACTTTAGGCAGCGCCGCCGTGATCGCATCGACAATCGGCGCCCATGCTTGAACAATCCATGCCACTTAAGGCGCACCGATGGGACCTTTGATGCGCGTCAACGGCGCCTGGCTGCGCCTGCTGTCCGACTGGCTGGACCGCGAAAACCTGCCGGCGCCGGTCCTGCGCGCCCGCGTGCTCGCCCATGCCCCCGACGACGCGGTGCCCTTGCCCACCTGGAATGGCCTGCTGGCCGACGCAGCGGCCCTGCGCCCGACGGACATGGCCCTGGGCCTTGAGATCGGCTCTGGTGTGCAACCCCGCCACGTGGGCGTGCTGGGCTACCTGGCCCTGGCCAGTGACAACCTGGGCGAGGCCCTGGCCACCTACCAGCGATGCGAGCGACTTTTCTACGGGCTGGACCTGGCCGAGGTGGCGCTGTGCGGCGACGAGGTGGAGATCCGCTGGCCACGTGGCACCGACTCGGCGCCCATGGCCGACGAGGTCGCCATCGCGGCGCTGGTGAGCTTCATGCGCCGCCAGATCGACGACCCGCCGCCGCCCAGCCATGTCGGCTTCCTGCACGCCGAACCGACTGCGGGGCGGGCGCAGCACGAAGCCTTCTTCGGCTGCCCGGTGGGCTTCGGCAACACCCACACCCGCGTGCGCTTCCCGGCCAGCCACCTGGCCATCCCCATGCCGCACCGCGACCCGGGCCTGCGCGCCTTGCTCGACCAGCAGGCACGCGCGCTGCTCGCGGCCCTGCCCCAGCCGGGCGACTTCGACCGCGCCGTTCAGCAGATGCTGGTGCGCCTGCTGCCCGACGGCGAGGTGTCGCTCGACAAGGTGGCGCGGGGCCTGCACCAGTCCCCGCGCACCCTGCAGCGCCGCCTGGCCGAGCGGGGCCTGACCTGGCAGCAGCTGCTCGACCGCACCCGCGAGCAACTCGCGCGCGAGTACCTGCGCGACCCCGCCCTGTCGCTGGCCGAAATCGGCCTGTTGCTGGGCTACAGCGAGCAAAGCGCGTTCACGCGCTCGTTCCGCAGATGGACGGGGCAGACGCCGATGGTGTGGCGGCGGTCTGCGCGCTGAAGGAAGCGAGCCAACACGCAGGCCCGAAGCGCGCGACAATGGCGGTTTCGACCTTTTTGCGCGCACCCATGTCTGCCACCCCCGAGAACCAGCCCGACGAACAACTGCCCGCCGCCGGCGACACGCCGCCTGCGGACGGTGACACCGGGGCAAGCGGTGCAGCCGTGGCCTCCCAGGCTGAGCAGGGCGCCCAGCCTGATCAGCCCACCGTGGCCGACACCAAGGCCCGCCTGGCCGAGCTGTTCCCGGCGCTGTTCCGCGGCGAGCCCAAGCCGCTGAAGCTGCGCATCCAGGCCGACATCCAGGAGCGCGCCCCTGGCGAGTTCACCAAGCAGGCGCTCTCGGCCTTCTTGCGCCGGCACACGGGCACCACGTCCTACCTGATCGCCGCATCGAAGGCCAAGCAGCGCTTCGACCTCGACGGACAGCCCGCGGGCGAGTTCTCCGAAGAACACCGCCAGGTTGCGCTGGAAGAGCTGGCCCGCCGCCGTGGCAACCAGCAGGCCAAGCGCGAGCAGGAAGAAGCCGGTCGCCGCGAGCGCGCTGCGCTGCTGCGCGGCTTCGAGACCACCAAACTGACGGTCGCCAACTTCTGCGCGCTCAAAGGCATCGCGTCCGAGCAGCTCGACGCTGTGCTGGCTCAGGCCCGCGCTGAAGCGGCTGAGGACGCGGCGCGCCCGCGCCCCACGCGTTCGGATCGCCCGGATCACCGGGGTGGCCCGCGCGGTGATCAGCGTGGAGACCAGCGTGGTGACCGCCGAGCCGAAGGTGGCCGGCGTGACGACCGTGGTGGACGCGGCCCGGGCAAGGGCCCGCGTGGCCAAGGTACCCCGGGTGGCCCGCGCCGCGATGGTGCGCCAGGCAAGCCGGGTGAGCGCCGTGGTGGCCCCCGCCGCGAGGGCGCGGCCCCTGCCTCTGCCCCCGCGCCCGCCCCCGCCCCCGCCCCCGCCCCGGCAGCCAAGCCCCAGGACGGCGGCGCCGACCAGGCCTGATGCATGGCTGACCCGGCCGATATCGCGAGCGCGAACGCGCCACACCTCGACCGCTTCACCTCGCTCACGCGCGAGGCCCTGGCGCAAGGCACCTGCCAGCAACTGCTGTGGGTGGCTTACCAGGGCGGGGTGCCTGCCATCGAAGAACAAGGTCAGGGGCTGCAGCGCGTCATGGTGCGCCCCATCGAGCTGCGCGGTCAGCCGCACCTGAGCTTTTTGCTGCGCTTTCCCACCAAGGACATCACCAAGAATTTGCCGACGCGAGAGGGCTTGGCCCTGATCGGCGATTGGTTGCGCGCGGGCGCCTTCCGCAACGCCCACCTGTTCACGTCCACCGAAGAGGTGCAGCTGGCGATCAGCAAAAAGGGCAAGGCCAGCGTGCGCGTGGGCAAGCTTGAAGGTGCAGCCCAGCAAGCAGGCCAACAGGCCGAGGCGCCCACCCAGTCCCACAACCGCGACAAGCACCGCCTGCTCGAACTCTCGCGGCCCTTCTTGCGCGAGCTCGGCGTCACCGACGCCCACGGCCACCTCATCCCGGCCATGTCGCGCAAGTGGAAGCAGATCAACAAGTTCCTGGAGGTGTTCTCGTCGGCCGTGGCCAAGTCTTCGCTGGCCGAGCGCGAGGCCCTGCACGTGGTGGACTTCGGCTCCGGCAAGGGCTACCTCACGTTCGCCGTGCACGATTGGTTGCGCCACACCTTGGGCCGCGACGCGCGGGTGACCGGTGTCGAGCTGCGCGACGACCTGGTCCAGCTGTGCCAGCGCGTCATCGGCAAGCTCCGGCTGCAGGGCATGGACTATGAACAAGGCGATGTGCGCGACTACCACCCTGACGACCTCGACGTCGTCATCGCGCTGCACGCCTGCGACATCGCCACCGACCACGCCATCCACCTGGGCATCCGCGCCGGGGCCGAGATCATCCTGTGTTCGCCCTGCTGCCACAAGGAGGTGCGCCCGCAGTTGCTGAGTCCGCACCCGCTGCGACCCATCCTGCAGCACGGCATCCACCAGGCGCAAGAAGCCGAGATGCTCACCGACGGCTTGCGCGCGCTGCTGCTCGACGCGGCCGGCTACGACACCCAGGTCTTCGAGTTCATCTCGCTGGAGCACACCAACAAGAACAAGATGATCCTGGCCGTCAAGCGCCGCCAGCCTCAGGACAACGCCGAGGTCGTTGGCCAGATCCGCGACATCAAGGCCTTCTACGGACTGCAGCGCCAGTGCCTGGAAGAGCTGCTCAGGGCCGACGGGCTGCTGCCAGCCTGACACCGGTGCCCGCCTCACCACACCATGGCCACGCCCCTGCTCCTGCTCGAAGACGACCCGGCCATCGCCGAGACGGTGGTCTACGCGCTGGGGCGTGAAGGCTTCGAGGTCGAGCACGTGATGCTGGTGGGCGAAGCCGAGCGCCGTTTGCATGACACCACCATCGCCCCGCCTGCAGCGGCCATCTTCGACGTCGGCCTGCCCGATGGCAGCGGGCTGGACCTGTGCCGCAGCCTGCGCCAGGCCGGCGGTGCGCTGGCCGCTCTGCCCGTGCTGATGCTGACCGCGCGCGCCGAAGAAATCGACCGCGTGCTGGGCCTGGAGCTGGGCGCCGACGACTACCTGACCAAGCCCTTCAGCCCGCGCGAGCTGTGTGCCCGCGTGCGCGCGTTGATCCGGCGCTCGCAGCTGGTGGCGGCTGCTGCTGCGCCCGCAGCCACGCCCTTGGCCTCGTCGGATGGCGCCCCGCTCACGGCCCTGTTGGCGACCAGTTTGGCAGCCACGCTCAACGGACGCCTCGCCGAGCCGCTTGCCCCGGCGCCTCGTGCGCCCCTGCTCGTTTGCGACGAAGCCGGCCAGCGCATCCGCTGCGGCGAGCGCTGGCTGCCCCTGACCCGCCGCGAACTGGGCCTGTTGACGCTGCTGCTGCGGCACCCAGGCCGCATCTGGCCGCGCGAGGCGCTGCTCGACGCCGTCTGGGGCCAGGACGCCGACAGCACCGACCGCACGGTGGACACGCACGTCAAGACGCTGCGCGGCAAGCTGCGCGAGGCCGGCGCCCCGGCCGACCTGATCGTGACCCACCGCGGCCTGGGTTACGCCATCGACCCCAAACTGCTGTGAGGCGCGCATGAAGCTGGGCTTGCGACTGCTGCTGGGCTTCTTCCTGATCACCGGCATCGCGGCCTTCTTCGTGATGCGCGTGTTCGTGCAACAGGTGCAACCCAGCGTGCGCGAGGTCATGGAAGACATGTTGGTGGACACGGCCAACATCCTGGCCGAACTGGCGCAGGACGACCTGGCTGCCATGTCGCCCCAAGCCGATCTGCGAGAAACCCGTTTCGCCCGCCGCGTGCTCGACTACGCCGCCAGGCCGGTTGACGCGCAGATCTGGGGCCTGAGCAAGCGCACGCTGGACTACCGCGTCTACGTCACCGACGCCAAAGGCCGCGTGGTCTTCGACACCGGCCTGCCAGATGGGGGCAACGCGGTGGGCCAGGACTACTCGCGCTGGCGCGATGTCTCGCTCACGCTCTCCGGGCAATATGGCGCGCGCGCCACCCGTTATGTGGTCGCCGACGACGACAGCTCGGTCATGCACGTGGCCGCCCCAGTCATGCAAGGCCAGCAGATCATCGGCGTGCTCACGGTGGCCAAGCCCATGCGCTCGGTGGCCAAGTTCGTCGAGCGCGCGCAGCAGGAAATCCTCGTAAAGGGCCTGTGGCTGCTGGGCCTCTCGCTGGTGGTGGGCGCGGCGGTGACGGCCTGGGTGATCTGGTCGGTGCGGCGGCTGCGGCATTACGCCCAGCGCGTGCAGTGGGGGCAGCGCGAGCCACCGCCGGAGTTGTCGGGCGAACTGGGTGAGCTGGCCCACGCCATGGCCGCCATGCGCGACCGGCTCGATGGCCACGAGCACGTCGAGCAGCTGGTGCGCGCGATGACGCACGAGCTCAAGAGCCCGCTGGCGGCCATCGGGGGGGCGGCCGAGCTGCTGCAAGACGAGTTGCCGGCCGCCGACCGCGAGCGCTTCGCCCGACAGATCCGCGAGCAGACCCAGCGCCTGCAAAGCCTGGTTGACCGCCTGCTGGAGCTCTCCAAGCTGGAGCAGCGCCACAGCCTGGACCACCAGCAGCGCCTGGACCCGGCCAGCCTGGTCGAGCGACTGCTGAGCAGCCACGCGCCGCGCCTGCAGCAAGCCGGCTTGAGCGTGCGCACCGACGTGGCCGAGGGCCTGAGCGTGCAGGGCGAAGCCGAGCTGCTGGAGCTGGCCCTGAGCAACCTGCTGGACAACGCGATCGAGTTTTCACCGCCCGGTGCGGTGATCGAGCTGAGCGTGAAGGCCGACGCCGAAAGTGTGTGCATCGCGGTGCGCGACCACGGCGTGGGTGTGCCCGATTACGCCTGGCCGCGCCTGGGTGAGCGCTTCTACTCCACGGCCCGCCCCGAGAGGGCTGGCCAGGCGCCACGCAAGGGCTCGGGCCTGGGCCTGGCCATCGTGCGCCAGGTCATGGCGCTGCACGGCGGTGAACTGCGCCTGACGCCCGCGCAGCCAGGCCTGCACGCGGCCCTGTGCCTGCCGGCGGCCTGAAGCGCACTTCACACCCGCTTCACACAGCTCATCTTGTGCTCACCTTCGGTGCGCACCATCGCGCCTGTCATCACACCGACAGGACACAAGATGAGATTCCCCTTGATCAGCAAGATGGGCGCCGTGGGCGCTGTCACCCTGGGCCTGCTGTGGTCCCTCTGGAGCGTGCAGGGCATCGTGCACGAGCGGCAGGGCCGCCAGCAGGAGGCCGAGCAGAGCGTGGCCAACAGCCTCGCCGGCAGCCAGACCTTGCTGGGCCCGGTGCTCACGCGCACCTGCATCGAAACGTGGGTCAGCATCCAGGAGGACGACAAGGGCCACCGCCGCGCCACCTCGGAGACCGAAACCCACGTGCTGCGCCTGCCCGCCACACAGGTGCAGGTGGACGCAGAGGTGGGCGTCAGTCCCCGTCACCGCGGCATGTTCAAGGTCAACGGCTATGGCGTGAAGGCCGGCGTGCAGGCCAGCTGGAGCGACCTGGGCGGCCTGATCCTGTTGCCGCGCCAGCCAGGCGCCGAGGTCCGCTGCGAGGCCCCGGTGCTGGCGGTCTCGGTCAGCGACGCGCGCGGCATCCGCGTGGCCGAGCTGCGCGTCAACGACCAGCGGGTGGCGGTGCAGTCGGGCAGCGAGCAGGCGCACCACGCGCGCGGCTTTCACGCGCCACTGTCGGGCGTCCAGCCTGCGACGGGCACGGGCCTGTCGGTGCGCCTGAACCTGGAGCTGGCGGGCACGCGTGGCTTCTCGATGGCCCCGGTGGCCGACACCACGCTGGTGCGCCTGCGTGGCGACTGGCCGCACCCCTCGTTCGGTGGGCGCTTCCTGCCCAGCGAGCGCGTGGTCCGCGCCGATGGCTTTGACGCCACCTGGAAGGTCAGCTCCCTGGCGAGCACCGCTTCGCAGTCCTGGCGCGGGGGTGAGCGCCTGTGCGCGCCGTTCGGCGGGGCCTGGGGACCTGGCGCACACTTCAACCCCTACGCGACGGCCGAGGGCGCCGACGAGGCCGCAGCGGCCGAAAACGGCTGCATCGAGACCTTCGGGGTCTCCTTCATCGACCCGGTCAACCCGCACTCGCTCAGCGACCGCGCCACCAAATACGGCCTGCTGTTCATCGTGCTGACCTTCGTGGGCGTGGGCCTGATGGAGGTGCTGCGTCGCCTGCGCGTGCACCCCATCCAGTACCTGCTGGTGGGCGCGGCGCTCAGCCTGTTCTTCCTGCTGCTGGTGAGCCTGTCGGAGCACCTGGCGTTCGGTTGGGCCTACCTGGCCGCCAGCGCGGCCTGCACGCTGCTGCTGACCTTCTACGGCAGCTTCGTGTTGCGCGGCTGGGGCGCGGGCCTGGGCTTCGGGGTGGCCATCGGCGCTTTGTACGGGGTGCTTTACGCCTTGTTGCAGATGGAGCAGAACGCTCTGGTGCTGGGCTCGCTCCTGCTGTTCGCCGTGCTGAGCGCCGTCATGGTCGCCACCCGCCAGCTGGATTGGTACGAGTTGTTCGGCCAGGGGGCTTCACGCCCGTGATTTGAGGCACGATGCTGCCCGGCGCACCCTGCGTGGTTCATCCGAGCCCGCAGGGTGCCTTCATCAAAACAACATCAAACCAGTGAGGCTGTGACCATGCTGTCGCGCATCAACCAGGGCATCGGCGCCTTCTTCGGCTCCGTGGGGCAACGTCTGAGCCGCGTGGGGCAACCGCTGCTGGCCATCTTCGGCGGGCTGCTGGGCCTGTTGCTGGGCAGCTGGCAAGCGCCTGGCTGGCTGCGCGGCCTGGGCCGCCTGGGTGCCTCGGCGCTGAGCTGGTGCCGCTGGCACATGCTGCACGTCCTCGTGGTGGCGGCGGTGGCCGCGGCGGGCCTCTCGAACCTGCCGCTGCTCAAGCGCTGGTGGCAAGGCCTGATCCCCGATGCCGGCAGCCAGAGCGAGCTCACCTACCAGGTCGAGGCGCCCGGCCGCACCGTCATCGAAGACAAGCAGCCGCCCAACCCGCTGGTGGTGCAGTTCTCGGGCGTGGCCGTGCCGGTTGTGAAGGTGGGCAAGCCCGCAGCCGAGATCACCATGGAACCACCCGCCGCCGGCCAGTGGACCTGGGCCGCCGCCGACCAGCTCGTCTTCCAGCCCAAGGCCGACTGGCCTGTGGGGCAGCGCCACAAGGTCAGCATCGGGCGCAAGGCCCTGGCCCCCAACGTGACGCTGAAGTCGCGTGAGTTCGAGTTCCAGGCCCCTGCCTTCACCATCGAGGTCGACAGCGCCGAGTTTTACCAGGACCCGGTGCAGGTCAACCTGCGCCGCGTGGTCTATCAGTTGCGGTTCAGCCACCCGGTCAACACCAAGTCGCTCGAGGGCGCCATCCGCCTGGACGAAGGCGACCCGGAAGCATCTCTCTTCGGGCTGAACGCGGGCTCGAGCCGCAAGTTCACCGTCACCTACGACGTGCACAAGCTGCTGGCCACGGTCATGTCCGAGCCTTTGCCGATTCCTGCGCAGACCCAGTCCATGCGCCTGAGCGTGGCCGCTGGCGTCACCGCTCAACAAGGGGGTGAAGGCTCTGCGGACAAGCTGCAGCGATCGGTCGA
Organism: uncultured Aquabacterium sp.; assembly: GCA_964373965.1. GTDB lineage: Bacteria > Pseudomonadota > Gammaproteobacteria > Burkholderiales > Burkholderiaceae_C > Aquabacterium. The sequence goes on along the minus strand of CAYJXE010000009.1, from coordinate 104,656 downwards.
GGTGCCGGGCCTCTACAGCCTGGCCATCAACGACATCAGCGCCTCGGTGGTGAGCAACCAGGCCGGTGACCCGGAGCACGTGCTGCACGTGGGCACCAGCATGCCGGTGCACGAGCGCGAGCTGGCCAAGGCTGTGCAGGCCTGGGTGCTGCCCGCCTCCGACAAGGAGGGCGGCGAGCCCACGCTCTGGAGCGACCCCACCGAGGTGACGCCCGCCGTGCTCAAGCGCGCCCAGCGCATCAAGCTCGAGCCGATCGGTGGCGAGCGCGAGGTCAACGATGGCCTGTCGTTCCGCATGCCTTCGGCCGAAGGCGGCCAGTTCATCTACGTGCAGGTGGCCAAGGGCCTGCGCACGCCGGGCGGTTACCTGCTGGCCGATGTGCGCACCGGCGTCATGCAGCTCAAGGCGTTTGCGCCCGAGCTGAGCATCGTCAGCCAGGGCTCGCTGCTGGCGCTCTCGGGCGACAAGAAGCTGCCCATCCTCGTGCGCGACCTGCCTGGCGTGAAGATCGAGATCGCCCGCATGCTGCCGCAGCAGCTGCACATGCTCATCAGCCAGTCCTCGGGTGAATTCGGCAAGCCCGGCTTCTACCGCGGCGTCACGCCCGACCACCTCTCCGAGCGCTTCGAGCGCGAAGTGCCGCTCCAGCTCAAGCCCGGTCGCAGCCATTACGAAACGGTCGACTTTGCCGAGTACCTCAAGGGCCCCAACGGCGAGCGGCGCGGCATCTTCCTGCTCAGCGTCAAGGGATACGACCCCAAGCGCACGGCCGGCAGCTCGAATGTCGACGCCACCGAGGCGCCCGACGAAAGCGGCTACGACGGTGAAGAAGGCGGCTACGAAGGCGAGTATGGCGACCAGGGCGGCGACATCGACCCCGAGTCGATGGAAGACAAGCGCCTGGTGCTGGTCACCGACCTGGGCCTGGTCGCCAAGCGAACCATCGACGGCTCGCGCGACGTGTTCGTGCAGTCCATCGCCAACGGCCTGCCTGTGGGCGGTGCCACCGTCGAGGTCTGGGGTCGCAATGGCCTGGTCCTCGTCAGCCAGGTGACGGACGCCAGCGGCCACACCCGCCTGCCCAACCTCGCGGCCTTCCAGCGCGAGAAGACGCCGGTGCTGATGGTGGTGCGCAAGGACGGCGACCTCAGCTTCCTGCCCTTCAACCGCTACGACCGCAACCTCGACCTCTCGCGCTTCGACGTGGGCGGCCTGCGCAGCGCGGGTGTGCCCAACCAGATGACGGGCTACCTCTTCAGCGACCGCGGCATCTACCGCCCGGGCGACACCTTCAACCTGGGCGTGATCGTCAAGGCCGGCAACTGGGCCACCTCGCTCAAAGACCTGCCCGTGGAGCTCGAAGTGGTCGATGCCCGTGGCCTGACCGTGCGCCGCGAGGTCGTGCGCCTGGGCGCCGGCGGTGCGGCCGAGTTCAGCCACACCACCCAAGAGAGCTCGCCCACCGGCGTCTACACCGTCAACCTCAGCCTGCCTCGCCAAAGCAGCCCCGGCGCGCCCGACGTGCCGCCGCTGCAGCTGGGCAGCACCACGGTGAAGGTGCAGGAGTTCCTGCCCGATCGCACCAAGGTCACGGCCCGCTTGTCTCAAGAAGCGCTCGAAGGCTGGGTCAGCCCCGACGAGCTCAAGGCCTTGGTGTCGGTGCAGAACCTCTTCGGCACACCGGCGCCCAACCGCCGCGTGACGGGCTCCTTGACCCTGCGCCCCGCTTACCCCGCGTTCCGCGCCTTCCCCGACCACCGCTTCCACGACCCCATGGTCGCGCGCAACGGCCTGACCGATGACCTGGGCGAGCAGCAGACCGACGCCGAAGGCCAGGCCACGTTCGACCTGCGCCTGGACCGCTTCGAGGCCGCCACCTACCAGGCCCATGTGCTGCTCAAGGCCTTCGAGCCCGAGGGTGGGCGAAGCGTGGCCGCCGAGGCGCGTGCCCTGGTCAGCGACCGTCCGTACCTCGTGGGCGTCAAGGCCTCCGGTGACCTGGGTTATGTGAGCCGCAACGCCGCCCGCGAGGTCGACATCGTGGCGGTGGACCCGCAGGTCAAGCCCATCGCCGTCAAGGGCCTCAAACTCGTGCGCGTCGAGCACCGCGTGCTCTCGGTGCTGGTCAAGCAAAACAGCGGCCTGTACCGCTACGAGTCGCGCGCCAAGGACGTGACGCTGGAAGAAGTGCCCTACGCCATCGCGGCCTCGGGCGCCAAGCTGCGCCTGAACACCGCCACGCCAGGCAATTTCGCCTACCAGCTGCGCGACGAAGACGGCCTGGTGCTGACCCAGGTCGACTACAGCGTGGCCGGTGCCGCCAACCTCAGCCGCTCGCTCGACCGCAACGCCGAGCTGCAGATCAAGCTGAGCAAAAAGGACTACCAGCCCGGCGAAGAGATCGAGCTGAGCATCCAGGCGCCTTACATCGGCGCGGGCCTCATCACCATCGAGCGCGACAAGGTCTACACCCACACCTGGTTCAAGACCGACAAGACCGCGACGGTGCAGAAGATCACCTTGCCCAAGGACTTCGAGGGCAATGGCTACGTCAGCGTGCACTTCATCCGCGACCCGTCGTCCGACGAGGTCTACACCAGCCCGCTCAGCCACGGCGTGGTGCCCTTTGCCACCAGCCTGGCGCGGCGCACCGCCCGCATCAGCCTGAGCAGCAACGCGCTGGTCAAGCCGGGTGAAACCGTGAAGATGACGCTCAAGTCCGACGCGCCGACCAAGGCCTATGTGTTCGCGGTGGACGAGGGCATCCTGCAAGTGGCTCGCTATGTGAACCCCGACCCGCTCAAGCACTTCTTCAGCAAGCGCGCGCTCGAGGTCAGCACCTTGCAGACGCTCGACCTGATCCTGCCCGAGTTCCGCAAGCTCATGATGGGTGCGGCACCGGGTGGCGACGGCGAAGGCGAGTTGGGCAAGCACCTCAACCCCTTCAAGCGCAAGCGCGACAAGCCGGTGGCCTACTGGTCGGGCCTGGTCGACGTGAACGGCAGCCGCGAGTTCAGCTACACCGTGCCCGAGTCCTTCAACGGCTCGCTGCGCGTGATCGCCGTGGCCGTCAACGACGAGACCGTGGCCGCGGCCACCACCCAGACCACCGTGCGCGGCGACCTCGTGCTGCTGCCCAACGTGCCCCTGGCCATGAGCCCGGGCGACGTGGTGGAGGTGGGCGTGGGCCTGGCCAACAACATCGTCGGCTCGGGCAAGGACGCGGCCATCCAGCTCAACCTGGCTGTGGGGCCGGGCCTGGAGGTGGTGGGCGAAGCCGCGCGCACGCTCAAGGTGAGCGCGCTGAGCGAAGCCAGCACCGTCTTCAAGGTGCGCGCTCGCAGCGACGCGCAAGCGCAGCTGGGCTCCAGCGCCGTGACCTTCACCGCGCAGCGCGGCGCCAGCCGAGCGCGCCTGAGCACCGAGCTCAGCGTGCGCCCCGCCTCGGCCCGCGTGACCCTGGTGCAAAGCGGCACCCTGGTGGGTTCGGGCGAGCTCAAGTCGCAGGCCCAGGTCTATCCGCAACTCGCACGCAGCGAGCTGGCCATCTCGGCCACGCCGTGGGCGTTTGCTTCGGGCCTGATGCAGTACCTGGAGCAGTACCCCTTCGGTTGCACCGAGCAGATCACCAGCCGCACGCTGCCGGCCGTCATCCTGGCCAGCCGGCCCGAGCTGGCGCGCGAGGTGGCCCGTGGCCGCAGCGCCGCCGAACAAAGCGCCTTCGATACCAACAAGGTGTGGACCGGCTACCTGACGCAGCTGCGTTCGCGCCAGAATGGCGACGGTGGCCTGGCCTACTGGCCCGGCGGCGCGTCTGATCTGTACTCGACCACGCAGGCCCTGCAGCTGCTGCTCGAAGCCCGCGAGCGCCAGCTCAAGGCCCCGGCCGACCTGATGGCCAAGTCGTCCGACTTCCTGCAGGCGCAGCTCGGCGCTGGCTCGGGCTCGGGCGGCAATGGCCTGGGTGGCTGGCGCCAGCGCGCGCAAGGCGCCTACCTGCTGACCCGCCAGGGCGTGCTCGTGCCGGCCGCGCTGGCCAACCTGCGCGAGACCCTGCGCAGCAAGCCCGGTCAGGACGCGCGCCTGTCTCGCCACCTGGGCGCCGCCTACCTGGCCGCCAGCTACCAGCTGCTCAAGCAGGACAGCGTGGCCAACGAGCTGATCGAGCCCGTGTGGCAGGACCTGCTCACCCGCATGAAGGCGCAGCCCGCCCAGTCGCGCGGCTGGGACGGCTACGACGACCCGATGACGCACGACACCGCGCTCATCTACCTCGTGGCTCGCCACTTCCCCAAGCGCCTGGCTTCACTGCCCACGGCCACCTGGGAGAACCTGGCCAAGCAGATCCGCGACGGCTGGTACAGCACGGCTTCGTCGGCCAGCACCATCCTGGCGGTCGATGCGTACGCGACGGCGGCGGCCCAGTCGGCGCAGGCCAAGGGCCCGCTCAAGGCCCAGGCCATCAACGCACAAGGCCAGGTACAAGCCCTGGCCCTGGGTGAGCTGCTGCCCATGGCACGTGCCACCGTGCCCCAGGGCACCGCGCGCGTGAAGATCGGCCAGGGTGGCGAGCTGCCGCTGTTCTACAGCTGGTCCGAGTCCGGCTTTGAGCGCGGCCTGCCCGACAAACCCCTGCAGCAAGGCATGGAGATCGTGCACGAGGTGCTCAACGCCTCGGGCCAGGTCATCACCGAAGCCAAGCTGGGCGACGAGGTCACGGTGCGGGTGCGCGTGCGCAGCCTGGACCGCGCGCAGATCCCGCAGGTGGCGCTGGTCGACATCCTGCCGGGTGGCCTCGAGCCGGTGCAGATGCCCGTGGACGCGTCGGAAGAAACCGATCAGCCGCTGTGGCAGCGTCGCCTGGGTGGCGGTGGCACCTGGTCGCTGGACTTCGCCGACGTGCGCGAAGACCGCGTGCTCTTCTTCGGCAACGTCGGGCGCAACATGATGGAGGTCACCTACAAGGCCCGCGCCACCAACGTCGGCGAGTTCAGCATGCCCGCCGCCTACGGCGAGGCCATGTACGAGCGCCGCATCTTCGCGCGCTCGGCTGGTGGTCGCTTCACCGTCAAGCCACTGGGGAAGTGAGTGAAGCCCGCATGGCGCAAGGGTCTGAAGGCCGTCGCCATCACGGCGGCCTGCCTGCTTGCCTTGCGCTGGGCCCCGCATGAGCCGCTGAGCGAACGCTTCGGCGGCTCGGTGGCGGTGCGCGCGCAAGGCGGCGAGCTGCTGCGCCTGACGCTTGCACCCGACCAGCAGTACCGCCTGTGGGTGCCGCTGTCGCGCATGTCGCCCATGCTGGTCGACAGCGTGCGGCTCTATGAAGACCGCTGGTTCGACTGGCACCCGGGCGTCAACCCGGCCGCCCTGGTGCGCAGCGCCTGGTCCACCTTCACCGGCGAGCGCCGCCAAGGTGGCTCGACCTTGACCATGCAACTTGCGCGAAGGCTGCATGGCCTGGACACCCGCCACGTGCCCGGCAAGCTTGCGCAGATCGGCTTGGCTGTCTGGCTGGAGGCCCGCCACAGCAAAGAAGACATCCTCGAGGCCTACCTCAACACCGCGCCTTATGGCGCCAACATCGAAGGCGTCGAGGCCGCCAGCCTCATCTACTTCGGCAAGCCGGCGCAGGCGCTCACCATGCCCGAGGCGCTGACGCTGGCCGTCATCCCCCAGAACCCGGTCAAGCGCATCGCCAGCCGCGGGCAGAACGCCGAGCTGCAGGCCGCGCGCGACCGCCTGTGGGCGATCTGGCAGCAGCGCCACCCGCAAGACGCCAGGCCGCATGCCCCCGAGGCCTTGCTGACGCCGCCAGCCAGGGGCCGCGCCAAGCTGCCCTTTCTGGCGCCCCACCTGACCGACGCCCTGCTGGCCCGCCCGCGCGAGTCGACTGCCAGCACCAGCATCGACACCACGCTGGACGTGCGCATGCAGCGCACGCTCGAGCGCGTCATCCACGGCTACGTGCGCACGCATGGCGAGCGCGGCATCCGCAACGCCAGCGCGCTCCTGCTCGACACGCAGAGCATGGAGGTGCGCGCCGTGGTGGGCTCGGCCGATTACCGCGACGCCGAGATCGAAGGCCAGGTCAACGGCACGCTGGCCAAGCGCTCGCCGGGCTCCACGCTCAAGCCCTTCATCTACGCGCTCGCGCTCGATCAGGGCCTGCTGCACCCACGCACCATGCTCAAGGACGCGCCCACCTCCTTCGGCGCCTTCTCGCCCGAGAACCACGATGGGCAGTTTGTCGGCCCCGTGAGCGCGCAGGACGCCCTCATCCGCAGCCGCAACATCCCGGCCGTGTCGGTGGCCGCGCGCCTGAGTCGGCCCAACCTGCACGGCTTCCTCCAGCTCAACCAGGTCAGCCGCTTGCAAAGCGAAGCGCACTACGGCCTGGCCCTGGTGCTCGGCGGCGGCGAGGTCACCATGGAAGAGCTCGCGCGCCTGTATGCGGTGCTCGCCAACGGGGGCCGCGTCAGGCAACTCGCCTACACCCGCGAAGACGCCCAGGCCCAGGCCGCCGAAGAAGCCGACCACCCGCCCCTGCAGGTGCTCAGCGAAGAGGCCGCCTTCATCACCCTCGACATGCTGCGCCAGACCCCGAGGCCCGACACCGCCGAGCCCGCGCGCCCGCCGGTGGCCTGGAAGACCGGCACCTCCTGGGGGTTCCGCGATGCGTGGACCGCAGGCGTCTTCGGTCGCCACGTGCTCGTCGTCTGGATCGGCCAGTTCGATGGCGCGGGCAACCCCGCTTTCGTCGGCATCCACGCGGCGGCGCCGCTGTTCGTGCGCATCGTCGATGCCCTGCGCGCCGAAGGGCTCGATCCCGGCGAGCCCGTGCGACCGCGGCTGCCGCAGTTGCGCCAGGTCGAGGTCTGCGCCGACACCGGTGGCATGCCCGACGCCCTGTGCCCCGTCAAAGCCAAGACCTGGTTCATCGCGGGCAAGTCACCCATCCGAGCCAGCACCCTGCACCGCACCATGTGGGTCGACGAGCGCACCGGCCAGCCCCTGTGCGCCCAAGCAGGCGAGCGGCCGGCCCACGCCCGCGAAGTCGTGGTCGAGCAGTGGGGCAGCGACATGCGGCGCCTGTTCCGGCAGGCCGGCCTGCCCCGCCGCCAGCTCGCATCGGCTTGTGACACCGACCAGGCGGGCGAAGGCCAGGCCCCGCAGATCCAGGAGCCCATGCGTGGCGTGCACTACGTGCTGCGCAGCGGCCACTCCCGAGCGCTGGCCTTGCGGGCCGACGGCGGGCCCGACGCACGCACCTTGCACTGGTTCGCCGACGACGCGTTGATCGGGCAGGTCAAACCCGGTGCGGCCCTGAGCTGGACGCCTCCTCAAGCGGGTCGCTATGTCTTGCGCGTGGTGGACGACCAGGGCCGGGCCGATGCCCGCGAGCTGCACGTCGAAGAAGCGCCCTGAAGCCCATCGACGGCCCAGGTCAGGCAAATTGCGTGGTGGAAACCCTTGGTGCGAGCCAGCTTCTTGCACGATGTGGCGCGGATGTGTCGCGTTGATCGCTGCCCAGTGTGTAAAGTGCGCAGAACGTTCCTGCACCCATGCATCAACCGTTCGCCATGCCGCCATCGGTCCGCGTGCCGACCGATTACCGCGGCGTCTGGATGCGGACCTGGCTGCAGTCGACCGCCGAGCAGGCGGACGCCTCGCAGCCACCCGCTTCCCCGACTTGGGCACGCTGGCTCCAGACCAGCCTCTGGCATGCCGATCTCCGTGTCCCCGACGAGGCCATGGCGGGACGCGTGTCGGCGCCGCTGTCTGCGCTCGGGCCGCAGCAACTGGCAGCCTTGACCCATCAAAGCGCCTTCGCGGGCTGCACCCGGGTCGACCTTCACCCGCAAGGCGAGCTGTGCTCCTGGTTGCGCCGCATCGACTACCAGCCCCCTGCGCTGACACCCGACACCGCCTGGGTCGTTTTCGACGCACCCGACCGCATGGTGCGCATCGACCAGCACAACGAGGTCACCGAAACCTGGCAGCGCCTGCCCGACTCGGTGGGCGTGTTTCGCGTGCTGTCAGGGGTCGATGAACAAGGCCAGCCCGACGGGCGCCTGCTGCTGCTGGCGGGCGTGCACCTGTGTCTGGTGCGCGACCGCCGCCGTCCCTGGCCGCGTGGCCTGAACCCCGGGCTTGGCCTGGTCGACGTGATGCTGGCCCAGCCCGAGCACGCGCTGGCCTGGCTCGACCTGGAGGTCAGCTTCGGGTGTTGGGACGGCGACACCTGGCGCATCGAACGCTCGAGCCTGCCGGTGCGCGAGGGGCTTGCACTGCCCTGTGCGATGCAGCGCTGGCGCACCAGCAACGAGGCCGACGTCACGATCGCCGGGGTCACCAGCCGCTGGCAGATCCTCGAATGGACGCATGATTGAGGGCCATGCCCTCTTTGCACGCCCGACCTGGCCGCCCGGCCGCCCCCGCTTCATCTCCGGTCACGCCCGCCGCGCCGGCTGATGCCACCGCGCTGCATTCGCCGCAGGCGTCCATGCCTGCGCCTGCGCCCCGCCGGCCTGCCGACCCGCAAAAGCACCGCGTCACCGTGGGCCCCAGTCGCATCGACGGCCTGGGGGCCTTCGCGGGCGAAGCCATCCCCGAGCGCGCCAAGATCGGCGAAATCCGTGGCGAGTTCATCGAGCTGGCCGAAGCCCGCCGCCGCGCCAGGCAGGCCGAGCGCACCACCGGGCGCATCTTCATGGTCGCCATCTCCGACAAGCGGGCCGTGGACGCCTCGGCCTCCAGCGACCCGCTGCGCCACGCCAACCACGCCTGCGAGCCCAACATGGTGCTGAAGGTGCAGCAGGGCCGGGTGGCCTTCTACGCCATCCGCGACATCGCCGAGGGCGAAGAGCTCACGGCGCGCTACGGCCCGACCCACCATGCCGGGCGCCTGCGTTGCGCCTGCGGATCGCCGCGCTGTGTGGGCTGGATCTGAATTTTTGTTACGTCTGGCCTTCAGATGCGGGTTGGGGTTTCCACCCGAGGGTGGTCCCTCAAGGCGCTCACCCCGCCTATGCTTGCCGCTTTCGCGGGTGACCCTGGACTCACCCGCTGCGCAACCCGAGCGGAGACCACCTTGCAAGCAACCGTTTTTCACCCGAGCCGTGCCCTGAGCCTTTGCTCCCTGGCTGTCCTGACCGCCACCCTGGGCCTGGCTCCCGCAGCCCAGGCGGCCAAGCAAAAAGTCTGTGTGTTCGACATCCTCGGCACCGCGGGTGATGGCTTCAATGCCGCCAAAGACTACGCCCTCGAGATGCAAAAGGTCGGTGCCGACATCGAGCTCAAGGCCTACATCGACGAGCGCGTGGCAGTGGAAGACTTCCGCACCGGCCAGTGCGACGCCGTGATGGCCACCGCCTTGCGCACCCGCCAGTTCAACCCGCTGACCGCCGCCCTCGACTCGGTCGGCGCCTCCACCATCGTGCGCAGCGGCAAGCTCGACATGGCCGGCAGCATCGAGGTCGTGCGCAAGACCGTGCAGACCTTCAGCAGCCCCAAGGCCGCCGCCCTGATGGTCAACGGCAACTTCGAAGTCGGTGGCATCGTCCCGCTGGGTGCTGCCTACGCCTTCGTCAACGACCGCGCCATCTCCAACCTCGAAGCCTCCAGCGGCAAGCGCGTGGCCGCCTTCGACCACGACAAGGCCCAGGCTCAGCTGATCTCTCGCGTGGGCGCGCGCCCCGTGGCCGCTGATGTCATGAACTTCGGCACCATGTTCAACAACGGCAACGTGGACGTGGTCATGGCCCCCTCCATCGCCTTCAAGCCGCTGGAGCTGCACAAGGGCATGGGCAGCAAGGGCGCGGTGCACCGCTTCCCCATGACCATCCTGACCTACCAGATGATCTTCAAGCGCGACAAGTTCCCCGAGGGCTATGGCCAGAAATCGCGTGACGCCTGGTTCGGCCGCTTCGACAGCGTGGTCGAGCTCATCAAGCGCGCCGACGCAACCATCCCCGCCAAATTCTGGATGGACCCGTCTCCCGAGGACGCCGAGCGCTACGTCAACCTCATGCGCGACGGCCGCATCGACATGGCCGAGAAGGGCTTCTACGACAAGAAGGGCCTGAAGATCATCAAGCGCATCCGCTGCGACGTGGCACCGGCCAGCTCCGACTGCGGTCAGCCCACCGAAAACTGGTGACCGGCTGACGGGGCGCCTGCTGCCCCGGCGCGCTGAGCCGAGCGCCCAAAGAAAAAGCCTCCCGAGTCCTGAGACTCGCGGAGGCTTTTTTGTGGCCGAAGGGAGCGCGCCAGGCGCTCACCCAGGCAGGGCGATCAGCCCAGGGTCTTGAGCTCGGCTTCGACCTTTTGCAGCAGGTCGTCGGTGATCAGGCCGCCGGAGAACTTGGCCACCATCGACAGGGCGAAACCCTTGCCCATGCCGATTTGCGGGTGGGTGGAGATGCCGGGCAGGTGCTTTTCCAGGATGGCCTTGGTGGTTTCGTTGTCCAGCAGGTCGCCGAGTTTGGATTCGATCGAGAAGCTCATCTTTTGTCTCACTAGGGTGTTGGGTTGTGGATGGTGCTCCCGGGCACGTCAGCAGGCGACCCGCGCGGTGACACCCGCAAAGCATAACCCGAGAGTCAGCCTGTTGACGCGCATGACCCAGCGCCGAGTCACCCCTTGCTCGCAGGGGCACGGGCACCCGCAATGGGCCACGGAGCAGGTCGGTGCGTGAGGCGCCCCGCGAATTCACCATTTCGAATCACGAGCGAGCGAAAACCGTGCTTGGGCCCCGGCACTTATCCCCAAAACGCAGCATGCTGATTTGCTGAATTTCCCCATCGCGCCAAATGCCCTGCATGCCCTGTGTCAACGTGGCAAGTGGTTGATTTGATTGATGAAAATCTCTTTGACGCAAGTCAGCGACAACCTGGGGAAAGCCTGGGGTGTGCGAAGCGGACACCGGTTCTCCCCGTTTTTGCTCACAAAGTTATCCACAGGCTGTGAATTGGGCTGCGCGGCCCATGAATCAAGCACTTACAAGCCACTCTTGGCGCGTCGCATCGGCTTTGCCCCCTAAGTGAGGCGGACCGAGGCCAGCGGGCAAGTCGTCGTAACTTGTTCCATGACCGGTGGTGGTCATCCGGATTTCGGGTGGCGCGCCTGCTGTGACAAAGTTCACAGAGGGAGACAAACCGTGTCAGATTCTGAGCAACTAGGGCATACCCTTGGTTTTGATCGCTCGCGACTCACTTATCCCCATCGGGCGCTCAGCGGGCGCACCGCACTGGGGCGGGCCCCCAAAGTCGGACAAAGGCCCGCAGGGCCGCGCTAAGTTGTTGATTCATTGAGGCTGCCCGGCGATGCCTCATTCTGAGGCAAACTGACCCAAACGTCGGTGTGACAAGCACTTAGCGCGCGTCTGCAAAGCTTTCCCACAAAGTTATCCACAGTCCCCGTGGATAAGGGTGTCCCCCAGGAAAATCAAGCACTTGGCGGCTCGTCTTCACGCCTCTGTCAGAATCTGCCTGACACACATCCCCGCCATGCACGCACCTGTTCCGACCGCGCCCGAGGCGCCCTGCCGCGTCGGGGTCGTGGTCGAGGCGCCCCAGCACAGCGGCCTGTGGGGCGCGCTCGACTACCTGCACCCCCAAGCCCTGCCCGCCGGCGCCCTCGTGAGGGTGCCCCTGGGTCGGCGCGTGGTCACCGGGGTGGTCTGGGACCGGGCCGAAGGCGCAGATGAAGGCGCCGCGCAACTGGCCCCCGAGTCGCTCAAGGCCGTGCTCGAAACCTTCGATGCGCTGCCGCCGCTGCCCCTCGCCTGGCGCAAGTTGGTGGCCTTTGCGGCCAGCTACTACCAGCGCAGCCTGGGCGAGATGGCGCTGATGGTGCTGCCGCCCGAGCTGCGTCAGCTCGACCAGGTGCAGCTGGCGCGCCGGCTCAAGCGCCTGGACAAGGCTGTGGCGGCTGAGCTGGCGGAGGCGCCCAAGGCCTCGCGCCAGCCTGCCCGTGAAGGCGTTGTCACCGTGGTGGCTGCGGGCACCGGGCCGGCCGCCGAACCTGGCGACGCCGGCGGTGGCTTGCCCGACCTCAGCGCCCAGCAGGCCGAAGCCCTGGCCCGCCTGGCCACAGCTCCGCCCCAAACCAGCCTGCTGTGGGGCAGCACTGGCAGCGGCAAGACCGAGGTCTACCTGCGCGAGGCCCAACGCGTGCTCGACGCCGGCCGCCAGGTGCTGATGATGGTGCCCGAGATCAACCTCACGCCGCAGCTCGAAGCCCGCGTGGCGGCGCGCTTTGCGGGGCGCCGCATCGTCTCGCTGCACAGCGGCCTGACGCCGGCCCAGCGCCTTCGCAACTGGTTGATGGCGCTGCGCGGCCAGGCCGACGTGGTGCTGGGCACCCGCCTGTCGGTGTTCACGCCGCTGCCCCGCCCGGGCCTCATCGTGGTCGACGAAGAGCATGACCCCAGCTACAAGCAGCAAGACGGCGCCCGCTACTCCGCGCGCGACCTGGCTGTCTACCGGGGCCGCCTCGAAGGCGTGCCGGTGCTGCTGGGTTCGGCCACGCCCAGCCTGGAGACCTGGTTCAACGCCCTGCCCACCAGCGAAGGCGGCACCGGCCGCTACCTGCGCCTGGCCATGCCCGAGCGCATCGGGGGTGGGGCCATGCCCAAGGTGCGCCTGCTGGACATGACGCGCGCGCCCAAACCGGGCCGGGGTGAATCGGCCCCGCCGCTCTCGGCGCCGCTGCTGGCTGCCATCACCGAGCGCGTCGAGCGCGGCGAGCAAAGCCTGGTCCTGCTGAACCGGCGCGGCTACGCCCCGGTGCTGCAATGCGGGGACTGCGGCTGGCAAAGCGGCTGCCCGCACTGCAGCGCCTGGCGTGTGTTCCACAAGGTCGATCGCACCCTGCGCTGCCACCACTGCGGCTTCACCGAACGCGTGCCGCGCGCCTGCCCCGACTGCGGCAACCAGGACATCCAGCCCGTGGGCCGGGGCACCGAGCGCCTGGAAGAGCAGCTCGCCGAGGCCTTGCCTGGCGCGCGCGTGGGCCGCATCGACGCCGACGTGACCAAACACAAAGGCGCGCTGGAGACGCAGCTGGCCAGCGTGCACGCGGGCGACGTGGACGTGCTGGTGGGCACGCAGATGGTGGCCAAGGGGCACGACTTCCGGCGCATCACCCTGGTGGCGGCCGTCAACCCGGATGCGGCGCTGTTCGCCAGCGACTTCCGCGCCGCCGAGCGCCAGTTCGCGCTGCTGCTGCAGGCCGCAGGCCGCGCGGGCCGGGATGCCGACGTGGCCGGTCACAGCGAGATGTGGGTGCAGACCTGGCACCCGCTGCACCCGCTCTACCAGGCCCTGCGCGAGTATGACTACGAAGCGTTCGCCACGCGGCAGCTGCAAGAGCGCCAGTCGGCGTGCCTGCCGCCTTACGCCAGCCTCGCCTTGCTGCGCGCCGAAGCCAAATCGCAGGACGCCGCCAACGCCTTCTTGCGCGCCGCAGCCGCAGCCGTGAGCGAGATCTCGGGTGGGGTGACCCTCTACCCGAGTGTGCCCACGCCGGTTCAGCGCGTGGCCGACATCGAACGCGCGCAGATGATGATGGAGTCGCCGCAGCGGCCCGCGCTGCAGCGTTTGCTCACCGAGGCGCAGCCCATCTGGCTGGCCTTGGCGCAACAACACCGCCGCAGCGGACTGGTCCGCTGGGCGGTGGACGTGGACCCACTGTCGATCTGAGGACCGACGGCGGCGCCTGGGCAGCGATCAGCTCAGCAGCGCTTCCAGGCCTTCGGACAATTCCGACAGCGGCGGCATGTCGGTCAGCAGGGTGTCGGCGTTCAGGCCCAGCTTCTTGACCACGTCCTTGGGCAGGGTGGCTTCCATCTCGTCGGGCTTGAGGCCGTTGTGCTCGGCGCGGGCGCGCCAGGCAGCCAGGTGGATCACGCCGGCCACCGGGTTGAAGGTGGGCGCGGCCAGCGGGTCCGGGAACTGCGAGATGGCGTCGGCAAAGCTCAGCGGGAAGCGCCATTGACGCGACAGCTCGGCGCCCACGGTGGCGAAGTTGTAGCCAAAGGACTGGTGTTCCATGTCCAGGCGGCGGCAGTCCAGCGGCGAGGCTTGCTTGTCCAGCGCCAGCATCTGCTCGGGCATGCCGGCGTGCATCACCAGCTGACCGATGCCGTGCATCAGGGCCACGGTGAAGGCCTGGTCGCCGTTGACGCCGGTCTTCTTGGCCAGCCAGCCGGCCACCGCAGCGGTGTGCAGGCTGTAGCGCCAGAACTTGTTCAGGTCCATGCCGGGCATGGCCTTGTAGCCACCGGTCAAGCCGGAGCTGATGACCAGGGTGCGCACGGTCACGAAGCCCAGCATCGACAGCGCCTCGTTGACGGTGCCGATGGTGCGCGAGACGTGGTAATAGGCCGAGTTCGCCAGGCGCAGCAAACGGGCCGAGAGCACCGGGTCCGCCGCCAGTTTTTTGGCGATCTCGTCGATGGACACGTCCTGGTTGTTGAAGCTGTCGATCAGCTCGTGCACGATCTTGGGGATCGCGGGCAGGGCCTGGGGTTGTTTGAAAAGGGCTTCGAGTTGCATGTGACCCGCCTCCATCGCTCGGGGAACCATTGAATCACCACCCCAACCCATGCAGACAGCGGCTGACGTGGCAGATTGAACACTTTTCGGCACTTGAGGCCGTGACATGAGCATCTCGCATCCGAGAATTTGTTGACATGTGGAAATGAGCACGCTCGGCGGTCTTGTTGCGCGTTTCACATCTTGCGATCGCGTTCCTGCTCGTGATGTCATGACCCCACTGGAGACCTGACCATGCGCCCGTTCGAACCCGTGCCCGCCCCTTTGCCCACCGCCTTGCCTGCCACGGGCATGCGACGCCGCCGCCTGCTGGCCGCGACCGGCTTGCTGCTGTGCGCCGGCCTGCAGCCCGCCCTCGCCGGCCAAGGCGACCTGCCCGCGCGCAACCTGCTCGTGGAGTGGCGCATGGCTGGCCAGGGCAGCAGCCAGTTGCGCCAGGGCGGCATCCAGACGGGCCGCGTCATCATCGACAGCCGCCGGGGCGTGATCGGCCAGGCCGGCGTCACCTACGGCACCACGCAGACCGAATCCAGCGGCAACTCGGTGCAGCAGGTGACGGTGCTCAACGGCGGGCGAGCGCGCCTGTTCTTTGGCAGCAGCCAGCCGGTGACGACCTGGCAGTGGGCCTGGGCGCCTGGTCAGGGTGGCGGCGGTGGTGGCTGGACGTCGTACGGACCACTTGAGGGCGCGGGCCAGGGCGGCGACGAAATGGCCCAGCGCCACGGCGGGCGTGACCGAGGCCACGATGGCCGCCAAAGCCCCGTGCAGGTCGTGCCGCAGACGACCTGGATCGACCTGGGCCAGGGCCTGATCGTGACCCCACGCTGGCCAGGCGGCCGCGCGCCCGTGACGGTCGAGCTCGAAGCGCGCTCCAGCGAACCGGCGCAGCCCGGCGGCGCCTACTCGGGCCGCGTGGACCCGGACGGCCAGGTCCGCCGCACTGAAGTCAGCAGCACCGTCAGCGTGCCCCTGGGCGAGTGGACGGTGGTGGCGCGCAACGGCGGGCAAAACGCCCGCACGCAATCCGGTACGCTGTCCACCCGGAGCCTGGACGAAAGCCGCTCTGAGCAGCTGGAGATCCGGGTCACGGCCCCCTGATCTGTTCCGAAGTGCCCTGAACGGGCCCCGCAGTCACGAAAGACCAGAACCATGAGCGAGACCCCCCGCAGCCCCTTCACCCAGGCCGTGCAGGCCCTGATGGACAACGTCAAACGGGCCGGTTTCCCGCCCATCCACACCCAGCCCATCGAGCAGGCCCGCCAGTCCTACAAGATCGGGGTGGGCGCCACCACCGCGCCGCCGCTGCCCATGGCCCGGGTCGAAGACTTCACCATCCCGGGGCCGGCAGGCGAGCTGCGCGCCCGCCTGTGGGCCCCCAGCACCGAGCCCGAGCTGCCGGTGCTGCTGTACCTGCACGGTGGCGGCTTCGTCATCGGCGGCATCGAAACCTGCGAGTCCATGTGCACCGTGCTGGCGCAGCACTCCGGCGGTGCCGTGTTGGCCATCGACTACCGCTTGGCGCCCGAGCACCGCTTCCCAGCTGGCCTGGACGACAGCTTCGCGGCGCTGCAATGGCTGGCCGAGCACGGCCGCAGCAAGGGCCTGGACCCCAGCCGCATCGCCGTGGGCGGTGACAGCGCGGGCGGCACCCTGGCCGCGTCCACCGCCTTGCTCGCGCGCGACGCCGGCATCCCCCTGGTGCTGCAAGCCCTGTTCTACCCCTCGGTGCAGCTGGGCATGAAGACGAACTCGCTGCTGACCTACTCGGCCAACACCCTGCTGTCGTGGGAGCTGATGCACTGGTTCGAGCTCAACGCCCGCGGCGGTGCGCTGCGCGAACGCTGGCACCGCGAGCCCCTGCACGCCCCGGCGCACGCAGGTGTGGCCCCCGCCTGGATCGGCCTGGCCGAGTGCGACCCGCTGACCGACGAAGGCAAGCTCTACGCGCAAAAGCTGCAGGAAGCGGGCGTGCCGGCCGAGCTCACGGTCTGGCCCGGCGTCATCCACGACTTCATCAACCTGGGCCGCTTCATCCCTGAAGCGGCCGACGCGCACCGCCAGCTGGCGGCGGCGCTGCAGCGCGCCTACCAGCGCTGATCAGCCTGGGCGATCAGGCCTGGGTGACGCGCCCCGAGGTGCGCGCTGAGGTGCGCCCGGGGTTGCGACACAGGTCGTTGCAAACCCCAGGTGAGCGGGGGCCGGGCGTGGCACGCCCCTTGCAAACTGGGCGGGCACCATGTCCCACCCCGCTTCGCTGCCCGCTGACGCCCTGCTCGCCGAGCCCGCCCCCCAGGCGGCCCGTGCCGCCGCCGTCTGGCGCGACCGCCTGAGCCTGCTGCTCGACGCCACCGGCGAAGGCATCTACGGCGTGGACACCGAGGGCCGTTGCAGCTTCATCAACCCGGCGGCAGCGCGCATGCTGGGCTACACCGCCGACGAGGTGCTGGGCCGCAACATGCACGAGCTCACGCACCACCACCACGCGGATGGCGCGCATTACCCGGTGGACGATTGCCCGATCTTTCGGGCCTTCCGCGCCGGGGTGCCCTGCCGCATCGACAGCGAGGTGCTGTGGCGCCGCGACGGCACGCCCATGGCGGTGGAGTACACCTCCTACCCCATCCTCGATGCCGGCCAGGTGCTGGGCGCCGTGGTCACCTTCGTGGACATCAGCGAGCGCAAGCAGCACGAGCAGCAGCTGGTGCAGGCCCGCGAACAACTCGAGCGCCGCGTGGCCGAACGCACCCAGGCCCTGAGCCAGGCCCTGGCCCAGCTGCGCGACCTGCAGGCCCACCTCGAACACGTGCGCGAAGACGAGCGCACCCGCATCGCCCGCGAGATCCACGACGAGCTGGGCAGCCTGCTGGTGGGCCTGAAGATGGACGTGAGCTGGCTGGAAAAGCGCGTGGCCGATGAGCCCACGCTGCGCTGCAAGTGCCACGGCATGCGCGGCCTGATCGACAACGCGGTCGAAAACGTCGGCCGCATCATCACCGACCTGCGCCCCTCCATCCTCGACCACCAGGGCCTGTGGGCCACGCTGGCCTGGCAGGTGCAGGACTTCATCGACAACGGCGAGTGGCAATGCCACTGGTCGATCGACATCGCGCCCAACCTGCCGGCGCCCGAGGGCGACCAGGCCACGGCCATCTTCCGCATCTTTCAAGAGATGCTCAGCAACGTGGCGCGCCACGCGCAAGCCAGCGCGGTGACCATCCGCGTGCGGGCCACGCCGGGGGACCTGACCCTGCTGGTAAAAGACAACGGCAAGGGCGCGCCGCCCAGCGCTTTCGAGCGCGCCGACGCCTATGGCGTGATGGGCATGCGCGAGCGGGCCGGGCACCACGGCGGCTGGTTGCAGATCAGCAGCGAGCCGGGGCTGGGCACGCAGGTGATCCTGAGCATGCCGCTGGAGCGGCGCTCGCAGCCGCTCCATGCGCTGCAAGGGCGGGCGGCATGAGCGCGGGCACCGTGCGCGTGATGATCGTGGACGACCACCGCATCGTGCGGGAAGGTTTGCGCCAGGTGCTGGCCGACTACGAGGGCATCACCGTGGTGGCCGAAGCCGCGCACGGGGGCGAGGCGATGCAGTGCCTGCGCACCTCACGCGATGGCGTGGACGCGGTGCTGCTGGACATCGCGCTGCCTGGCCGTGACGGGCTGGAGGTGCTCAAGCAGATCCAATCGGAATGCCCGGGGCTGCCGGTGCTGATGCTGAGCACCTACCCGGACAACCAGTTCGCGGTGCGCTGCATTCGCGCGGGGGCGGCGGGTTACCTCAACAAGAGCGCCGACCCGGATGACATCGTGGCGGGGCTGCGCAAGGCGGCTTCGGGCGGGCGTTACCTGACGGCTGCGGTGGCGGACTTGCTGGCCAACGCGGTGAGCGAGGTGTCGCCGCAGGCGCCGCATGAGCTGCTGTCACAGCGCGAGAACCAGGTGTTCAGGCTGCTGGCGCAGGGGCAGTCGGTGGGGCAGATCGCTTCTGCTTTGAACCTGTCTTCGAACACGGTGTCGACTTATCGGGCGCGGATCCTGGAGAAGACGGGGACTCGCAACGATGTGGAGTTGGCGTTGTATGCGGTGAGGCAGCAGGTGGTTTCGGCCTGATTGGAGCGCTTTGTCGGGGCAGCGCGGGGCATGGCTGCGCCAGCATAGATTCAGGCCTCGCGCGGGTGGTCACGCATGAGGCGTGCTGCAATGCTGTGTTCGTCGGTACCCACGAGGTGACCGGGCCGATCTCGGCTTCGCCATTTATGCCCCGCCGGAGCTGAGGAAGCGAGGTTTGGTGCGGTGGGTCCCCACATTTGTAACGTGTTGGACTAGGCTATCTGAAACGTCGATCTGACGACCCTTATGGAGGCCAAAGTTCATTCAGCTAATGCTTGCAGACCAAAATCGGTTGCCGGAGTGGAGCGTTGGGCTGGGATATCTACTGAGGGACGGTCGGGTTATTTGTAGTCAGTCGGTTAAGGACTTGCGTGCAATGGCAAAGAAAGAAAAGCTCCCCGGTCTGTGCATGTTCTGTGGCCGAACGGGGGTAACGAAACAGCATATGTGGCCTGACTGGCTAGGTTCTGTTCTTCCGCGAGAAGGGGCCGAACACACTCAGTTCATCACGCGGACTCATTTTCCAGCACCAGACAAATTCGTGATTTCCCCTGACCTTCAATTTAAAAGAGGGCCGGTTGGCTCACGAAAAATAAGAAAAGTTTGCGGCAAGTGCAACTCTGGATGGATGAGCGTTCTGGAGAATCAGGCAAAACCAGCGCTTGCCGCGATGATTCGAGACGAAGAATTTAATATTCCAACAGAATTGCAGCGAATATTATCTGCATGGGCTGCGATGACAGCCATTGTAGCTGAATGCACCGATCCGCTATCTCAAGCTATTCCACCTCAGGATCGAGTTGTGTTGATGGACTCGTTAAATCCGCCAGAGCACTGGAGAATTTGGTTTGGGAGATATCGAGGTCAGGATTGGAAGCAACGGTATCATCATGGTGGAATGCTCGTCGCAAGATCATTGGCAGAGGCGCCCAAGTATGGCGGCGTGCCAAATACTCAAGCATCGACGTTTGTTGTTGGGCACATGCTGATGTATGCATGTAGCTCGACCGTAATGAGCCCAGACACCCATCTCGTGCCGGCACTAGCAAGCAAACTAGTCCGCGTTTGGCCGATATCAGACAGAGTGTTCGCATGGCCGCCTGTTGATGTTCTGGGTGATGAGGAGGTGAAGTGGCTGTCTAACGATATTTACAGCCGCTGCATTGCTTAGATCAAAACCTGTTGGAAGAGGTCTAAATATTACTTCTCGCCAAAACCATTAAATGACATTTGAAGTCATGCGTTACCTCGCTGGGTTACTCAGCTGACGCCCCACTCGCCCACATTCGGTAGCAACATCCGCACATGGGCCTTTGCCGCCCGACTGTCACCCCGCTGTCGTGCCCCTGTCGTGCCCCTGTCGTGGCGCTTTCCGCCCCATTGCGCCAACCTCCACCCCGTGATGACAAGGACTCCTCCCATGAACATTCAGAAACTGCGCCTGCAACGGGGTTGGTCGCAACAGCAACTCGCTGAACTGAGCGGACTCAGCTCCCGCACGATCCAGCGCATTGAAAACGGGCAACCCGCCAGCGCCGAGTCCCTCAAATCACTGGCGTCGGTCTTCGAGATCGACTTCACCACCCTCACCAGTGAGCCAGACATGAGCGCAACAGCCACCGCCACCGCCACCGCAACAGCCGCCACCCAGGCCCAGCAAGCCGAACAACTCGCCCTCGCGAGGGTTCGCAAAATCCGGGGTTTCTACATCCACCTGGCGCAGTACGTGGTGGTCATCACCGTGCTGGCGGTCATCAACCTGGTGACGCACCCGTCCAAGCTGTGGTTCTTCTGGCCGGCCTTGGGCTGGGGCATTGGCGTGCTGGCGCACGCCGCCGCCACGTTCGAGTTCGTCCCCTTCTTCGGTGCGGAGTGGGAGCGCAAGCAGGTGGAAAAGCAGCTCGGTCGGCCGCTCTGAGCCTGCGGTGGTCAGACCGCCAGAGAAACAGCGTGCGTGGGGAAGGCTTTGAGCACCTTCTTGTCCATCGTCACGAGCTTCGTTCCCAGTCGGGCTGCCAGCGAGACGAACTCGCAGTCATAGGCTGAGCATTCGCTGTCACGCACCAACTCCAGCACGTCACGCGAATGCACGTCGAACTCGAATCCGTGCATCAGGGCTTCGGCCTCTGCCTGCAAGCCACATGCTTGCTCAAAGGTCAGCATGCCGCGTCGAACGTACCCAGCCAGGATGTTGCGGAACTCGCTTCGCCACAGCGGTGGGGCAGCCCACTCGGGCTCCCGCTCCAGCAGGGCCTCGGCAGCGCTGGTGAATTCCCCTGGCAGGTACAGGTACGCCAGGATGTTGCTGTCAACCACGATCACTTGCGCCCCTGCCTCTTTGCAGCGTCAATGTCCTTCGCCGTGAACTGCCCCGGCAGCAAGCTTGCGCGCAGTTCACGCGCCCTTGCCAGGCGTTCGCTCGGCGCGACGCGGCTGGGCAGCAGCACAGACTCCAGGCACACAATCGCTTCGCTGTTCAGGCTTCGCCGGTTCAGCTCTGCTGCGGCTTTCAGCCGTTCGTACACTGCGTCAGGGATGTTCTTCAACGTCAGGGAAGTGGGCATGTGTGCACCCTTGGTTGCAACCAAAACGGTTGCATTATGGTGTTCGTAGACACCGCTGGCAACCGTTGACATGACCGAATCTCACGACACGCAAAGCTCACCCAGCCAGCCGGCACCCCTGGGCGACATGACCACGGTCGCCCGCCGGGCCTCACCCACCGAGGCCAACCTGCTCAAGAACGTGCTGGTCGCGGCCGGCATCCCTGCGGTGGTGGCCGACGCCAACCTGGTGCAGGCCGATTCCTGGATGGCCAACGCCTACGGCGGTGTCCGCGTCATGGTTCGGGCCGTGTTCGCCGAGGCCGCGCTGGAGGCGATCAAGCAATTTGAAGCGGGCGCCTTCCAGCTGCCAAGCGAAGAGGACGAGCCGCCACAGGCCGGGCCGCAGAAAACCGACCTGCGCCTGTGGGGCCCAGACGTTTCCGCCTTCTGGAGCTTTGCGCTGACGCCCGTGTTTGGCGCTTGGGTGCACTGGCGCAACAGCCGGGCCCTGCAGCACCGGCAAACATCCGCCCTGATGTGGTTGCTGGCCAGCCTCGCGGTGACGTCTTGCGCGCTTTACCTGGCGCTGTCCAAAAGGTGGGAGCCTGCGGCCGCGTTCCAGGTGAGCCCCATCCTCTCTGGCTTCACCTTCATCTGGTACGTCTTTTCCGGGCGGGCCCAAAGCGCCCACATGGTGAGCTCTTTTGGCTCCCAGTACGTCAAGCGCCCCTTGTTCCCGGTCTGGGCCGCGTTCTTCGTGATCCTGCTGCTGATGGGGCTGGCGGGTGAGCTGCGCTGAAAGAGGGATCAGGCATCCATGAAAACAAACAGGCGTCGCTCGCCACCTGTGACGCGTGCGCAGGTGCTGGCGCGGGTGGAGTCCCGGCTTCGAAGCCATGGCTTTCCGCGGCTTCAGATGCTGTTCCTGGTCACGTTGACCGGGGTATTCGGCCTGCTCGCCTCTTACTGCATGCTGAGCCTTGGCGTGGACGCCATGGCCATTCGCTACCCGCTGGCGCTGGCCTGCGCGTACCTGTTCTTCCTCTTGCTGATTTGGCTGTGGCTGCGCACGAACGCCCAGGACTACCAGGACCTGCCTGACCTGACGGGCCTCGGGCCCTCGGACGCACCTTGCGCACCACCCACTGACTGCGCGAGCGGTGGCGGTGGTGATTTCGGGGGAGGTGGCGCGACCGGGTCGCTTGACGCTTCGTCGGTCGGATCAACCGCCTCGCGCGAAAGCGCGGGAGATGCCCTCGCCGAGGCCGCCGGCAGCATCGGTGAGGCGGAGGAATTTGCCATCCCGTTGGCGGTCATCGCCATCGCCGTCGCCCTGGCCGTCGGGCTGGCCTTCGCCTCGTTTTACATCGTCTACATCGCGCCGGTTCTGTTTGCCGAGGTGCTGGTGGACGGTGTGCTGGCCTACGCGCTCTTCAGGCATTTGAGGTCCGAGGATCGGCGCTATTGGCTCACCAGCGTCCTGCGGTCCACCCTTGCCCCATTCGCCTTGACCGCAGCTTTTGTCGCCTTGTCGGGCTTGGCCATGTCCTGGTATGCCCCCGAGGCCACCTCCATCGGGCAGGTCTTCAAACACGCGAGTGAGAACCCATCGGCGAGGTGACGCGTGGTTTCAAACTGCGCTGCCAGCATGCGACTGGGCGGGCTCAGCTCCCGCGCAGTTCAACGAGGGTCGTGATTTTGATCCAGGTCACAAGACGAAGCGAAGTTCGTTATTTGCCGTGGGAGCTAGGGGTTGCTGTCTATTAATTTGTGTGAAACAGTCAGCAGGTGATATTTAATTTGCGGGGGTGTCATGGGGCGTTTTAAAGATTTGCTTTTCTTGGCGTTTTTGATCGGCTCCACGCTTGCATCGAGCGCCTCGGCTCATGAGCACTGCGACATCAAAAATTGGGGTCCTCTCACTTCAAGCGCCATCACGCCAAACCTGCCATATTCTGTCAAGGCAGACAAGGATGCGTTCGCTTTGTTCTTTCAGCCTATGCTGAACGATCCGCCACCCCCAGGGTCAAACCTGTGTAGATATGAAATATCGGACGTCACTCAGGTTTCAGTTGTTTTCACCTTCAAAGGCACCCTCGAGATAGGCGTCGTATCTTTCGGGGGGCTCGTTTCCGGGGTGAGGGTTGATCCAGATTCTCCGATTTCTTTCGTCAGCGGTGTGGCTCAAACGTTTCAATTGGAGCCGCATGGCGGCACCGATCCCGCCGCGCCGGGGCCATCAAACCAATCGATGCCTAACAGCCTATATCAGGTTACGCTGCAAGGCTTCGATGTCAAGTCTGATTTTGAAATACTGTCAGCCAGTATTTCCTTGTCGGGTCATCACTATTACCTGCCTGTTCCTGAAGCAGATGCCCGCGCCCTTGCACTGGTGGGGTTGTTCGTTGTCGGTGCGGCTGAGCGCCGTCGATCCACCCTGAGATGACGTGGCCTTTGCCCACGGGGCAGCGCCCCGGACGCAGTTGAAAATGCGATGGGTTCTTCTGGCCGGCCTTGGGTCGGGGCATTGGCGTCCTGGCGAAAGCCCGCCCTGAGCCCGAAAAGCCCGGCGCGCCAGCCTTTTTCGGACACGAACCGAGTAAATTCAGACAAACGCCGAGCTCCCGGGGCCGCTCACGCCCCGCCGAGGTGCATTCACCGAGCCCCGAGCTCGGCGTGCCGAGCAAAAAGCCCCGCGTGCCGAGCTCATCGGGCCACGCGCCGAGCCAAACACCCGGCGCATCGAGCAAAAAGCTCGGGCCGCCGAGCAAATCACTCGGGTCGCCACCTGAAAAGCTCCGCGCGCCACCCAAAAGACTCGGCGTGTCGCGAGCGCTTCCCTTGGGGCATGTCCGCCCCTGATTGCGGTGACCCGCTGTCATGCTCCCGCCTCTGCCGTGCGTGAGAATTTGTCGTGCAGCGCGCCAAGCGCCCTGCACCCACAACCACAACCCCAGAGGGAGCCCACCATGGCCATCAAGCCTTGCGCCGCCGTTGCCGCGGCAACACTCACCCTGCTCGCCTTCGCCGCACCCGCGCAAGCCGAGCTCCAGACCTGGAGCCTCACGGCCACGGCCTACGAGGTCACCGACGGCTTCACCGCTCCGGCGTTCGCGGAGGTCGGCAAGACCTTCCGGATCGACTACGTGATCGACATCCAGACGCCTTCTCTCGAAGGCTGGTCAGGCCTGTTTGACGGTGCGGTCAAGTCGTTCACGATCAATGGCCTGACGTCTCTGTCCGAGGGCTACGTCGTCAGCGTGGACGAAGGTGGCCTGAACGGCATCAACACCTGGCCCATCGACGCGCGCAGCGACGGCATCGACTTCCTTTCCTTCTTCAACCTCGAAGCGACGTCTTACACGGACGTTGCTTCGACCCTGAAGGACCTTGCGACGTTTGCACCCACCAGCTCGACCGTCTTGCGCGTGGATTTTGGCGACAACAGCTTCTGGGCCCAGCCGACGTCGTTCGTGATGACCTCTGCCGTGCCCGAACCCTCCGCCGCCTGGCTGCTGCTCGCGGGCGTGCCCCTGCTGGCTCTGAAGCGCAGCCGTCGCACCACTTCCGCCTGACCCAACGCGCCCGCGACCACGCACGCCAAGAACCGTCGCACGCCACCAACGAGGCGGAAAAGGGCGGAGGCGGTGTGCGGGCGGGCGCCTGGGTGGCGCAGAGGAGCGCAGCGGCAAGGTGGGCACGCGAAGCGTGCTTCGTCATCTGACTGGCCCGAGTTGTTTGAACGCAGCGCCCGCAGGGCGCGAAGTGAGTTCGAGGGCCCCACCTTGCCGTGAGCACCGCATGGGAGTCCTGCCGCAGGCAGGACCGCCACCCTGAAGCCCGACCGCTCAGCGCCGCAGCCCCCGCCTCGCGCTCCCCCGCCAAAGCGCCCACCCAGCGCACGACAAAAAACCCAACCCTTGTAGTGCCAGCCCTACAAGCAAATCACACCCACCCCGATCCCCAAAACCCAGCCCAATTCCTAAAGTGAGCTCCACCCGTCACACGCCGGCAAACAAGCCAGCCGCCCGCCCAGGAGCCCACGATGACCCGTCACTTCGACCCCTACGACGCCGATCGCCCCCTTCGCCTGAGCTGCGCCTGCGGCGGTGACCACGCCCCGCAAGATCACGACGCTCACGACAGCGCCTCCCGCCAGCAAGCCATCGACACCCTCAAGGCCCGCAGCGAAACCGAAGCCTTCGAGTCCTACTCGCGCGACTTCATCGAAGCCAGCCTGGTCAAGGCCCTCTTCCCGCAAGAAGCCACCCGCCGCCGCTTCCTGCGCGCCGTCGGCAAGGGCACCGCCATGTCGGCGATCGCCAGCGTGCTGCCCGTGGCCAGCCTGCAAGCCATGGCGCAAGACGCCGCCCCGCTTGAGAAGAAAGAGCTCAAGATCGGCTTCATCCCCATCACCTGCGCCACCCCGCTGATCATGGCCCACCCCCTGGGCTTCTACAAAAAGCAGGGCCTGGACGTCAGCGTGGTGAAGACCGCCGGCTGGGCGCTCATCCGCGACAAGATGCTCAACAAGGAGTACGACGCCACGCACTTCCTGTCGCCCATGCCGCTGTCGATGTCCATGGGCCTGGGCTCGAATGCCAAGCCCATGCACGTGGCCACCATCCAGAACACCAACGGGCAGGCCATCACGCTGGCCAACAAGCACAAGGACAAGCGCGACCCGAAGATGTGGAAGGGCTTCAAGTTCGCCGTGCCCTTCGAGTACTCGATGCACAACTTCCTGCTGCGTTACTACGTGGCCGAAGCCGGCCTGGACCCGGACAAGGACATCCAGATCCGCGTGGTGCCGCCGCCCGAGATGGTGGCCAACCTGCGCGCCGGCAACATCGACGGCTACCTGGGCCCCGACCCCTTCAACCAGCGCGCCGTGTTCGAAGAAATCGGCTTCATCCACATCCTCACCAAAGAGCTGTGGGACGGCCACCCCTGCTGCGCCTTCGGCACCAGCGCCGAGTTCATCCAGCAGAACCCCAACACCTTCGCCGCGCTGTACCGCGCCGTGCTGACCTCGGCCGCCATGGCCCGCCAGCCCAAGAACCGCGAGCTGATCGCCAAGGTCATCTCGCCGCGCGAGTACCTCAACCAGCCCGAGGCCGTGCTGACGCAGGTGCTCACCGGCAAGTACGCCGACGGCCTGGGCAACGTCAAGAACGTGCCCGACCGCGCCGACTTCAACCCCATCCCCTGGCAGTCGATGGCGGTGTGGATGCTCACGCAGATGAAGCGCTGGGGCTATGTCAAGGGCGAGGTCAACTACAAGCAGCTGGCCGAGCAGGTCTTCCTGCTGACCGACGCCAAGAAGCAGATGAAGGCCCTGGGCGAAACCCCGCCCGAAGGCGCCTACCCCGGCTTCAAGGTCATGGGCAAGGCGTTCGACCCGGCCAAGCCCGAGGCCTATCTCAACAGCTTCGCCATCAAGCGCACCTGACCCCCGCACAGCAAGGCAGAACAACCATGGCCGTGGCAAAACCCTGGTGGCAAGGCGAAGGCTTTCGGGCCGCGCTGTTGTCGCTCATCTTGCTGGGTGTGATCCTGGGCGTGTGGCACCTGGCCACGCTGCCCAAGGTCGCGGCCGGCCCCGCGCTGAGCCCCGAGCAGATCGAGTACCTGAAGCTCATGGGCAAGGACCCGGCCGCGCAAGGCGACTCGGCGGGCAGCAACTTCCCCACCCTGGCGCAGATGGGCCGCGTGATGTGGGAGCACGTCACCGACCCCTTCTACGACAACGGCCCCAACGACAAGGGCATCGGCATCCAGCTGGCCTACTCGCTGGGCCGCGTCGGCCTGGGCTACCTGATCGCCATGCTGATCGCCATCCCGCTGGGCTTTGCCATCGGCATGTCGCCCCTGGTGCACCGCGCGCTCGACCCGTTCATCCAGGTGCTCAAGCCCATCTCGCCGCTGGCCTGGATGCCGCTGGCGCTCTACACGATCAAGGACTCGGCGGCTTCGGGCATCTTCGTGATCTTCATCTGCTCGATCTGGCCGATGCTGATCAACACGGCCTTCGGCGTGGCCAGCGTGCGGCGCGACTGGCTCAACGTGGCGCGCACGCTGGAGGTTTCGAAGTGGCGCACGGCGGTGGAAGTCATCCTGCCCGCAGCGGCGCCCACCATCCTCACCGGCATGCGCATCAGCATGGGCATCGCGTGGCTGGTCATCGTGGCCGCCGAGATGCTGGTGGGTGGCACGGGCGTGGGCTACTTCGTGTGGAACGAGTGGAACAACCTCTCGCTGCCCAACGTGATCTTCGCCATCCTGGTCATCGGCCTGGTGGGCATGGTGCTGGACGCGGCTTTTGCCCGTCTGCAAAAGGCGGTGACCTATGTCGACTGACTTCCTGAAAATCGAAGGCCTGGGCAAGGCCTACCCCGGCGCCCCCGAGCCCGTCTTCGACGGCGTGAACTTCACCATGCGTCGCGGCGAATTCGTCTGCATCATCGGCCACTCGGGCTGCGGCAAGACCACCATCCTCAACACCCTGGCGGGTCTGGAGCACAGCAGCACGGGCCACGTCTTCATGGACGGCCGCGAGGTGACGGCACCGGGCCTGGAGCGCGGCGTGGTCTTCCAGGGCCACGCGCTGATGCCCTGGCTGACGGTGCGCCAGAACATCGCCTTCGCGGTGCGCTCGAAGTGGCCCGACAAGCGCCGTGCCGAGATCAACGCCCACGTTGAAAAGTACGTGCAGCTGGTGGGCCTGGGCCACGCCATCGACAAGCTGCCCTCGCAGCTCTCGGGCGGCATGAAGCAGCGCGTGGGCATCGCGCGGGCCTTTGCCATCGAGCCCAAGATGCTGCTGCTCGACGAGCCCTTCGGCGCGCTGGACGCGCTCACGCGCGGCACCATCCAGGACGAGCTGCTGCGCATCTGCGCCGAGACGCAGCAGACGGTGTTCATGATCACGCACGACGTGGACGAGGCCATCTTGCTGGCCGACCGCATCCTGCTCATGAGCAACGGGCCGCGCGCCCGCGTCGCCGAGATCGTGGTCAACACCCTGCCGCGTGACCGCACCCGCGCAGGCCTGCACCACGACCCGCAGTTCTACCCCTTGCGCAACCACCTGGTCGACTTCCTGGTGGCGCGCTCCAAGGACCTGAGCCACGGCCGCGCGCCCGAGCACCCGCCCGAGGTGCGGCCTGGTTTGGTGGCCGCTTGATCTGCGGCACGAGCCGTTGCACGTGCTGCTTGAGCCGACACGGACATCCGTTGAACACAAAGCACCTGAGGACCCCGCCATGAGCGCCCAACTCCACCCCGCAGCCGATGCCAAGCCGGAAGCCCCCGTGCTGCGCCCACCCTTGCCGCCCTTCACCGAAGAGACCGCGCGCCTGAAGGTGCAGATGGCCGAAGACGCCTGGAACTCGAAGGACCCGGCGCGCTGTGCCGCCGCCTACACCGAGGACTCGTGGTGGCGCAACCGCAGCGAGTTCTTCACCGGCCGCGAAGCCATCAAAGCCTTCCTGACCCGCAAGTGGGCCAAGGAGCACGAATACCACTTGAAGAAGCGCCTGTTCGCCTTCGAAGGCAACCGCATCTCGGTGTGCTTCGAGTACGAGTACCACGACGACGCGGGCCAGTGGTGGCGCGCCTACGGCAACGAAAACTGGACCTTTGACGAGCGCGGCCTGATGGCCCGCCGCGAGGCCTCGATCAACGACGTGGCGATCAACGAAGCCGATCGCCAATTCAAGTGAACCGCTGACACCCCGTGCAGAACCTGCACAGCACCCACACAGAAAGGACCACACCATGAACCGCGAAGACGTGACCGACCTCATCATCCAAGCCAAGGTCAGCAAGGGCATCAAGTGGGCCGACGTGGCCACCAAAGTGGGCCTGAGCAAGGAGTGGGTCACCGCCGCCTGCCTGGGCCAGATGACGCTGACGGCCGAGCAGGCCGCCATCATTGGCGACATCTTCGACCTGCCCGAAGAGGCCCGCCTGTGGCTGCAGGAAGTGCCCTACAAGGGCTCGCTGCCCACCAGCGTGCCCACCGACCCGCTGATCTACCGCTTCTACGAACTCATCAGCGTCTACGGCACCACCTTCAAGGCCCTGATCCACGAAGAGTTTGGCGACGGCATCATGAGCGCCATCGACTTCAAGATGGACCTGCAGCGCGAGGCCAACCCCATGGGCGATCGCGTCAACATCGTCATGTCGGGCAAGTTCCTGCCGTACAAGACCTACTGACCGCTGTCTGGGCATCGCTGAGGGAAAATGCCGGTCCTCGTTTTCGACTGGAGTCCTTCGCATGTCCCGCTGGCCCCTTGCCCTCCTGCCTGGCTTACTTTGCC
The DNA here is from genome assembly GCA_964373965.1 of uncultured Aquabacterium sp. Classification (GTDB taxonomy): domain Bacteria; phylum Pseudomonadota; class Gammaproteobacteria; order Burkholderiales; family Burkholderiaceae_C; genus Aquabacterium. Next base: position 75,114 of record CAYJXE010000009.1, on the reverse strand, counting down.
TGAGTGCGTCCGTGGGAGCGCAAGACGCGCTGTCTGCGCAAGCCGTGGTGCCTGTGACACCCGCTGCCCCCGATCCGGGCGCGTCCGCGTCCGCGGCCTCGGCCCAGGCGCCCGCGCACGATGAGCCCACCGCCTGGGCGGGCCGAATGACCGCCTCGCTTTCGAGCACTTCTGGCAACAGCCGCTCGCGTGCCGCGCAGGTCGATGTCGACGTCTCGCGCAAGAAGGACGGCGGCAAGACCACGCTGACCGCCCTGGTCAGCGAGAGCCAGAACGGGCAGAAGGCAGACCGCGAAACCACCGCGGGCAAGTGGGGCGGTACCGCGCAGCACGACCGCGACATCGACGCCGATCACTTCGCGTTTGCGCGCTTGAGCCTGGAACACGACCGTGTCATCGACCTGCAGACGCGCACGCAGGCGGCCGTCGGCCTGGGGCGCCACCTGTTCACCGAGGTCGATCGCACCTTGGACGTGTTCGCTGGCCTGGGCCGCACCGTCAGCCGCTACCGCCGCGAAAAAACCATCGGCGGCGAAACCGACTCGCGCTTTGCCAGCACCATCGTGCTCATCGGCAACGAGTACACGCAGCAGTTCACGCCCACGGTGTCCTTCAAGCAGCGGCTGGAGGGCTACCTGGCGATCGATGGTGACCGCAACCACCTCTACAAGCTCAGCGCGGCCCTGAACGTGGACATGACGCGCACGCTGGCGTTGACCGTGGCGCTGACCGACACCTACAACAGCCGCGTGGCCGCCAACCAAAAGCGCAACGACCTGTCGTTGACCACGGGCCTGTCGGTCAAGATCGGGCCCTGAAGGCGCGCGGGCTCAGGGCTGAGGGCCGCGCGGCCACAGCACCCACATCGCCAGCGGTTGCTTGGTGCGCCCGGCCTGGGCCAGTGCCTCGTCGCCCCAGCCCCAGAAGAAGTCGGCCCGCACCGCGCCCAGGATGGCGCCGCCCGTGTCCTGGGCCATGGCCAGGCGGCGCAGCGGCGAGGCCGGTGGCATGCCGCCGGCCACCCAGGTCTGCGGCATCGTGCTGTCGAGCCAGACCGGGGTGCCCAGCGGCACGCTGTCGCGGTCGACGGCGATGGAGCGACCGGGTGTCAAGGGCACACCTTGGGCTCCGTTGGGCCCGGATGAGGGGTCGGTCAAGGGTTCTTCGCGGAAGAAGACGACGCGCGGGTTGGCCGCCATCATCTCGCCGACCCGCGCGGGGTTGGCCTGGGCCCAGTTGCGGATGGCTGGCCAGGAAGCCTGCTCCAGCGTGAAGGCGCCCTGGTCCACCAGCCAGCGTGCCACCGACTGGTAAGGCTGGTCGTTGTGGCCGGCAAAGGCCAGGCGCACGACCTTGGGCGTGCCCTGCGGCGTGGGTTCATCGAGCAGGCGCACGCGGCCCGAGCCCTGCACCTGGATGAGCAGCACGTCCAGCGGGTCGGCCAGCCAGACCACCTCGCGCCCGGCGATGGCGGCGCGCCCCTCCGGGGTTGATTCGAGCTCGGCGCGGCTGAAAAAGGGCTTGCGCTGGCCCAGTCCTGCTGGCGGGCGGTGCAGCGGCCAGGCAAAGCGCGCGTCGGGTGTGCGGCGGCCTTCCAGCAGGGGTTCGAAGTAGCCGGTCAGCAGCCCGCTGGCCTGGCCCTCCAGCGAGGTCACGCGCCAGGGCTGCAGCTGGGTCTCGACCCACTGGCGCACGAAGTCGTCGCCCACGCGTTGGCCCCAGTCCGGGCCCAGGCGGCGGGCCTCGTCACACAGTGCCTGCCAGCCCGCTGCGGGTTTGACGCAGCCCTTGACCAGGGCGGGCCACCACTCGCCCAGGCGGTCGGCCTGCCAGCCGGGCATGTCGCCCCAGGCTGCCTGCACCCAGCGGGCCTTGGTGCGCAGCAGGCTGGGCCCTTCGGGCGCGGGCGCACTTGGCGAGTAAGCAGGCGCCTGGGTGATGGGCGCCGCGCCACCGCTGCGGGTAGGCACGAGGCTGCCGCAGGCGCTGAGGCTTCCTACAATGGCCAAGGACAGGGTCAACCGGACCCACAACTTTCTTCTCGACGGGAACACGCAAGGCATGGGACTGATTGTGCTGGAAGCCGCGCTCGCGCTGGCGGTGCTGGTCTTCCTGATCTGGTGGACGATGTTTTCAGGGCGTCGCGGTGGCGAGTGGCACGACGAAGGGGCGGACCAGGCGCCTGAGCAGGCACCCGATCAGCCTGCCGAGCGCGGTGGCACCAGGAAGGACATCGGCTGACGCAGCACGCGCCGCCCGATGGCGCGCCACAGGCGGGCCCGGTCGGTCACGCGCACGCCGCGCGAGCGGGCTGCCACGCGCAGTGCCAGCAAGAAGCTCACGCCCACGTTGAACACCCCCGTCAACGGCAGGGCGGCCACGCACCACCAGAAGGCCGGCTCGTTGAGCATGCCCCAGCCCAGGGTGCCCAGTGCACCCGCCACCTGCCCGGTCGACAGCGTGACGTGGCGCACGTCAAACGGCAGGCCCAGGAACTTGGCGATCACCGGCACCAGGCCGAGCATGAAGCCCAGCGAGATGTTGGCCGCCAGGCCCGAGATGTTCTCGCGCCACCAGCTCGACCAGCGCGCCGCGCGCGCCTCACCCAGCCAGGCTCGGATGCGCGGGTTCCAGCGCAGCGCGCTGTCCAGGCGGTGCAGCACGAAGGCGTTTTCGGCCCAGCCCGCCAGGATGCTCGACGCAAACAGCAGCACGCCTGTGAAGGCCGCGTACCAAAGCGTCGGGCCCAGCAGGGTCAGGCTGTGCAGGGTGTAGCGCGCTTCTTCTTCGTTGATGAGCGGGTGGTTCAAGCCGTGAATCAAGGCCAGCTGCACGCCCAGCACCAGCGGTGCCACCACCAGCAAGTTGCCCAGGATGCCGGCCACCTGCGAGCGCAGCAGGTGAGCCACCTCGTCGACAAAAGACTCGACCGCTTCGTCGCTGCGCACGTCGGCCAGCTTGGCGGCCATGGCCGGCGCCGTCATGGCGGGCTGCTTGGTGGCCACCGTGAAGTGCAGCCATTGCACGATGACGAAGCTGATGGCGTAGTTCAGGCCCGCGCCAAAGCCGGCCATGAAGGGCGACAGGCCGAGGGCCAGCACCCCGAACTTCATGAAGGTGGTGCCCGCCAGCACGGCGCCGCCACCGCAGGCGCGCTTGAACATGTCGGCGTATTCGGCGCGGTTGCGGGTGATGTAGTGCTCGCCGGTTTCGGCGCTGCGCTCGGCCACGCGGCGCGCCAGCTGCGAGGTGTGCTGCGAGAACAGCGCGCGCACGCTGCGGCGGCGCTCGCCCACTTGCACCAAGGTCAGCAGCAGGTGGTGCAAAGCCGGTGAAGGGCGGGGCGCGAGCACCGCGTCGAGCAGCAGCTCGATGCGCTCGCAGCGGCCCACCAGCTGGTCGATCTGGAAGACCAGGTTGACCGAGATGCCCTGTGTGTCGAGGTGGCCGTGCAAGCCGCGTGCGGCCTGGGCGCAGGTGTGCAGCAGCGCGCGCAGGTATTGGGCGTCCTGCAGCAGCGTGGGGCTCCAGGCCTGGCCAGGCTGATCGCGCAGGTGGGCGCCGATGTCATCGCGCAGGCGCTCGACCACGTGGCCGAGTTGGCGAAACGCGTTGCGCGCGCTGGCGTCGGCATTGCTGGCCACGGGCGCATCGAAGTCCTGACCCAGGCTGATGTCCATGCGCGATCGGAATGCCGGCGAAAAGCCGATGGCGCGCACCTGCGCGGCCAGGTACAGCATGGCGTCGCAAAACGGGTCGCGCCAGCCCAGGGTGCGCGCGGTCAGGGCGGCGGTTTCGCCAGCGGCGGGAGCGCGCAGGCCATCGCCTAGCAGTCCGCCGATCTGATCCAGCGTGGCCTCGTCCAGGTGGGCCAGCCAGCGTCCGTCGTCCGGGTCGCTGAACAGCAGGTTGAACAGCACCGACAGGTCAGCGGTCTCGGGGCTGGCTGGCAGCAGGCGCCGGCGCACTCGCTCGCCCAGCTCGTTGAGGAAGGCCGAGCGTGGCGAGAACCCATAGTCGGCCAGCAGCGCGGCCACGTCGGTGTCGCGCCAGAAGGCGGCCAGCAAGGCCACCACGCGCGCGCGCCGTTCGGGTTTGGCGTCGATCAGGCGCACCACGTTCTGCAGGCCGCTGACGGGCTCGCCACGGCGCACCCAGTCCAGCGTGCGGATCAGCCAGATGTGGCGCTCGACCAGCGGTGCGTCGGCATCGGCCTGGTCCAGCCAGGCCTCGATCTCGAAGCCGTTGCCGGGCCGAGGCCACCAGGCCTGGCGGTTGAAGGGGGACAGGAGCTTGGAGATGACCGCCATCGTGTGCCGGACCTCAGTGCAGCGACTGCGAGCGCGCGAGCATGAACTCGGGCACGGGCGCTTCAAACAGTCGGGCGTCTTCGGTCATGCAAAAGAAGGTGCCGTGCATCGTGCCATGCGGCGTGTTCAATCTGGTCCAGCTGGTGTATTCGAAGCGCTCGCCCGGCTTGAGCAGGGGCTGGTTGCCCACCACGCCCAGGCCGCGCACCTCTTCGGTTTGACCCATGGCGTCGGTGATGACCCAGTGCCTGGCGATCAGTTGCGCCGACACCGTGCCGCTGTTGACGATGGTGACGGTGTAGGAAAAAGCGTACTCGTGCGTGGACGGGTCGCTCTGCTCCTCGAGGTAGCTGGGGTGCACGCTGCAAGTGAATTCGGCCTGGTTCATGCGGCCCATTCTAGGCAATGCCTTCGGGCAGGTCCGGGCGGAAGTCCCGACGCTTCATGGGGATGTCACGCTGGACAGTGAACATCGCGTGCCGCGCAATTGCAGTTCTTTACCAAGCACCCAATAGGAGTACCCATGGATCGTCGTCGTTTCCTGTCCGCGCTGGGCGTGGCCGGTGGGGGGTTGTTCGTCACCTGGCAAGCGCGTGCCGCATCCTGGATGAACCTGGGCCTGGTGCCGCTGGACACCCGCAACCTGCGCACCGACTCGGCCCGCGTGTTCGACCTCTCGGTGGCCTCGGCCGACCCGAGCGAGACCGGCGTGATCCTGTGGACGCACATCGACCCGACCGCCGTGCGCGGTGGCGAACCCCTGTACTTGCAGGTGGCGCTGGACGCGCAATTCAACACCCTGCTGGTGCAGGCCCGCGTGAACGCCGACGACATCGGCCCCGAGCGCGACCACACCGTCAAGGTCGACCTCGATGGCCAGCTGCCGGCCATGGCCTCGGGCGGCCCCTTCTTTTACCGCTTCATCTACGACGGCACCGTCAGCCGCACGGGCCGCTGCCGCACCTTGCCGGCCGCCAGCGCCCAGCGCAAGCGATACAAGCTCGCGCTGCTGACCTGCCAGGACTACACCAACGGCTACTACGGCGCGCTGGCCCACGTGGCCCGCGACGACAGCATCGACCACGTGCTGCACCTGGGCGACTTCATCTACGAAACCGCGGGCGACCCGCGCTTTCAGAGCCTGCCGTTTGCCGACCGCACCATGGTGCTGCCCTCGGGCGGCACGGTGGCGCTCGATGTCAACGACTACCGCTACATCTACCGCACCATCCGCCGCGACCCGAACATCCAGGCCTTGATGGAGCGCCACACGCTGATCTGCGTGCCCGACGACCACGAGACGGCCAACGACACCTACTGGGACTACGCCCGCGACACCCTGGGCGCGCCCGACCACCCCTACACGACCGACGCCAAGTACGGCGCCGACGCCGGCCTGCTGCGCGGCCTCAAACTCGATTCGCAGCGTGCCTGGAGTGAGTACGTGCCGGCCCGCGTGAGCTTTGACGCGCAGGCCACGCACCCCTTCGAGGCGCTCAAGGTGTTCCGCCAATTCAACTTCGGCGGCTTCCTCGAGCTGTTCATGATCGAGAACCGCACCTACCGCAGCGCCCATGCCTGCGGCGAGAAGGACTTCGGCCAGCGCTACTTCCCGTTGGGCTGCACGAAGTACAACAGCGCTGATCAAACCCTGCTGGGCAAGACGCAGCTCAACTGGCTGGTCGATGGGCTGACCAAGTCCCGCGCGACCTGGAAGCTCATGGGCAACCAGACCTTCTTCGGGCGCCTGGCCGTGACCTTCCTGGGCACGCAGTTGGCGCCGCTCAACGTCGACGCCTGGGACGGCTTCCAGGCCGAGCGCCGCGCCCTCACCGGTGCGCTGCGCGACGCCAAGGTCAGCAACTTCCTGGTGGCCACCGGTGACCTGCACACCTACATGGCCAGCAACATCAAGCACGACTACGGCAACCTCAACCCGCTGGCCCTGGACAACTACGTGGGTGCCGAGTTCATGACGCCGTCGGTGACCTCGTCGACGCTGGCCGAGATGCTGGCCGCCAAGGCCGATGCGCAGACCCAGGTGCTGATCGGCCGTGCGCTGGCCGCCCCCGCCGTGCGCCTGAACAACCCGCACATCCAGTTCTTCGACAGCAGCCGCCAGGGCTATTCCACGCTGGAGATGACCGACGCCCACGCCGAATGGGTGGCCTACGCGGTCGACAAGTCCGTCAGCGGCGAGCTGCCAGCACGCAAGTGCATCGCCCGCCAGCGCAAGAACATGTGGCTGCCGTGGCTGATGGCACAGGGCACGGCCGGGTACTGATGGCTTTTTGCCCGGGGTGCGGGCGGGTTTCCTAGAATGGCGGTTTGGGCGCGCGATTGCGCCCTGCCGCCCACCACGAACCGCCACTCGCCATGTCACGCACCTTCCGCATCGCACCCAGCATCCTCTCAGCCGACTTCGCCCGACTGGGCGAAGAGGTGCGCAATGTGATCGACGCCGGCGCGGACTGGATCCACTTCGACGTGATGGACAACCATTACGTGCCCAACCTGACCTTCGGGCCCATGGTGTGCCAGGCGCTGCGCAAGCACTCGGTCAAGGCCGATGGCACGAAGGTGCCCATCGACGTGCACCTGATGGTGCAGCCGGTGGACGCCCTGGCCACGGCCTTCGCCAAGTCGGGCGCCGACATCGTCACCTTCCATCCCGACGCCTCCACCCACGTCGATCGCACGCTGCAGCTGATCAAGGCCGAAGGCATCCAGGCCGGACTGGTGTTCAACCCGGCGGCGCCCATCGACGTGCTGGAGTGGGTCATCGACAAGGTCGACGTGGTGCTGCTGATGAGCGTGAACCCCGGCTTTGGCGGCCAGAGCTTCATCGACAGCACGCTGCGCAAGGCGGAGAAGGTGCGCAAGGTGATCGACGCTTCCGGTCGCGACATCCGCCTGGAAATCGACGGGGGTGTGAAGGTCGACAACATCCGTCGCATCGCCGACGCGGGCGCCGACACCTTCGTGGCCGGCTCGGCCATCTTCGGTCAGCCCGGCTACCGGGATGTGATCGACGCGATGCGGGCCGAACTGGCGCGTTGAGTCCAGTGCGGGCACCGGGAGGTGCCTGCGGGCAGGATTGCTGCCACTTTTGCCGATTTTTCCTTCAAGTCCAACCCAGCGTCGGCCGATAGGCTGGTGTCGTGTTGTTGTACCGAGGGAATCCATGCGCTTGTCTGCCAGCATCGCCCACCGCCTGGGCGCCGTCCTGGGTGGGCTCCTTTTGCTCATCGTCGCCATGGTGGCCCTGGCCTGGAGCCAGATGGGTGCCATGCACGCCAAGGAGTCAGAGATCACCGACAACTGGCTGCCCAGCGTCGAGCTCGTCAACCAGCTCAACACGAACATCTCTGACCAGCGCATCCTGGAGTTCCGCCACGTGCTCAACACCGATGAGTCGGCGATGCGCGGCATCGAGGCAGAGCTCACGAAGTTCAAGACCGAGTTCAACAGTTTGCATGAGTCCTACAAGGCGCTCATGTCGTCGGACCAGGAGCGCACGCAGCACGCCGCCTTCGAGCGCAGCTGGGGCGAATACCTGCGCTTGCATGAGCAGGTGATGAATTTCTCTCGCCAGAACCAGACCGACCAGGCTCGGGCGCTGCTGGAAGGCGATGCGCAAAAAAGCTTCGACCAGGCCACCGCCGACCTGGTGGCGCTGATCAAGCTCAACAGCGATGGCGCCACAGCGGCGGGAAAAAGTGCAGAGGGCACCTACGTTTTCGCCCGCAACGCGCTGCTGGTGTCCGCCTTGCTGGGCCTGCTGGTGGGCACCGTGGCCGCCGTGTGGCTCACGCGCTCCATCACCCGCCCCATCGCTTCGGCGCTGGCCGTGGCCGAGGGTGTGGCCGAGGGCAACCTGGCGCAACACATCGAGGTGAACTCGTCTGACGAGCTGGGGCGCTTGCTCGGCTCGCTGCGCACCATGCAGGGCCGTTTGTCCGACGTGGTCTCGGGCGTGCGGGGCTCGGCCGAAGGCGTGGCCACGGCCAGCGCGCAGATCGCCCAGGGCAACCTGGACCTGTCGCAACGCACCGAAGAGCAGGCTTCCGCCGTGCAGCAGACGGCCGCCACCATGGAAGAGGTGGGTAGCACCGTGCGCAACAACGCGGACGCGGCATCCCAGGCCAACCAGATGGCCCAGGGCGCCTCGGAGGTGGCCATGCGCGGCGGTGACGTGGTCGGCCAGGTGGTGCAGACCATGCAGGGCATCAACGACAGCTCGCGCAAGATCAGCGACATCATCGGGACCATCGATGGCATCGCGTTCCAGACCAACATCCTGGCGCTGAACGCGGCCGTGGAAGCCGCGCGCGCCGGTGAGCAGGGCCGGGGCTTTGCGGTGGTGGCCGGTGAGGTGCGCACCCTGGCGCAACGCAGTGCCGAAGCCGCCAAGGAAATCAAAAGCCTGATCGGCCAGAGCGTCGAGCAGGTGGACCGCGGCGCACAGCTGGTCGAGCAGGCCGGCAGCACCATGGACGAGATCGTCTCTGCCATCCGCCGCGTCACCGACATCGTTGGCGAGATCTCGTCGGCCAGCCGCGAGCAGAGCAATGGCGTCGATCAGGTGGCCCAGGCCATCCAGCAGATGGACCAGACCACGCAGCAGAATGCGGCGTTGGTGGAGGAAAGCGCCGCCGCAGCCGAGAGCCTCAAGACCCAGTCTCAGAGCCTGGTCGAGTCGGTGGCCTTCTTCAAGGTGCGCTGAGCTGGCGGCCTGCTGGGCCGCGGTGCTCAGGCTTGCAGGCGCGCCAGCTGCTCGCGCAACGCCGTGTTTTCTGCCGTGAGCTCGGCCACGCGCTGACGCAGGGCTTGGACCTCGTCGTGCGGGCCTGAGCCAGGCTCGAAGGGCGGCTCGTCACCGCCTGCGTCCTGAGCGGCGTCTTCGCGCTCCGGCGTGGGCTTGCGCTTGACCTCGCGCACGCGCTTGGCGGCTTGTTTGAGCTCGTCCTTGCCCGCCAGGGCTGCGGCCTTTTGTTCTTCGGCGGGCAGGCTGGCCACCGCTGCGGCGGCGTTCAGGCTGATGGCGCCTTGCTTGACGGCGGCCACCAGCTCGGGCACGGCCTGGTTCTGGATCTTCTCGATCATCACCACCTGGTTGCTGCTCAGGCGCGCGGCGCGGGCGATGTCGGTGCGGTTTTTCAGCGGGGCGGGTTCGGGGGCCGAGGTGGGCGTTGATGTGGCGCCGGATGCCATCGCCCCGTCGGCTTCATGACCCGCCTGGTCTGCCGATGCCGAAGAAGCCGTCGCGCCACGATCGCGCCTCTGCGCCAGGATCTCGCGCTTGCGCAGCGCCAGCACGCCGCGCTGGAAGTCCGACACGCTGCGTCGGCCCAGGTGCTGGTCGATCATCCACAGGTGCACATCGTCCATCGACTTGAAGTGCGGGTGCTGCACCGTCTGGAAGGGGATGCCGTGCTGCTTGCAGATGCCGTAGCGGTTGTGCCCGTCGATCAGCAGATCGCCCCACAACACCAGCGCGTCACGGCAGCCTTCGTTCAGCAGGCTGCGCTCGAGCGCTTCGTGCTCGTCGGGCGTGAGGGGGTCGATGTAGGCCTTGAGTTCTTCGCTGACGGTGATGTTCATGGCGCCCGAGTCGCTCGCCCAGGGTGGGCGCGTGCAAACGTGTCAAAGGGGGCGGATTTTAGGGCTGCTGCAGGCGCACCAGCAGCTCGGTCGTCGCGAAGCCATCGGCTGGCAATCCCACGCTGCGCTGCCAGTCGCGCAGGGCACCACGCGTGGCCGGGCCCAGCAGGCCGTCGGGTGTGCCGGTGGCGAAGCCCTTCTGATTGAGCGCGGCCTGCAGCGACTTGACCTCGCTGCGGCTGAGCGCACGTTGATCGCGAGGCCAGGCGGCCTGCACAGGTGCCCCGCCGTCGATGCGTTGGGCCAGCAAGGTCACACCCAGCGCGTAGCTCGTGGCGTTGTTGTAGCGAAGCACGGCGCGGAAGTTGCGCCCCACCAGGAAGGCCGGGCCGCGCGCGCCAGCAGGCTGCAGGATGCTGGCTTCGGCCATGTCGGGCAACTGCGCGCCATCGGCCAGGCGAACACCTTCTGCCTGCCACTGGCTGGCGTCTTGCCGCACGTCCGGGTCGGCACGCGCCACGTCGAAACCCTCGGGCAGCTTGACTTCGGGCGCCCAGGCTTCGCCCGCCACCCAACCGGCGCGCTGCAGGTAGTTGGCCGTCGAGGCCAGCACGTCGGGCATGCTGCGCCAGATGTCGCGGCGGCCGTCGCCATCGGCGTCCACCGCTCGGGCCAGGAAGGCCGATGGCATGAACTGGGTCTGGCCCATGGCGCCAGCCCACGAGCCGATCATGTGCTCGCGGTCGATGTCACCCTGGTCGATGATCTTCAACGCGGCCAGCAGCTCACCACGTGCCCAGGCTTCGCGGCGACCTTCGAAGGCCAGGGTGGCCAGCGCGTCGATCACAGGGACGTCGCCGTAGTTCTGCCCGTAGTTGCTCTCCATGCCCCACACGGCCACCAGCACGGGCGCGGGCACGCCGTATCGGCTGGCCGCAGCGTCGGCTTGGGCGCGCACCTGGGCCAGCTTGGCCTGGCCGTTGTTCACGCGCGTGGGCGAGACGGCGCTGTCGAGGTAGTCCCAGGTGCTGCGCGAGAACTCGGGCTGGCTGCGGTCGAGTTCGATGGTGCGGGGGCGGAACTCGGCCACATCCAGCGCCGCCTTGAGCGTGGCTTCGCTGATGCCGGCGGCGCGCGCGGTGGTGCGGAAATCATGCAGCCAGGTGGCGAAGCGCTGGGCCTCGCTGAGCTGTGGCGTGGTCGCGGCATCGGGGGCGGCGGCCGCTGCAGCCGGTGGGCGCGCGGCCTGGCCAGCCGGTGTTTGGCGTGGCTCGGAACTGCAGCCTGCCAGGCTGGCCGCGATGGCGATCAGGGTGACTTGGGCGGAAGTGATCTGAACGACTCTCATGGCCTGAGCATGCCACCGATCGGCCGCACGGATCAAAACACCCCCAACGCCAACCCGGCTGCCATCGACTCACCCAGGGCCTGGCAGGCCATCAACTCGCCTTCGCCGATGTGCTTGGGCGCCAGGATGGCCTCGGTGCTCTGCGCGCGCGTGCACACGATCAGCGGCTCGGCCACGGCTTTGAGCCGCCAGCCTGTGGCGATGCGATCGATCTGGCGCGCGGCGTTGTGGCCATCGCTGCCTGCACAGATCAGGCTGGCGAAGGGCCGACCGTTGAGGCGATCCAGCGCCGGGTAGTAACAGCGGTCGAAGAAGTCCTTGAGCACGCCGCTGATGGCCGCCAGGTTCTCGGGCGTGGCAAAGACGTAGCCATCGGCCTGCAGCAAGTCATCGGGCCCCGCTTGCGAGGCGTGCAGCAGGCGCACGTGAACGCCGCCTTCCTGGCGCGCGCCCTCTGCGGCGGCCTCGGCCATTTGAAGTGTGCCGCCGGTGTGCGAGTGGTAGACGATGAGCAAGGTGCGCATGGATCGAGCGTAAGCGTTTTGGATCGCGCCTCAGCTGGCGTTGCTGGCCGCCGCGCTGGCTTCGATCTGGTGCTGGCGTTTGGCCACGTTGCCCAGCACCAGCGCCCGCCCGGCGAACAGTCCGCCGGCCACTTCGAGCTCGAATCGTTCGGCGTCGCGGCGGCGCACGCGGTCCATGACCTCGTCGGCTTCTTCCGCGCTGGCGCCGGTGGCCAGCACGGCTTCGCGGCCCAGCACCATGGCCGACTCGAAGGTCTCGCGCACGCAGACGTCGGCGCCGGCCTTGGCCAGCTCCACCGCGTGTTCGCGGTCGTAGGCGCGGATGATGACCTGCGCTTGCGGGCACACGTGCCGGGCGCTCTCGGCGATGCGCGTGGCCGCGGCCTTGTCGTCGACGCAAACCAGCACCGCGCAAGCCTGGTGGGCGCCGGCGGCGTGCAGCACCTCGGGCCGGCTGCCGTCGCCGTAGTAGACCTTGAAGCCATACTCTGCTGTGTCGCGGATGACCTGGGTGTCGTGGTCGATGATGGTCAGCGAGGCGCCCCTCGCCAGCACGCCCTGGCTGGCGATCTGCCCCACGCGCCCGAAGCCGATGATCAGCACGTTGGCCGTGTGCTCGCTGACCGCTTCCACGCCGTCCATCGACACCGCATCGGCCCTGGCCAGGCGCTTGTGCAGCAGCACGGTCAGGGGCGTCAGCGCCATCGACAGCACCACGATGGCCGTCATGTTGGCGTTGACGATGGGGTCGATCACCTTCGCGGCCAACGCGGCGGCGAACAGCACGAAGGCGAACTCGCCGCCTTGGGCCATCAGCACCGCGCGGTCGAGCGCGTCGACATGGGAGCTCTTGGCCAGCCTGGCCACCAGGTAGATGCACAGCGCCTTGGTGCCCATCAGCGACAGCACGCCCGCGACGATCAAGGGCCAGTTGGACGCCACCACGGCCAGGTCGAGCGACATGCCCACGCCCAGGAAGAACAGGCCCAGCAGCAGGCCACGGAAGGGCTCGACATCGGCCTCGAGCTGGTGGCGAAAGGTCGATTCCGACAGCAGCACACCGGCCAGGAAGGCGCCCATGGCCATCGACAGGCCACCAAGCTGCATCAAGAGGGCCGCGCCCAGCACCACCAGCAGCGCCGCAGCCGTCATCACCTCACGCGCCTTCGAGCGCGCCAGCACCTGGAACATCGGGTTGAGCAGCCACAGGCCAGCGGCCACCAGCACGCCCACCGAGCCCAGGGCCAGGCCGATGGCGCCCCAGTTCGTGCCCCCACCTGCGGCGGCATCGGAAGCCGAGGCTGGGGCCAGGAAGGCGACCAGCGCCAGCAAGGGCACGATGAGCAGGTCCTCGAACAGCAGGATGGCGACGATCTTCTGGCCACGTGGCGCGGCCACATCGCCGCGCTCGCCCAGCAACTGCATGACGATGGCGGTGGAGGTGAGCACGAAGCCCATGGCGCTGATCAGCGAGACCTGCCAGGAAAACCCGAAGCCCATGCCCACCAGCGTCATCAGCGCGCCGCAGACCACCACCTGCAAGCTGCCCAGGCCGAAGATGGCGCGCCTCAGGCCCCACAGGTGCGAGGGGCGCATCTCCAGGCCGATGAGGAAGAGGAACATCACCACGCCGAGCTCGGCCGTGTGCAAGATGGTGTGCGGGTCGGTGAACCAGGCCAGGCCAAAGGGCCCGATGGCCAGGCCCGCCGCCAGGTAGCCGAGCACCGAGCCCAGCCCCAGGCGCTTGAACAGCGGCACCGCCACCACCGCTGCGCTCAGCAGCATCACCACCTGCAGCAGGTCGCTGCCGCCGTTTTCTCCAGCCATGTGCCGTCTCCCGTCTACCGTCTCCGTCGAGGGGCCGACGCAGGGTCGGCCGTTGAGCTGTCCAAGCCAGCTCGCGCTTGGCATTGTCACCCGCGCCTGTTCGGCGCTTGTGCAGTCCACCTGGTTTGGATGGCACCAACCGGGTGCGGCCGCCACCCTTTGGTGCGTGATCGATTTGGCGCTTCAGCCCTCGGGCAATCGGCCGATAGCAAGGGTCTGGCCTGGGCATGTGTTCCCTCTCGCCAGTGATCAATGAAGGACCGTTCATGAACACCCTGACCTCACGGCGCTTGCCGCAAAGCCTGTCCCTGACCGCCAAACTGGCCATCGCCGCCACGGCGCTGTGTGTGCTGTGCGTGGCAGCCACCAGCACGGTGATGGGGCTGCAAACTTCCGGCATGTCCCGGGATCAGGCCGACGAGCAAGCCCGCCTGGCCGCCCGCGAGGCCGCTGGACTGGTTGCCAACGAACTGGGGCGCAGCTTCGGTGCCGTCAAGACCCTGGCCACCTCGCTGCAAGGCATGAAGGCCGCTGGCCACGCGCCCAGCCGCGATCAGCTCGACGCCATGGCGCGGCAGGTGCTGCAGTCGCATGCCGAGTTCATCGGCACGTATTCGATCTGGGAGCCCAACGCCTTGGATGGCCGGGATGCCGATTTCGCCGGCAAGGGCCCTGCCTACGATGCCACCGGACGCTACATCGCCTACTGGAACCGGGGCAGCGGCAGCATCGCTGTCGAGCCACTGCTGGACTACGAAAAGGCGGGCGCGAACGACTGGTACGACATCCCGCGTCGCACCCGCCAGGACGCGCTGATCGAGCCCTACATCTACCCGGTGGCGGGCAAGGACGTGCTGATGGCGACGATCGCCTCGCCGATCTTGGTCGATGGGCGCTTCATCGGCATGGCCGGCGCGGACTTGCCGCTCAAGGCCCTGTCCGAGCAGGTGGACAAGATGGAGCCCATGCCGGGTGCCCGGGTGTCGCTGCTGTCGGCCGGTGGCTTGTACGTGGCGGTGCGTGAAGCCGAGCGCCTGGCCAAGAAGGCCGACGACTTGCCTGCCGAAGCCATGGCGCACGTTGCCAAGGGCGAGCCGTACCGCTATGAAGACGCCCAGGGCTGGGTGCACGTCTTCGAGCCCGTGGTGGTGCAAACCGGCGTGGCGCCGTGGAGCGTGCGCATGTCTTACCCCGTTGACCTGGCCCTGGCTCAGGCCAGGCAGGCCCTTTGGAGCGCCGTGTTGGCTGCCGTGGTGGCCTGTGCGGCCGCGAGCGTGGCGATGGTCTGGCTGGTGCGCCGCGTCATGAGGCCCCTGCATGCCTTGACCCGGACCATGGAGGGCCTGGCGGGTGCCGATGCCGACCTGGAGGTGCGCCTGAGCGTCGAAGGCAACGACGAGCTGGCCACCATTGGGCGCGGCTTCAACGAATTCATGGGCAAGATCGCCCAGGTCTTCAACGTGGTGCGTCGCAACGCCGACGGTGTCTCCACCGCCAGCACCGAGATCGCCCAGGGCAACATGGACCTGTCGTCCCGCACCGAGCAGCAGGCCAGCGCCTTGCAGCAGACCGCTGCCTCGATGGACGAGCTCAGCCAGACCGTCAAGCAAAACGCGGACAACGCCCGCACGGCCAATGACCTGGCGCTCAACGCGTCCAACGTGGCCAGGCAGGGGGGCGATGTCATGGGGCAGGTGGTCAGCACCATGCGCGAGATCCACGAGGCCTCGCGTCGCATCGGCGACATCATCGGCACCATCGACGGTATCGCCTTCCAGACCAACATCCTGGCGCTGAACGCGGCGGTGGAGGCGGCACGTGCCGGTGAGCAGGGCCGTGGCTTCGCGGTGGTGGCCTCCGAGGTGCGCAGCCTGGCGAGCCGCTCGGCCGAAGCGGCCAAGGCCATCAAGAGCCTGATCAACGACAGCGTCGAGCGGGTCGAGACCGGCAGTCAGCTGGTCGATCAGGCTGGCCGCACCATGGCCGACGTGGTCGACAGCATCCAGCGCGTGACCCAGATCGTGGGCGAGATCAGCGTGGCCAGCAGCGAGCAGGCCGATGGCGTGGGCCAGGTCGGCACGGCGGTCGGCGACATGGACCGCGCCACCCAGCAGAACGCCGCGCTGGTCGAAGAGATGGCGGCGGCGTCGAGCAGCCTCAAGGGGCAGGCCGACGAGCTGATGCGCGCGGTCTCGACGTTCGAGCGCACAGGCCGCTGAGGCTCAGGCCCCTGCGCTGTCTCGTTGCGCTTGGTGCCTGAGCCAGTCGCGGGGTGACATGCCGGTGCGGGCGCTGAAAGCCCGCGACAGCGCCGAGGCGTTCGCGTAGCCGAGCTCTTCGGCGAGGGCCTTGATCGGCTGGCCTTCGCGCAGGCGGCTTTGCGCCAGGGCGATGCGCCAGTCGGCCAGGTAGTCCGCAGGGGTCTGGCCCACGACGTCACGAAAGGTGTTGGCGAAGGTCGTGCGCGACATGCCTGCGCACTCGGCCATGCGCTCGAGCGTCCAGGCCTGGCCAGGCGCATCGTGAACGGCCACGAGGATGCGGGCCAGGCGTGGCTCTGACAAGCCCGTGATGAGGCCGGGGCGGATGCCCGCTTCCTGCGGGTGATCGAGCAGCCAGCGCAGCAACTGGAGCACCACGACCTCGAAGAGCCGGTCGGCCAGCAGGCGCTGACCGCAGCGCACGCGATCTGTTTCGGCGAACAGCAGCCCCAGCGATGCGTCCAGTCCCTGCACCTGCGCCAAGGGCAGCGCGATCAGTGGCGGCAGGGCGCGCGCCAGCGGGTTCTGCGCGCCGCCATCAAAAGCCAGTCGGGCACACGTGAAGTCGGAGCCATCCACCGGCGGGTTGTGAAAACGGTGGGTGAAGGGGCGCGGGTAGAGCAGCAGCGTGGGCTCATCAAGCTGCAAGGTCTCGGGCACCTCGCGCGAGCCCGGGTGATGCACTTGCAGCCTGCCCCGCCGCAGCACGTGCAGGTAGCCGTGCCCGTCGCAGGCGTCGAAGTGGCTGAGCCCGCACAGCGAGCCGGTGTGATGCAACTGCGCCTGCACCCGAAAGCGCTCGAGCAGTCCGGAGAGCCGATCGAGGGGCGGGGCGGCGTGCGGAGCGAGGCTGGCGTTCATGGGGACATTCTGTACGAAATGATGCGTTGTGCGTATGAATTGTGACTCCTCGTTCGGGTTGCGTTCGCACACTGGGCGCATGCCGACCCGTCGGTCGGCTGCAACCTGAAAGGACACACCATGCCTCGCGTCAACACCAACACCCAACTCGCTCCTGCTGCCAGCCAGCCCTTGCTCGCCCAGGTCCAGCAGGCCTTTGGCGCCACTCCCAACATGTTCAAGGCCGTGGCCAATTCGCCTGCCGCGCTGCAGAGCATGTGGGCCGCCTTTGGTGCGCTGGGCCAGGGCACGCTGGGTGCCAAGTTGGGCGAGCAGATCGCCGTGGCCATCGCCAACCGCAACCGCTGCGAGTACTGCCTGGCCGCGCACACGGTGCTGGGTCAGAAGGCCGGCGCTTCGGCTGCCGACATGGCCGCAGCGCAGCTGGGCCAGTCGTCCGACCCCCAAACCGTTGCCGCCCTGGCCTTTGCGCTCAAGGTGGTCGAGCAGCGCGCCCAGGTCAGCGATGCCGACGTGGCCAACCTGCATGAGGTGGGTTTCAAGGACGAGCAGGTGGTCGAGATCCTGGCGCACGTGGCTTTGAACCTGTTCACCAACTACGTCAACGTGGCCTTGGACATCCCGGTCGACTTCCCGCGCGTGGCCCTGCGATGAGAGCCAGCCCCGGGGTGGCTGGCATCATCCCGGGGCGACCTCTTGCTTTGCCTCGTCATTTCTTTTCGGAGTGCCCATGCTCGCCAGTTCAGCCACCGTCACCGTCGTCCAGCACCTGGCTTTTGAAGACCTCGGCTCTTTCGAGTCCGCGCTGCGCCAACGCGGCCACGCCATCGAGGTGCTGCAGGCCGGGGTGGACGACCTGAGCGCTGCGATCCGGCAGGCGGAGTGCCTGGTGGTGCTGGGCGGGCCCATTGGGGTCTACGAGACCGAGGCCTACCCATTCGTCCTGGACGAGGTCGAGGCCCTGCGCGAGCGCTTGAGGGCCAGGCGCCCCACGCTGGGCATTTGCCTGGGCGCGCAGCTGATGGCCGCTGCCTTGGGGGCTCGCGTCTACCCGGGTGGACGAAAGGAGATTGGCTGGGGGCCGTTGCAACTCACGCAGGCAGGCCGGGCTTCGCCGCTGGTGGCCCTCGATGGCGTGCCCGTGCTGCATTGGCATGGCGACACCTTTGACTTGCCCGATGGCTGCCAGCTGCTCGCGTCCACCGATGTGTACGAGCGCCAGGCCTTCAGCCTGGGCCCCAACGTGCTGGGCTTGCAATGCCACCCCGAGGCCGATGCCAGTCGCTTCGAGCGTTGGTTGATCGGGCACGCGGGTGAGCTGGCGTCAGCGGGCATCGACGTGCGGGTTTTGCGTGAGCAGGCGCAAGCCTTCGGGCCGGGGCTGGATATGGCCTCGAAGGCCATGTTGCGAAACTGGCTGGCGGGGCTCACGCCCTGAACACTTCCTCCTCACCGTGCTCACGCAGCAGCGCCAGCAGCTGCTTGCGCATGATCATGCCCGGCTTGTCCGACGGCATCGAGTACTCCACGCCGTGGCGGCTGGCGTCGACCATGGCGTCGGGGTCGGTGGACTCGATGATCACCTTGTCCTCGCGCGTGATCTCGAAGTCGAAATCGATGAGCGTCTGCGCCGGGCAGTCCGCCTCGGTGTCGTTGCGGAACAGCCATTGCGCTACCTGGATGTGGCCGTCGTCGATGGGCGCCAGGCTGTTGATGATGATGTGGCGGATGCCGCTGGGGTACTCGATGTCGAGTCGGCGCGCGAAGGGGCGGTACCACTCGTTGCGCATGTGGCGCGTGGTGATCGGCTCCTTCACGCCGCTGACGCATTGCAGGTGCGGCGGGTTGACGGCGTCGATGACCGTCTCGGCGTAGAAGCCGCTGGCGGTTTCTTCGATGCGGTAGCTGCTGGGCTTGGGTGAGGCCGCCACGCCGAAGGTGTTGCGGTGCACGAAGCTGAAGTGCGAGTTGTCGAAGGAGTTCTCCATGAAGCGCAGGCCGCTGGTCGCCCAAGTTTCGTAGAACTGGAAGATGGTGCGGTACGCCGGGTCGTCGAACTCCGGGATGCTGGGGATGTCGTCGATGGGCTCGCCCAGGCAGACCCAGGCGTAGCCGTAGCGGCCGGTGCAGCGGTAGGACGTGGTCTTGAACTGGCAGGGGATGGCGCGGTCGGCTTCGTACTGCGGGATGCGCACCACCGCGCCGCTGCGGTCGTACGTCCAGCCGTGGTAGCCGCACACCACCTTGCCGCCTTCGCACCAGCCTTTGCTGAGCTGGGCGGTGCGGTGGCAGCAGCGGTCTTTCAAGGCGGCGGGCTCGCCGTTTTCATCGAGGAAGAGCACGATCTTCTCGCCCAGCAGGGTGAAGGGTTGGGGCCCATCCGCCAGCATCGACAGCGGCATGACCGCGTACCAGAAGTTGCGCAGCACGGGTTGTTGGGTGGTCAGCATGTGGGGGACTCGCTTTCAGTCATCGAGGTTGAAAACGAGCGCAATGTCCAGCCGGGCGCCTGCACGGTGCAGTGCGCTGCGGTCGACCGCTTCTACGCTCAAACGGGGAAACAAGTGGGGTGCGCTCATGCCAACACCCCGGCGCGTTGCTGCAGCCTGTGCACCACGCGGCGCGCACGCGCCAGCCACAACGGCAGGTCGAAGCCGGGGATGGCGCCGTCGCGCACCACCTCGCGGCCGGCCACCCACACGCGGCGCAGGTGGCCGCCACCGCCGGCTGTGATGGGCGCGGTGGCCAGTTCGTGGTGGCCGGCGTAGCGCGGGTGGTTGAGGTCGTACAAGGCCAGGTCGGCCTGCATGCCCACGGCGATGCGGCCCACCTGTTTCAGGCCGAGCGCACGGGCGCCGCCATCGGTGGCCCAGTGGATGAGTTGCTCGGCAGGCTGGGCGTCGGCGCCTTTGGCCGCGCGGTGGATGAGCCAGGCCGCGTGCAGCTCGTTGAGCATGTCGGCGGCCTCGTTGGAGGCGGCGCCGTCCACGCCCACCGACACCACGGCACCAGCTGCGTGCAGCGCCTGCACCGGCGCCACGCCGCTGCCCAGCCGGCCGTTGCTCTGCGGGCAGTGGGCGATGGCGGTGCGCGTTTCTCCGCACAGGGCCACCTCGCTGGCGTCGAGGTGCACCATGTGGGCGTAGGACACGTCGGGCCCGATCCACTCCTGCTCGGCACACCAGTGCACGGGGCGCATGCCCCACTTCTCGGCGGCGAAGCGCACGTAGTCCTGCGTTTCAGACAGGTGCGAGTGCAGGCCCAGGCCCCAGCGGCGCGCGGCGCGAGCCAGTTCGCGCAACTCGTCGGGCGTTGTCGAGTAGAACGGCGTGGTCGGTGCCACCACGACCTTGCGCATGGCGTCGCCACCGCTTTGGTGAAAGCGCCCTGCGGTGTCTTCCAGCGAGCGCAGCATCTCGTCGAGCGACTCGTGCGGCATGGGTGGGTGCTCGTCGCTGGCGAAGTTGCGCGTGCGCGTTGCGCCACCGCGCAGCAGCACGAAGCGTGCGCCCAGCGACTCGGCCGCACCGAACAGCACCGCAGCCGGGTCGTGGTCCACGCCTTGGCCGAACAGGTAGTGGTGGTCGGCCACGGTGGTGCAGCCCGACAGCAGCAGCTCGGCGATCCCCAGGGTGGCCGCGACGGTCAGCGCTTCTTCGTCGATGAAGGGGCCGTAGCGGTAAGGCACGGCTTCGAGCCAGGGCATGAGCGGCACGCCCTGGCCGGCGCCCACGTTCTTGAGCACCGTTTGAAAAAGGTGGTGGTGGGTGTTGACCCAGCCGGGGTAGAGCACCGTGTGGCGCGCATCGACCACGGCCTCGCCAGGCTCTGGCGTGAGTTGGCCGATGTCGGTGATCACGCCATCGCGCACGCGCACGCCAGTGCCTTGTGCGGTGGTGCGAACGGCATCGACCGCGTCGCCGGTGTGCAGGGCCTCGGCGCCCTGGATGAGGAAGCTGCGCATGGCTTCAGCGCTCCTGCGTCTGGGCGCTGTCGTGCCAGCTTCTGAGCACCATGTTGCTGAGCGCCAGCATGGCCCAGAACAGCACCACGCCGGTCAGGCTGATGAGCGCCAGCGCCGCGAACAGGCGCGGGATGTTGAGCTGGTAGCCCGCCTGCAGGATCTGGTAGGCCAGGCCTGCGCCCTGCCCGCCCGTGCCGGCCACGAACTCGGCCACCACCGCGCCCACCAGCGACAGCCCGCATGAGATGCGCAGGCCCGCGAACCAGTAAGGCAGCGCACTCGGGATCTGCAGCCGCACCAGGGTCTGCCAGCGCGTGGCGCCCTGCATGCGGAAGAAGGCGGCCAGCCCGGGCGAGACGCTGCGCAGGCCCATGGTCGTGTTGGCGATGATGGGGAACAGCGCGATCAGCACCGCGCACACGATCAGCGCGGCCGTGGGGTTCTTCACCCAGATGATGATCAGCGGGGCGATGGCCGCGATGGGCGTGACCTGCAGCAGCACCGCATACGGGAAGAAGCTGAGTTCGACCCAGCGGCTTTGCACGAAGGCGAACGCGATGAGCGTGCCCACCAACGTGGCCACCAGGAAGGCGCCGGCCGTGATGCTCAGCGTGGTCCACAGCGAGCCCATGAGCATGCCGAAGTCCTCGTGCAGGGCCTGGCCCACGCGCAGCGGACCGGGCACCAGGAACTCGGGCACTTCGAAGGCGCGCACCAGGCCCTCCCACAGCATCAGCAGCATCAGGCCGACGGCGGCGGGCACGGCCACGCGAAGGAAGCGCTCGGACTGGGCCCAGGGTTGGGCCTTGCGGGAGGGGGCTTGGGCCGGGGTGGTTGAGGAGGCCATGTTTGGCGTGCGGTTGAATGAAGCCGGCGAAAGCGATGCCGGGCTGGTGCCCGATGGCGATTGCGCCTGAAGGGTGGGGCTCATGGCGGGTTCTCCTATCAGGCGGTTTCGAGCTGGTCGCTGCCACTGACCAGACTGGCCTGAAGCAGCAGGTCGGACAGCTCGCGGCAGGTGGTGGCGAACTCGGGCGAAGCACGGAAGGCGGCGTCGCGAGGCATGGCCTGGTTCAAGCTCACCTCGTGGAACACGCGGCCTGGCCGGGCGGCCATCACCACCACGCGGCTCGACAGGAAGGCCGCTTCGTAAACCGAGTGCGTCACGAACACCACCGACAGGCCCTTCTCGGCCCACAGCTGGCGCAGGTCCTCGTCGAGCTTGTTGCGCGTGATCTCGTCGAGCGCGCCGAAAGG
The DNA here is from genome assembly GCA_964373965.1 of uncultured Aquabacterium sp. Classification (GTDB taxonomy): domain Bacteria; phylum Pseudomonadota; class Gammaproteobacteria; order Burkholderiales; family Burkholderiaceae_C; genus Aquabacterium. Next base: position 53,158 of record CAYJXE010000009.1, on the reverse strand, counting down.
CTCGTCCATCAGCAGCAGGTCGGGCTCGGTGACGAGCGCCCGCGCGATCGACACGCGCATCTGCATGCCGCCGGACAGCTCGCGCGGTTGGTGGCGCGCGTAGCGAGCCAGGCCGACGCGCTGCAGGGCCTGGGCCACGCGCACCTCGGCCTCGTCCTTGGGCACCTTCTGCAGGTCCAGCGGCAGGCGCACGTTGGCCTCCACGCTGGACCAGGGCATGAGCGTGGCTTCCTGAAAGACAAATGCCAGGCGCCGGCCCGCCGGGGCCTGCGCGCCTTGCAGCAGCGCGCCCTGGCGCCACCATTGCAGGCGCCCATCGCTGGGCTCGATCAGCCCCGCCACGAGCTTGAGCAGTGTGCTCTTGCCGCAGCCAGACGGACCGATCAGCGAGACGAACTCACCCGGCATCAAGGTGAAGTCGGTTGGGGCCAGGGCCTGCGTGCCGTTGCGGTAGGTCTTGCAGACCGACAGCGCCTCGACAACGGGTGCGATGAAAGCGGGGTTGGGGGCCAGCATGGTGCGCTCCAAGTTGTTCAAGGCATGACCTTGATCTGCTTGACGATGTCCAGCGTGAAGGCCTTCTGCCAAGGGGCGTCGGCCTTGAGCAGCTCTTCCTTGACCATGTAGTCGCGCGTGGCCTTCCAGCGCGCTTCGGTCATGGTGCCCACGCCTTGTGTGGCGGCGTCACCGCTGCCCAGCACCTGCAGCGCCTTCATCTGCTGGATGCCGAAGGCGATCTGCTCGTCGCTCATGTTCGGGTTGTCCTGCTTGATGAGGGCGTTGCCCGGCGCGGGGTTCTTCAGGTAGCTGACCCAGCCCTTCATCGAGGCCTCGACGAAGCGCTTGACCACGTCGGGCTTGGCTTTGAGCAGCGTTTGCGTGGTGACGATGCTGGTGCCGTACGGCGGGTAGCCGTCATCGGCGAAGAGGAAGAACTTGTGCGGCACGCCCTTCTTCATGGCCTGGAAGGGCTCGGACGACGGGTAGGCCTGCTGCGCGACGTTGGTGTCGGCGAAGAAGGGCTGCAGGTTGAAGGTGTAGGGCCGGGTCTGCTCGTCCTTGAAGTCGTACTTGGACTTCAGCCACGGCCACCAACTGGTGCGGTTGTTGCCCGCCACAAGGATGGTGCGCGTCTTCAGATCAGCCAGCGACTTCACGTCGCCATGCGTGAGCATGCCCTGCAGGTCCTTCTGGAAACTCGCGGCCACGGTGACCACGGGCAGGCCCTTCTCGACGCCGGAGAGCACCTGGAAGTCGTAGCCGATGATGAGGTCGGCCTGGCCGGCGCTGAGCAGCTGCATGCCGTTGACCTGCGGGCCGCCCATCTTGATGGTCACGTCCAGGCCAGCCTGCTTGTACAGGCCTGTGGCCACGGCCTGGTAGAAGCCGCCGTGCTCGGCCTGGGCGTACCAGCTGGTCAGGAAGGTGAGCTTTTCTTGTGCGTGAGCGGGGCGGTGCAGGGCCGAAGCCAGCAGGGCCACGCCGCCGAGCGCCAGCGCATGCAGGTGGCGACGCGATGGGCGCAGCCTGGCGAGCGAGCCGCTTGCACAAGCGGGTGCAAACGCCGGTGCGAACGCGTTTGCAGGAAGCGAGGGGGAAACAGAGAAGCTGAAAGAAGCAAGCTGACGAAGCCGGTTGAACATGGCAGACCTCTGGCCGGTTGGGTGGGGTGAACCTCCGGTGGCCTGCGGGGCCGATGCTTCAGGGGCGATGCCTGTGAGGCTTCGCGGCACCCGACGCCCAGCCGCCCCGTGGGCCACCGTCGTCGGGAGCAATTTCCTGTTGGTGCCAGCAGGCTTGCCGTGCACCAGACTGAACGCTTCTACTCCGTCTGTTTGATCCAACGCAAACGGCGTGCCTGCTTGCGTGCGCCGTTGTGGTGCGCAGCCTCACCGGAGCCGGGCAAGAACGGGCCAGAGTGGGCAAGAAAAAAGGGCGACGCATCGCGTCACCCTCGGGTGCGCTGCCCTGGGCGACGGCCGGGGCAGCAGGTCGTTCCTTGGCTTCAGCCCTGGCGACGACGCAGGCCAGCCACCAGGCCCAGCGCAGCCAGGCCCGCCAGCAAGCTGGCCACCGTCGAGGCCTCCGGCACCGCCGAGGTCAGTTTGAACGACAGGTTGTCGGCGTAGCCGTCGTTGTCGCCACCACCCAGGCGTTCCATCGACAACGAGAACATCAGGCTGGTCGTGCCCGTGGGCAGCAGGCCCGAAGCCTGGCGCAGCACCAGACCGGTCTGGTTGCCACGATCGGTGGGCGTGACGGGGCCGATGTCGGCGTGGCCGATTTCGGTGCTGCTGGCATCCAGGAAGGACACGTACAGCAGGGCGTTGTCCTGCTGGGCCAGCCAGCCACCCAACCAGCCGCTGAGGTCATAGCTCAGGGCCTGGCCGGCCAGTGCGCCCAGGTCGAGCCACTGGTAGGCCGCTGCGCGCGCGCCGGTGCCGGTGAACATGCCCAGGCCGCGGTCCACCGGGCCGGGCTCGGTGGGCTTGACCCAGTTGTTGCCGTAGGCCACCGACTGGATGGGGCTGTAGCCGTCGAAGACCGTCCAGCCAGTGATGCCGGCTTCGGCGTCACCGTTGACGATGAGGTTCTGGCCAAGAACAGCCTGGGCTTGCGCGCCCAGCGTGAAGGACAGGAGCGCCAGGGCGCATGCGTGTTTGATCATGTGGACTCCAGGGTTCAAAAAATCAGATGCGGAACTGGTCGAGCACGGCGGTGCCGCCCATCGCGGGGTCGCTCACCGAGGGCTCGCCGTTTTCGAGGTGACCGGCCAGGCGTCGGCCAAAGCCCGTCAGCTCCTTGACGCGCAGCACGTGGTCGTACCAACGGTGCTCGGGGGCGACTGGCACGCGCACGGTCTGTGTGCTGCCTGCGGGCACGGCCCACAGGCGGGTGCCGTCGTCGCCATAGCGAAGTGCCTGCAGCGTGAACGTGGCGGTGCTGGTGCCGCTGTTGCTCAGCGTCAGCACCAGCTCCAGGTTGACGCGGTCGGCTTCGACGCGCACCTCGGGGCGGGGCTGCACGGTGCCAGCGCGCGGCAGGGTGCCTGCGAAGTGGCGGTGCCAGCCGTTGGGGCCGAGCACCCACAGGTCGTAGGCCGAACCGGCGGCCATCGCCCAGCTGCCATCGATGTGCTTGCCAGCTTCGACGGTGTAGCGACGCGGGGCCTCTTGCAGCGACAGGCGGTTGTAGACGTGGAAGACGGCGCCAGCTTCACCCGTGTTTTCGAAGCGCAGCGTCACGCCGGTGGTGCCGACGGTGGCCTGTGTCTGCAGCTCATAAGGCAGCGCGCGGGCCGGGCGCACGCCGGCAGCCTGCACCGGGGCGACCAGGCTGGTGGGCGTGGCAGGCGTCTTGGTGCTGGTCAGCAGGATGGAGCGGGCGCGCAGGGCGGCGGTGGCCGGCAGGTCCTGCACGAAGGCGCTGTCTTCGGGGTTGGCGAAGTCGAAGCAGCTGGTGAGGTCGCCGCTGACGGCGCGGCGCCACGGCGTGATCAGCGGCTCTTCGACACCAAAGCGCGACTCGATGAAGCGGATCACCGAGGTGTGGTCGTGCACCTGCGAGTTGACCCAGCCGCCCTTGGTCCACGGCGAGATCACGTACATCGGCACGCGCGGGCCCATGCCGTAGGCGCGGTGGTGGTAGCGGGCGTCCGAGCCGTTGAGGAAGTGGTGGTACTCGCCGGTGGTGTCCACCGTGGAGCCGCCAGCCAGCTTGGCCTTGGCCGGGTCGGCGTCGTACGTCAGGTACGAAGGCGCGGCCGGCGGCGGCATGTGGTCGAAGAAGCCGTCGTTCTCATCGAAGTTGATGAACAGCACGGTCTTGGCCCAGACCTCGGGGTTGGCCGTCAGGGCCTCGAGCACGCGGGCCGTGTAGTCGGCGCCCGATGCGGGGCTGGAGGGGCCAGGGTGCTCGGAGCCTTCGGCGGTGGCCACGATCCAGCTGACCTGGGGCAGCTTGTTGGCCAGCACGTCGGCCTTGAGCTGGTCGAGGTCGCGCGTGCTGATGCCGCGATCGCGCAGCTCCTGCGAGTAGCCGGGGCGCTGGTACCAGGCGTTGCGGAAAGGGCGAAAGCCAGCCAGCGAGTTGTCGGTGAAGTTGTCCGCCATGTTCTGGTAGACCTGCCAGCTGATGCCGGCGGCCTGCAGGCGTTCGGGGTAGGTCGTCCAGGTGTAGTCGGTGGCGGGGTTCTCGTTGAACCAGTCGCGGCTGTTGTCGGTGGAGGGGCCACCGGCGATGGACAGCGGGTCGTTGCCGCCGGTCCACAGGAACAGGCGGTTGGTGTTGGTGCCGGTCTGCGTGGCGCAGTGGTAGTGGTCGCACAGCGTGAAGGCACGCGCCAGCGCGAACTGGAAGGGCAGGTCGGCCTCCTTGTAGTGGCCCAGCGAGTGAGGCTGCTTGGCGGCCGGCCAGTTGTTCATGCGGCCGTCGTCCCACGCGGCTTGCGCGTCCGTCCAGCTGTGCGGCGTGCCGGCCACGCGCATGACGCTGAAGTCCTGCTTCGTGTTGAGGTGGAACGGCGCGATGGCGGTGCGCGTGCTGCCCCAGCCCGGGCGGCCCGGCACGGCGGCGGCGCCACCGACGGGTTGCACGAACACGCTCTTGCGCGAGAAGGTGCCGGCGCGGTCCATCACGGGGATGGGGAAGGGGTCGGCGAACCCGCGCACGCCTGCCAGCGTGCCGAAGTAGTGGTCGAAGGAGCGGTTCTCCTGCGTCAGCACGACGATGTGCTCGACGTCTTGCAGGGTGCCGGTGCGGCGGTCGGCTTCGATGGCCAGCGCACGCTGGATGACGGGAGGGAAGCTGGCGAGCGCGGCGCTGGCACCGGCGGCCTGACCCAGCGTCCGCAGGAAACTGCGACGGTCTTGATTGGACATGGTTGCTCTCGGAATGGGGTGGACGGTGGGGCGCGCCGGAGAACGAATGTAGGGACGCGAGGTGTCAGCTGCTTGGCGTGAGGAGCCGCCCATTGGCAGGGGCAAAAAGCGGACATCGGCAGACATGGGCGGACGCGGGTGCTCATCCGGCACAGCGCTCGGCGAGGCGATGGCTGCCAAGGCGGCGCCGCTGTTGCGTTCGCTGACAGGGACGTGCCGGGCGCGGCTATGCTGGCTGCATGCCGTCCTTCTCCGCCGACCTCGCGCCAACCCTGCGCTCCCGACTGCCCCAGGTGGGTACCACCATCTTCAGCGTGATGTCAGCGCTGGCTCAGGAGCACGGGGCGCTCAACCTCTCGCAAGGCTTCCCCGACTTCGAGCCGCCAGCCGAGCTCTTGAGCCTGCTCGACCAGGCCGCGCGCGGTGGGCACAACCAGTACGCGCCCATGGCAGGCATGCCCGTGCTGCGCGAGGCCATCGCGGCCAAGGTCGCGCAGCTCTACGGCGCGCAGTACGACGTGGCTCACGAGGTGACCGTCACGGCGGGTGCCACGCAGGCGCTGTTCACCGCCATCGCGGCGCTGGTGCACCCAGGTGACGAAGTCATCGTCTTCACGCCGGTCTACGACAGTTACGCGCCTTCGGTCGAGCTGCAGGGCGGCAAGGTGGTCTACGCCGACCTGGCGCCTCCGGGCTATCGACCCGACTGGGCGGCCGTCAAAGCGCTGGTGACGCCGCGCACGCGCATGATCGTCATCAACAGCCCGCACAACCCGACGGGCACGGTCTGGACAGCCGAAGACATGCAGGCCCTGGCCGACATCGTGCGCGGCACCGGCATCGTCGTTTTGTCAGACGAGGTCTACGAGCACATGGTGTTCGACGGTGCACGCCACGAAAGCGTGATGCGCCATCCCGAGCTGGCTCAGCGCAGCGTCGTGGTCTCGAGTTTCGGCAAGACCTATCACGCCACGGGCTGGAAGGTGGCCTACGCGCTGGCCCCGCGCGAGCTGATGGCAGAGTTCCGCAAGGCGCACCAGTTCATCGTCTTCACGGTGCATGCGCCGTCGCAGGTGGCGCTGGCCGAGTTCATGAAGCGGCCCGGTTGGTGCGAGCAGCTGCTGGCGCTGTACCAGGGCAAGCGCGACATCTTCCGTCAGGCCCTGTCGGGTTCGCGCTTCGAGCTGCTGCCATGTCAGGGCACCTATTTCCAGTGCGTGAAGTACGCGGCCATCAGCGACGAGGGCGACCGCGCCTTCGTTGAACGCCTCACGCGCGAACACGGCGTGGCGGCCATCCCTGTGTCGGCTTTTTACTCCGATGCGCGCGATCATGGCGTCATCCGCTTTTGCTTTGCCAAGTCGGCCGACACGCTGAGCCGGGCCCTGGAGCGGCTGGTCCAGCTTTGAAGTCGCCTTTCCTCCCTCAGTGAGAACCCGAAGTCAATAGGGGCAATCGGTTACATCGCTTGCGAGTGGTCGCGGCTGCGCGCTCCGATGGGGCGCTGACAATCTGCCACTGCATTCGATCGAGGGATGGTTTCACATGGCATGGCTTCGTTGTATGGCTGCGGCGGCTTGCGCCGCGTCGCTCTTGTCTGCTCCAGCGCAGGCCGCACAGAAGGTTTGCGTCTACGACTTCATCGGCGCGTCCGGTGACCTGTTCAACATGGTGCGCGACTACGCGCTGGCCATGCAGCGCGACGGCGTCTTCCTCGAACTCAAGGGCTACAACGACGAAGCGGCGGCCCTGGAGGCCTACAAGAGCGGCCAGTGCGACGGCTTCGTGGGCACCGCCTTTCGCTCGCGCCAGTTCAACGCCGTGGCCGGCTCGATCGACTCGTTGGGTGCGACCACCATCGTGCGCAAGGGCAACGTCGACATGCCGGCCTCGTACGAGGTCATGCGCAAGCTGATCCAGACCTACGCGGCGCCTTCGCCCCAGGTCGCCAAGCTGATGACCAATGGCGAGCACGAGGTGGCCGGCATCGCCCCGGCCGGTGCCGCCTACCCCTTCGTCAACGACCGCAAGCTCAGCTCGGTCGAGGCCTTGGCGGGCAAGCGCATCGTGGCCTTCGACTACGACAAGGCGCAGGGGGCCATGATCCAGCGCATCAAGGCCATCCCCGTGTCGGCCACGATCTCGAACTTTCACCTCAAGTTCAATGGGGGCCAGGCAGACATGATGGCCGCGCCCACCATCGCCTACCAGCCGCTGGAGCTCAGCAAGGGCCTGGGCAGCAAGGGCGGGGTGGTTCGCTTCCCGCTGCTGCTGGTGTCCTACCAGATGGTCATCCGCCACGACCGCTTCCCCGATGGCTTTGGCGCCAAGTCGCGCACCTTCTGGGCCGGGCAGTTCGACCGCATGCTGCAGCTCATCCGCCGCGCCGACACCACCATCCCGCCCTCGCAATGGGTCGACCTGGACGCGGACGACGCCGTCAAGTACACGCTGCTGCTGCGCGAGTCGCGCATCCAGCTGACCCAGCAGGGGCTGTACGACAAGCGCGGCCTGAAGGTGCTCAAGCGCATCCGCTGCCACGTCAACCCTGGCGACGCCGAGTGCGAGACCAAGCTCGAAGAGGAGTGAGCAGCGCCAGGAAGGAGCAGGGCTGAGGTTTGCCCGTGCTCGAGCGATGGTGCGTCGGTGAGCGACACAATCGGGCGCATCGCTGCACACACGGAGTTCAACACCATGCCCGCCCTGCCTGAGCTGATGACCGAGATCGGCTTTTCGCAACCCGGAGGCCCCGAGGTGCTGCAGCCTCGTCGCGTGCCGGTGCCACACCCCGGCCCTGGCCAGGTGCTGGTGAAGGTGCGTGCCGCAGGCGTGAACCGGCCCGACGTGCTGCAGCGACGCGGGCTCTACCCCATGCCGCCCGGCGTCACGCCCGTGCCGGGACTGGAGGTGGCCGGCGAGGTGGTGGCGCTCGGTGAAGGCGTGCAGGGCTTCGCGCCGGGCGATGAGGTCTGCGGCCTCACCGATGGTGGTGGTTACGCCGAGTTCTGCCTGGTGCCCGCCAGCCAACTGCTGCCCAAGCCTGCGGCGCTGGACTTCGTGCAGGCTGCGGCCGTGCCGGAAACCTTCTTCACCGTCTGGGCCAACCTGTTCATGATGGGCCGCGCGCGCGCCGGCGAGACCTTGCTGGTGCATGGCGGCACCAGCGGCATCGGCATGACGGCGCTGATGCTGGCGCGCGAGTTCGGTTTGCGCGCCGTCTCCACCGACGGCGGACCGGACAAGGGCGAGGCGGCGTGCCGCTTCGGCGCCGAATTCAGCATCGACCACCGCACCCAGGACTTCCTGCCCGAGGTGATGGCCTGGTCAGGAGGTCAAGGCGTGGACCTGGTGCTCGACATCCTGGGCGCCTCGGCCTTCGAGCGCAACCTCGCGGCCTTGAAGAAGGACGGCCGCCTGCTGCTGATCGGCTTCATGGGGGGCGACAAGGTCGAGCAACTGAGCATCATGCCCATCCTGCTCAAGCGCCTGGTGGTGACGGGCTCGACCATGCGCGCACGCACCTCGGCCGAAAAGGCCGAGATCGCCCAGCAGTTGAAAGACAAGGTGTGGCCGGTTCTGGCCGCCGGGCGTTGCGCTCCGCACGTGCACCGCACCTTCGCGCTGGATCAGGCGGCCGAAGCGCACCGGCTGATGGAAAGCCGCCAGCACGTCGGCAAGATCGTGCTGACGACCTGATCCATGGGCCGACTCAGGCGGTGAACAGCCGTTTGGCGTACAGCCCCAGACCCGTGGCCACCGAGGCCAGGCGGTCGCCACGCACCGCGCGAGCGCCCGGGAAGGCGGCTTGCAAGGCGTCCGTCAACAGCTTCAGACCGGTGGAGCCACCCGTGAAGTACAGCGCACCCAGTTGCTCGGGCCTGAGCCCGGCTTGCTGCACCGTGTCGCGGGCGCAGGCCACGATGCGCTCCAGGTCAGCGCGCAAGGCCTGATCGGCCTGATCGGCGTCCAAGCCGTTGTGCAGGCCCGCTTCGATCAGCCCCAGGTCGATGTCGGTGGCCCCGCCTTCCGCCACCGCGATCTTGGCGGCCTCGGCGCGGCCCACCAGTGCGTGCCCCAGGCGCTCGCTCACCACCTTCATCAGGCGGCGGTGGTGGGCAGGCTCGCCGTAGAAGTCGACCATGTTGCGCAGCTCGGCCACGCGCGAGGGCTGGTAAACCGTGTTGATCAGGTGCCAGGTGGTCAGGTCGAAGTAGACGCGGCTGGGCACCGGGCGCGGTGGCTGGCCGAGCACGCTGGGCCCGAAGCCACCCAGGCCCAGCATCGGCATGATGCGCGCCAGCGAGAGGTGGCGGTCGAAGTCGGTGCCGGCGATGTGGATGCCGTGGTTGGCCAGGATGTCGTCGCGGCGCTCTGTGCGCTGGGCGCGCTCGGGCCCCACGCGCACCACCGAGAAGTCGGAGGTGCCGCCGCCGATGTCGGCCACCAGCACGTGTTCTTCGCGTTCGCAGTGCTGCTCGAAGTCGAAGGCCGCCGCGATGGGCTCGAACTGGAAGGCGATGTCGGTGAAACCCACGGCGCGCGCAGCGGCTTCGAGCGAGGCCTGTGCGGCCGCGTCGCGCTCGGGCTCATCGTCCACGAAGTACACGGGGCGGCCCAGCACAACTTGTTTGAGAGGCTGGCCACCGGCCTTTTCCGCCTGGTTGCGCAGGTGACGCAGGTAGCCGGTGACGATGTCGAGGTAGCGCACACCCAGTCCCTGGCCCACCTCGGTGGTCTGGTCGATCAGGGCCGTGCCGAGCACGCTCTTCATCGAGCGCATCAGGCGGCCTTCATATCCATCGATGTAGGCCTGCACGGCGGCGCGACCGAAGCAGCGTGGCAGGGTGTCGTCGCCACCCGGTCCGGGCAGGGCCGAGGGCGGCAGGTCGTCGGCGTCGGTGCAATAGAACACCGCGGTGGGCATGGTCAGCTGTTCGCCTTCCAGGGGCACCAGGCGCATGCCCGAGTCGGCCTCGATGGCGATGGCCGAGTTGGAGGTGCCGAAGTCGATGGCGCAGAAGTTCATGTCAGCAAGCCGCGTGAGGCGGTGAGAAGGCGGCGCTCAGGCAGCGGGTCGGGGGCCGCTTTGGCAGCGGGGGCGCGATTGTAGGCGGTCATGGCAGCAGGGCGTTTCACGCTTTGGCATCGCCCGCATGGCCCACCTTGCCCGCATCACCCGGGTGGTCGGCGTCGCCACTGTGTCGCCAGGCCGCCGGGCTCTTGCCCGCCCAGCGCTGGAAGGCGTGGATGAACGCCGCCGACTCAGCGTAACCCAGTTGTTGGGCGATGGCCTCCACCGGCAGCGTGGTGTGGGTCAGCAGGTGGCGGGCCTTGGCGTAGCGGGCCTGGGCCAGCAGGTCCCGGAAGTTGCTGCCCTCGTCGCTGAGTTGGCGGCGCAAGGTGCGCTCGGACAGGTCGAGCGACTTGGCCACGTCCTCGGCCGAGGGGTAGCTGCCGCTGAACAGGCCGAGGTGGGTCAGCACGCGGTCGGACAAGGTCTCGGTGCTCTGCTGCTGCGCCACGAGTTGCTGGTCGCACATGGTGCGGTACATGGCGTGGGCGTTGCGGTCGGCGGTGGGCAGGCGCAAGCGCAGGTGCTCGTTGCGGATCCAGAAGCGCGCCTGTGCGTGGCCGAAATTCACGGGGCAGCCGAAGTAGCGCTCGTAGGAAGCGGCGTCGTCCGGGCGCGGGTAGGGGATGTCGATGCGCTCGGCGTGGATGTCCAGGCCCAGCGTGACTTGCATGTCGCGCACCAGCTTGTAGGTGCCGGCGATCTCGCCATCGACCCGGAAGCGAAAGGCGCGAGGCTCCATCGCCATGGGGCTGAGCACCAGGGCGCTGACGTGTTCGCCCGGCTCGAAGCCCAGGGTGCCGAACAGGTAGGTCAGGCGCTGGTAGCGGATGCCGGTCTGCAGGGCGTCGTAGGCCGTCTCGCAGGTCATCAGCAGCATCACCAGCGGGCCATAGCCAGCCAGGCCATAGAAGCCGCCGAGTTTCAGGCCGATGAGCGGGTCGGTGATGGAGGCGGCCAGGTCAGCGTAAATGCGCAGCTCGCGGGTGCGGTCGATGCGCGTGCTCGGGTCCAGGCGTTCGAGGCTCAGGCCGTGGCGCTCGAGCACGGGGCGCGGGTCTTCGCCCAACTGCTGCATGCCTTGCACCAGGTAGATCAGGCCGAGGATGGAGCGGGTGCTCATTTGACTTGGGTCAACAGGGGGCCCTGAAGTGGGCAGTTTGGCCGGCCAAATGGCCGAAACGATCAATCATTGGTCGAATCTAGCATGGTGGGGCTGGGAGCGGCCGCGCACCATGGGGACACACGGAGACACATCGCACCGCCACACAGGCAAGTGCGATGCCCACTGAACCTCATCAGAAAGGTGCCCCCCATGAACCTTCAAGCCACCCCTTCGAACCACGTTCGCCACGTCGAAGTCGCCATCGCCGGTGCCGGCTTCGGTGGCTTGGCCATGGCCATCCAGCTGCAAAAGCACGGCATGAACGACTACCTCATCCTTGAAAAGAAGGGCGAGGTCGGCGGCGCCTGGCGCGACAACCACTACCCCGGTGCCGCTTGCGACGTGCAGTCGCACATGTACTCGTTTTCGTTCGAGACCAAGTCCGACTGGTCCAAGCGTTATGCGCCCTGGCACGAGATCCAGCAGTACATCCTCGACACGGTCAAGAAGCACAAGCTGCGCGAGAAGATCCTGTTCAACCAGGAGGTCGACAGCGCCGTCTTCAACGAGGGCATCGGCAAGTGGGTGATCAAGACCATGGGCGGCGAGACCATCATCGCGCGCCACTGGGTGCTGGCTTCGGGCCCGCTGCACGTGCCCGCCAAGCCCGACATCAAGGGCCTGGACCAGTTCAAGGGCAAGGTCATGCACTCGGCCGAGTGGGACCACAGCTACCAGCTCAAGGGCAAGAAGGTGGCCTCCATCGGCACCGGTGGCTCGGCCATCCAGTACGTGCCCGAGATCGCCCCGGACGTGGCCCAGTTGCACGTCTTCCAGCGCACCCCGGCCTGGGTCATCCCGCGTGACGAGCGCTCGTACTCGGCATTTCGCAAGTGGACCTTCAAGGCCCTGCCCTTCACGCGCACCCTGCATCGCTGGCGCTGCTATTGGACCAACGAGTCGCGCCTGTGGCCCATCCTCAACCCCTGGATGGCCCGCATCGGCGAAGGCCTGCTGAAAAAGTTCATCAGCTACCAGGTCAAGGACCCGGCGCTGGTCAAGAAGCTCACGCCCGACTACACCCTGGGTTGCAAGCGCATCCTGATCTCCAACAAGTGGTACCCCACCTTCAACCGCAAGAACGTGGAGTTGGTGACCGACGAGCTCTCGCACTTCACTGAAAACGGCATCGTCACCAAGGACGGCAAGGAGCGCAAGCTCGACTGCGTGATCCTGGGCACGGGCTTCATCGTCGACCCGCGCATCTACATGAAGGGCTTCGAGCTGCGCGGCCGCAACGGCCACGAGGTGCACAGCGACTGGGCCAAGAGCCCGACGTCGTACCTCGGCATCACCACCGCCAATTACCCCAACATGTACCAGCTGGTGGGCCCGCACACCGGCCTGGGCCACAACTCCATCATCTTCATGATCGAAGCGCAGGTGGACTACATCATCAAGTGCATCGAGCTGGTCAAGCAAAAGGGCGCCGATTACATCGACGTCAAGCCCGAAGCCATGGTGCGCTTCCTCGGTGAGATGACGGATGCACTCAAGGGCACGGTGTGGAGCTCGGGTTGCAAGAGCTGGTACCAGACGGCAGATGGCATCAACTTCGCGATCTGGCCCAAGAGCACCTGGCGTTACTGGCTGGAAACCCGCCACGTCAACGAAGCGGACTACGTCTTCGGCAAGTGCACGGGCAAGCTGGCAGGCGGACAGTCGTTCTCGGGCGGGGCCTCGCCGATCGGCGCGCTGGCTGGCGAGCAGGCCATGGCCCGCGTGGCGCAGCGCTGAGGCCGACCGACAGACGGCTGTTCATCGGTTTTGCACGCAGGGCGCGTCTCCCGCCCCTGCGTGGTGGGGAGGCCGCGTGTGCCGCCAGCGGCGCGCGAGGCCTTTTGACAAGGGATCACTTTCCGGTGGTCCCTTTTTTTGTGTCCGTTGTGCGGACAATCGGGCTTGACTCGCACTCACCAGAAAGCAGGCATGGGACTTTCCGACCAACGCCGGCGCCACGGCGCCCACCGCTTCCCCGCCTTGCTCGCCTGCTTGTTCATGGGCGGGGTTGGTTCGGGGGCCTTCGCGGCAAGCACCGATGCCGATGCCATGTCCCCGACCAACTCGGCTGCTTCGCCCGCCGAGCACCTTCACTGCGAAATCCGCTACGCCAGCCAGACCTGGGACCTCGACGCCACGCCGACCCACCAGCCCCTGCAGGTGAAAAGGCACGAGCTGGGCCAGCGCTTTGCGTTCCGTGCGGTTGCGCGCGCCAGCCTGGCGGGGGACGGCCGCATCGAACACGTCACCACCCAGGTCTTCGACAGGGAGACCGACCAGGCGCCGATGGTGCAGCAGTTCCGCCGCTCGCCGCCATGGCCCACTGGCAGCGAAGCGCCCGCCCTGACCGGCTGGCAGCACGTTTACTCGGCGGTGCTGGGGCGCGAGCTGGTCTACGGCTGCGCTGTGCGATCGGGGCCCCCGCCTGGTGTGGCCGACGTGCCGGTGCTGAGGCCCGCGCCAGCGTCCAGCGGCCTGCCGCCGCTGTGGCGACCCGGGCCTGTCGTGGCGGGCAGCGAAATCGATGGCGCCCAGGCAAGCGCCGGCCCGACGGTGCGCATCGCCTTCGTCGGCGACGTGATGCTGGCCGATGGCCCCGGCCGGGAAATCGCTTCGGGCCGAGACCCGTTCGAGCACGTGGCCGCACGCCTGCGCCAGGCCGACCTGCGCGTGGGCAACCTCGAGTGTGTGATCGCCCGCAGCGGGCGGGCCCTGGACAAGCCCTGGACCTTCCGCGCCCACCCGCGCGTGCTGCCGGTGCTCAAGCGTCACCTTGACGTCGTCTCGGTGGCCAACAACCACGTGGGTGACTTCGGCCGCGAGGCCTTTGTCGAGATGCTGGGCCACCTTGACGCCAGCGGCATCCCGCGTGTGGGCGGCGGTCGTGACCTGGCCGAAGCGCACCGACCCTTGATCATCGAGAAAAAGGGTCTGCGCATCGCCCTGCTGGCCTACAACGAGTTCTTCCCGCGCAGTTTCGAGGCCGACGCCCATCAGCCCGGCAGCGCCTGGAGCGAGGACGAGCGGGTGGCCGAGGACATCCGCAGGGCGCGCAGCCAGCACCGCGCCGACCTCGTCATCCCCTTCATGCACTGGGGCACGGAAGACGACCCGGCGGCCAATGACCGCCAGCGGCAACTCGCGCGCCTCATGATCGACGCCGGGGCCGACGCCGTGGTGGGCACCCACCCCCACGTGGTGCAGGACGCCGAGGTCCACCGGGGCAAGCCCATCGTCTACAGCCTGGGCAACTTCGTGTTCGACGGTTTTGAAAGCCTGGAGCACCGCACTGGGTGGATGCTGTTTTTCACCGCCGACCGCCATGGCGTGCGCGAATGGCACGTCGAGCCGGTGCGCACCGACCTGGTTGGCACCCCCCATTTGCAGGGGCCGCCTCCCGGATGGTGAAAGTGGGTCGGCCTGCTGTGACCCAATTCACGGGGCGGCACCAAACGGGGGGAAACCCACCACCGGTTCGCGGGTGTCAACCAAGGTGACACGAGGGCGTTACCTTCTGTATCGTTCACCCATCGCAGTCAAAACCCCTCAGGAACCCGTCATGGTTTTCTCCCGCATCGTTCTGGCCCTGGGCCTGAGCCTGGTTGGCGTCACCGCCGCCCAAGCCTCCATCGTTTCCTTCACCAACAGCACCTTGTCGGGCGCTTCGTCGGTGCTGGACGACTCCACCCCTGGCTTCACGGGTAGCAACCTCTGCGTGGGCCACGGCACCTGCTCGACCGCGCTGACCTACAACACCGGCGTCGGCAAGCTGACCGTCACCGCCCAGGACGGACCAGATTTCGACAAGCTGGCCCTGGTCAACCACAGCAGCTACAACAACGCCGGTCTGGGCGTGGTCACCGGCTTGCAGAAGCACGGCAAGTTCGTCATTGCCGACGGCAACTACTCGCTGAGCTCGCACAAGGAAACCCTGACCCTGTCCTTCGACAACCAGGTCAGCCTGAGCCAGCTGTTCTTCTTCCCCGATGACCGCAAGACCTACGACCTGACCCACGAGCTCGACAAGTGGGACGGCTTCACCCTGTCGGTGGACGGTGGCAAGTTCGTCGAGTACAGCTTCGGCACCCAGGGTGGTCAGCCCGTGACCTTCGGCACCCCTCTGGTGGGCAACACCTTCACCTTCGGCTACGCCAAGCACAAGTCTGTTGAAGACTATTACCTGGCTGGCCTGAAGGTCGAGTTGACTTCGCCCGTGCCCGAGGCCTCTTCGGTGGCCATGCTGATCGCTGGCCTGGCTGCCGTCGGTGGCATCGCTTCGCGTCGTCGCCAGCAAGCCTGATCGACCGACACCCCTGACACCCGCCGGTTGTTCGGCGCGTGCCAGGGCTTGCCAAACGGCTCAGACGAGGTCTTCGGACCGCTCGCTGAGCCGTTTGGCTTTGGCGCTGCGAGAAATCGAGCCCACCAGCCACAGGCTGCCCACCGTGGCGCCGACAAAGCCCAGCAGCCCGAAAAAGGGCAGCCCCAGCAGCGTGGGCCCGCCTGGCACCGTCATCACGATGGACGAGCCGACGATGAGCGCGGCCACCACCAACCCCACCACCAGCCGGTTGAGCGCCGACTCCACCTGGTTGCCCACGCGGTTGAGGTTGGCGATGTCGATGTGCACCTCCAGCCTGCCCCGCCTGGCCGCGCGGACGAGGCGTGACAGGTCCTGAGGCAGGCCGCCGATCAGCGACAGGGCCTCGTCCAGTGCCCGCCAGCCGCGCTGCATCAGCGCCTTGGGGCGGTAGCGCGCGCGCACCGACGCCTTGAGCAGGGGCAGCGCTTCTTCGGCCATGTTGAAGTCGCCATCGAGCGAGCGACCCATGCCTTCGAGCGTGATGAAGGACTTGAACAGCAGTGCCAAATCTGCCGGCAAGGCCAGGTGGTGCTGGCGCAGCAGTGCGGTCAGCTCGCCAAGCATGGTCGCCAGGTTGATCTGCTTGAGCGTCAGGCCGTGGTAGGTGTCGACGAAGGCCTGCAGGTCCATCACCAGGCCCTCTTCGTCGGTGGCGTGTTCACCGGCCCAGTCGAGCATGACGTCGGCCACCGCTTGCGGATCTCGCTGCACCAGCCCCACCAGCAGGCGGATGAGCTCGTCGCGCCGCGCGGCGCTCAGGCGCCCCACCATGCCGAAGTCGATGAAGGCGATGCGGTTGTCCGGCAGGTAGAAGACGTTGCCGGCGTGCGGGTCGGCGTGGAAGAGGCCGTCGGTGACGATCATCTTGAGCACGGCATGGGCGCCCCGCCTGGCCAGCAGCTTGCGGTCCAGCCCGGCGGCGTCCACCAGGTCGAGCCTGCGCCCGCTGATGCCTTGGACGCGGTCTTGCACACACACGCGCTCGCTCGTCCAACGCCAATGGATGCGGGGGATGACGATGTCGGGCGCGTCGCGGAAGTTGGCGGCGATGCGGTCCGACTGACGGCCTTCGTTGGCCAGATCGAGCTCGCGGTGCAGCGAGCGGGCGAACTGGCGCACCATCTCGCGCGGCTGGAAGGCGCGCAGCTCGGGGTGGTCGGCCTCCAGCGAGGTGGCCAGCCTGGCCAGCCAGCGCAGGTCGGCTTCGACCTGGGGCTTGATGCCGGGGCGGCGAACCTTGACGATGACCTCGGTGCCATCTTCAAGGCGTGCGGCGTGCACCTGGGCGATGGAGCCGGCGGCCAGGGGCTCGGGCTCGAAGCGCGTGAACACCGCCTCGGGTGCCGCGCCCAGGTCTTCGGTGAGCTGGGCCAGCACGTCGGGCCAATGGCTGGGCGGTGTGTTGTCCTGCAGCTGGCCGAACTGCTCGATCCACTCGGGCTCGAACTGGTCCACGCGCGTGGACAGGATCTGCCCGAGCTTGACGAAGGTGGTGCCGAGCTCTTCGAGCGCGCGCCGCACGCGCTGGGGCGGCGGCATGTGGGCGTAGGCCTGGGCGTCATCCCAGTGCAGCGCGTGGCCGGCTTTTTCCAGCAGGTCGGCCATGCCCATGCGACGCACCACGTCGCCAAAGCCGTGGCGGATCAGCACGGAGGCGATCTCCTGCAGGCGACCCAGGTCTCTCACGGATGTCAGGGCCTCCAGCAACATCGCACTCCTCGGTGGGCGGGTTCTCGGGTCTTGGCGGGGCAGGGGTTCATCGTAGACCAAGCCGATCGGGCCAGATCGCCGCGACAGCCCGCGCCATGCGTCGATCCGCCGACGGTTGTGGTCAGATTGATCTGTATCAGGCCTGCCGCCACCATCTGAAAAATGGCGTGGTTTTCCAGCCGTTCGCTGACATTTGCTGACAAGGTGCCCACTTTCAGGGGGGGCGGTTTGCGTGGCGTCCTTCGTATAGTCATTGACGCAAACCACGGTTGCGTCAGCGGCTCACGCCCGGAATGCAATTGGGTGCCAAAAGAGGGTGGAGAGAAAAAATCGAGGGACGCAGATCCCGTTCAGGCAAGGTCGATCAGCGCGAGCTGGTCGGCCTTTTTTTTCGCCTGTCGGGTCGATCTGGTCCCCGGCCGTCGGGTTGGCTCAACGCCAGCTGGCGCTGCGCTTTTCCAGGAAGGCGTTGACGCCTTCGCGCTGGTTGGCCCCATCGAACAGGCGGATGAAGGCTTCGCGCTCGGCGGCAAGGGCTGCGCCGCGCGGCACGCCTTGGCGAGCCTGGTGCACCAGCGCCTTGCACGCGCGCACGCTGTCCGGGCTCTGCTTGCCCACCCGTTGAGCGATCGCCTGGGCCTTGGCCAGGGCCTCGCCCTGCTCCACCACCTCTTCCACCAGGCCGATGCGCAGGGCCGTGGCCGAGTCCACGCGCTCGCCCGTCAAGATCATGCGCTTGGCCCAGCCTTCGCCCACCAGCCAGGGCAGCGTCTGCGTGCCGGTGCCGCCGGGCAGCAAGCCCACGGTGGCTTCGGGCAGGGCCATCTGCGCGTGCGTTTCGGCGATGCGGATGTCGCAGGCCAGCGCGCACTCCAGGCCGCCGCCCATGGCGAATCCGTTGATGGCGGCCACGGTCACCAGGTGCGTGTCAGCCAGCGCTTCGAACGCCATGCCGAAGGCCGAGATCATGTCCAGCGCCACCGCCTTGTCGCCGCTGGCGAAGGTGTTGAGGTCGGCGCCGGCGCTGAAGAACTTGGGGCCCGAGCCGGTGATCACCAGGGCGCGCACGGCGGGCTTGGCTTCGAGCTCGCGGATGGTGTCGCGCAACTGCAGCAGGCCTTCGCGGCTGAAGGCGTTGGCAGGCGGGCGGTTGAGGGTGACGGTGGCCACGCCGCCGTCGATGTTCAGTTCGATCATGTCGAGGTCCTTGGGACGAAGAAAACGATGGCGCGATCTTGCCGCATCCGGTGCGGCTGGCGCGCCCCTCAGAGCTGTCGCGCGATCACGATCTTCTGGATCTGGCTGGTGCCTTCGTAGATCTGCGTGATGCGGGCGTCGCGGTAGTGGCGCTCGACCGCGTAGTCCTGCAGGTAGCCATAGCCGCCGTGCACCTGGATGGCTTGGGAGCACACCCACTCGGCGGTCTCGGACGCCATCAGCTTGGCCTGCGAGGCCTCCGAGATGCAGGGCACGCCGGCCATGCGCAGGCGCGCGGCGTGGTGCACCATCAGCCGCGCCGCGTTCAAGCGCGTGTGCATGTCGGCCAGCAGCTGCGAGATGGCCTGGTGCTCGGCGATCGGCTTGCCGAACTGCGTGCGCTCGCGTGCGTAGGCCCGCGCCGCATCGAGCGCCGCGCGGGCGATGCCCACGGCCTGCGCCCCGATGCCGATGCGCCCGCCTTCGAGGTTGGACAGCGCGATCTTCAGGCCTTCGCCGCGCTGGCCCAGCATGTGGTCTGCCGGCACGCGCACACCTTGCAGCGAGATGGCGCAGGTGTCCGAGGCGCGGATGCCCATCTTGTGCTCTTCGCGCTCGACCACGAAGCCGGGCGTGGTGGTCGGCACGATGAAAGCGGAGAGGCCCTTCTTGCCCAGCTCGGGGTCGGTCACCGCGAAGACGATGGCCATGCCGGCGCGCCGTCCGTTGGTGATGAACTGCTTGGCGCCGGTGAGGACCCAGTGATCGCCATCCGGACCTGTTTCGAGCACCGCACGCGTGCGCAAGGCATCGGCCTCGGAGCCGGCTTGTGGCTCGGTCAGGCAGAAGGCGCCGATGACCTCGCCCGAGGCCAGTCGGGACAGCCACTGCGCCTGCTGCGCTTCGGTGCCAAAGCGCAGGATGGGCACGCAGCCCACCGAGTTGTGCACGCTCATCAGCGTCGAGCACGAGGCGCAGCCGGCGGCGATCTCTTCGATGGCCAGGGCGTAGGCGAGGTCGTCGGTCTTGCTGCCGCCTTGGTCTTCGGGCACCAGCATGCCCAGCAGGCCGAGCTCGCCCATCTGGCGCACGACCTCGTCAGGCAACCTGCCTTCGCGGTCCCACTGAGCGGCGTTCGGGGCCAGCACCGACTGCGCGAAATCGCGCGCGGCGTCGCGCACCAGGCGCTGGTCTTCGGTGAGCAGGGCGTCGTGACTCATGAGGGGTTCATTCAAAGCAGTTCGATGGCCATGGCCGTGGCCTCGCCACCGCCGATGCACAGGGCGGCCACGCCGCGTTGCAGGCCGCGCTGTTGCAGGGCGTGGATGAGGGTGACGAGGATGCGCGCACCGGTGGCGCCGATGGGGTGGCCCATGGCGCAGGCGCCGCCGCGCACGTTGACCTTGTCGGGGCTGAGTTTCAGCTCGCGCATGGCGATCAGCGTGACCACCGCGAAGGCTTCGTTGATCTCGTAGAGGTCGACGTCTTCGTCCGTCCAGCCGGTGAGGTCGAACAGGCGGCGGATGGCGCCCACGGGCGCGGTGGTGAAGCGCCCGGGTGGCCCGGCGTGCGTGCTGTGTCCAACGATGCGCGCGATCGGCCGCCAGTCGCGCGAGCGCGCGGTGCTGTCGCGGGTGAGCACCAGGGCCGCTGCACCGTCCGAGATCGAGGCCGAGCTGGCCGCGGTCACCGTGCCATCGGCCCCGAAGGCGGGCTTGAGCGTGGCGATCTTCTCGGGCTTGCACTGGCCGGGGGTTTCGTCGACGGCGAGGGTGCGCTCCAACCCTTTGACCTTCATCGTCACGGGCGCGATTTCGCTCGCGAACAGGCCTTGGGCCACCGCCGCCTGCGCTCGCTGCACCGAGGCCAGGGCGTAGGCGTCCTGCTCGGCTCTGCCGAAGCCCAACTCCTTGGCCGTGGCCTCGGCGTGCACGCCCATCAGCTGGCCGTCGTAGGCGTCTTGCAGGCCATCGAAGAACATGTGGTCGACCATCTGGCCGTGGCCCAGCCGCTGGCCGCTTCGCGCCGAGGGCAGCAGGTAAGGCGCGTGCGTCATCGACTCCATGCCGCCGGCCACCACCACGCCCACGGCGCCGGCGAGCAACTGGTCGTGGCCCAGCATCACGGTCTTCATGCCCGAGCCGCACATCTTGGTCAGCGTGGTGGCGGGCACGCTGTCGGGCAGGCCGGCAGCCAGCAAGGCCTGGCGCGCGGGGGCCTGGCCGACGCCGGCCATCAGGCAGCAGCCCATCAGCACCTCGTCGACCTCGCTGGCGTGCACGTGGGTGTCCAGCATCGCGGCGCGGATGGCGGCGGCGCCCAGCATCGGCGCCGACAGGCCCTGGAACTGCCCTTGGAAACTGCCGATCGCGGTGCGCCGCGCGGCCAGGATGACAACGGGATCGAGCATCTTCAACTCCTCAGCGATGTGGGTGGGCGGGCGCTTGATGGCGCCTCACTTCGGCGCCATGCGGATGCCGCCATCGAGCCGGATCACCTCGCCATTGAGGTAATCGTTGCCCACGATGTGACCCACCAGCGAAGCGTACTCGGCGGGGCGGCCCAGGCGGGCCGGGTGGGGCACGCTGCGGCCCAGGCTGTCCTGCACTTCTTGCGGCAGGCCCAGCAGCATCGGCGTCTCGAAGATGCCGGGTGCGATGGTCAGCACGCGCACGCGGTCACGCGCCAGGTCGCGCGCAGCAGGCAGGGTCATGGCGACCACGCCGCCTTTGGAGGCCGCGTAAGCCGCCTGGCCGATCTGGCCGTCGAAGGCCGCCACCGAGGCCGTGTTGACGATGACGCCTTGCGAGGCGTGCGGGTCGCTGTCCCCCCCGGGCGTGCCCGAGGCGATCATCGCCGGCGCCGCCAGCCGCATCATGTTGAAGGTGCCGATCAGGTTGACCTCGATGGTGCGGCGAAAGCTCTCCAGCCGGTGGGGGCCGTTCTTGCCCACGATCTTTTCAGCCGGGCCGATGCCGGCGGCGTTGACCAGCACGTCCAGGCGCCCGAAGCGTTGCATGGCGGTGTCCACGGCCGCCTGGCCTGCGGCTTCGTCGGTCACGTTGGTGGCCACGAAGGCCACGCGGTCGGCAGCATCGGGGGGGATGGCGCCGTCGCGCGGCGGGGCCAGGTCGGCGATCACGACGCGGGCACCGGCGGCCAGGGCCATCTGCACGGTGGCGGCGCCCAGCCCTGAGCTGCCGCCGGTGACCAGGAACACGCTGTCCTTCGTTTGCATGCTTGTCGTCCTCTTGTGTTGTGGTGATGCAGGGTCTGACGCATCTTGCCCCAGGGTGCGGGCCTTGCCCAGCGGGGTGGGCGGTCGGCTCGTGAGGTGTGTCACCACCCCCACGCGTGAACGTTCTGACGCGAGACATGCCCTGCGTCAGGGTGAACCCTGCTCGGGCCGTGGTCTGATGCCGGCTGATGTTTCCCGTCCAACAGGTGCCGTGATGCGAACCCTTGCCGTCCCTTCCGTTGCGTCCTCAGCCGCTGACCCTGCCTTGGCATCGCCGACCGCGAAGTCGGCTTTGTCGTCTCCCGGCCGCCGTCGCGTGCTGGCCTGGTCCGTGTCCACCTGCGTCGCCTTGCTGTGCAGCGCCGGCCTGGCGCCTGTCCACGCCCAGGCTCGCACTTGGCAAACCGAGCCCGTGCGTCAGCAAGCCAAGTCCCTGCTGCAGCGCTGGCAAGGCGGTGAGCTCGGCAAGCTCGACGACGAAGCCCTGCAGGCCCTGTTCCGCGAGCTGCCCACCGAGGTGCTGGTCACGGCCATGCAGCTGGGCGCCGGTCAGCACGAGGGTTTCGAGATCCGCATGCAGCGCCAGGAGCGCATCGCTGGCGACTGGCAAGACAAGCCCTTCCTCAACCACATCCGCCTGCGCCGCCAGCCGCAGCAGGTCTACATGGCGTGGTTGTCGGGCGGGCCGAAAGCCGGTCAGGAAATCCTCTTTGACGCCCGCCAGCGCACCGACGCCATGTACGGGCACCTGGGCGGTGTGCTGGGCTTCGTGTCCAAGTGGATCGCGCTGGACGGCAGCATCGCCAAGCAGAACTCCAACCACACGGTGCTCAACCTCGGCCCCGACTTCGTGGCCGAGGTGCTGGGCCGGGAGGTCGGCCGCCAGAACACGGCCGGCCGCAGCACGCGCGCCGACCAGGTCGAGGTGCTGAAGGTGGCGGGTCAGCGCACCATTGCGCTGACTTGGGCCCCGGGCGCAGCCGATCCCGCTGCTTATGCCGCGCGCACCCGCGTGTGCCTGAACCTCAAGCAGCCCTGGGCCTTGCAGATCGAGTCCTGGGCGGCCTCGGGCGAGATCCGCGAGCGCATCCTCTACGAGCGCGTCGAGCCCAAGTCGTTCACCGACCAGGACTTCGACCCGAAGAACCCGGCCTACCGCTTCTGAGCCCAGGCCGGGGCCTCGTTCAGAAGCCCAGGCTTTGCCCTGCGCCCATCAGGGTGGCCGCACCCAGCAGCGCGAAGATGCCCGCGGCGATGCCGTGCACCAGCCGCATCGGGATGCGCCCGGCCAGCTTGTCGCCCGCGTACACCGCAGGCACGTTGGCAATCAGCATGCCCAGCGTCGAGCCCACCACCACGGCGACCGCGTCGGCGTAGCGAGCGGCCATGGCCACGGTGGCGATCTGGGTTTTGTCGCCCATCTCGGCGATGAAGAAGGTCAGCAGGGTGGCGCCAAAGACGCCAAAGCGTGCTGCGACCTGGGCCTCTTCGTCCTCGATCTTGTCGGGGATCAGCGTCCACACCGCCATGGCGATGAAGGACAGGCCCAGGCCCCAGCGCAGCACCTCGGGCGACAACGCGGTCGTGATCCAGGCCCCCAGGGCGCCGGCCAGCGCGTGGTTGAGCACCGTGGCCACGAAGATGCCGGCGACGATGGGCAGGGGTTTCTTGAAACGCGCGGCCAGCAAGAAGGCCAGCAGCTGGGTCTTGTCGCCGATTTCGGCCAGCGCGACGATGCCGGTGGAGACGGCGAAAGGCTCGGCGAAGGAATCAAAGAAGGGCATGTGGGGCACCCAGGCCGGGACAAGGACACATGACCACGGCGCACCCCCCGGCCAGGATGGGTGCAGCGTGGTCAAAGGTCTTGCCAGGCCTTCGGGCGGGGCCCGAGGGCTGCTGGCGCCATGGTCTGCGGACCAAGTGTGTTGACGCCAGCCAGGTGTCCGCACGGGCGGGCAAATCCCGGTGGGTGCGGCGAAGAGCGGCTACTCCCCGATGACCTTCGCAGTGTAACCTCGTGGCCATGCCCCACGACGTCAGCCTGATCTCCACCATCGCCATTGGCTTCGGTCTGGCCCTGGTGCTCGGCTTCGTCGCCGTGCGCCTGCGCATGCCGCCGCTGGTGGGCTACCTGCTGGCGGGCATCGTGATCGGGCCGGGCACGCCAGGCTTTGTCGCGGACATGGCCCTGGCCAGCCAGCTCGCCGAAATCGGCGTCATGCTGCTGATGTTCGGGGTGGGCCTGCACTTCTCGGTGGCCGACCTGCTGGCCGTGCGGCGCATCGCCATCCCCGGCGCCATCGTGCAGATCGCGGTGGCCGTGGCCATGGGTTTTGGCCTGGCGTCGAGCTGGGGCTGGTCGGTGGGCGGCTCGCTGGTGTTCGGGCTGTGCCTGTCGGTGGCCAGCACGGTGGTGTTGCTCAAGGCGCTCGAAGCGCGCGGCCTGCTGGAGACGGCCAACGGCCGCATCGCTGTGGGCTGGCTGGTGGTCGAAGACCTGGTGATGGTGCTGGTGCTGGTGCTGCTGCCCGTGTTCGCCGGCTTGCTGGCGGCCAGCCAGGGGGGCACCGATGCCCAGACGCCGCAAGACATCGTCATCACCGTGGGCTGGACGCTGGCCAAGGTGCTGGCCTTCGTGGCCACGATGCTGATCATCGGGCGGCGCGTGTTCCCGCGCATGCTGTGGTGGGTGGCCTCGACGGGATCGCGCGAGCTGTTCACCCTGTGCGTGGTGGCGGCCGCCGTGGGCGTGGCTTTCGGCGCAGCCAAGCTGTTCGACGTGTCGTTCGCGCTGGGCGCTTTCTTCGCCGGCATGATGATGCGCGAGTCCGAGTTTGCTCACCGCGCGGCCGACGAATCGCTGCCCCTGCGCGATGCCTTCGCGGCGCTGTTTTTCGTCTCGGTCGGCATGCTGTTCGACCCGAGCGTGTTGTGGCAGTCGCCCGGCAAGCTGGCCGCCACGGTGGCCGTCATCGTGCTGGGCAAGACCCTGGCGGCGGTGGCCCTGGTGCTGCTGTTTCGCTACCCGCTGAGCACGGCGCTGACGGTGGGCCTGAGCCTGGCGCAGATCGGCGAGTTCTCCTTCATCCTGGCGAGCTTGGGCGCCAACCTGGGGCTGCTGCCCAAGGAAGGCCAGGACCTGGTGCTGGCCGCAGCCCTGTTGTCCATCGCGGCCAGCTCGGCGCTGTTTGGCGCCAGCGAGCCGCTGACCGCCTGGCTGCAGTCGCGCTCGGCCCTGGCCCGCCGCCTGGCCCTGCGCGACGACCCCTTGGCCCAGCTGCCCCGCCACGTCGACATGTCGCGCGTGCAGGACCTGGTGGTGCTGGTGGGCCACGACGCGGTCGGGCGCCAGGTGGCCCAGCGCTTGCGCGAGCAGGGGCTGTCCTACGTGGTGGCCGACGAAAGCCGCGAAGTGGTCGAGGCCTTGCGCGCCGAGCACATCCCGGCGGTGGCCGGCGACCTGATGGACCCGGCCACCCTGATCCAGGCGCACATTGCCAAAGCCGTGGCCCTGCTGATCAACCAACCCGACAGCCTGCGCACGCGAGCGATGGTGGAGATCGCGCGCGAGCTCAACCCCGAGGTGCGCATCGTTGCCCTCGGTGGCAACGACGAGGAGGCCCGCCTGCTCAAGCAGGAGTTGGGCATCGAGGTCTGCCTGCCCGATGACGCCCTGGCGCGCCAGTTGGGTGACCAGGTGCTGGCGCCGCTCAAGCCGCACTGAAAACAAAAACCCCGGCACGGGGCCGGGGCCTTTTCGCGCGCGGGGACGAGCCCCAGGGGTCAAGCCGCCTTGCGCTCGGCGGTGGCGCTGCCGCCCGCCACGTGCGGCTTGCGGAAGGCCATCACGCCATCCTCGAGCTTGCCGTTGCGCAGCTGGTCCATGTCCAGCGCGTAGTTCTGATAGAGCTTCCACGGTGCGCGGTCGGCACCCTTGGGCAGGTGGGCCTCGGCTCGGGCCACGTAGCCCGAGGTCATGTCCAGCAGTGGTGCGGGCTTGACGTTGGGGTCCTTGCGTTCGGCCACGGCGATGCGCGTGCCCGTCTTGTCCATGTGCTTGATCAGGCGGCAGACGTACTCGGCGATCAGGTCGGCCTTGAGCGTCCACGAGGCGTTGGTGTAGCCCAGCGTGTTCGAGAAGTTCGGGATGTCGCTGAACATCAGGCCCTTGTACGAGATGTGCTGGTTCATCTCGATGGCCTTGCCGTCCACCGTCATCGTCATGCCGCCGAACAGGCGCAGGTTCAGGCCGGTGGCCGTCACGATGATGTCGGCTTCCAGCGTCTGGCCCGACTTGAGCTTGATGCCGTTGCCCACGAAGCGATCGATGTGGTCGGTCACCACATTGGCCTTGCCACGCTTGATGGCCTTGAACATGTCGCCATTGGGCACGGCGCACAGGCGCTGATCCCAGGGGTTGTAGGGCGGCGTGAAGTGCTTCATGTCGAAGTTCGGCCCGACCTGCATCTTCACCTGCTTGAGCAGGAACTTGCGCACGGCGTTGGGGTACTTGCGCGAGAGCTTGAAGATCAGCTGCGTGATGAAGTTGTTGCGGGCGCGGCTGATGTTGTAGACCGTCATCTCCGGCAGGAACTTCAGCAGGAAGCGCACCATCGGGTCGAATTGCGGCACCGAGATCACGTAGCTGGGCGTGCGCTGCAGCATGGTCACCATCCTGGCCTTATCTGTCATCGACGGGATCAGGGTGATGGCGGTGGCGCCCGAGCCGATCACGACCACGCGCTTGCCGCTGTAGTCGAGGTTCTCAGGCCAGAACTGCGGGTGGATCACCTGGCCCTTGAAGTCTTCGCGGCCCTTGAACTCGGGCGTGAAGCCTTCTTCGTAGTTGTAGTAGCCCGAGCACATCTGCAGCCAGTTGCAGGTCAACTGAACCGTCTCGCCTGACTTCTTCTGAACGGTCACCGTCCAGGTGGCGGTTTCGCTGCGCCAGTCGGCCTGGGTGACCTTGCTGCCAAAACGGATGTGGCGCTGGATGTCGTTTTCGCTGGCCGTTTCCTGGATGTAGTTGCGGATGCGGTGGCCGTCGGCGATGACCTGCTTCTCGGTCCAGGGCTTGAAGTTGTAGCCCAGGGTGTACATGTCCGAGTCGGAGCGGATGCCGGGGTAGCGGAACAGGTCCCAGGTGCCACCGATGGTGTCGCGGCCTTCCAGGATGGCAAACGTCTTGCCGGGGCACTGGGTCTTGAGGTGGCGGGCAGCGCCGATGCCGGACAGGCCAGCGCCCACGATCAGGACGTCAAAGTGTTCAGCCATGTGGGGAGTCTCCGTTTGCGAGGTCAGGGGGCCGGCCGGCAGGTGCTTGATGGGACGCAAGCGGGCCCCGGCTGCAATGTGATAACGAGTGTGTGCACTTTATATTTGAAAAGGATGATTGTCAAATTAGGGTTGGACCCTAGAACGGGGGGCGTTCCGTGGGGTCTGCACGGCGCGCGGGCCCCTGTTCGCGGGGCGACGGCACAATGCGCCATCCCATTGTCGCCACCGACTCATCCACGCCCCCCACCGGGGCCTTCGCCGATGTCCGAGACCTTCACCCAGACTTTGCGCGCCGCGATCATCGACCTCGACGGCACCCTGGTCGACACTTTGGGCGACTTCGTCGTCGTGCTGCAGCACACGCTGGCCGACATGGGTTGCCACCCGATCGAGATCGCCCGTGTCGATCGTGATTTCCTGTCTCTGACCGTGGGCAAGGGCACCGAAGACCTGCTGCGTCGCAGCCTGGCCCACGCCTGGGGCCTGCCTGAGGACGATCGCGATGCCCTGGACGCCGTGCCCGCAGCCTGGCAGCACTACCAACGCCACTACGACCGCCTCAACGGCCAGCACGCCGACGTCTTCCCCGGTGTGCCAGAAGGGCTGCAGCAACTGCGCGACCTCGGCGTGCCCCTGGCCTGCCTGACCAACAAGCCCACGGCTTTTGCCGAGCAGCTGCTCACGCTCAAGGGCCTGCGCGGCCACTTCCTGCACGTGTTCGGTGGCGATGCGTTTGCACGCAAAAAGCCCGACCCGCTGCCCCTGTTGAAGACCTGCGAAGCCTTGGGCAGCGAACCCGCTGCCACGCTGATGGTGGGCGACTCCAGCAACGACGCGCAGGCCGCCCGCGCCGCCGGCTGCCCGGTTCTGCTGGTGACCTATGGCTACAACCACGGCCACCCGATCACCGAGGTGCCCGCGTTGGCGCACGTGGACCGGCTGGACGCCGTGGCGTGGGCCGAGGGGTTCAACGTCCGGTGATGGCGTTGCGGCTGAGGCGGTGCGCGAAAGCCTCGGCGGCGCAACGGCGCACCAAAGCAAACGGGGCCCGAAGGCCCCGTTGTCACGCTTGCTCGCCCACTTGGGGCGTCAAGCGATCAGAGCAGCGCTTCCAGCACCGGCTGAGCGCGGTGGTCGAGCAGCGCGTCTTTCAGGTCCTGCGTGGTGGGGTTGGTGCCCAGCCACACGCGCAGGATGGCCGGGAAGAAGTTCGCGTCGGCGATCGGCAGGCCGGCGGGCTGGCCGTTGACGTAGAACACCGTGCCGCGCTTGGGCACGTACTCCACCGACAAGGTGTCGTTGGCGTTCAGGCGCCGGATGCGCGAGAACTGCTCGCCCATGGTGCGGATGGACGGGATCAGGCTGAAGAACTCCTGGCGCGGACTGTTGGCCTCGATGCCGCGAGTGATGACCTTGCCGATTTCGTCCACGCGCATGCCTTGCAGCATCACGAAGCGCAGCTCCTTGGGGCCGTTGGTCGAGAACACGACCTCGGCCTTGTTGGTCTTCTGGGGCACGTACAGGCCCACCGTGTAGAGCTTGGCCACCGCGCGGTAGGACACGCCCGTGCCGTTGAGCGTCAGGGGCACGCCTTCCACCTTGACGGTGGGCTGGTAGTGCACGCCCACCGTGTCGGCGGCTTGGGCCCAAACACTGCTCACGCTCGTCAGACCCATGGCGAGCCCTGCGGCCAGACCGCAGAGGAGGCGAGCACCGGCAGGCGCCGGAGATGCCAGGTTCAGCTTCATGGTGTGTCTCTCTCGTCGTTGGATGGATCCGGAGATCCGTAATGAATTGTTACCCGTGCGGCGCGTCACACAACCTTCGTTTTCCCTGGTCCCTAGGGATGTCCCGCCGGTCGAATGAGGGGGAGCGGCCGCTCGCCGATGCTGACCTGGCGCGCGACCGACCCCCTGCTACACTGGATTCATGTTCGTCTCACGCAAACAGACCAAAGGTCCGCACGACCGGGGGGCATGGCCCTGGCGATGCTGATGCCTGCCTGAAGGTTTTTGTGTGGGTGAGCGGCGCGATGATAGGTGCCGGCCCCCACCGCCAAAGGTCTCACCTGGCGAAATGGGTAAGCGCTGGTAAACGCAGCCGGCGCGTGGTGCCCAGATCACCAAAAAGGGTGAGAAACAGAGACGACACATCACCGTGGCACCGGGCCGGCAGGCCCAACGCGTGCCCTGGGGCTCGGAGGCCCACCACCATGATCACCCGTTCCGAATTCGAAGCATTGGCCGCTGAGGGCCACAACCGCATCCCCCTGGTCGCCCAGGCCCTGGCCGACCTCGACACCCCGCTGTCGCTTTACCTCAAGCTCACGCAGGGCAAGCCTTTGAGCTTCCTGCTGGAGTCGGTGGTGGGTGGCGAGCGCTTCGGGCGCTACTCCTTCGTCGGGCTGCCGGCCCGCACGCTGGTGCGCGCCACCGGTCGGCACATCGAGGTCGTCACCGACGGCGCCGTGGTCGAAACGCATGAAGCCAACCCGTTGGACTTCATCGAGGCCTATCAAGGGCGCTTCAAGGCGGCCGTGCCCCAGGGCCTGCCGCGCTTTTGTGGCGGCCTGGCCGGCTACTTCGGCTACGACACGGTGCGCCACATCGAGCCGCGCCTGGCCAAGACGCACAAGCCTGGTGGCATCGGCACGCCCGACATCCTGCTGCTGCAGTGCGAAGAGCTGGCCGTCATCGACAACCTGGCCGACCGGCTCTTCCTCATCGTCTACGCCGACCCGGCCCAGCCCGGTGCTTACGAGCGCGCGGTCGGCCGCCTGGGCGAGTTGCAGTCTCGCCTGAACGCCGTCGTGCCCGTGCCGCCGGTGGCCCCGACTGAATCTCACCCTGTGGAGCGGCATTTCGCCAAGGAGGATTTCGAGGCCGCGGTGCTGCGCTGCAAGGATTACATCGCTGCGGGCGACTGCATGCAGGTCGTCATCGGCCAGCGCCTGCAAAAGCGCTTCACCGCCTCGCCGCTGACGCTCTACCGCGCGCTGCGCTCGCTCAACCCGAGCCCCTACATGTACTACTACGACATGGGCGACCACCATGTCGTGGGCTCGAGCCCCGAGATCCTGGTGCGCCAGGAAAAGAACGCCGAAGGCGGCGAAACGGTGACGATCCGCCCGATCGCCGGCACGCGCCCGCGCGGCACCACGCCCGAGACCGATGCGGCCAATGAGAAGGAGCTGCTGGCCGACCCGAAGGAGCGCGCCGAGCACGTCATGCTGATCGACCTGGCGCGCAACGACATCGGCCGCATCGCCAAGACGGGCTCGGTCAAGGTGACCGAGGCCTTCGGCATCGAGCGCTACTCGCACGTCATGCACATCGTCAGCAACGTCGAGGGCGCTTTGAAAGACGGCATGAGCGGTCTTGACGTGCTGCGCGCCAGCTTCCCGGCCGGCACGCTCAGCGGCGCGCCCAAGATCCGTGCGATGGAGATCATCGACGAGCTGGAACCCGTGCAGCGCGGCGTCTACGGCGGTGCCGTCGGCTACCTGAGCTTCGCGGGTGACATGGACGTGGCGATCGCCATCCGCACCGGCGTCATCAAGGACCAGGTGCTGTATGTGCAGGCTGGCGCCGGCGTGGTGGCCGATTCGGTGCCCGAGCTCGAGTGGAAAGAGACCGAGGCCAAGGCCCGCGCCGTGGTGCGCGCGGCCGAGATGGTCGAACAAGGCCTTTGATTCGCCCTCATCCGGGGAGCGGACATTTCTGATGTCCGGATCCTCGGATCAGGGGGGTGGAATCCGGCATTGTTCAACACCTCAGGCGGGATTCCACCCATGCCCCGGGATGGGGCGATGACCGATTCTGGAAGACCAAGACAGCCTGCTTTGCGCAGGCCTTCCAGACCGTGCTGTACCCCTTTGTTTTTTTCATCGCCGTGATGCTGGTCACCGGCAGCGCCCTGCTGCTGGTCTGGCGCAAGGATCGTTCGCTGATCTTCGCGGCGCTGTTGGGGCTTGCTCACCTCGTCTACTGCTTCAACCCGGTGGCCTACTGGGCATGGGGGCAGCCTCAACCGTTGTTGCACTTGGTGGGCGCCCTGGGGTTGATCGGCGTGGCCGCTGGCTCGCTGACCCTGTTGGTCGCGGGCCTGGCGCACCTCTCGCGCAAGCGCTGGCCGCGTCACGCGGCACCGGCGCTGTTCTTCGGGCAGTCGGCGCTGTACGGCGGGCTGCTGCTGGTCGACATCCAATTGGCGCAAGCCGGCGTGGCCGCGCTCAACACCCTGGTCGGCCTGGTGGTTTGCCGCTGGTTG
Organism: uncultured Aquabacterium sp.; assembly: GCA_964373965.1. Taxonomy (GTDB): domain Bacteria; phylum Pseudomonadota; class Gammaproteobacteria; order Burkholderiales; family Burkholderiaceae_C; genus Aquabacterium. Next base: position 21,988 of record CAYJXE010000009.1, on the reverse strand, counting down.
TGGGGTGGTGGCTTGAGCCAGCGCACCGTGGGCATCGTGCTGGTGTTGCTGGGCTTGAACCACTTCAGTTTTGTCTTCGGCGGTGAGGCGGCCGCTCCTGTTCAGTCCACCGTGGCGGCGGTGTTGCGCCTGACGCTTTGCCTGGCGCTGCTGTACGCGGCCATGGTGCGTTCGGCGGCGCGCGCCAACCGGCTCAAAGACCGGTTCTTTGCCTTGACCGAGCGCTCGCACCAGGGCGTGGCCGTGGTGCGCCGGGGCATGGTCACCTACGCCAACCCGGCGTTTCGGCGCATCTTCGGCATGGACTCGGTCGCCGAGGTGCCGGAGATTTTCTCGCCCGAGTGGGTGGCGCGAACCGTGCCGGCCATCGACCGCGAGGCCGCCACCGACATGGCCACGCAGGTCATCCGCGGGCAGATGGAGCAGGCCGAGTGGGGGGGCGAGCGCCTCTCGCTCGATGGCCGGCGCCTGCACCTGCGCTACAAGGCGTGGCAGGTGGACTGGGATGGGCAGAAGGCGCTGCAGGTGGTGGTGTCGGACGAGACCGCGCAGCAGGCCGCCGCCCAGGCCCTGCAATGGCGCTCGCGCCACGACGAACTCACCGGCTTGCCCAACCGCGCGGCCCTCCTGCGCCGCCTGGGCACCTGCTTCGAGGACTGGGACCAGGACGGCTTCGTGCTGCTGCTGCTCGACGTCGACCGCTTCAAGTTTTTCAACGAGGCCCATGGTCACCGGGTGGGCGACGAGGTGTTGATTGGCGTGGCCCATCTCCTTCGCGACCAGCTGCAGGACCGCGCCGAGGTCATGCGACTGGGCGAGGACGAGTTCGCGCTGCTGGCGCCGGCCCAGGGCGACCCGGCGCGCGTGTCCACCGACCTGGCGCACACCATCCGCCGCCTGCTCAGCGAGCCCCTGACCGTGCGCGAGCACCGCTTCTACATCGACGTGTCGATGGGGGTGGCCACGCACCCTTCGTCGGCGCAGGGGCCCGAGCAACTGCTGCAGGCCGCTCACGCCGCCATGCACGAGGCCAAGCGCCTGCCGGGCACCTCGGTGCAGTTCGCCGCCGACCAGATCAAGCAGGGCATGGCGGCCTTCTTCAACGCCGAGCAGGCCTTGCGCGCCGCCTTGCAGAACCACGAGTTCACGCTGGTCTACCAGCCCAAGGTGTGCGCGCAGCGGGGCGAGCTCATCGGTTTCGAAGCCCTGGTGCGTTGGGACCGCCCGGGCATTGGCCGCGTCAGCCCGCTGGACTTCATCCCGGCGGCCGAGCGCACGGGCTTGATCGTGCCCCTGGGCGCGCAAATCCTGAGCGAAGCCTGCCGTCAACTGGCCGCCTGGCGCCAGGCGGGCCTGCGCATCGTGCCGGTGGCGGTCAACGTGTCGCCGCTGCAGCTGCTGGATGCCAACTTCCCGGCGCAGGTCATGCAGACGCTCAGGCAGCACGGCCTGCCGCCACGCGCCTTGACCCTGGAGATCACCGAGACCGCCGCCGTCACGCACATGGACCAGGCCATGGCCCACATCAAGCTGTTGCGCGAGCAGGGCGTGGAGGTGGCGCTCGACGACTTCGGCACCGGCTTCTCGTCGCTGAACATGCTGCGCAGCCTGCCGCTGCAGACGGTCAAGATCGACCGCTCGCTGATCGACCCGATGCCCAACACCGAAGCCGTGGCCGTGGTCAAGGCCATCTGCGACCTGGCCTCGGTGCTCGATCTCGACGTGGTGGCCGAAGGCGTGGAGACCCCCGAGCACGCCCGTGCCGCTCGCGAGGCGGGTTGTCACGCCTTGCAGGGCTACTTGTACGCCCGACCGCTCAGCGTCGACGAGGCCACAGGCTGGCTGGCCCGCGCCACCCTGGTCAGCCAGGCCGAGCCCGAATCAGGCTTTCACACGACGGTGGTCTGACCAACGCCGCAGCGCCGCCTGGGCCGGGGCCTCGAGCCAGCGGTAGGTCAGCGCTGCCAGGCCGAAGGTCACCACCAGGTAAGCCAGCAGCCACCAAGGCGAGTGAAGAGGCAGGTTGGCGGGGTTGGCGCCGCTCAGGTTGGCCACCAGCAGCTGCAGCGGAAAGTGCAGCAGGTAGCTGGCGTAGGTGGTGTGGCCCAGCGTGGTCAGGCCGCGCGAGATGCGTTCGGAGCGGGGCTGCACCAGTGCCAACAAGGCCAGCATCGCCACGGGCGTCAGCAGGGCGACGTAGAACATCGGGCGCAGCATGCCCATGAACGCCAGGCCCGTGCCCAGTGCCAGCGCCACGGCCATGCCGGTTTGGGCCAAGCCCCGCAATGCCAGGGTGGTGCCATGCAGCCACCGCCAGGCCGCGTGCGTGAGCCCGCCCAGGTAGAAAAAGAACAGGCACAGCACCAGCGGGTGCGGCGTCAGCTTGAGCGCATAGATGGCGCCCGTGGCCGCGATGACCGCGCCGATCTGCCAGGGCCGCACCCAGCCCAGTCGGCTGAGCGCGAAGAACACACCATAAGCCAGCACCTCGATGGAGATGCTCCAGATCGGTCCGTTGAACGACCATTCGCTGCGCCCCGCCCAGTCGCTGGCCAGGAAAAGCTGCAGCACGAAGTGCTCCACGTCGTTGTGGGTGTAGACGTAGTCTTGCCCGGTTTGGGTTCGGTACCAGGCGATCAGCGGCAGCATGGCCAGCAAGGTGACCAGGTGCAGCGGGTACAGCCGCGAAAACCGCAGCCACGCGAAGCGGCCCGCCGCCACCTTGCCATCTGCCACCGCTTGGCCGTACTTCCAGAAGAAGATGAAGCCCGACAGCGCCCAGAAGGCCTGCACACCCAGCCAGCCGTGGCCGTAAAAAGGCGCCAGCCAGGTGGCCAGGGGTTGCACCGCGTGGTCGTGGGCCAGCGCGCTGGTGGCGGGGCCGACCACGTAAAAGTGCTGGTAATGCCACAGCAGCACCGACAGGGCGCAGACGAAGCGCATCAGCTCCAGGCCCAGCAGGGTGGCTGGGGCGCCGGACGGAGCGATGGGCCGATTGGAGGGGCGAGCAGCGAGGGCGCGTGGGGCAGGCATAGAGCGCCGATCATGCAGCAAGCTCGTGGCCCGACCCCATCGCCCTGGGCAGTCATCCGAGGGGGGCGTCACCGAAGTTCGTTCACCTCGGTGACGGTGGCCCCGGGTCTTCTGGGCCTTTTAGGCTTTTCGAGCGCCTTGACGGCGTGCTCGCTGCCAACCCAACAGGCCCAGGCCAACCGCTGCCAGGGCGAAGCTACCGGGCTCGGGCACCGAGCTGACCAGCGCGGGGTCGAAGCGGGTGTACAGGCTCAGGTCGGTGCCAAGGGTGTGCCTCAGCTCGGCCAGCACGGGTCGGTAGTTCTTGTTCTCGAAACGAACGGTGGCGATGAAGGTGCCATCCTGGTCGCCGCTGGTGGTGACGTGCCCTTCGTGATCGATGGTGTATCCGCTGCTGAATGTCACCTTTTGCGTGACGGAGTTGGTGAGTTCCGGGCGCACGCCGGAATATGCCCAACCGCCGTCAACGTAAGACAGGCTCATGCCGAAGTACCCGCCAACATCGGCGTCGACACCGGTGATCGTCTTGCCAAAGGCCTGAGCAAGGACCGCGTCGGTGGAAAAAATGCTGGGGTCGCTTTGGTGGGTGATCGTGACTCGCGCGGTGATCTCCAGGGCCGAGTTCGCGCCGACCTCAAAGGACATGTCGTCAAAATGGAAGTCGGTTTCCTGGAAGTTGATGGACGTCTTGAAGGGGCTGGGGCCATCGTTGGTGGCGTTGGGGCCGTGCGAGCGAGGAGTGGCCAACTCCTGCTTGATCTCTGCGGTGTTCTGGAGCGCCTCGTTCAGGGTCACCGCACCTGGCCCAGCCTGGATCTGCACCTGGCTGTCCCCGGCGCTGTAGGTCGGGCCCTGGGTTGCCAGCATCGGGATGGCTGAGACGGTCATCGCACCGCCCCCACCGTCCATGAGCGAGCCGCCGTGCTGGTACGTGTGCATCCCCCACCAGTGGGGCTCCACGTAGTCCCAGTTGTTCTTGTAAGGTGTGGGCGGGGTCCATTCACGGACAACAGGCGTGGACGAACCCGTGGACAGGTTGATCATGCTCGCCTGGACGTTGTTGACCGAAACGGTGACGCCGAGCAGATCGGCTGCCAGGGTGGCGGAACTCACGGTCAGCGCGAGCACGCTGACGCCCAAGGATGCGATGAAACGCATGGTCTCTCCCTCGATTGATTGATGTGAAACGCACCCTATCGAACTCCTGGTGAAAACTCAACCGGGCTGGCCCACGGCCGTCGCGCGGTGCTGCCACCTGCCCCCGCGTTCGCGGGTGAGTCGCGGCGGTGGTGGAACGGCGTGAAATGACCGGGCTGCGCCGCCGTGGCCCGAGGTGGCTAGAATGTCCAGCCATGCGTGTGTCCTCGTCTCCCTCAGCAGACCTGTGCCGTCGGCGTTGGCGTAAGCCTGCGAACTGACCGAACCATCGCGCCCTCCAAGGCGCCAGACGCCCCTCCGCCAAGACACTGGCCCCTCAGTGATCCAAAGCGGGTTCCCGAGCGGGCCGGACAACGGGGGCTGCCAAGCGCCCCTCACGAACTCCACAGGAAAGAGCGCACATGCTGCTGATGATCGACAACTACGACAGCTTCACCTTCAACCTGGTGCAGTACTTCTGCGAACTGGGTGAAGAGGTCAAGGTGGTGCGCAACGACGAGGTCACCCTCGACGAGATCGCCGCCATGAAGCCCGACCGCCTGGTGCTTTCGCCCGGGCCCTGTTCACCCGCCGAAGCCGGCGTGTGCGTGCCCGCCCTGCAGCGCTTCACCGGCCAGCTGCCCATCCTGGGCGTGTGCCTGGGCCACCAAAGCATCGGTGCCGCCCTGGGCGGCAAGGTGATCCGCGCCCGCGAGCAGATGCATGGCAAGACCAGCGTCATCACCACCGACGAGCAAGGCGTCTTCGCCGGCCTGCCCAGGCAGTTCACCGTGATCCGCTACCACTCGCTGGCCATCGAGCGCGCCACGCTGCCCGAGTGCCTGCACATCTCTGCCACCACCGAAGACGGCGAGATCATGGGCGTGCGCCACAAGGGCTCGCTCACCGACCCCAACTTCGCGCCCCTGGAGGGCGTGCAGTTCCACCCCGAGTCCATCCTGACCGAGCACGGCCACGCCATGCTGGCCAACTTCCTGAAGATGTGAGGCGCCAGCCATGAGCCAGATCACCGATCAGCAAGCCCTGCAGCGCGTCATCGAGCACCGCGAGATCTTCCACGACGAGATGCTGGGCCTGATGCGCCGCATCATGACCGGTGAGATGTCGCCCGTGGTCATGGCCGCGCTCATCGCGGGTCTGCGCGTCAAGAAAGAAACCGTGGGCGAGATCACCGCCGCGGCCCAGGTCATGCGCGAGTTCGCCACGCCCGTGCAGGTCGATGACAAGCACCACATGGTCGACCTGTGTGGCACGGGTGGCGACGGCGCCCACACCTTCAACATCAGCACCACGGCGATGTTCGTGGCCGCCGCCGCCGGGGCCCGGGTGGCCAAGCACGGCGGGCGCTCGGTGTCCTCGTCCACCGGCAGCGCCGACGTGCTCGAATCGCTCGGTGTGGGCATCAACCTGCAGCCGGTCAACGTGGCCCAGGCCCTGCTTGATACCGGCATCGGCTTCATGTTCGCGCCCAACCACCATGGCGCCATGAAGCACGCCGCGCCTGTGCGCAAAGAGCTCGGCGTGCGAACGCTGTTCAACATCCTCGGGCCCTTGACCAACCCGGCCGGTGCGCCCAACCAGCTGATGGGGGTCTTTCACCCAGACCTGGTCGGCATCATGGCGCGCGTGCTGCAGCGCCTGGGTTCCAGGCACGTGCTCGTCGTGCACGGCAGCGACGGCCTCGACGAAATCACCCTCAACGGCGACACCCTGGTGGCCGAACTCAAAGACGGCGAGGTGCGCGAGTACCGCATCAATCCCGGCCAGTTCGGCATCGCCGAGCACGACGGCTCCATGCTCAAGGCCCAGACGCGCGAGATGTCGCAGGCCGTGCTGCAGCGCGTGCTGGCCAATGAGCCCGGACCGGCACGCGACATCGTGCTGATGAACGCCGGTGCCGCGCTGTACGCCGCCGACGTGGCAGGCAGCCTGGCCGACGGCATCGATCGCGCTCGCGAGGCCCTCGCTTCGGGCCGGGCCGCCGAGAAGCTCGAACAGTTCGTGCAGGCCACGCAGCGCCTGGCGGCTTCGCAAGCCTGATTCAGCCTTTCGCGCAAACAACGGTCGCCGGCGAGCTCACCCGCGACGCCCCTGAAAGCCCACACCATGTCCGACATCCTGCAAAAGATCGTCGCCGTCAAGCACGAAGAGATCGCGCTGGCGCTGAAAACCCGTTCGCTGGCCGATGTGCGCGCGCAAGCCGAGCAACGCAACCGCGACCTCAACGATGTGCGCGACTTCGCCGGCGCCCTGCGCGCCAAGGTGGCCGCCGGTCAGGCCGCCGTCATCGCCGAGGTCAAGAAGGCCAGCCCCAGCAAGGGCGTGCTGCGCGAGCAATTCATGCCGGCCGACATCGCCCGCAGCTACGCCCAGCATGGCGCCGCCTGCCTGAGCGTGCTGACGGACGAGCGCTTCTTCCAGGGCTGTGAGGCCTACCTCAAGCAAGCTCGCGAAGCTTGCAGCCTGCCCGTGCTGCGCAAGGATTTCATGGTCGATGCCTTCCAGGTCTACGACGCCCGGGCCATGGGCGCCGACTGCATCTTGCTGATCGCAGCCTGCCTGGACGACGCGCAGATGCGTGACCTCGAAGCCCTGGCCCACGAGCTGGGCATGGCCGTGCTGGTGGAGGTGCACGACGGCGAGGAGCTCGACCGTGCATTGAAGCTCAAGACCCCGCTGGTCGGCATCAACAACCGCAACCTGCGCACCTTCGAGGTCACGCTGGACACCACGCTGGGCCTGCTGCCCCGCGTGCCGGCCGACCGCCTGCTGGTGACCGAGTCCGGCATCTTGGGGCGCGAAGACGTGCAGCGCATGCGCGCTGCTGACGTGCATGCCTTCCTGGTGGGCGAGGCTTTCATGCGCCAGCCGGATCCGGGCGTTGCCCTGGCCCAGCTGTTCAACTGAACGCCGAAGCGGGCCATGGCAGGCAAGGCATCGGCACCGAAGCAGGGGCCTCAAGCGGCGCTGGATTTCGGTGGTGAGCCATTGGTTGTGTCGGCTGTGTCAGCCTCGGGTAGCGTGCTCGCAGCGACCCAGGCGCCCGCGCTGTCACGCCCGCTCGACGACCTGTTCGATGCCGTGCCGGCCGACTGGCGGCCGCTGACCGATGCCTTCCGTGCCAGCCCGCAGGGCCGGGCCCTGATCGATCGCGTGGACCTGGCCCGCGCGGCGGGTGCGGTCATCTACCCCGACGAGGTCTTCCACGCCCTGCACCTGACGCGCCGTGCCGACGTGAGGGTGCTCATCCTCGGGCAGGACCCCTACCACGGCCCCGGTCAGGCCCATGGGCTGGCGTTCTCGGTGCGCCCGGGCGTGGCCATCCCGCCCAGCCTGCGCAACATCCGCAAAGAGATCCAGCGGGAGCTGGGCTTGCATGCGCCCGCACACGGTTGCCTGCAAGGCTGGGCCGAGCGAGGGGTGTTGCTGCTCAACACTGCGCTGACGGTGCAGGCCGCCGAGGCGGGCAGTCACGCCGGCTGGGGCTGGGAGCTGTTGACCGACGCCCTGGCGCAGGCCGTGGTGGCCGATGCCGGTGCGCGGGTGGTGATGCTGTGGGGCGCGCATGCCCAGCGCAAGGCGCCATTGCTCGAAGCCGCGCGGCGGGCGTCGGGGCAGTCGCTGGACGACCTGCTGGTGCTGCAGAGCAACCACCCCTCGCCCTTGTCCGCCACGCGCGGGCCGCTGCCCTTTGTGGGCAACGGGCACTTTGGGCGGGCGGTGGCGTTCTGGCGTGAACGCGGTCAGGCGCTGGACTGGGGCTTGGCCTGAGCCGTTCGGCGCACTTCAGCGGCAGTCAGTCCAGGTACCAGACGCTTTGGACGGCGAGGTGGTCGCCCTTGATCTTGTCCGCCTCGGGGAAGTCCTTGTAGCGGAACGTCTCGTACACGTAGCGGCCTTTGAGGCTCCAGCCCGGGGTCACGGCGTATTCGCCCTCGACGATGAAGCCGGTGCTGGCCGTCATGTCGATCTTTGCATCCACGCGGCCGCTGACGCCTTCGAAGCGGCCGTTGTCGATCTTGAGGACCGGGTTCGTGGCCTTGCGCAAGCCAAAACCGATGCGCGCGCGGTCGGTGGCGTGCCACAGCAGGGTGGCTTCGACCGGGATGCGGCGGAAGCGGTACTTCGTGTCGTCCTGCCCGTTGGTCTGGTCGTTGTGGTACGCGACGGCGGTTTGGAGCGAGAAGGGCAGGTTGCCCAACCGCAAGCTCAGGCCCACGCGCAAATCCAGGCCACCGCCCGCGCGGATGCGGGTGATGTCGTTGGCACTGGCGCCTTCTGCGTCGTTTTGCACACGCATGATGGTGTCGCCGCCGGTGCTCAGCCCGATGCCGATGAACGGACGCAGCCCCTGAGGCGAGTAAGCAGCTTCGGTGGATTGGGCGCCGGCGGTGGCGACAAACGAGGACAGCAGGCAGGCTGCCAGCAAGGTCTTGCGCATCTTCTTCCCTGTTGAATGTTGGCTCGAGCGCCCGATTCTGCCCCAGTCGCGCCGAGCACGGGGAGGCCAGCAGGCGCGTTAGATCCCCCGTCAAGTGTGACTTTGACCACACAGAGTGGCAATGGATGTGTTCAGAAACCGTAACCCACCCATGTTCGGGATTACGCGGGGTTTGATCCCTCTGAGACACTGCCCCTCAGCGTTTTCCCACCCCTTTGGGCGTGCGCAGGGCGATGCGGTTGATCCCTTGGCTGACCCATCCACCCCCCCGAACCCGCTCCAGCCCAACCGGATGACCACCATGAACGACCGCCATCACCCACTTCCCTCGCTGGGGGTCGTCATCGTCAACTACAACACCGAGGATCTGACGCTGCAATGCGTCAAATCCTTGCTGGAGCACGGCATCGCGGCGCCCGGCGACATTTGCGTCGTTGACAACCTGTCGCCCGATGGCTCGGGGGTGCGCCTGCAAAGCAGCCTGCCCGCCGGCGTGCGCCTGGTGCTGTCGCCGCGCAACGGTGGCTTCGGGGCGGGCGTCAACATCGGTGTGGCGGCGCTGAGCACCGACCTGGTGCTGGTGCTCAACCCCGATACCTACTTCCTGCGCAACCGGGTGGAGGTGCTGCAGCGCCTGTTCACCGAGACGCCCAGCCTGGGCATCGCCGGGCTCAAGCTCATCAACCCCGATGGCAGCCTGCAGTACTCGGCGCGGCGCTTTTATTCCCTGCTGGACATCCTGGCGCGCCGCACCCCTTTGGGCAACATGGGGCCGCTGCGCAAGCTGGTCAGCAGCCACCTGCTCAAGCGCAACTGGCAGGGCGGTCCCTTCAAGGCCGATTGGGTGATCGGCACGGGCTTCGTCGTGCGTCGCACCGCATTCGACGAAGTCGGTCGCATGGATGAGGGATACTTCCTCTACTTCGAAGAGGTTGATCTCTGCGCGCGCATGTGGGTCAAGGGCTGGCAGGTCGTGGCCGTTCCCGAGGTGGAGCTGGTGCACGAACACCAGCGACACAGCCAGGCTGGCATCTGGTCCAGCTCGGGCCAGACCCACCTGCGCAGCATGGTGCGCTTTTTCACCAAGTTCGGCGTGCCCTGGGTGCGGCGGCCCCATCGCTCGAAGATGAAGTCTGCCTACCTGAGGTGGCGCAGGCAGGTCATCGAGCATGGGGTGGGCGCCCAGTCCGACGCCCAGGTCTGATCGACCCTGCCGGCCCTTGTGGCCGGCTTTGGTTTGGCTCTCGTTCCTCTCCACTCCTGGTTCGACATGAAGCGCATTGCCCTGGTCCTGTCCAGCTGCCTGCTGGTGGCCTGCACCCCGATGGGGAACCTGCAGCCCTCCGAGCAGGTGCGATACCTGACCGCTGAAGACCTGGCCGCCATGGCCAAGGAGCCCACGCGCGTGCAGGCGGGTGACACGCTGCGCATCGTGCGCGACGCGCAGGACCCGGCCATGGACCTGCGCAACCTCGTGGAAGACAGCCAGACCCAGCTGTACGTCGTTCGCCCTGACGGCAGTTTTTCCTTCCGTTTCGCGGGTCGTGTCGAGGCCGCAGGCAAGACGCCCGATGAGCTCGCCTCCGAGATCTCCACCAAGCTTGACGCCTACTATCGCCAGCCGGGCGTGACCGTCAACATCGTGTCATCGCCCAGCAGCAAGGTGGTCATCGGCGGGGCCGTGCGTGCGCCCGGCGCCATTGACACCAACGCGATCGCCACGCTGGAGCAGGGCCTGTTCGCCGTCGGTGGCCTGCTGCCCGCGGCCGACCCCACCCACATCGCCCTGCTGCGCTTGAACCAGGCGCAGCGCTACCAGCTTTACTTCGTGGACATGAGCCGCATCCTGCAAAGCCAGTCGGGGGACGCAGCCACGCCCAACCTAGCCTTGCGGCGCGGCGACATCCTCTTCGTGCCCAAGTCGACCGCCGGCAACGTGGGCGATGGCGTGGAGGTCTACATCAACCAGATCCTGCCCTTCTCGCGTTCGCTGGGCATCGGTTATTCCTGGGGTGAGACCCGCGTGAAGTAAGGCCCGGCCCACATGATCGACATCCGTTCTTCGCGCGACATCGTCCGCCTGTACTACATCTTCCGCCGCAACTTCGTGGTGGCGATGGCCGTGACCGCGCTGCTCATCGTGGCCGGGGCCTTCTTCTGGCCGCCCAGCTACACCTCCGAAGCCCGCCTGCTGGTGCGCGCCGGCCGCGAGAACGTCACCGTGCCGCTGGACGTGGGCGAGCGCCAGGCCTACACGCCCTACGCCACGCAGCGCGACCCGATCGTTGACGACGAGAAGATGCTCACGGGTGACCCGGTGGTCAACCAGGTGGCGCGCCTGTACCTGGCCGAAGTGGCCGCCATGCCGGCACCCGAGGGTTGGAAGGCGCAGGTCAAGATCGCGCTCAAGAAGGGCGTGCAGGCCGTCATCGACGGCATCCGCTGGGTCACCGTGGCGCTGGGCCTGAGCGAGGCGCAAAGCCCTGAGGACCGCCTGGCCAACAAGCTCGCCGGCAAGTTCAAGGTCAGCCACGGCATCGGCTCGAACGTGATGGAGTTGAGCTTCACCTGGGACGACCCGCTGACCGCGCAGCGCATCATGCAGACCTGGATCAAGGTCTACACCGACGAGCGCACCAACGTGCTCGGCCGCAAGAGCCTGGTGCCCTTCTACGACGGCAAGGTGCGTGGTGCCGACCAGCAGATCGAGTCGCTCAAGGAGCAGATGCGCACGCGCCTGGCGGCCATCGACGGCGTCAGTGCCGAAGAGCGCCTGACGGCTCTCACCAAGCGCATCAACGAGCTGCGCGACCGCCAAGCCGAAGCCCAGTCCGAGAAAAGCGCCATCGAACACGGTGTGGCCTTTGCCACCAGCCAGGCCGGCCGCATGAAGCGCGAGGTGGTGGCTGAGCGCGAGGTGGGCCTGAGCCCCTCCTGGATCGCCATGAGCGCCCAGCTGGCCGAACTCAAGCGCCAGCGCACCGATGCGCTGCGCGTCTACAAGGAAGGCGCACCGGCGCTGCTGGCCATCAACGAGAGCATCGCCGCCGTCGAGGCCCAGCTCAAGGCCGAAGAGCGCAACACCCAGCGGGCTGAGAAGCGCACGCCCAACGAACTGGGTGTGCTGCTCGAGCGCAACCAGCTTGAAAAATCGCTGCGCCTGCAGGAGCTGCGCTCGATCACGGCATCCATCGAGCGTGAGCTTGAAACCCTCGGCAAGGCGCGCGCCCGCGTGCTCAGCCAGGAACCCGAACTCGCCCGCCTGGAGCAGGCCCTGCAAGTGGCCGAAAAGTCGCGCCTGCTCTACCTCGACAGCCTCGAGAAAGCCCGCATCGACCAGGCGCTTGACGACAGCCGCATCAACAACATCGCCGTCATCCAGGCCGCGTCGTTCAGCCCCAGCCGCTCCAGCCCCAAGAGCCTGCTGATGCTGTTCCTGGCCCTGCCCGCAGGCGCCATGGTCGGCTTGCTGACCGTCTACATCAGCGCCATGCTCGACCAGCGCATCCACGATGGCGGCCGCATCGAAGCGCGTTTTGGCGTGCCGCTGTGGGGCACGGTCAAAGATGTCAAGCCGGGTGAAGAAGACAACGAGTTCCACGCCAGCTTGCTGCGCATCGTGGGCACCTTGCCGATGGACCGCATCCGCGACAAGGGCCTGATCGTGGGCTTGGCTTCGTCGCGCAAGGGCGAGGGCGTGAGCTTTCTGATCGTGCACATGGTGATGCAGCTGCAGGCCCTGGGCCTGACGGTGCGCGTCAACCCCGATGACGCCCGCGTGTCGCCCGGCGAGGTGGTGCTGATGAACGGAGCCAACCTGCTGAGCAGCCAGTCGGCCTTCGTGCGCCTGCGCCACGCCGAGCTCATCGTGCTGGTCGTCGAGGCCCGCACCAGCGTCGTGCCTGTGGTGGAAAACGCCCTGGGCATGCTGCGCACCGCCTTCCGCCGTGTTGACGGCGTCATCCTCAACCGCCGTCAGTACGAGGTTCCGGCCTCGGTGATGCGCTTCTGGCAGCGTTGAACCATGCGTGGCATCCGAGTCGTCCTCCTGTCGCCCCTGCCGCCTGAGCGCACGGGCATCGCCGATTACGCAGCGAGTTGGCGCAGAGCGGCCAATGGTGCTGGCATCGAGGTGCTGACGCCTCTGCAAGGCCAGCGGCCCATCGAGTCCTTGCAGGCAGCGCGCCGCTGGGTGTCCGAGCGCGACTGGTCACGCGTGGACGTGGTTCACGCCGAGCTGGGTGGCGGGCGACACGGCGAGTTTTTCGTGCTGGCGGCTTTGTCCGAGTTGCGCGACAGGCCTGCGCTGTCGGCCACTGCCCATGACCCGGAGCGCCTGGTGTGGCGGCCGGTGGCCCGCTGGTGGCGCGCGCTCGACAGCTCGCGCGTGCTGCCCAGCTGGTTCAGCAAACTCACCGCCGTGCTGGTCGATCCGCACACGCTGGTGTGCGAGCGCCGCCTGGCCAAGCGCCTCGATGGGCTGGTCACGCTCACCCGCACCGGTGCCCAAGCTTTGAGCAAACGCATGCGCCTGGTGCCTGAGCGCGTCAGCGTCATCCCCCACGGCGTGCTGAGCCTGCCGGTGGCGCCGCTGCCCGATGACACCGTGCTGCGGGTGCTCTACTTTGGCTACATCTACAGTGGCAAGGGCATCGAAGACCTGGTCGACGCGGTGGGTCAGGTGGTCAAGCAGCACCCGGAACACGCCGGCCGCATCCGCCTGACGATCGCCGGGGGCACGGCGCCCGAGATGACGTTCGGCGGTGGCCGCAGCTACCTCGATGAGCTGCGCCAGCGCGTTGCCGACCGCGGCATCACTGGTCATGTGGATTGGGAGCTCGATGTCGAAGAGCCCGACATCCCAGCACTCATCCAGCGCCATCACCTCGTGGTGCTGCCTTACCGCGAGTCGCGCAAGCTCTCGCTGCTCGGGCAGATGCGTGGCACCAGCGGTGCGCTGGCCTGGGCCATCGGCTGCGGACGCGCGGTCATCACCTCCGATGCCCGCTCCTTTGCCGAAGAGATCTCGCACGGCAATGGCCTGGCCTACAAGCAAGGCCAGGTCGGGCAGCTCGCCCAGGCCCTGCATGGCCTGCTGATCGACCCCAGCAAGCTGATCGACTGGACGAAGGCCGCTGGCCGCGTCGCAGAGGCCCGTCAGTGGGACCGCACCGGTCACGCTTTTGCCGGGCACTTTCAGCAGGTCGTTCAGCGGCGAGGCAAGGCTCGGGCTCGCGCCGGCTTGCCCTTGGACAACAGGGGGCAGGCGTGAGCGACGGCGATGCAGCGATGGATCGCCGTGCCCTGTTGCAGGCAGGCGGCGCCCTCGCGACCCTGACCGCGTCGGCCGCAGGCTGGGCAGCCTGGCCCTGGCAGAAGCTGCCCGAGCAGGTGCTCAAGCCGGCGCGCACCGTGGTCTGGCAAGACTTTCTGGGCCTGAACGCGCAGCTGCAGTGGTTCCCGCCCGAGGTGGCGGCGCGCCAGGTGCAGCGCATGAAAGAGCTCGGCCTGAACTGGGTGCGCCTGGGCCTGCACTGGATGCTGCTGGAGCCCAAAGAAGGCCAGTTCGACCTCGCCCCCATTGACAGCATGATGAAGCTGGTCGAGGGCAGTGGGCTCAAGAGCATCGTCTACATGGTGGGCACGCCGCGTTTCGCCTCGTCGGTCGAAACGGGCAACCAGTACGAGCGCTACTTCGACAAATTTCCGCCACGTGACCCCCGCCTGTACGCGCAGCGCCTGATGCAGGTGGCCAAGCGCTACCCACAGGTCAACGTCTGGCAGGTCTGGAACGAGCCCAACATCCTGGGCTTTTGGGCGCCCAAGCCCGATCCCGAAGGCTACGGCCGCATGCTGCTGGCCTCCGTTCAAGGCTTGCGCGCCACCGTGCCCGGCAAGCCCATCGCCATGGCCGGCATGGCCTACTTCAGCGAGATGGGCGACGGCAGCGGCTTGATGATCGAAAAGCTCGGCCGCTTGGGCGCCTTCAACCTCGACGTCACCGTGGCCTACCACCCGTACACCACGAAGGCCGAAGGCTCCGATGCCGACGCCCGCGACTTCGTCAAGCGCGTGGTGCCCGCTCACCAGTGGCTGCGCTCGGCTGGCGTCAAGCAGATCTGGGCCACCGAATGGGGCTGGTCGAGCTACAAGGGCCCGGTGGAAGAGCAGCCCATCGTCGGCGAAGACGGCCAGGCAGACTTCACGCTCAAGCGCCTGGCCCTGATGGCCGCGCTCGATTACGACAAGGTCTTTCTGTTCACCTTGTCGGACCTGGACTCGCGCGCGTCCGAGCGCGACCAGCACTACGGCTTGCTGCGCCTGAACGGCGAGCCCAAGCCGGTGTTCCATGCGCTCAAGCGCTTCCTGCAGGTCTGTGGCCCCCGCCTGGAGCCCGACACGCCGCCGGCCATTGAAGCGGTCAAGGGCGATGCCCCAGAGGGCCTGGTCAGCATTGGCTGGCGCCGCCCAGATGGCTCGCGCCTGTGGATGGCCTGGGCCGAGAAAAAGGCCGAGGTGCGCATCGCCGCGCAAGGCAAGGGCGCGGTGCTGCACCACCCCGTTTCGGGCCGACAGACCACGCTTCAGCCGAGTCAAGGCAAGCTGCGCCTGACCCTGGAGCCGGGCCTGCAGATCCTGGTGCAGGCCGCTGCGTCAACCTCGGGGAAGCCGTGAAGTCCCTGCGCATCCTCTGGACGCTGCCCTACCTGCCCTGGCCCGTGACCAGCGGCGGCAAGTCCCGGCAGTTCAACCTCATCCGCGAGATGGCGGCGCGCGGCCACCGCCTCACGCTGCTCATCCAGTCCAAGACACCGGCCGACGAGGCCACGCGTCGCGTGCTGGGCGCGCTGGCCGAAGAGGTCATCGTGCTGCCGCGTCGCCCGCTCAAGCACCCGACCACCTTGTGGCGCGCCGCCATGTCGCGCCAGCCCCTGCTGACCACCATCAACGGCCATGCGCCTGCCTTGAGCGCGCGCTTCGAGCGCCTGCTGGCCGAGCAGAAGTGGGACATCGTCCAGGTCGAGCACAGCTACGGCTTTCAGCCCTTCGAGCAGGCTTTGCGTCGCCACCGTCAGCGTTTTGTCATCACCGAGCACAACGTCGAGTCGGCGCTCGGCTCTGCCACCTACGGCAAGTGGCCGGCGTGGCTGCGCGGCCTGGCCGCCTGGGACCAGCGCCGCGCGCGCCGCTGGGAGCGCCACGTGCTGGCACAAGCCAGCGCCATCGTGGCGGTCACCGACGCGGACGCCGGGCAACTCGGTGTGATCGGCAACGGGCGGCCCACCCACGTGGTCAGCAACGGCGTCGACACCCGCGCTTTCGCCGCTGTGCGGCACGACGCGGCCTCGCGCACCGTGCTGTTCCTGGGCAACTACGAGTACGCGCCCAACGTCGATGCGGTCGAGTGGGCGCTCACCGACATCGCCCCCAAGGTCTGGGCCCTGGCGCCCGACGTCCGCTTTCGCATCTGCGGCCATGGCATGCCCGAGGCTTGGTCCAAGCGCTTTCCTGATGAGCGCATCGAGTGGCGCGGCTACGTGCCCGATCTGACCGAGGTGCAGGCCCACAGCGCCGTGTTCATGGCGCCGCTTCGCTTTGGCGGTGGCTCCAAGCTCAAGGTGCTCGAAGCCATGGCTGCCGGCCTGCCGGTGGTCTCCACGCGCGAGGGCCTGTCTGGCCTGCCCGTCATCGACGGGCGCCACGCCCGCATCGCCGACACGCCCGAAGCCATGGCTCAGGCCCTGATCCACGCGCTTGACCACCCCGATGCCGCCCGGGCCATGGGCAACGCCGCACGGGCTCTGGTGCAGGCCGAGTTCGACTGGTCTGCGGTGGCCGCACAGCTCGAAGGCGTCTACGCCTCGGTGCTGACCGGCGATCGATCTGCCAGCGGGGTTCACTGATGCACCAGGGCGCTCGCGCCTCGCTGCTCCTTCCGGTCACCCTGGGGGCGCTGTTCGCTGCCTTGATGGTGCTGACCACCCCGGTGCTGACCGGCATCGCCCTGGTGGCGCTGGCGTCCCTGCTGTTCGTGGTCAGCCAACCCAAGCGCGGCTTCCTGCTGTTTTGCCTGCTGGCGCCGGCCCTGCCCTGGATGACGATCTCGCTGGGCGTGCGCATCACCACCTCCGAAGCGCTGCTGGCGCTGACCTGGCTCGGTGTGTTCTGGCACTGGCTCACTGGCACGCTGCCAGGCATCCGCTTTGGTCCCACCGAGCGGCTGGTGGCCTTGTTCCTGGGCTGGACCATGGTCCCGTTGATCGTGGGCCAGTTCATCCCCGAAGGCGATGGCATCGGCCCGGTCAACTGGGTGCGCTACCTGCTCAACGTTTCTCCCATCGCCCTGTTGCCCATCCTCGCGCCCACGCCGCGCGAGCGCGAACAAGTCATCCTGTGCCTGCTGCTGGGCTTCGCGCTGCTGGCCTGCATCTCGCTGGGGTTCTTCTTCGCGGGCCGCGACGCGCGCCTGATGGTGCCTTTCCTGACCAAGCTGCAGTACGCCCACCCCGAGGTCATCGCCGACATCTTTGGCGCCGACCCGGGCCGCATGGCCTCGCCCTGGGTGCACCCCAACTCCACCGGCGGCGCCATGCTGCTGGCCGCACCGCTGGGCCTGTTCTACGGCGTGGCCAACGTGGGTTGGCGCCGTGCCCTGGGCTGGTTCGTGGCGGTCACCTCGCTGGCGGGCATCGTTTTTTGCGGCTCTCGTGGGGCCCTGGTGGCCATGGGCGTGATCGTGGTCTGGCTGGCGTTCAAGCGCACGCCTTACGCCTTGCGCGGCCTGGCCATTGCAGGCGTGCTGGCGGCCCTCTTCGTGGCCACCTACCCACCGGCTCAAAAGCGCTTTGCCTCGCTGTTCTCCAGCAACGACGTCAGCACCGGCGTGCGCTTCGAAGAGTACAAGCGCTTTCCTGAAAACGCCTTGCGCTACCCGCTGGGCCTGGGCTTCAAGGCCGACACGCCCGCCTCGTCGCCCGAGAAGGACGTCTACGGCATCTCCAACCTGTGGCTCAACTACTGGTTCAAGCTGGGCCTGCCGGGCATGGTGCTGTTCATCCTGGCCACGCGTGCCTGGTGGCGTGAGGTGCGCATGCCCGGCCGGTTCGAGCGCGTGGACCGCAGCAACGCCATGCGCATCGCCACGGCGGGCACGGTGCTTGCGGCGTTGTCCACCGGTTTCATCGACCACTACTTCAGCTTCACGCAGGTGCTGATCGCCCTGTTCTGGCTGGTGTTCGCCTTGGGCTTGCATTACGCCCGCACGCCCGACGCCGCCTTGTCATCGTCGTCCTCACATCCGATCCGACCATGAAACACCGCATCTATCACAGCAACAACGTCCGCCAACGGCTGGGCGAGTACGCCGCGCGCTTGGGTGTCGCCGAGCCTGAGCTGCAGACCGCTTACGACTGGTGTCTGGCCAACAACGTCGTCTTCGAGAGCCAGGGCAAGGGCCCGGACGACGTGGTGGTCCACATCGCCAGCCTGGACATCCGCCAGCGCATCGCCGATCCGCTGGCTCGCCAGCTCTTCGTGGCGCTGTTCGACGAGGTCCCCGGGCGCAAGTTGCCTCTTTATGGCAAGAACTGGCCGACCCTGGTCGACCGCATGCGCCGCGTCTGGGAGCAGGTCTACAACATCCTCATCAACAAAATCCCCAGCCACACCCTGCGCGTGAACTGGCTGCGCCTGGGCGGCGCCAAGATCGGCAAGGGCTCGTCCATCTGGCGCAACACCGAGGTCATCGGCGTCGAGAGCCTGACGATTGGCGACGACAGTTGCATCGGCTGGCATTGCCAGATCGACGCGCGCTCAGGCCTGACGATCGGCAACCACGTCACCATCGCCTCGCACGTGCTGATCGTGGCGGGTGGACACGACCTCGAAGCACCCGAGTTCTGGTCGGTGTCGGCGCCCGTGCGCATCGACGACTGGGCCTGGGTCACCTCGCGCGCCATTGTTCTGCCGGGCTCGCACATCGGTGAAGGCGCCGTGGTCTCGGCCAACACCACCGTGAGCAAGAAGGTCGAGCCTTACACCATCGTGGCTGGTTTCAGTGCCAAGCCAGTGGGCCAGCGCGTGCGCAACCTCAACTACAAGGTCGGCGGGCGCAGCCTGTTTGCCTTCCTGCACTGAGCGGGTGGCCTGAGCATGCTCGGAGCCTCTGGCGCCCTCACCCTGGTCACCGTGGCTGGCCTGGCCGCAGGCCTGGGCCGCGAATGGCTGCTGGTGCACAACTGGGGCGCGGGTGCGCGCACCGACGCCTTCCTCGTGGCCCTGTTCCTGCCCGAGGCCATCCGCATGATGCTGGGCGGCGGTCTGCTGTCGTCGGCGGCCATGGCCTGGTGGCAGGCTTTGCCCGCGCACAACCGGCCCGCTCAGCTGTCGCGTTTCACCTTCGGCATGGCCAGCGTCGGCGTGGTGCTGGCGGTGCTTTGCTGGTTGGCGCGCGAAGGCTTGTTGCGCTTCATCGGCCCGGGCATGGACACGGCCCATCTGGTGGCGGCCGAACAGGCCCTGGCGGTGCTGGCCTGGAGCCTGCCTGCCTTCATCCTGCAGGCCGCCTGGTCGGTGCCGCTGCACGCCGACGGGCGCTACCTGCTGTCTGGCTTCGCTTCGCTGGCGTACAACCTGCCGGCTGTCGCCTGCCTGGCCTGGCTCGGACGTGACTGCACCGAAACCGCCGTGGCCTGGAGCTTTGTGGGCGGCGCGGTGTTCAGTGCCTTGATCCTGCTGCCCGATGTGCGCCGGTTGGGCCTGCCCTGGCGCGATTTGCGCTGGTCGGGTGCACTCATGCGTCAGATGGGCAAGCAGGTGGCGCCGCTGCTGGGCAGTGCGTTGACCGGGCAGGGTGTGGCGCTGCTCGAGCGCGTGGTCGCGTCCTACCTGGGCGACGGCGTCATCACCTTGCTGAACCTGGCGCGCAAGCTCGCCAACCTGCCCTTGGTGGCGCTCACGGCGGTCAGCCAGGTGCTGCTGGGCCTGATGAGCCGAGGTCAGGCCGCTGACCGCGAGCCCTTGCTGCGACAGGGGCTCGCTGCCAGCACCCTCATCACGACCCCGGCCTCGCTCGGCCTGTTGATGTCAGCGCCTGCGCTGGTGGCCTTGTTGTTTCCCGGTGTGACCGGCACCGACCGCTTGGCCCCGTTGCTGGGCTGGTACGCCGTGGCCCTGGTCATCGCCGGCTGGAACGCTTTGCTGGCGCGCTATTGCCACGCAGCCGGAGACACCCGCCTGCCCTTTGCGTGCGACCTGGCTGGCAGCTTGGCGCAGGCCATTGCCATGCCTTTGCTCGCTTGGGCCTTTGGCCTGATGGGCCTGGCCGCTGCGACCCTCATCGGTGTGGCGGTGACGGGCGCCATGCTGCTGCACCACAACGGCCTGTGGCCGCGCGTGGACCTGGTGCGGCTCGTGCTCGCGTCGGCCTTGCCGCTCGTTGCTGGGGGGCTGAGCCTGGGCAGCCTGCCTGCCGAGCCCGCACTCCGTTTGGCCGCAGCCACCGCCGCCGGCCTGTTTTGCCTGGGCCTGGTGGCCGCCGTGTTGCGCCCCTGGCGGCAGTCACGGGGACGTTGATGGCGAATCGAGCCCGTTGCTGCAGTTGAAGCCAAGATGAAACGCGCCAACCACTTCGATGTCCTTCGCCTGGCCGCTGCCGCTGCGGTGGCCATGCTGCACCTCATCGACCTCACGCGCCTGCCCACCTTCGAGCGTTGGCTGGGCTGGATGCCTTTGCAGTTCGGCCTGCCGGTCTTTTTCGTGCTCAGCGGCTACCTCGTGAGCATGAGCTGGGGCCTGCGACCTGGCTGGCGGTCTTACCTGGAGCGCCGGTTGCGCCGCATCGTGCCCGCTTACGTGGTGGTCGTGCTGGTCTGTGCAGTCGGCGGCGTGCTGCTGTCCACGCAGGGCTGGCAGGCCTATTTCAGCGCCCCCGCTTGGTGGCGCCACCTTGCAGCCAACCTCACCTTCCTGAACTTTCTGCAGCCGGGCCTGCCTGGTGTGTTCGCCGACAACCCTGTGCCCGGAGCCGTCAACGGCGCGCTATGGACGATCAAGGTCGAGCTGATGTTCTACGCCGTGGTGCCCCTCTTCATGGGCGCTGTCAGGCGTTGGGGGGCCACGCCGGTCTTGTTGGCCGGCTATGTGCTGTCAGCTTGCTGGTGGACCTTCTTCACCGATTGGGCCGTGCAGGCGGGGCGTCCTGTCGGTCACGAAATTGCCAAGCAGATGCCGGGGCAGCTCATGTACTTCCTGGCCGGTGCCTGGGCCTGGTGTGAGCGCGAGCGCGTGGCCCGCTGGGGCAGGGTGTGGGGGCTGGGAGGCCTGTTGGCCTTGATCTGCCTGACCTGGTTGGACGGGCCCCGCACCGCAGGCGCCGATTGGCCCGACGTGCTGGTGCCATGCTGCCTGGCGGCGTTCGTGAGCTGGCTCGCCGTTGGCGTGCGCCCGCAGCCCTTGTTCGAGCTGCGATACGACCTGTCTTACGGCATCTACTTGTGGCACTTCCCGATCATCCAGGCCCTGGTGAGCCTGGGTGCGTTCGAGCTCGCACCCTGGCCAGTGGCCCTGTTGGCGGCGGTGCTGATTGCCGCCATGGCCTGGGCCTCGTGGCACCTGGTCGAAGCGCCGGCCTTGCGCCGCACACACCACACTGCCGCAGCCACGCCTGGGGTGTCCTGAGCACAAACTGCAGGAGGCCGCGGCTGTTTCCGTGGCGCCGCAGCCTCAGTGTGATTTTTCACCACGGCGCTTGCGAATGCTTGATCGGCTGTGCTAAAGTCTAGGGCTTGCCTTGGAGGGGTGCCCGAGTGGCTAAAGGGGGCAGACTGTAAATCTGTTGGCTTACGCCTACGCTGGTTCGAATCCAGCCTCCTCCACCAGGCAAACCTGCTTTGCTGAACGCATCAGGGCGCCATGCAACGTGCATGTGCGGCATGTGCGGGCAGCGGAATGACTCCCGAGCGGGAGTAGTTCAATGGTAGAACCTTAGCCTTCCAAGCTAATGACGCGGGTTCGATTCCCGTCTCCCGCTCCAAGTGGTCAAGGTTCTGTCATCGTCAGCGTGATACCATCGCGGTCTTCGCCGGAATGGCGGAGGCTGTGTCAGGTCGACACGGGTTTGGGTTCTTCACCCGATCCCATACCCGTGTCGATGCCCATGTGGCTCAGTGGTAGAGCACCCCCTTGGTAAGGGGGAGGTCGGCAGTTCGATCCTGCCCATGGGCACCACACCCCCCCTTTCCCCTTCTCTTCCTATTTCAGGATCGCTAGGAGCGACAAACATGGCAAAAGGTAAGTTCGAGCGGACCAAGCCGCACGTGAACGTCGGCACCATCGGTCACGTTGACCACGGCAAGA
>CAYJXE010000008.1:590-151490 GCA_964373965.1 uncultured Aquabacterium sp. | reverse complement strand
CCGATCTACAAGCCCGCCGACGATCGGTCCATCAGGTGGCCGATGCCCAGCAAGGCGATGGCTTGATCGGGCTGGATGCGCCGTTGCGCAAGCGGGATGCGCCGAAAGCCGTACAGCAGGTTGTCCTGGACCGACAGGTGTGCAAACAGGCTGGCCTCCTGAAAGACCATGCCCAGGGGACGGCGGTGGGTGGGCAGGTGCCACCTGCGTTCATCGTCCTGCCAGGCCTGGCCCGCCACGCTCACGCTGCCCTGCGCCTGCTCCAGGCCAGCCAGGCAGCGCAGCACGGTGGTCTTGCCGCACCCCGATGGGCCCAGCAACACGGAGATGCCTTGTCCGGGCAGCTTCAGGTTCACGTCCAGGGCAAAGCCCGGCCGGCTCAAGCGCAGGCGGGCCTCGATGGCCGGCGCCTGCCCGGCATCGCTCGCTGGGGTCATGGGCGACAGGCGACGGGTGGAGGCAGCGGACTGGCTCATGTAGGGGTCCCGCTCAAGCCGCGCAGCGCGCGGCCACCCCGGCCGTTCAAGGCGTAAAGCAGCCACATCACGCCGAAGCCAAAGGCCACCATGCCGCCGGCCAGCCAATGGGCCAGGGCCCACTCCTGAGCTTCGACGTGGCCATACAGCGCCACCGAGAGCACCTGCGTGCGGCCGGGGATGTTGCCGCCGATCATCAACACCACGCCGAACTCGCCCACGGTGTGCGCAAAGCCCAGCACCGCAGCCGTGAGAAAGCCGGGACGCGCCAGGGGCAGCGCCACGCTCAGGAATCGGTCCCAGGGCGAGGCCCGAAGCGTGGCCGCCACTTCCAGCGGTCGCGAGCCGATGGCCTCGAAAGCCTGCTGCAAAGGCTGCACGACGAACGGCATGGAGTGCAGCACCGACGCCACCACCAGACCCGCGAACGTGAAGGGCAGGAGGCCCAGCCCCAGGGACTGCATGGCCTTGCCCACCGCGCCATGCGGACCCAGCAGCAGCAGCAGGTAAAAGCCAATGACCGTGGGGGGCAGCACCAGCGGCAAGGCCACCACGGCGCCCACCACCCCTTTGAGACGAGAGCGCGTGTGCGCCAGCCACCAGGCAATGGGCGTGCCCACGAGCAACAACAACACGGTCGTGAGCCCGGCCAGCTGGGCCGTGAGCTTCAGGGCTTGCCAGTCGGCTGGGTTCACAGGCCGTATCCCCAGGCCTGGATCACGGACTTGGCCGCGTCCGACTGCAGGTACTTGATCAAGGCCTGAGCGGCCGCCTGGTTCGCACCGCGCGTCAAGAGCACCGCGTTCTGACGGATCGGGGTGTGCAGTTGTGCGGGCACCAGCCACCATGAACCGGTGGGCACTTTGCCCGGGATCGCCACCTGGGACCAGGCCACGAAGCCCAACTCGGCGTTGCCCGTGGCGACGAACTGGAAAGCCTGTGCGATGTTCTCGGCCTGCACGACCTTGTCGGCCAGCGATTCGAGCACGCCCAGCTTCTTCATCACGTCGACGCCCGCTGCACCATACGGCGCCAGCTTCGGGTTGGCCATCGCCAGGTGGGCGAACTTGCCGCCCCTGAGGACCTCGCCCTGCGCGTCCACGAAGCCAGGCTTGGCGCTCCAAAGCACCAGTTTGCCCAAGGCGTAGGTGAAAGAGGTGCCCTTGACGGCCAGGCCCTCGTCGATGAGCTTGGCAGGTGTTTCGTCGTCAGCGGCAACCAGCACGGCGAAGGGGGCGCCGTTGCGGATCTGCGCGTGGAACTTGCCGGTCGAGCCCGTGGACACGACGGCCTGGTGACCGGTGGCGGCAGCAAAGCCGGCGGCGATCTGCTGGAAGGGAGCTGCGAAATTGGCCGCCACGGCGACCTGGACTTCGTCGGCCTGCGAGGCACCCACCAGGCCGATCCACCCGACAGAAGCCATCAACGCAGACCACAAGCCTCTGCGGCAAGGGCCGGCATGGCGCACGCGCAACGAAAAAAACGTGGGCAAGGTGGGCATCGTCGGTGACCTGGGGCTGCGGGTCATTATCGGCCCAACTGTCAGCCCATCTGTCAGCCCTTCAAGCGCTGGCCGGTGAGTGCGTGTAGCACTTCTTGGGGCAAATGCGGGAGCAGGCCGTGCAGCCGATGCACATCTCCTGGTGCGCGATGGTCATGACCTTCTTTTCGTACTCGTCGTCTTCATCGTCCTCACCCGCCAGGGCAACGTGTTCGCCGTCTTCGTTGAGGCCGACGAGCTCGAGCACGCCACGCGGACAAACCTTGAAGCAACGGCCACACCCGATGCAGGTGTCTTCGTTGATCTGCTGCACGAAGCGCGGCTCCCAGCTCTGACCGCTGGGCAGGGTCACGGTGAAGTGGCTCATCGTGAGCTCCTCAGCTTGCCGCTGCCGCTGCGGCAGCCGACTGGCGCGCGGCCATCAGGGCGGCGTGGGTGTCATGGCAGCGCTGCGCCACCTCCAGGATCTTCTCCCAGTTGGTGGGCAGCTCTTCGGAGAGGTCGTGCAGGTCCATCTTGGCCTGCGTGGCTTGGGCGTTCAGCTTCTTGAGCTGGACCTTGCGTTCATCGGCGTCCATGGTGGGGTCTTTCGCATGCGTTCGGTTTCTCGATTCGGTCTCGGCGCTCGCGTTCCGCTTCAGGCGCCGTACTTGGCCACGGCCGGGAAGTCGCGGATCATCGCGACGCCATCGGTCACGAACTTGCCGCCTTGCTCGGCCAGCTTGGCCAGGGACGCAAAGCCAAAACGGTGGACATCGCGCAACTGCTTGTTGACCACCACCAGGCGCCCCGCCAGCAGCACGATGCGCCCAAAGCCTTCGTGGCTCATCTTCATCATCGGGGTCACCATCTGGGCGGTCTCGCGCTCGATGGCCACGCCGATGGCGTTGTAGAAGAGCTCCAGGCGCCAGAGGGTTTCGGGGTCCGGGTCCCCGATGATCGGCACCTCGCGCCGCTGCTCGGCGGTGAGGATGTAGGGGTCGAGCAGCGTGCGGTCGGACTTGCCGTCCCAGGTGCCATGAGTGTCTTGGGCGCGCAGCATCTTCACGAGCTCGCGCACGAAGGGCGACGCCATCAGCGCGCCTTCGTCGGCATCCGGGGGCGTGGGGGTGGCCTTCGCCACGGCTTCAACGGTCATGGTGAGCCTCGTCTTCGTCTTCAAAGGAGGGGGCTGCGGCTTGCCCTTTGAGCAGGGCCTTGCGCAACCACGGAGGGGGGGTGCCCTTGAGCACCTCCTGCAGCTTGTCCAGGATGTCCAGGATGGGTTCGGGCTGGGCCACCTTGATGGGGTGGATCTTCACGGCCACCACGCGCGCCGCGGCCGATCCGCCGATGGCTGCCACGTACAGGATGGCGCAGTCGTGGATGGCGGCCAGCTTGGGCGCGAGCTTGTCTTCGTCGCCGTCTTCTTCGAGCTTGCCGCCGAACTCGAAGTTCTCGACGAAGTGGTAGCCCTGCGGGCTGACGTCGTAGACCAGGATGTTCTTGGCCCAACCGAAGTGGGCGTCGACGCGTTGTCGGTCCTGTGTGCTGAAGGCCACTTTCATGGGGTGACTCCGGTGGGGGTGGACAAGGCTGGACCCGGCCGGGCCACGCGCAGCGCGGCGTCGGAAACAGGCCAGTGTTCGGGGGTGGCGTGCGGCAGGTGAGACATCACCAGGTTGGCGACCTCGAAGAGCAAGCCGCGCGTGCCTCGGTAACCCACCATCAGCCGGTGGGCATTGCCGATTCGGTCGAAGATGGGAAAGCCCATGCGCAGCAAGGGCTTGTTCAGGCGCTCGGCGGCTTGCCTGCCGTGCGAGTGCGTGATCAGCAGATCGGCATCGGCGGCCCCGTCTTCCAGGTCCTGCAGGTCGCCGATGAGCACGTGCTCGGCGGGCATCTGTGCCAGCAACGGCGAGTGGGTGGTGGTCACGCAGCGAACCAGCTCGGCGCCCATTTCATGCAGGGTGCTGCCCACCGCGTGAAGCAGGTCGGGCTCAGCCCCGATGGCCACCTTCAACTTGCCCAGGTGAAAGTGCGCGTCGAGCATGGCGTCGAGCAGCTGGCTGCGTTGGCGGCGGATGCGCGCCGGCACCGGCCGCCCGCTCAGTTGCGACAACAGCTGCACCAGGCGGTCGTTGCAAGCCAGCCCGGTGAGGCGATCGAACAGGTGCGTGGGCACGCCGGTGAGTTGCTCGAGCAGCTCACCGGCTGCGCGCATTTGCTCGCCGATCGCCAAGGTGGCGGTGGCCCGACCCATGGCTTCAGCCTCGTCCAGCGCTGTGCCACCCAGCGTGGTGCCGCGCCAGTCGGCAGGGATGTGGCCATCGAGCGAACGCGACACATCGGGCAGGGCCGTGAGCTCGAATCCGAAGGCTTCACAAAGCTCGCGCAACTCCTCGATGTCGGCTGGGGTCAGGTGACAGCCCGGCAAGAGGTTGAGCCGGTTGGCAGCGGGTGTGCGTTGCCAAAGCTCCTGCTGCGGCACCACGGCGCGAACGATCTCGGTCACCGCCTTGGCGTAGCCGTCCTGGAAGGCACCGACGTAGTCGGGGGTGGAGACGTAGACCAGCGCGGTGCGATCGAGCACCGGCTGCTTCTGCCTGACCAGCCGCAGGTAACCGGGGACATCATCGCCCTTGGTCTCGGTCAGGCCGGTCGAGCAGATGGCGATGACCTGTGGGTTGGCGCGCTGGTGGATGTTGAGCAGCGCCTGCTCCAGGTTCTCGTAGCCGCCCAGGATGGTCGTGACCTCGTTCATGGCCGTGGTCTGAAGGGGGATGGCCTCTTTGAAGTGCCGCACCAGCAACACCAGACCAAAGGACGTGCAGCCTTGGGAGCCGTGCATCACGGGCATGCAGCGGTCCAGGCCCATGAAGGCGTAGCTGGCCCCCAGGGGCTGGCTCATCTTGAGCGGGTTGACCGCGCAGGCCTTCTTCGATTCGGTGACGGTGGCCATGCGACCCCCCTCAGGCGCCAGCAGCCAGCGTGGCCGCTTGGTGCTGCGAGGCGCTCGCTGCCTGATGGGGCAGCATGCCGGCGTCGACCTCGTCCCAAGGAGCCGGGATGCGCACCTGCTGCCACACCGGGTTGTGCAGGGCCTTGTCGATCTCGTCAACCAGCTCGACCATGCCCTCGTAGCCCGCATAGGCGTGGTGGCGTTCCTGGTTGATGTCCAGCCAGGGCATGCGGGCCTTGAGCGCGATGAACTGCGACCGGCCACCGGAGAGCATGATGTCCGCCCTCGCTTCGCGCAGCATGTCGTACATCTGACGCGGGGTCATGTCGTCGATCATGTGGGCGTCGTCACCCATGATTTCCTTGATTTTTTCCTTGTCTTCCTTGGTGGACTTCTTCACCGATGTGCCAATGATCTCCATGCCGACTTCCTGCAAGGCCGACACGACCGACCAGCTCTTGACGCCGCCGGTGATGAGCAACACACGCTTGCCTTTCAAGCGAGCCTTGTAGCTGGCCAGGCGCTGCCAGGCGCGCGCCTCTTCCACCTCGATCAGGCGCTCGGTGCGGTCGATGAGGTCGGCGCCTGCGCCGCGCGCCACCAGCAGGCGGGCGATCTGGCGAAGCGTGTCGCTCATGTCGGAGATGCCGTAGAACGAGCCCTCGAAGTACGGGATGTCCCAGCGCTGCTGCATGCGCGTGGCGATGTTGATCATCGACTTGGAGCACACCATCATGTTGACCCGGGCGCGGTGGCTGCTGGCGACCTCGTCGTAGCGGCCATCGCCGGAGATGCAACTGAGGATGCGAACACCCAGCGCATCCAGCAAGGGCTTGATCTGCCAGAGCTCGCCCGAGAGGTTGTACTCGCCGATGATGTTGATGTCGTAGGGCGTGGTGTGCGTGGGCTCGCGCGTGCCGATGACGTGGTCGAGCAGGGCTTCGCCGCCGAGCTTGTTGCCCAGGTTCTTGGGGCCTGCGAAGCCAGGGCTGTTGACGGGGATGACCGGCACGCCGAACTTCTCGCTGGCGCGCTGACAGACGGCCTCGATGTCGTCGCCGATGAGCGCGGTCACGCAGGTCTGGTAAACGAAGACGGCAGGGGGGTGTTGCCGATCGATGATTTCGCGGATGGCCTTGAACAGGCGCTTCTCGCCACCGTAGATCACGTCGAGTTCGTTGATGTCGGTGGTGAAGCCGGTGCGGTAGAGCGTGCTGCCCGACGAGGCGCTGTGTCGGTTGTCCCAGGAGTTGCCTTCACAGGCGATGGGGCCGTGAACCAGGTGGGCCACATCGACGATGGGCTGCAGCGCGATCTTGGCGCCATCGAAGGCACAACCACCGGCAGCCGCGCCCGGGCTGAGTTGCTTGGTGCAACCCTTCTTGCGATCCTTCTCGCCCTTGGCCTGGTTCTTGTCACAACCGGGCTCGTCGAACACTTCGGCGATCTTCTGCTTGAGCGAGGCGGACATGGTGGTCTCCGGGCGGGTGGTGAACTCAACTTTGCACAAACGGTGCCAGGCTCGGTTGCGTGTTGGCCCCAGGGAGGGACGGGGCATGCGAGCACCCTGGCCTGGCACACACACGACAAATCGAACAGCGGGTGTCAGGAAGGCGCCAACGCGTTCAAGCTGTGGATTCAGTTTTCCGCCACCACGTCCAGCGCCAGCAATTGCTCGCGCAGGGCGTGCAGCGCGCGCCAGCCTCCGTCGCGTGTGAACAGAGGCTCGATGGGGTCTTCCGAAGCGAGCACAGCGGCCTGCTCGGACCACCAGATGCGCACGCCTCGCAAGCTGCAAGACGCGGACTCCGGACCCACGCGGGCATTCAAGGCCGCTTCGCAGGCCTGTTCGATCGTCACGGCAGTGGGCTGGTAGCCGCCGCTTTCGCTCAGGTGATCGGCGCGGTACAAGGGTGTGTCGAGCCCGTGCTCCTGAACCAGCGACCAGATACCGGGCATGCGCTCTGGCAGTGAAGGGTCAGCCACATCAGCGCCCAGCAGTTCGAGCAACTCGCGCGGCGTGGCCACATCGTGGATCTCCCACCAGGGCAAGGCATCGCCTTCGGCGACCTTGGTGAGCAGGTCTTGCGCGTCGTAGGCGAACCAAGCTGTCGGCTCGCCTTGGTGAGGCACCTCGACGACGAAGATCATCACTCCACCCCTTCGAGCGCGGCCTTGGCCCACATGAGCTTGCGAAAGCGCTCGCCCAGTGCGACGGGGTCGTTCTCGAACTGGCGGCGCGCGGCGTCCATCGCGCCCTGTGCGATCGCGGCCTCGTCGTGTCGCAGCGGGATGCGCCCCGCCATGTGGGTGGCGCCAGGCACCGCTTTCGCGATCGCCTGCCGGTTCGGGTGCTCCATCAGGGGCACCAGGGTGTCGGCCTCGCGGGCGCCGGCCAGACAGAGCCAGCCTTCGATGACCTCGACCTTGCGGCCGTCCTGGGTGGTCTTGACGAAAACGGGCTCTGCCATGGTGGCCTCCAGCTTCAGCGGATGATGTCGTACGAGTAGTCGGTCTTGCCGGGCACGATGGTGTTGGCGTCCAGCGCCTCGAAGAACTCGTCGAGCAACATCACCAGCACGCGCAGCGCGCCCTCGTAGCCCCAGGTGGGGTAGCGGTGGTAGTGGTGGCGGTCGAAGATCGGAAAGACCATGCGGATCAGCGGCGTCTTGGTGTCGCGCTCGAGGTACTTGCCGTAGGTGTTGCCGATCAGGAAGTCCACCGGCTGGGTGTGCAGCAGCGATCGCAGGTGCCACAGGTCGCGCTTGGCGTGGGCCTTGCACCCCTTGCCATACGGCGAGGCATCGAACAGGGCCTGCACCTTGGCTTCCCAGCCGCTGTCACCGTTGGTGGCCAGCACGTGGGCCGGCTCCGCACCCAGCTCCAGCAGGAACTGGGTCAGGCCCAGCATCTGGTCGGGGTCACCGTAGAGGGCGTAGCGCTTGCCGTGCAGGTGAGCCTGGCTGTCGGCCATGGCGTCGACCAACTGTCCACGCTCTTTCTCCAGTTGCGCGGGCACGGGCTTGCCAGTCAGGCGTGACAGCGCCATCACGAAGGCATCGGTGCCAGCCACGCCCGTGGGGCTGTTGAGCAGCACCACCTCCTGGCCCTTTTCCTTGATGTACTTGGCCGTCTTCTCGCAGCAGTACTCCTGGAAGACGATGGTGGCCTTGGCGTGCAGGGCGCGCTCGACTTCTTCCTTGGTCGTGCCACCTTCGTACATGCGGAACTCGCCGTCGGTGGGCGTGTTCCACACCTCGGACGGGTCGCAGATGATGGTGTGGTCGACACCGAAGAGCTCGAAGATGCGGCGAATTTCCTTCATGTTGCCCACGACGAAGCCGTCGAAGCCACCGATGAAGTTGATCGACTCGTTGGGCACGCGTTGCAGGGCTTCGGCGGTGCCGGACTTGCCGTCCCAGAAGTGCTGCAGGATGCCAAGCAGGGCGTTGTCGTAGCCGGTCACGTGGCTGCCCACGAAGGCCGGCGTGTGGGCGTAAGGCACGTCGAACTCGGCCGGAACGCTCCCCTTTTCCTTGCTCGTCTTGATGAAGGCGTTCAGGTCGTCACCGATCACCTCGGCCATGCAAGTCGTCGACACGGCGATCATGTCGGGCTTGTAGAGGTTGTAGGTGTTGGCCAGGCCGTCGATCATGTTGTTGAGGCCGCCGAACACGGCCGCGTCTTCCGTCATCGACGACGACACGCAGGACGTCGGCTCCTTGAAGTGACGCGAGAAGTGCGATCGGTAGTAGGCCACGCAGCCTTGCGAGCCGTGCACGAAGCTCATGGTCTTGGCGAAGCCATTGGCCACGTAGACGGCGCCCAGCGGCTGACAAGCCTTGGCGGGGTTGACGACCAGAGAATCACGCTTGAAGTTTTTCTCTTTGTAGTCTTCGGTCTTGGTCCACTCGACGATCTGCTTGATCTTCTCGTCGGGGTGGTTGAACTCGAAGGCCTTCTTGCCTTCGAGCATGTCCACGTACTCCGGCTCACGGAACAGGAACTCGTGGTCGAGGATTTTTTCTGCACTTTGGGGCATGGTGTTCTCCAGGTGGATGGGTGGGGGCCCTCGCCGGGCCGCCCCAAGAGGGCCGCTCCCCCTCGGGGGGGCGATGCCAAAGGCATCTTGGGGGTCAGGTTCTTAGTTCTTCCAGGGCGCTTTGGTCAGGCCCCAGATCGGGCTGCTGATGGCCATGTCCATGTCACGCGCGAAGATGGCAAAGCCGTCGTAGCCGTGGTAGGGGCCGGAGTAGTCCCAGCTGTGCATCTGGCGGAAGGGCACGCCCATCTTCTGGAACACGTACTTTTCCTTGATGCCCGAGCCGATCAGGTCAGGCTTGACCTTGTCGACGAACTGCTCGAACTCGTAGCCGGTCACGTCGTCGTAGATCAGCGTGGAGTCCTTGATGTAGTGGGTGGTGCGCTGGTAGTCGTCGTTGTGGCCGAACTCGTAGCCGGTGCCGACCACTTCCATGCCCAGGTCCTCGTAGGCGCCGATGACGTGGCGGGGCCGCAGGCCACCGACGTAGAGCATCACGCGCTTGCCTTGCAGGCGAGGCTTGTACTTGTCGACCACCGCCTGCATCAGGGGCTTGTACTTGGCGATCACCTCTTCGGCCTTGGCCTGGATGGTGGCGTCGAAGTGGGAAGCGATCTCGCGCAGGGACTTCTCGATCTGCGTGGGGCCGAAGAAGTTGTACTCCACCCATGGGATGCCGTACTTCTCTTCCATGTGCCGGCTGATGTAGTTCATCGAGCGGTAGCAGTGCAGCACGTTGAGCTTGGCCTTGGGCGTGTTCTCCAGCTCGGCGATGGTGCCGTCGCCCGACCATTGCGCGATCACGCGCAGGCCGATTTCTTCGAGCAGGATGCGGCTGGACCAGGCGTCGCCACCGATGTTGTAGTCGCCGATGATGGCCACGTCATAAGGCGTGGCCTGGAACTCGTGTTCCTTCTTGGTCTTGCCGTCGAACACCCAGTCGCGGATGGCGTCGTTGGCGATGTGGTGACCCAGCGATTGCGACACACCACGGAAACCTTCGCAGCGCACAGGCACGATGGTGTGGTTGTTGTGTTCCTTGGACTTCTTCTTGGACACGGCTTCGATGTCGTCACCGATCAGGCCGATCGGGCATTCGGACTGAACCGAGATGCCTTTGTTCAGGGGGAAGAGTTCCTGGATCTCGTCAACGATCTTTTCCAGTTTCTTGTCACCGCCGAAGACGATGTCCTTTTCCTGGAAGTCGGAGGTGAACTGCATGGTCACGAAGGTGTCCACGCCGGTCACGCCGATGTAGTAGTTGCGGCGGGCGGCCCAGCTGTACTGGCCGCAGCCCACGGGCCCGTGGGAGATGTGGATCATGTCCTTGATGGGGCCCCAGACCACGCCCTTGGAGCCGGCGTAGGCGCAACCGCGGATGGTCATCACACCGGGCAAGGACTTGATGTTGGACTTCACGCCGCAGTCGGGCTTGCCGGCTTCGTACGTGCCCAGGTGCTTGGCGCGCCGTTTGGCCATCTTTTCGGGATAGGCCTTCAGCACTTCATCGATCAGGGCCTTGTTGGCGGCCTTGCGTTCTTCTACGGTCATGCTCATGGTGGGACTCCACGGTGAGGGGCTTGTCAGAGGGGGGAGGGGTCGGGGCTTGCTTGTCAGGGAGGGCACCGGGCCCTCCCCCTGTCAGCCTGCGCTCGTCAGGCGGCCAGCTCGGCTGCGGCCTTGCCAACCTGGCTTTCGTCGATGGTCTTCATGATCCCGTGCTCCATCAGCAGGTCTTCGAGCTCGTCCATCGTGATGGGGGTGGGGATGGTGCCGTTGCCTGCGTTGGCGTGGACCTTCTGGGCCAGCGTGCGGTATTCGCCAGCTTGCTTGGAGTCGGGCGCGTACTCCAGCACGGTCATGCGGCGCAGCTCGGCGTGCTGCACGATGTTGTCGCGGGGCACGAAGTGGATCAGCTTGCTGCCCAGCATCTTGGCCAGCGACTCGGCGAGTTCCAGCTCCTTGTCGGTCTGGCGCTCGTTGCAGACCAGGCCGCCCAGGCGCACGCCGCCGCTGTTGGCGTACTTCAGGATGCCCTTGGAGATGTTGTTGGCCGCGTACATGGCCATCATCTCGCCCGACATCACGATGTAGATTTCCTGCGCCTTGTTCTCGCGGATGGGCATGGCGAAGCCACCGCAAACCACGTCACCCAGCACGTCGTAGGA
Source organism: uncultured Aquabacterium sp. (assembly GCA_964373965.1). GTDB lineage: Bacteria > Pseudomonadota > Gammaproteobacteria > Burkholderiales > Burkholderiaceae_C > Aquabacterium. The sequence goes on along the minus strand of CAYJXE010000008.1, from coordinate 140,362 downwards.
CACATAGTCCACGCCGTCGTAGGCGCCGTTTTCTTCCAGGAAGTTGATCGAGGTGATCACGCCACGGCCAGCGCAGCCGACCCCCGGTTCGGGGCCACCGGACTCCACGCAACGGATGTCGCGGTAGCCGATCTTCATGACGTCTTCGAGCTCGAGGTCCTCCACCGAACCGGCTTCTGCGGCCAGCGACAGGATGGTGTCCTGGGCCTTGGCGTGCAGGATCAGGCGGGTCGAGTCGGCCTTGGGGTCGCAGCCGACAATGAGGATCTTCTGACCCATCTCGGCCAGAGCGGCCAGGGTGTTTTGCGAGGTGGTGGACTTGCCGATACCACCCTTGCCGTAGAAGGCGATCTGTCTGAGGGACATTGCAGTTCTCCAATGAGGGAAGAGGTTTGAAAGCAGGTTGCGAAGTCGCGACCCTGGAGAGCCTTCGGTGCCGTTGTCGGTCTTCTTCTTGCCGCCACTCTCTGGCCAGACATGGTCTGCGCAGGCCTCTTTCCGCAACTGGCGTGCCAGCTCGCTCAAGGTCATTGGCTGGACCTCGACGCCACCCACTTTTCTTCACCCATCGCCTGGGAAGACCCATGCATATGGGCCCTTGCATGCCGTGGCAAGCGCCTTCAACAGGCGGCCGACGCTCCTGTCTGAAAGCCGACAAAATCGTCGACACACGTCGTGAAGGACACAGCACCAACACGCCTGCCCTGCCCTTTCACCAGGGCACGCTGAGGTCATGTGAGCTGGCATGGGCTTTGCGCTGACGTGCCCATGACCTCGCCCACCGCCATGCCACCGATCGCGCCAGCGCTCGCCAACCCTCACTTCCACCGCATCGGTGGACACGAGTCGGTTGGGCAGCTGGTCGATTCCTTCTACCGGTGGATGGACACGTTGCCCGAAGCCGCGGGCATCCGCGCCATGCACGAGCCCGATCTGTCACCGACCAAGGCAACGCTCAAGCTCTACCTCAACGAATGGCTGGGCGGCCCCAGGCTCTACACACCCGAGAGAGGCCGACCCGCCTTGCGCCGCAAGCACCTGCCCTTCTCGATAGGGCAGAGCGAGGTCGATGCCTGGCTGCTGTGCATGTCGCGGGCACTGGACGAGGTGGTCAAGGACGCAGGGCTTCGAGCAGAGCTGATGGCTGCCTTCGCTCGCACGGCACAGGCCATCCGCAATGACCAGCCTCACCCGTCATCTGGCCCTCAACACGGACCCTCGCCCAAAACCCTGGTTCTCTGACCAGCCACTTTCGCCCACCACACCAAGGAACGCCATGTCAGCCATCCTCTCCCCCCTGACCATCCAACAGACCGCCTTCGGAACACTGGATGCCCAGAAGCGCCTGCAGAACCCGGTTCTCAAAGGGCCCACGCACGTGGCCGACCGATTCGGCTTTCGCGGTGAGCTGGCGCTGCGCTTCTCGACGCAGCTGGCGGACGAGGCCAGGCCTCCCGAGCTGACATGCGACCAGGTGATGGCCATCGCCACCGCAGGTCAGAAGACCATCCCCTTCTTCGCGGGCTACCTGCTGTCCTTCGAGCACCTCAAGGACGTGGCCGAGGTGCTGGGCGATGCCCTGACGGCCGGCGGCAAGTACTTCCTGTTTTGCAACAACATCGACCTCAGCCGCAAGTACCAGGTGCCTTTCCAGGGCGCCATGTTCTACGTGCTGCCCATCGACGAGGCCACCGTCTACAACGAGTTGCTGGAGCTGCTCTACCTGGAAAAGGGTGACCTCAAGAAGCTCGACACCGCCGGCAAGCTCGACGCCATCGCCAACGCGGCGCTCAAGTACGACGTGACCTTCGACACCATGACCTACGCCGAAGGCGTGGCCACCATGGGCCCGGTCCGCAACCCCAACGAAAACCGGCCCGTCTGATCATGCCGATCTACGCCTACCGTTGTCAGGGCTGCGGCGAGTCGTTCGAATTGCTCGTGCGCAGCAGCACCCAGCTGGCCTGCCCTCACTGCGGGGCCACGGCGCTGGACAAGTGCGTGACCGCACCTGCTGCGCCAGGCAAGTCCAAGGCCCTGCTTCAGCGGGCCAGGGCACAAGCCGCCAAAGAGGGCCACTTCAGCAACTACGCACCGTCCGAGCGACCGAAGGTGTGAGCCTTCGGCCGTTCAGCCAGCCCACCTCAGACGAAGCTCAACACCTCGACGGTGACGGGGTCCTCGCCCAGCACCACTTGGCACGCAAGGCGCGACTTGGACCCCACACCCACCATGGTGTCGAGCTTCTCGTTCTCGGCACGCTGGATCTTCGAAATCCCCTTGCGGCCCTCGTGAACGAAGACGTGGCAAGCGCCACACTGCCCCTTGCCTTCGCACTTGCTGAGGATGGCCGCACCAGCGGCCTTGAGCGCCTCGAACAGGGTGGCACCAGGGGTGGTTTCAAAGGTGGTGTTGGATGGGAGGATGGTGAGCGTGGTCATGTGGGTTCTCCAGGACAAGGTGGGTGAAGGAATGCCGCGTGCCCATCGGTCAAGCGCTCATGAGCGCCTGAGCCGACTCGGCAAGCTGCAAGGGGATGCGAGTGATGCCTTGCTCCGCCAGGAAGCGGGCCTCCATGCGCGTGGGCTCGTCGGGCAGGATCGCCCAGTGGCGTTCGGCGGACCGCTTCATGATCTGGCGCGCAAAGCTGCGGGTGAGTTGGTCGTCGAAGCGGCACCCGATGAACACGAACGAGCGACCGGTGCGGCGAGACTGAACCTCTGGGGGAATGGGCGTCTGGATGTCGATTTCGGTCAGCACCTCGACATAGTCGGCATCGGAGACCAGGTAGTTGCCAGCCGGCGCGTGGCCACCCATGGGCCGATACAGCAGCGTGGGCCATTCGGCCGCACCTGTTCGCAGGCGCACACCCGTGGGGTCGTAGAAGGCGTGCCAGGTGCCGAAGTGCTCTGATTGCGACAGGCCCTGCGCCTCGCCCCAACCTGACAGGCCATGGACCTGTCTCAGCGCCTCGGCCATGGTGTCGTCGTACCAGCTCTCGACGATCAAGGGCAGGCTCAGCGAGGCCAACCAGAGCTGGAACGCCTGAGGGTCAGGCCTGTGCGAGAAGGCCTCGTTCATCAGTTTGACCACCGTCTTGCGGTGCTTGAAGTTCTCGATGTATTGCGCGGCCTGCGTCAGGCGGTTGCGAACCTTGTGGGGCACGGTGGCCTGGGCCACCAGGCGCTTGACCAGGTCCAGTGGCGTTGCGGGTACGCCCAGGTCCAAGTCGGCCCCCGGTTGCCCCAGGCTCAGCAAACCTGGACCCAGGTAGGGCACGGCGCGGCCGGCCAACAAGGCCTGCCTGACTTCTTTCAACGCGGCGAGGGGATCCTGCGCGTCCGATGGGGTCGAGGGGGCATCGGCGTGGAGCACGGCAGACATGGTTGATTTCCTTCAAAGGTAGATGGCCGCACCTGCGCCCACGTTCACCGACGCGTCCTTGAGCGTCTTGACGATGAATCGAACGTGATCGGCGTCGAGGTGCCCATGGAAAGGCAGCACCAGGGACCGGTCCCCGATGCGCTCGGTGTTGGGCAAAGCCCCCCTCTTCCAGCCCTGTTGCTGGTAGAAGAACTGCTGGTGCAAGGGCTGACAGAACGCGGCCGACGCCACGTTGTTCGAGTCCAGGTCTTCGATGAGCTGCTGGCGCGCGCTGGCGGTGAATCGCTTGCCCAGGTGAACCTGGTAGAGCATCCAGTGCACCTCGTCGACGTGGTCGGCCAGGTAAGGCGGCTTGATGCCCTCGAAGCTCTGCATTTCGGCGTGGTACCAGGCCTCGACCTGTTTGCGTCGCAGCAGGATGTCGTCGATGCGGCCCAGTTGGGCCAACCCGACAGCGGCCTGCAGCTCGCCCATGCCGGCCTGCCAGGGCACGCGGCTGCCCACCGACACCGACTTGCGGTCGTCGATGCGGCGCTCGCGCAGGTAACGCAGCTCATCGGCCAGCGAGGCGTCCGAACACAGCACCATGCCGCCCTGCCCCGTGCACAGCGCAGATGGCTGGGAGAAATCGAACAAGGCCGCGTCACCGAAGTGGCCCACGCGCCGCCCCTGGTAGCGCCCACCGATGGCCTCGGTGCTGTCTTCCAGCAACTTCAGACTGTGACGATCGGCCAGCGATCTCAGCGCTGCCCAGTCGGCTGGGTGACCGTTGACGTTGGTGGCGATCAGGGCGCGTGTGCGGGGCCCGATGGCGCGCTCGGCCGCCGCCGGGTCGATGCAGCCCGACCAGTAGTCGATGTCCACCAGCACCGGGGTGGCGCCCACCAGCGTGATCGCGTGGGCCACCTGGTGCCAGGCGTAGCCGGTGGTGATGACCTCGTCGCCCGCACCGATGCCCCAGGCCTTGAGCACCAGGCAGGCGCCCAGCGTGCCACTGCCCACAGCGACGCCATGCGCCTGCCCCACCCAGTCGGCCAGGCGCTGCTCGAAAGCGACCACCTGCGGTCCCATCGACAGCTGCGGGCTGCGCAGGGTCAGCAGGGCCTGCTCCATCTCGTCGGTGCCGATGTCGGGGTCCGACAGGGGCAGCCAGTCTTCGTCGTCCTGAGCCATGGTGGATTCCTGCTGGGTGGATCAAAGGTGGGAAGTGACTTTGCCGGGGGCCGTCAGGACTGGGTCAGGACCAGCGCCCTGGCCTGGGTGGGATCGGGCGTGACCGTCCAGCAATGCCCGTCGGTGGCCATCAAGTAGACCGATCGACCAGTGACCTCGAGCACCGGCGTTTCGCGCCGCATGTCGAAGGCGTCCATCACCAGGGTCTGCAAAGGCGCGAGCTGCTGGCGGATGTGCGCGGCCGCGGCGCGCACGGTCTCGGCCTGCGCCAGGATGCCGGCGATGTCCTGCAGCTGTTTGGGCGTCAAGGGCATGGCGGGTTCCTCAGGCTTCGCCCAGCGAGGTGCGGCGGGCCTCGACGGTGATGGGCAGCGTCGTTTCCGCCGCCATGTCGGGCAGTTGCAGCTCCCAGCCATTGGCCAGGGTGACCGAGCCACCCCAAAGGCCCGGACGCTCCATCGCGACAATGGGCTCCTCGAGGTCCTTCTTGGGCACGTATGCGGACAGCACGCCTGCGGCGCTCTTGCGGATCATGACCTTCATGCGGCTACTCCTGTGGGGATGCGGTTGGGTTCGGTGAGCACATCGGCCAGGCTGCGTGGCCAGGCATCGGCCAGTGCGAGCAAGTCGGGCTCTGGGGTGTCGGGCGAGAGGGACAGGCGCACGGCACACAGGGCCTCATCGCGCGGCAAGCCCATGGCGGTGAGCGCCAACGAGGGGGCCTGTCCACCGGACGAACAAGCCGAGCCCGACGAGGCGCAGGCACCCAACTCGGCCAGGCGCTTCAAGGCCAGGTCTGCGTGCACCCCGGCGATGCGCAGGAAGCTGGTCTGAGGCAGGCGTGGCAGGCCCTCGCCGAACACGACCACCTCGACGCAGTGGGCCTTCAATCGGGCTTCGAAGCGGTCGCGCAAGCGGGCCAGTCGCGCGGTGCGCTCATGCCAGTTGGCCGCGCTCCAGGCCATGTGCTGTGCCGCCACGCCAAAGCCGACGATGCCAGCCAGGTTCTCGGTGCCACCCCGTCGCCCGCGTTCCTGCGAGCCGGGGAACAGCGCCGGCCAATTCAGGCCCTTGCGCACGACGAGCGCGCCCACGCCCTTGGGCCCGCCGAACTTGTGCGCCGACACGGACACCAGGTCCGCCCCGCTGCGTGAGAAATCGAAAGGCAGCTTGCCGATGAGCTGGGTCGCATCGACGTGCAGCAGCGCGCCGCGCGCGTGCGCCAAGCGGGCCAGCTCGCCCGTTGGCATGAGCACGCCCGTCTCGTTCTGAGCCGCCATCACGGACACCAGCGCGGTGTGCTCACCGATCAGCGCCTGGGCGTCATCGAGTTGGAGCCCACCGTCGCTTTGCAGGCCGATGACACCGATGGGCACGCCCTGACGTTCCAGCCATGAAGCCAGTTTGTGCACACCCGCGTGTTCTGCGGCGCTGATCACCAGGCCTGCGCGCCCCCCATGGCCCACCGCGCCACGCAGGGCCATGTGGTTGGCCTCGGTGGCACCGCTGGTGAAAACGATCTCGGCCGGCTGACAACCCAGGAAGCGCGCCACCTGCTCACGTGCCCGCTGAAGCACCGCGCGGGCAGCCTGGCCGGCCTCGTGTTGGGATGAAGGGTTGGCCCAGTGACACCCGAGCGCCTCCGCCATGGCGGCCACCACCGCAGGCAGCGGCGGGGTGGTGGCGTTGTGGTCCAGGTAGAGCATCTTGGCCTCGGTGGTTCTGGGCTGGCGCATCAAGGCCAGAAGAGCCGCGCTTCGTCCTGACAGACCAGCTCGATCAGGTCGGCAACGTGTTCGGACTGGCTGTGCAGCACCCAGCGGCCCTCGGCGTGCTGGTGTGCATGCAGGGCCCAACCGCCTTTGACCTTCTCGAACCGTGCGATGGGTATTTCGCCGCCTTCGGGGTCGACGTTGCGAGAGCAGCACGGGCTCGAGACCAGCCAGCCACGGTCACACGCCGTCACGACAGGCTGCACGTAGCGGTACCGCAGGCGCCTGGCCAGGGCGCGCTCGATGCGGCGAGCAGTCAGGTCATGCACATTCGCCCGCGCGTGCGCCGGCGCTGCAACCCGCATGGCGATCACGGCTGAGCCCCCCGAGACTGGCGCGCCAGGTCATGCAGCTCCATGGCGAGCATGATTTCCGGCTCTTCACAGCCCACGACCCGGCCATCGAAGTCGACCATGTAGACAGGCTGTTGACTGGCCTCGTGCACACCCACCTGAACGACCTCGCCCTCGCTGCCAACCTCGACCAGGGCCGCACCATCGGGTGCATCCGGGAAGCTGCCGTCGTTGAACAGATCGCACAGCGCTACCACGCGCTGGCCCCACTGGTAGGCGGGTCCGTCAACCGGGGCCATGCCTGCTGGGATGTCGATGGGCTCCGGGTTGGGAGGGATGGCAAGGGTGTTCATGGCGTGTCCTTTCAGCGCAGCTCTTGCAGGTGTTCGGCCTTCTCGCCCAGTTGCGCGAGGATGTCTTCGGGCAGGTGATCCAGCGTCATCAGCTCCTTGGCACGCATGCCCACGCGGTAGCCGTGTTCGGTGAACTCGACCGCGTAGATGTAGAACTGCTGCAAGAAGGTGCCGATGGAGACGACGTAGCCGATGTCCCCTTTGGAGACCAGCACGTCACCGATGTCCTTGCCATTGAAGGTGCCGTCGTTTCGCACCACGCTGCGGCTGACCACGCGCTCGCCAAAATGAAAGCGCGGGGGGTGAGCGATTTCGATGACGTCGTCGTCGCGGTTGATGTCAGCCATGTCGCACCTCCACGTCGGCGGGGGGGCCGTCTCCGTCGCCATCGAGCAGGCGACGCAGGGCCAACTCCCGGATTTCTGCCGCCGAGTCAAGCGAGAGCCGGTGCAGCACGTCGGCGCGGGCGCGCTGCGCAACTTCCCAGCGCACGAGCAAATCTGTGTCCTCGGCGAGGGCTGCCAGCAGACCGATCGGCGCCCTTCGGGCCACCACGCGCCTGACAGCCTCGTCCTGGTCGGCGACCAGGAGCCAGAGCGCGGGCATCTCCAGCCTCTCGGCCACCGACACCCGGACCTCGGCGTCCGGGTCGTCGACCAGTCGGCTCAGCAGCGCCAGCGGAAGTCGCCGCGCGACGACCCGGCGCACACCGTAATCCGCATCGGTCACGAGATCAGGCAGATTCTCGATCGGCAAGCGATGGGCCACGCGCAACCGGACCTCCCGGTGCGGATCGTTCACCAAGGACGCGAGTCGGTGGGGCGGCAGGCGCAGCGCCACTTGCAGTCGAACCGTCTCATCGGGATCGGACGCCAGGCGCTGCACGACGAACACGTCGGCGTGGCGCGCGGCGATGGCTCGCACCTCGAAATGCGGGTGCCGGGTGAGCTCGTTGGCCAGCTCGGGGTGCCAGCGCATGAAGCGATCGATGCGGCGGGCGTAGGCGTCTTCCACGCAGGCATGGCCGATCTCGCATCCGTCTCGGGCGCGAAGACCTCGGTGCACGCAGCTGTCGCAATCGAGTGCCGTGCCTTGCCAGCTCAGGGGTGGGATGTCGATGTCCTGCGGGTCGATCATGCCGCCCTCCAACCCCGGTGGTGCGGCTGCCCAACACCCGCCCCGTCAACGTCACCAGGCCAGCCGTCCTCTTCAGCCTCAGCGTCGGCTTGTGCCTGCGCGCGATGCAGCACCTCGGCCAGGACACTGCCGCCCAGGCGATCCTGAGGGTCCAGCCGGCGCAACTCATCCAGCGCAAGCCAACCTTCTTCGATGTCGCCCAGCCGCAAGCAAAGGTAGGCATGCCCTTTGAGGCTGAAGAGGTAAAAGCGCGCCGCCGCGTCAAAGCGAACCTGCTCGTCACCGAGCAAGGGCGAGACATCGACCTGGCCCACCATCTCGCGCCTGAGCGCCTGCCTGGCCATCTTCAAGGCCTGCCTGGCCACTTCCCGCGCTTCGTGAAGCCGGTGGCCGTAGAAGTGGAATCGGTAGCGCGCGATCAGCACAGCCGGGTGTGCCGGTGCCAACGCCTCGGCCTGATCGAGCAAGGCCATGGCTTGCGCCACGTTCTGGCGACAAGCACCTGCACGGGCGATCAGGTCCTGCGCCTGCGGGCACAGCCCACCGCCGAGCACAGCCGCCTCGAAACCGCACCACGGATCGTGCGAGCTTGCACTCGGGGTGGTGTCAGCGGTGTCGGTCATGGTGGGGATCCGATGTCTTGCCAGGCGATCAGGAACCTGCTCAATGCGCGTGCGGGCGCCCGCCCACCTTGATCGACCCGAGCGACACCGAAGCCACGCCGGGTGGCTTGGCCGAGGCGGCATCGCTGCTGCTGCAGCCGCAAGCACCGGCGTTCGGGTTGAAGAAGGTCAGGCCAGACTGCGTGGGGGTGTCGGCGAAGTCGATCGTCACACCTTGCAGCATCAGCCTCGACTCGGCCGGCAGGAACACCTTCAGGCCCTGGACCAGCACGGTCTGATCACCCGACTGGGGTTGGGCTTCGACCGAGAAATCGCTGTTGTAGCCAGAGCAACCACCGGCGCTCACCACCAGCCGAAAGCCCGAGCCTTCGGGCAGGCCGGAGAAGCGGACCATGCGCTTCATGAAGCGTTCAGCTGCCGGGGTCACCGTCATTTCGATGGACATGTTCTCTCCTTCAAACCTTGACGATGCAGCCGTCGACCGGGCAGACCGCCACGCACTGTGGCGAGTCGAACTGCCCTTCGCATTCGGTGCATTTGTTGGGGTCGATCTTGAACGTGCCGCCCTTTTCACTGATGGCGACGTTGGGGCACTCGGGCTCGCAAGCCGAACAACCCGTGCAGGTGGAGGCGATGATCTTCAGGGGCATGGTGCTTCTCCTGGGGTGGGGGGGATGGGATGGTTCAGGCCGCCGCCTCGGCGGTGAAGGCGCCCTGGCGGATGGAGGCGTCGCCGCGCGGCTGGTGCGCGATCTCGCCACGCTGCACGCGCTCGCGATAGCCAGCGAACCAGCTCAAGGCGGCCTTCTCGATGAACTCGTGGGCGTAGGCGTCCACCGGCTCGATGCCGGCTGCGCTCAACTCGTCGCGCGGGCAGGCGCCGATCTTGGAGACCAGCACCGCGTGGCAGTCGTTGATGGCGTTGACGATGGAAGGCAGCTGCTCGTCTTCTCCGAAGCCACCCTGGCAGTACAGGTCCACACGGCGGTGCCCAACGAACAAGGCCTGTGCAGCCGAGACCTCGAAGATCTGGAACTCGGTGGCGTGACCGAAGTGCTGGTTGACACGGCCCTGGCCCTCGGTGGCCACGGCCACCAGCACCTTCATGTCCGCATCGACACCACTGAGCTCACCCTGGGCAGCCAGCGCTTCCTGTTTGGCCGCGTGCTGGGCCTGTCGCTCGGTCTCGACCTGGTCCTGGTAGGCGCGGCGCTTGTCGAGGTCGTAGACCACCTCCATCTCCTCGATCTTGTCGAGGGTGAACTCCTCGCTGCGGTCTTCGCCCAGCAGGCCCACGGCATCGGCGCGACATTGGCGGCAATGGCGCATCAGGTTGGCGCCGCCAGAGCACGCGTCCTGCACGGCCTTGAGCTCCTGCGCCGACGGGCCACGCTGGCCGGTCAGGCCGTAGTGCGTGCCGTGCTCGGCCTCGCTGATCAGCGGCATGATGTTGTGCAGGAAGGCGCCGCGCTTCTTGACCTCTCGGTTGACCTCGATGAGGTGCTCGTCGTTGACACCCGGGATCAGCACCGAGTTGACCTTGGTGAGCACGCCACGCGCGGTCAGCATCTCCAGGCCCAGCATCTGCCGCTCGTGCAGGATCTTGGCGGCTTCATAGCCGGTCACGCGGCGGTGATCCCAGAAGATCCAGGGGTAGATCTTCTCGCCCACGGCCGGGTCGACCATGTTGATGGTGATGGTGACGTGGTCGATGTTGTACTTGCAGATCTCGTCGACGTAATCGGGCAGCGCCAGGCCATTGGTTGACAGGCACAGCTTGATGTCCGGCGCTTCCTCTTGCAGGCGGCGGAAGGTCTCGAAGGTTTTGGCCGGGTTGGCCAGCGAATCACCAGGTCCGGCGATGCCGAGCACGGTCATTTGCGGGATCTCGCTGGCCACCGCCAACACCTTCTTGACGGCCTGGTCGGGCGTGAGCTTTTGCGAGACCACACCAGGGCGTGACTCGTTGGAGCAGTCGTACTTGCGGTTGCAGTAATGGCACTGGATGTTGCAAGCCGGGGCCACGGCCACGTGCATGCGGGCATAGTGGTGGTGGGCTTCTTCGGAGTAGCAAGGGTGGTTCTTGACCTTTTCCCAGATCTCCGGGGGCATGTCGTCAGGCCCGCCAGACGAGCCGCAGCTGGCCTTGCCGCTGCCTCCAGTGGTGCCACATCCGCCAGCCGATTCGGCAGCGGGCGGCGGGGCACCAAGGGGGCGGATCTGACCGATCCCGATGAAGGCCTTGGCGGCGAGTGAGGAAGGTTCCATGGGGCTTCTCCCGTCGAGAGGTGGGGGGCGATGACGCGGCTGATCGATTCGGGTGGCACCTTGTTCGTGGCGCCTGATGCCGGGTTTGCCAGATCCGTGCCACCCTGCCAATCGCCTTGAAACACCGATGAACACTGGGATCGAGCGCGAATCCGTCGCTCGAAACAGATGACTTTGGTGAGGTTTGCCACAGCCTTGCGTCGCAACGCTGTCGAAACCCCGACAAAGCCGACAGGCCTGGCTTGATGCGACACGCCTGCGCCGGACACACGCGGCTTGGCACGGCTTCTGCACGGAAGCATCAGCGCTGGATTGCCCCATCAGCGTCAATCGCTTGAACAGAGGCCCACCATGGACATCACCTGCCTCGACGAAGAGATCGCGGACCTTGCGGATTTGCTGCGCGAGTTCGCCAGTGAACAGGCACCCCCGCCAGCCGGCCTGATCGAACGCATGGCCCAAGCAGCCATGCGCCCCAACCACCTGTGGGAGGACCTGGGGCTGGACAGCAGGGACGATCTGCAAGCGCTGATGCAGCGGCACTTCCCTGGCCTGAAGGCGCTCAACCACGCCAACATGCGTTGGAAGAAGTTTTTCTATCGGCTGCTGTGCGAGCGGGCGCAAGTGCTCATCTGCAAGTCCCCGCATTGCGAGACCTGCGACGATCAGCCCGTCTGCTTCGGGCCGGAGTGACTCAGAATTTGCGCACTTCGATGCGGTGTTTCTGCAAGGCGTAACCCATCTGGCGCGGGGTGATGTTGAGCAGGCGGGCCGCTTTGGCCTGCACCCAGCCACAACGCTCCATCGCCCAGATCAGGCGCTCTCGCTCGCCCTCTGGCTTGTCGCTCGCCACGGCCACGTCATCCCCATCGCCCATGGGGTCGTCGGCCCGCCCCATGGGCACCTCCTCGATGGGGATGCGCACCGCCCGCCCCGGCCGCACCGCGTCCTCGCGATCGATGTGATGCAGCACCTGGGTGAGGCAGCGGTTGTCGTGACAAGGAAAGCTCAGGTCGGTGAGCGCCTCGCCCATGGCCATGGTGGCCGTTCGCTCGACGCAGTTCTCCAGCTCACGCACATTGCCCGGCCAGTAGCAGGACGTCAGCACCCGCATGGCCTGAGGCGTGACCCGGATTTGACGCTGGTTCTCGCGGTTGAACCGGTTGAGGAAGTACTCGACCATCAACGGGATGTCCTCGCGTCGCTCGCGCAGCGGCGGCAAGAACACGCTGACCACGTTGATGCGGTAGTACAGGTCGGCACGGAACTCACCTGCTGCCACCATCTTCTCGAGGTTGCGGTTGGTGGCCAGCACCAGGCGCACGTCCACGCGGATGGCCTGACTGCCGCCGACGCGCTCGAACTCGCGCTCCTGCAGCACCCGCAGCAGCTTGGCCTGGAACGACGCCGAGATGTCACCGATCTCGTCGAGAAAGAGCGTGCCTCCGTGGGCCATTTCGAAGCGCCCCTTGCGGGTGCCCATCGCCCCCGTGAAGGCGCCCTTCTCGTGGCCGAACAACTCGGACTCCAGCAGGGACTCGGTCAGCGCCGCGCAGTTCACGCGGATGAAGGGCTCGTCCTTGCGCGGCGAGAGGTTGTGGATCGCTCGCGCGATCACCTCCTTGCCGGTGCCGCTTTCGCCGCGCAGCAGCACGGTCGTGCGGGCGGGCGCCACCTGGTGCACCTCCGCGAACACCTGCTGCATGCGCCCCGACTGGCCAATGACCTGATCGAGCTGGTAGACGGGCTTGAGCGCCTTGGTCAGGCGCCTGGTTTCATCGACCATGCGGTCGTGCTCGAAGCTGACCGCCCGGTGCAGCAACAGATTCTGCCCCAGCAGGCTGGCCACCATGGCGAGCAGGCGGGCGTCTTCGTCGAACGAGCCGGTCCGGTCGGTGACCACGCGGTCCATGGTGAGCACGCCCAGCGTGCGACGGTCGGCCTTGATGGGCGTGGCGATGTAGGCCACGGTTTCGTCGGGTGACTGGTCGGCCGCGCCCGTTCGGTTGAGGAACAGGGGCTCGCGGCCGATGTCGGGCACCACCATGGGCACCCCGCCGACAAAGACCCGCCCCACGATGCCTTCCCCAGGCACAAACTGCAGTCGCTGAGACTCTTCGCTCGACAAGCCGACGGCGCAAAGCCCCACCAGGCTGCCATCGTCGGACGACAGCACGACCGCGCTGCGCCGCCAGCCCATCATGGACGCCAGCGTGTTGATGGCCTCTCGGAAGGTCTTGTGGATGTCCAGTGAGCCGCCCAGGATCTTGCTGACCTGGTAGATCGTCAGCAACTCGATGCTGGCGCGTTCGTGGTGCATGCTGCCCATGGGTCGTTCCTCGCGTGCTGGGTGGGTGTGCACCACCCCTCGCGACGCCCCGATCTGCGGCAACTTTTGGTCGACGCTGGTGCACGCGAGCCAAGCCTGGCGGTGTCCAGGTTGCTTGCGTGCAAGCTCCACGCCCGCGACATTTGATGTAGATCAAACGCCCAGCGGGTCACCTTCCGCAGTGGCCTTGGCAATCGCCTGTTCCACGATCTCGCGCGTCAGTGGTGAGGCGAAGGTCTCGATGAAGCCGTACACATAACCACGCAGGAAGGCCCCGCGCCGAAAGGCCAGCCGCGTCATGTTGACGCTGAAGAGGTGGCCGGCGTCGAGCGCGCGCAGGTTGCGGTCCCGGTCTTCGTCGAAGGCGATGGAGGCCACCAGGCCCACACCCATGCCCAGCTCGACGTAGGTCTTGATCACGTCGGCGTCCATGGCGGACAGCACGATGCTGGGCTGAAGCCCTTCGCGAGAGAAGGCCTCGTCGATGTGGGCGCGGCCCGTGAAGCCGCCGTCGTAGGTGATGAGCGGGAACTTGGCCAGGCGCTCCAGCGTCAGCGGCTGGCCGTCGAGCAGCGGGTGGCCCGGCGGCACGACCACGCTGTGCGTCCAGGTGTAGCAAGGCAGCGTGACCAGTTGCGGGTACTGATCCAGCGCCTCGGTGGCGATGCCGATGTCGGCTTCGCCGTCGATCAGCATCTGGGCGACCTGACGGGGCGAGCCCTGGTGCAGGCTCAGCGTCACCTTCGGGTAGCGCAGGCGGAAGTCGCGCACGGCCGAAGGCAGCGCATAACGCGCCTGCGAGTGGGTGGCCGCCAGCGAGAGCGGGCCCGTGTCGTGCGAGGCGCAGTCGCGAGCGGCCTGGCGCAGGTTCTCTGCCTCGCGCAGCAGGCGCTCGATCACGGGCAGCAGTTGCTGTCCGGAAGGCGTCAGGCCCGTCAGGCGCTTGCCGGCACGTTGGAACAGCTCCACGCCCAACTCGTCTTCGAGCTCACGGATCTGGCGGCTGACACCCGGCTGCGAGGTGTGCAGCGCCGCAGCCACCTCGGTCAGGTTGTAGCCACGCCGCGCCGCTTCGCGCACGGAGCGCAGTTGCTGGAAGTTCATGCTCGCGCTCCCGACTCGAACTGGCGGATGCGGCGTGGCTTGAGGTGCGCGTCGTGGCCGGCGCGCAGCACACCGCTGTCGCGCAGGGCCGCGTACTCGTCGCGGCTGAGCTCGACCTCGATCTCACCTGAACCATCGGTGCGGCGGAAGGCCAGGCGGGTGTTGGGGCCCACGGTCAGCGTGTCGATCAAGGTGGCGGCCAGAGAACCTTCTTCGGCATGGGCCAGCACCTGGATCTCGTGCGGACGCACGTAGCTCACGGCCGGCTGAGCCGAAGCGCCGTCGCCCACCGTGCTGGGCGCGTGGTCGCGGCCATGGAACAGGTTGACATCGCCCAGGAACTGCAGCACGAAGGGCGTGGCCGGGTGGTCGTAGACCTCATCCGGCGGGCCCTCCTGCTCGATGCGGCCCTGGTTCATCACCACGATGCGGTCGGCCACTTCCATGGCTTCTTCCTGGTCATGGGTGACGAACACGCTGGTGATGTGCATTTCGTCGTGCAGGCGGCGCAGCCAGCGGCGCAGCTCCTTGCGCACCTTGGCGTCGAGCGCACCGAAGGGCTCGTCGAGCAGCAGCACCTTGGGCTCGACCGCCAAAGCGCGCGCCAGGGCGATGCGCTGGCGCTGGCCGCCCGAGAGCTGGTGCGGGTAGCGGTCGGCGATCCAGTCGAGCTGCACGAGCTTGAGCAGCTCGGTCACCTTGGCGCGGATGGCCTCTTCAGACGGGCGGCTGTCCTTGGGGCGCACGCGCAAACCGAAGGCCACGTTCTCGAAAATCGTCATGTGGCCGAAGAGCGCGTAGTGCTGGAACACGAAGCCCACGTTGCGCTCGCGCACGGCCACGTGGGTCGTGTCTTCGCCGTTGAAGTAGACGGCGCCGCCATCGGGCACTTCCAGGCCGGCGATGATGCGCAGCAGCGAGGTCTTGCCCGAGCCCGAGGGGCCCAGCAGGGCGACCAG
This sequence comes from uncultured Aquabacterium sp., assembly GCA_964373965.1. GTDB lineage: Bacteria > Pseudomonadota > Gammaproteobacteria > Burkholderiales > Burkholderiaceae_C > Aquabacterium. The sequence goes on along the minus strand of CAYJXE010000008.1, from coordinate 124,967 downwards.
CTGACCGGAAGGGATGTGCAGGTTCAGGTTGTCGCAGACGGTGGTCTGACCGAAACGCTTGACCAGGTTCTTGACTTCGATGCTCATGCGGGGACTCCGGATGCTTGGGCGGCCTGGGCCAGCTGTTGCTGAACCCGGCGTTCGACGATGTATTTGAGCACCAGGGTGACCAGCGCCAGGCTGGCCAACAAGGATGCCACGGCGAAGGACGCGGCGAACTGGTACTCGTTGTAGAGGATTTCGATGTGCAGGGGCAGCGTGTTGGTCTGCCCACGGATGTGGCCCGACACCACCGAGACGGCGCCGAACTCACCCATGGCCCGCGCGTTGCACAGGATCACGCCGTACAGCAGGCCCCACTTCACGTTGGGCAGGGTCACCTTCCAGAAGGTCTGCCAGCCCGAGGCGCCCAGCACGCGGGCGGCTTCTTCCTGCTCCTGGCCTTGCGCCTGCATCAGCGGGATCAGCTCACGCGCCACGAACGGGAAGGTCACGAAGATGGTGGCCAGCACGATGCCAGGCACCGCGAAGATGACCTTGTAGTCGTTGGCGATCAGCCACTCGCCCCACCAGCCTTGCAGGCCGAAGACCAGCACGTAGATCAGGCCCGCGATCACGGGCGAGACCGAGAAAGGCAGGTCGATCAGCGTGAGCAAAACGCTCTTGCCGCGGAAGTCGAACTTGGCGATCGCCCAGGCGGCCGAGACACCGAATACCAGGTTCAGCGGCACGGCGATGGCGGCGGCCGTCAGCGTCAACCAGATGGCGGACACCGCATCCGGGTCCGTGACAGCGGCCACGTACACGTCCCAGCCCTTCTTGAAGGCCTCGACGAACACCGTGACCAGGGGAACGAACAGGAACAGCGACAGAAAAACCAGCGCCACGCCGATGAGCAGGCGCCGCACCCACGCGGGCTCGGTGGTGGCCCCGGCCACGTCAGGTGGCGAGAGGGTGCGCGATGCAGGCAACGCGTTCACCGGTTGAGAAACAGCGGTCATGAGATGAACTCCGAAGGGGTCACTTGCCCTGGCGCTTGCGCGTCCAGGCTTGCAGGGCGTTGATGGCCAGCAGCAGGATGAAGGACATCACCAGCATGACCACGGCGATGGCGGTGGCGCCTGCGTAGTCGTATTGCTCCAGCTTGGTGATGATGAGCAGCGGCGTGATCTCCGAGATCATCGGCATGTTGCCGGCGATGAAGATGATCGAGCCGTACTCGCCCAGGGCGCGGGCAAAGGCCAGCGCAAAACCCGTGAGCAGCGCCGGGGTCAGGATGGGAAAGATCACCTTGCTGAAGCTCTGCCTGCGGCTGGCACCCAGCGTGGCGGCGGCTTCTTCCAGCTCAGAGGCCAGGTCTTCCAGGATGGGCTGCACCGTGCGCACCACGAAGGGCAGGCCGATGAAGGTCATGGCCACGAACACGCCCACCGGCGTGAACGCCACCTTGATGCCCAGGGGTTCGAGCCACTGGCCGATCCAGCCGTTGCCAGCGTACAAGCCCGTCAGCGTGATGCCGGCCACCGCTGTGGGCAAGGCAAAGGGCAGGTCCACCAGGGCATCGACGACGCGGCGGCCAAAGAAGTCATAGCGCACCAGCACCCAGGCCACCAACAGGCCGAAGAAGGCGTTGACCAGCGCGGCCAGCAGCGATGCGCCAAAGGTCAGCTTGTAGGACGCCACCACGCGCGGCGAGGTCACGGTGTCGACGAAGGCAGGCCAGGTCAGCTCCGTGGTGCGCAGGAAGGCCGCGCTCAACGGGATCAGCACGATCAGGCACAGGTACAGCAGCGTCAGGCCCAGGGCCAGGTCGAAGCCGGGCAGCACGCTGTGCCGCCGCAGCAGGGTTTTGGAGAACAACATCTCGGGCTCTTTTCAGGCGGGCGTCACTTGGCACGGCCGGCCGCGGTGATCTGGTCGTAGGTGCCGCCGTCGCGGAAGTGATCGGCCTGCACCTTGCCCCAGCCACCGAAGACCTCGTCCACGGTGAAGGTGGGCACGCCGATGAACTTGGCCTGGTGCTGCTTGAGCAGCGCGGGCGAGCGCGGACGCAGGTTGTGCTTGACGGCAATCGCCTGGCCTTCGTCGGAGTACAGGTACTTCAGGTAGGCCTCAGCCTGCTTGCGCGTGCCCTTCTTGTCGACCACCTTGTCGACCACGCTGACCGGGTTCTCGGCCAGGATGGTGGTCTTGGGGTAGACGACCTGGTAGTCGCCCTTGAACTCGTTCTGGATCAGCGGCACCTCGCTCTCGAAGGTGACCAGGGCGTCGCCGATGTTGCGCTGCGCGAAGGTGGTGGTGGCCGCGCGGCCGCCGCCGTCGAACACGGGCACGTTGGCAAAGATCTTCTGCACCAAGGCGCGGGCCTGCTCTGGCTTGCCGCCCGCCTTGATGACCGAGCCCCAGGCTGCCAGGTAGGAGTAGCGACCGTTGCCCGAGGTTTTGGGGTTGGGGATCACGACGGACACGCCGGGACGGGTCAGGTCGGACCAGTCCTTGATCTGCTTGGGGTTGCCCTTGCGCACCAGGATCACGGTGACCGAGGCGGTGGGCGAGCTGTTGTAGGGCAGGCGCTTGGCCCAGTCGGCCGGGATGAGTTTGCCCTTGTCGGCCAGGATGTCGATGTCGCTGGCCTGGTTCATGGTGATGACGTCAGCGCTCAGGCCTTCGACCACGCTGTTGGCCTGCTTGCTGGAGCCGCCGTGCGACTGGTTGAGCGTCAGGGTTTCGCCGGTCGTTTGCTTCCAGTGACGGGCGAAGGCCTGGTTGTAGTCCTTGTAGAACTCGCGGGTGACGTCGTAGGAGACGTTGAGCAGGGTGGCGTCGGCGTGGGCAGACAGGGCTGTGAGGCCGAAGCCGGAGGTGGTCAGGACCAGGGCGGTGGCTTTGAGGACAAGGCGGCGAAGGCTGCTCATTCGGGACTCCATCTGACGAATGCTTTGGATGCTATGCAGACAACGCCTTTGACAGAAGCGACCATTGCTCAGCTCCTTATGAGGAAAAAGCGCAAGCAGGCGCCGCCAACCCCATCCAGGTCGACATTCCACATCGCGGACGAGATTCCGCCATGGCATCGGATTTCAAGCTGTCACCGCCTCCGCCAGTCGCCTTCATGCAATCTGCTCATGAGCTCATGCAGCACACAGATAAGGCATGAGTCGAACTCCGCTGCGCATTGGACACCTGGCTGCTGCAACAGCACATTGGCATCCATCAACGCTGACCTGCCGCAACGCCATGAACTTTCCGCTCAAGCAAGTGCACGACGAGACCACCCGCTGGAACCTCACCGCCGTGGTCAGCGCCTTGCGTGCCTCCCGTGAAACCTCGCATCGGGTGCGCCACATGGGCCATGTGCGCGAACTGCCGTACCGCGAGGTCATCGCCGAGGTGATGCAAGGCCTGTCCGCCGCCCTGTTCCCCACCCATTACGGCCGGCCGGACCTCAACGACGAAAACATCGACTTCTTCGTCGGGCACACCCTCGCTGACACGCTGGACAAGCTGGCGGACCAGGTTCGACGCGCCTTGCTGTTCAGCCGCTCCAGCGAGCTGCCGCACCCCGAGGACCTGCAGGAGCAAGCGCACCGCATCGTTCGCACGCTCGCCGAAGACCTCCCCACCATCCGAGGGCTGCTCTACAGCGACCTGCAAGCCGCCTGGCAAGGCGATCCTGCCGCCACCGGCATCTCGGAGTTGCTGCTGTGCTACCCGGGCATCACGGCGGTCATCCACCACCGCATCGCGCACGCCTTGTTCAAGTTGGGCGCCCCGCTGGTGGCGCGACTCATCGCCGACATCGCACACGCACGCACCGGCATCGACATCCACCCGGGCGCCCAGATCGGCGAAGGCTTCTTCATCGACCACGGAACGGGCGTCGTCATTGGCGAAACCTGTGTCATCGGACGCAATGTGCGGCTCTACCAGGCCGTCACCCTGGGCGCCAAGCGCTTCCCGACGGACGACAACGGGCACCTCATCAAGGGACAGCCTCGTCACCCCATCGTCGAAGACGACGTGGTGGTGTACGCGGGCGCCACCGTGCTGGGGCGCATCACGATCGGACGCGGCTCCACCATCGGCGGCAACGTGTGGCTGACCCACAGCGTGCCGCCTGGCAGCAACGTCACCCAGGCACTCAGCCAGCACAGCTGAGGCCGCTCTTTTCAACCTCACTTCGGAGATCAGGCCCATGGCCAACAACCACGAAAACAGCACCGCCTTGGGCGACATCGCCGCGCGGCAACTTGCCATCGCCACCCGCACCGTGCCCCAGATGGGCACGATCACCCCGCGCTGGCTGACCCACCTGCTGCAGTGGGTGCCCGTCGAGGCCGGCATCTACCGCGTCAACAAAGTCAAGGACGCCTCCAGCGTGACGGTGGACTGCTCGGGCCGCGACGAGCGCGAGCTGCCCCAGACCTTCGTGGACTACATCGAGGACCCGCGCGAGTACCTGCTGTCGGCCGTCAACACCGTGCTGGACGTGCACACCCGCGTGTCGGACCTGTACTCCAAGCCCTACAACCAGATCGCCGAACAGCTGCGCCTGACCATCGAGACGATCAAGGAGCGCCAGGAAGCCGAGCTGATCAACAACCGCGAGTACGGCCTGCTCAACAACATCGCGCCGCAGCAGCACCTGAAGACCCGCAAAGGCCCGCCCACGCCGGACGACCTGGACGAACTGCTGACCAAGGTCTGGAAGGAGCCCGGTTTCTTCCTGGCGCACCCGCTGGCCATCGCTGCCTTTGGTCGTGAGTGCACCCGTCGCGGCGTGCCGCCCCCGACCGTGTCGCTGTACGGCTCGCAGTTCATCACCTGGCGCGGTGTGCCGCTGATCCCGTGCGACAAGCTGCCCATCGAGGGCAACAAGTCCAAGATCCTGTTGATCCGCACGGGCGAAAGCCGTCAGGGCGTGGTGGGCCTCTACCAGCCCGACCTGCCTGGCGCACAAAGCCCGGGTCTGGCCGTGCGCTTCATGGGCATCAACCACAAGGCCATCGCGTCGTACCTGGTGTCGCTGTACTGCTCGCTGGCGGTGCTGACCGACGACGCCATCGCCGTGCTCGAAGACGTGGTGATCGACAACTACCATGAGTACCAATGACCTGAACGCCCTGGGCCTGCCCGACGCGGCGGCGCTGGCTCAGTTGGCCAACCAGTTTTTCTCGGCACTGCCTGGGCAGCCAGCAGGTCCGGCAACGCCTGCGGCCCATCAGGGGCTGCCGACGGGCCTGACCCACCTGGGGTCGCACTCCGAAGGTGGCGCCAGCAGCCACCCCTTTGCGGTGCAGAACGTGCCTGCGAGCCGGGCCGCCACCGGCGCTCACTCGGGTGCCTTGCCGGGAGCCCCCGCCTACGAAGACGTGCCCTCGGTGCCACGCGTGGCTGCGCCAGGTCAGGTGCCACAGTCGTTCGGTGGCGAGTTGCCGCAAGGCGTGAGCAACCCGGTTTCGGCCACGCAAGGTCTGCAACCTCAGCTCACCCTCAATCCGCTGGACTGGGGGCTGCCATCTGACCAGGACCTCAGCGAACTGCTCAGCCTGCGCTCGCCTGCGCGAGTGCCGCAGGACGCGGCCGGCATCGGCCAGGCGCCATCGTTCTACTTCCTGGGCAATGGCTTGAGCGGACTGGGGCACCAAGCCCCTGGTTTGCAGGTGCCGGGTCAGGCTGCGCGCCCCCTGTCTCCACAGGCCAACGGCTTTCAGCCTCCCTTCGACGTCAACCTGGTGCGCCGCGACTTCCCGGTCTTGCGCGAGCACGTCAACGGCAAGCCGCTGATCTGGCTGGACAACGCCGCGACGACGCACAAGCCGCAGTCGGTGATCGACCGCATCGCGTACTTCTATGTGCACGAGAACTCGAACATCCACCGCGCCGCCCACGAACTGGCCGCGCGCGCCACGGATGCCTACGAGGCCGCGCGCGAAAAGGTGCGGGGCTTCGTCAACGCGCGCTCGACCAATGAGATCGTGTTCGTGCGCGGCACCACCGAGGCCATCAACCTGGTGGCCAAGAGCTGGGGCGAGGCGAACTTGCGCGAGGGCGACGAGATCATCGTCAGCCACCTGGAGCACCACGCCAACATCGTGCCTTGGCAGCAGCTGTGCGCTCGCACAGGGGCCAAGCTGCGCGTGATCCCGGTGGACGACGATGGCCAGGTGCTGCTGGGTGATTACGCCAAGCTGCTGGGCCCGCGCACCAAGCTCGTGTCCTTCACGCAGGTCTCCAACGCGCTGGGGACGGTCACACCAGCCAAGCAGATGGTGGCCATGGCCCACAGTGCCGGCGCCAAGGTGCTGGTCGACGGTGCGCAGTCGGTCTCGCACATGCGCGCCGACGTGCTGGACCTGGACTGCGACTGGTTCGTCTTCTCGGGACACAAGGTGTTCGGGCCCACGGGCATTGGCGTGCTGTATGGCAAAGAAGCCCTGCTCAATGACACCCCGCCCTGGCAAGGCGGCGGCAACATGATCAAGGACGTGACCTTCGAGCACACGCAATACCACGAAGCACCGGGCCGATTCGAGGCCGGCACGGGCAACATCGCGGACGCCGTGGGCCTGGGCGCGGCCATCGACTACGTGCAAAAGCTGGGCATCGACAACATCGGCGCCTACGAGCACCAGTTGCTGCTGTACGCCACGCGCCTGCTCAAGGACGTGCCCGGGCTCAAGCTCATCGGCACGGCGCCTGACAAGGCAGCGGTGCTGTCCTTCACCTTGCAGGGCTACCAGACCGAAGAGGTCGGGCGCGCCCTCAACGAAGAGGGCATCGCCGTGCGATCGGGGCACCACTGCGCGCAGCCCATCCTGCGCCGTTTCGGCCTGGAGGCAACGGTGCGTCCGTCGCTGGCGTTCTACAACACCTGTGGCGAAATCGACAAGCTGGTGGCGGTCCTGCACAAGCTGGCTGGACACCGGCAGAAGCGTCGTTGAGGCACACCTGAGGCTAGGGCGACTTCCGCATGTGCGCATGCGCAAAGGTCGCTTCACACAACTGGTCTGCATGGCGAGACTGCCGGATCTTTCACCAGATCCGGAAGCCTCGTCATGCCATCCTCGACCTCTTCGCCTTGGCTCACCGCATGGCGTCCGGGGGCCGACTGGCTTCGCCGCGTTGGTGCCGCTGCGTTGCTGTGCACCCTCACCTTGGGAGCGCAGGCAACCGACCGTGCGCGCACGGACCAGATGGAAGTGCGCCTGCTTGTCAGCCACAAGCAGATCGCACCCGGCGACAAGCTGAAAATCGGCATCCGCCAGGACATCGCCCCGCATTGGCACACCTACTGGGTCAACCCAGGCGACTCCGGCATGGCCACCCAGGCGCGCTGGCAACTGCCATCAGGTTGGCAAACCAGTGACATCCGCTGGCCCGTGCCCGAACGCTTCGACATCGGCCCGATCACCAACCACGGCTACGAGAACACCACCACTTTCCTGGTGGACATCACCGTGCCGGCCAACGCCACCGTCGGTCAGGCGATCGATGCGCAGGTCGACCTGAGCTGGCTGGTCTGCAATGAGGTGTGCATCCCTCAACAGGCCAAGCTGTCCGTGCCGATCACCGTGTCGCGCTTGTCGGAAGTCGACATCGCGAGCCAGGCCGCGCTGCAGCAAGCGGCCCAACGGCTGCCCCAGCCCCCTGCCTCACCGATCGAGGCGCTGCACACGCCAAAGGGTCTGCTGATCGCCCTGCCTGAGGGCTCATCAAGTCGGGCGCACGCGCACTTCTTCGCCGACACCTGGGGCGTGAGCCAACACAACGCCACACAGGTGACGCATGTCATCGATGGCCGAACCTGGTTGCTCGTGCCCCATGGGGAAGACGCCAAGCCGGCGGGTGGACGCCTCACGGGCATCCTGAAGCTGGGAGACGCCGGACTGCAGGTCACCGCTGATTTGAAGGCCGCACCCGCTTCATGGCAGACAGGCTTGCCATGGGAGAAGACCGAGTTCAAGGAGAAACCTGCACCCAGGCCCACTCAAACACCCTTCGAGTGGCGCGCCTTCACCGTGGCCCTCGCCTTGGCCTTCCTCGGCGGCATCGTGCTCAACCTCATGCCGTGCGTCTTCCCGGTGCTGTCGATCAAGGCCCTGTCGCTGCTGCAGCACCCGGAGCGCAGCCGGGCGGAACGCCTGCGCCATGGCGGGGCTTACACCGTCGGGGTCGTGCTCAGTTTCGTGGTGTTGGCTGGGGTGCTTCTCGCGCTGAAGGCAACCGGCCTGGAAATCGGCTGGGGCTTCCAGTTTCAGGAACCCGCATTCGTTCTGCTGCTGGCCGCCTTGCTGTTTGCCGTGGGCCTGAACCTGCTTGGCGTTTTCGAGGTGGGCCAAAGCCTGACCGGTGTGGGTGGGGAGCTGACCGAAAAAGAAGGCCTGACAGGCAGCTTCTTCACCGGGGTACTGGCCACCGTGGTGGCCACGCCTTGCACCGCGCCTTTCATGGCCAGCGCCGTCGGCTACGCCCTGACCCAGCCCGCGAGCGTGGTGATCGCCGTGTTCACGGCCCTGGGACTGGGTCTGGCCACGCCCTACCTGCTGCTCAGTGGCTTGCCTGCGCTGCAAGGCCGGCTGCCCCGCCCGGGCCCGTGGATGCTGCGCTTCAAGCAGGCGCTGGCCTTCCCGATGTTCGCTTCGGTCGTGTGGCTGGTGTGGGTGCTGGCGCAACAAAGCGGCCCGGACGGCGTCGCCGTGTCGCTGAGCGTGCTGCTGGTGGCGGGCCTGACGGCCTGGGTGCAGGGCAGCTCGCAAGTCAGCACGGGGCCCTGGCCCCGACGTGGCCGATGGATCTCGGCGGGGCTGGCGGCGGCCACCGTGATCGGCGGATGGCAAGGGTTGGCCTTGTCCCCGGCCCCCGCTGCCGCAGCGGACGCCACGGCCAACGCGGGTGGCGCGAACCTCGGCGCTCAAGCGACCTGCCAAGGCGCCTGGCAGCCGTTCAGCCAGGCCCGTCTGGACGCACTGCGCGCCGAGGGCAAGCCCGTGTTCGTCAACTTCACGGCGGCGTGGTGCATCACCTGCCTGGTCAACGAGCGCACGGCGCTGAGCCAGGACCGCGTGAAGAACGCCTTCGAATCCCAAGGCATCACCTACCTCAAGGGCGACTGGACGCACCAGAACCCCGAGATCACCCGCGTGCTGGCCGAACACGGCCGCAGCGGCGTGCCCCTGTACCTGTTCTTCCCGGCAGGCCAGGGCACGAACGCCTCGGTGCTGCCCCAGGTGCTGACACCAGACATCGTCATCGCTGCCGTCAACGCTGGCTCGGCAGCCCCTGGTCCCTGACCCGTTCTCAAGCCTCAACCCTCAGGAGCTCTCATGCAACGCAGAACCCTCGTTTCCTCGCTGTTCGCTGGCCTGATGACCAGCGCCTTGCTCTCTCCCGCCATGGCGGTCGAGCTGCAGCAAGCGGCGCCCGACTTCACCGCACCCGGTGCCGATGGCAAGCCCATCCAGCTGAGCGCCTACAAAGGCAAGGTGGTGGTGCTGGAGTGGACCAACCACGACTGCCCCTTCGTGAAAAAGCACTACGACGGCACGACCGGCAACATCCCCAAGCTGCAGAAGGAAGCCACCGCCCAAGGCGTGGTCTGGCTGCAGGTCATCTCATCGGCCAAGGGTGAGCAGGGCCACGTCGACGCGGCCGGTGCCAAGCGGGTCAACGAGTACCGCAACGCCAAACCCACGGGCACCGTGCTCGATGAAACCGGTGCGGTGGGCAAGCTCTATGGTGCACGCACCACGCCCCACATCTTCGTGATCGACCCGGCGGGCAAGCTGGCCTACAAGGGCGGCATCGACAGCATCCCGTCGAACAAGCCACAGGACATCGACAAGGCCAAGCCGTATGCCTGGAACGCGATTCAGGCTGTGGTTAAGGGGCAGCAGGTGGCCAAGGCGAGCACCCAGCCTTACGGGTGCTCGGTGAAGTACGGCAGCTGATCGCAACGCGTTGGGATGAGCCGGTTGAGTCCTCAGGCCCTCAGCCCGCGTTGGCCTTCGGCAGGTAGTGCCACCGTGCGCTCAGCAAGGTGATGGCCACCGAGATCAGGGTCACGCCGGCAGACACCCACAGCGGCCATGCTGAGGGCCCAAACCGATCTGGGTAAAGGTTCCATGCCGACGCCAACCCAACACCGCTTCCCCCCACCATCAACACCCCGCACGCGTGGTCGTGAAAGCGCCTGGCCTGGTTGGCCCGGGCAGCCCAACGGATGTCGGTGTTGTAGCTGGGCAGGTGGCGGTTCGCGCCATCCAGTTGTTCGAGCTCCGACAGAAACTGGCGCAGGTTGGTGATGGCCCGTTCGCTCTTGTGGTTGAGCAAGGCCAGGCAGGAAGCCGCCACCGGGAATCCTTGCACCAGCCACTCGACTGGCAGCACGCTGCTATCGCGCTGAATGCGCAGAGCCACCAAGGCAGCCAACAGGCTGACCACCAGCGTCACGTACAAGGCCAGTGCCTGCTGTCGCTGGCTGATGCGGGCGTTGACCTCCTGGTAGGCCGCGATGAAGCGGTAGTTGGCATCGACGTAGGGCTTGGCGCTCACGGCGTCTCCTCATGCGGCGGGGCGCCACCATCGGCACGATGCACGATCGGTGACGCCCACGAACAAAGGAAGGCTTCGTGGCCTCCCATCGGGATCGGATGCGGCTCACGGGCTGCGTCGTCATGGACTCAGAACTGCGGACCGCCGAAGCCACCTTCGTCGTGGTGCGGCGCCACCGGCACCTTGGGCTCCGGAATGGTCGAGATGATCGCCTCGGTCGTCAGGATCAGCGAAGCCACCGAAGCGGCGTTCTGCAGCGCCGTGCGGGTCACCTTGGCCGGGTCCAGCACGCCTTGCTCCACCAGGTCACCGTAGGTGTCGTTGGCGGCGTTGTAGCCAAAGTTGCCCGCGCCTTCCAACACCTTGTTGACCACCACCGAAGCTTCACCGCCCGCGTTGGTCACGATCTGACGCAGCGGGGCCTCGATGGCACGCAGCACCAGCTCGATGCCGGCGTCCTGGTCGGGGTTGTCGCCCTTGATCTGGCCGACCGCCTTCTTGGCACGCAGCAGGGCCACGCCACCGCCAGGCACCACGCCCTCTTGCACCGCAGCGCGGGTGGCGTGCAGCGCGTCTTCCACGCGGGCCTTCTTTTCCTTGAGCTCGACCTCGGTGGCGGCGCCCACCTTGATGACGGCCACGCCACCGGCCAGCTTGGCCACGCGCTCTTGCAGCTTCTCGCGGTCGTAGTCGGAGGTGGCCTCGGCAATCTGGGCGCGGATCTGCTGCACGCGCGCTTCGATGTCGGCCGCTTGACCCGCACCGTCGATCAAGGTGGTGTGCTCCTTGCCCACTTCAACGCGCGCAGCCTGACCCAGTTCGGCCAGCGTGACCTTGTCGAGCGACAGGCCCACTTCTTCGGCGATCACCTTGCCGCCGGTCAGGGTGGCGATGTCTTCGAGGATGGCCTTGCGGCGGTCGCCGAAGCCAGGGGCCTTCACAGCCACGACCTTCAGGATGCCGCGGATGGTGTTGACCACCAGCGTGGCCAGGGCCTCGCCTTCCACCTCTTCGGCGATGATCAGCAGCGGTCGGTTGGCCTTGGCGACCTGCTCCAGCGTGGGCAGCAGGTCGCGGATGTTGCTGATCTTCTTGTCGAACAGCAGCACGAAGGGGTTGTCGAGCACGGCCAGCTGGCGCTCGTTGTTGTTGATGAAGTAGGGCGACAGGTAGCCGCGGTCGAACTGCAGGCCTTCGACCACGTCCAGCTCGTTGTTCAGGCTCTTGCCATCTTCCACGGTGATGACGCCTTCCTTGCCCACCTTGTCGATGGCATCGGCGATGATCTGGCCGATGTCCCAGTCGGAGTTCGCCGAAATGGCGCCGACCTGGGCGATTTCCTTGGAGGTGGTGGTGGGCTTGGAGAGGTTCTTGACCTCGGCGACCAGCGCAACCACGGCTTTGTCGATGCCGCGCTTGAGGTCGGTCGGGTTCAGGCCGGCGGCCACATACTTGAAGCCCTCGCGCACGATGGCCTGGGCCAGCACGGTGGCGGTGGTGGTGCCGTCACCTGCGTTGTCGGAGGTCTTGGAAGCGACCTCCTTGACGAGCTGGGCACCGATGTTTTCGTACGGGTCCTTCAGCTCGATCTCCTTGGCGACCGAGACACCGTCCTTGGTCACGGTGGGCGAGCCGAACGAACGCTCGAGCACCACGTTGCGGCCCTTGGGGCCGAGGGTCACCTTGACAGCGTTGGCGAGCACGTCGACACCACGGACGATCTTGGCGCGGGCGTCGTCACCGAAAACAACATGTTTGGCGGGCATGGAAAACTCCTGAGGAATCTGAATTCAAAAAATGCGTTGAGGAGGGCAGGCCTCGGCGATCAGGCCTCGATGACGGCGAGCACGTCGTCTTCGCGGATGACCAGCAGCTCCTGGCCATCGACCTTGACGGTCTGACCGGCGTATTTGCCAAACAGGATGCGCTCACCCGGCTTGATGTTCAGGGCGACGAAATCGCCCTTGTCGTTGCGCGTGCCGGGCCCCACCGAGATGACTTCACCCTGTTCGGGCTTTTCACCGGCCGAGTCGGGCAGCACGATGCCGCTGGCGGTCTTGAGTTCGGGTTCGCTGCGGCGAACGATGAGGCGGTCTTGGAGGGGTCGCAGAGCAGACATGTTGGATCTTCCTTTTCTGGAGACTCTGGGAATGAAGGGGAGAACGATGCCCATCGGGATGGCGATGGTGAGTTCGAGGTGAGGAAACTCTATGCGCCTGCAAGGCCCTTGCATTCGATGAATGCGGGGATGTTCATGCGTTATGCCAAGCTCGAACTGCCTTCATCGAACTTCACCGAACGGGTTCGCCATCGGCCTGTTTGAGCGCCTCGAAGTAGGCGTTGCTGCTGTACTGCCGGGTGACGCGCTCGGCAAGGTTGGGCACCTCGACCACGCCATTGCGGTGTGAATAGGCAGCGTAAGCGGCCTTGAGCTCGGCGAGCTTCTCCGGGTGCTGCCGCGCCAGATCCACCTGCTCGGCGCGATCGGTCCGCAGGTTGTAGAGCTGCCATTCGCCCTGCCCAAAAGGTGGTGCAGCCAGCACGATTTTCCAGTCACCTTGGCGATACGCCTTGCGACCGAAAAGCTCCCACCCTTTCTCGAACCGACCTTCGGGCTCACCCCGACCGGACAGCAGGGACACCAGCGAGCGGCCCTGCAAGGGCGCAACCGCCTGGCCTTTGAACTCACGCGGATGCGCCACCCCAGCGAGTTCGAGCAAGGTGGGAGCGATGTCGGTCACGTGACCGGGTGTGGGCAACACCTGCCCCGCCTGCTTCGAGCCCGGCCAGCGCACGATGGTCGGCACGGTGATGCCTCCTTCGTGGCTGTGCCCCTTGAACAGGTTGAAAGGCAAAGCGCTGACCTGAGCCCAGTTCGGGCCGTATGACACGTAGGAGTTGGGACGGCCGATGTTGGCCAGCCGGTTGTCACGGGGGATGGACACGTCGCGGTTGTCCATGTTGGCGCCTTCGGCCCCGTTGTCGGAGATGAAAACGATCACCGTGTTGTCGTACTCGCCCGAGGCCTTGAGCTGTGCGATGACCTTGCCGATGTTGCGATCCATGATGTCGACCATGGCTGCGTAGGTGGCCATGCGACGCGTCTCCTGCGCCTGCTGCTGCGGATTCAGTCGACGCCACGCAGGAAACAGCGTCTGCGCCCTGGCAGGCTGGAAGTCCTTGGGCAGCAGACCGATGGCTTTTTGCTTGTCGATGCGCGCTTGGCGAATGGGCTCGTAACCAGCCTTGTAGCGATCCTCGTACTTGGCGATGACCTCCTGAGGCGCCTGAAGCGGCCAATGCGGTGCGGTGAAGGTGAGGTAGGCAAAGAAGGGCTTCTTGTCGTGGCGACCTTCCTGCAGGTAGCTCACCAGCTTGTCGGCGAAGAAGTCGCTTGAGTAGAAGTGATCGGGCACACGAGTGAGCTGACCGTCTTCACGGTAGAAGGGCTTGGCCGGATCGATGCGGGTGTTCCAGGGTTGCGCGTAGTGGTCGTCTGCACCGCGCAGCAACGCGAACGACCGATCGAAGCCACGCGCCTTGGGGCTGCGGTCTTCGGTCAGCCCGAGGTGCCACTTGCCCGACAGGTAGGTTCGGTAGCCGGCTTGCTGGAGCAGGGCTGGAAAAGCCACCACGCGGTCGTTGAGGTAGCCCTCGTAGCCCGGCTTTCCGCGCTGCTCCTCCACCGTCAGCTCGGCCATGCTGCCGATGCCGGCGACGTGGTGATCCACCCCGGACAGGAGCATCGAGCGCGTGGGCGAGCAGGTCGCTGCGGTGTGGAAGTCGGTGAGCCGGAGGCCTTCCTTCGCCAACGCGTCGAGGTGGGGGGTCTCGATCTCGCCGCCGAAGGCGCCGATGTCGGAGAAGCCCAGGTCATCCGCCACGATGACCAGGAAATTGGGGCGCTTGACGGGTGTTGAAGCGCCTGCCTGCGCCCAGGCTGACTGCGACAGGCACGTCACAGCCAGGGCGAGGCACGCCAGCGTCAGCCCGCGTGAGCGATGGCGGGCCCCCATCCGGGCGGCCGATTCAAATGGGGTGATGGAGGTCAGAGCTTGGTGATGCATGCTGGATCGTCGGGTTGAGTGGGTGGCATCGCGTGACACCCGGTTCAGCGGCTGACAGTGCGAAAGCCCACGTGAGAGGTCGCCAGGTTGGCTTCCTGCGCTTCGCGCGCCGAGGCACGGTAGCGAACGCAGTAGTCAGGCGAGCACAGGAAGGAGCCGCCTTTGATGACGGTGCGCACGGCTGCCGAGCCGCCAGCGCTTCGCAAAACCGATGGGTCGCCGTTGGCGTGCCCCTGGTGCGGCCCGGTGTGGGGGTCTCGGGTCCATTCCCAGGCGTTGCCGATGAGGTCGTGCAGGCCCCATCGGTTGGGGCTGTAGCAGCCAACAGGTGCCAGGCCACGGTGGCCATCTTCTGCGAGGTCGTTGAGCGGGAAGCTGCCCTGCCAGTAGTTGGCCGTTGGGCGCCCTCGCGCGTCCTGCGGCGCGGCATCGAGGCCTCGCCCGCGTTGTCCAGCCTTGGCGGCGTGCTCCCACTCTAGCTCGGTCGGCAAGTCGCGACCCAGCCAGCGGGCATACGCCAACGCGTCGGCCTGCGTGACCATCACGACCGGGTGCCCCCACTTGCCTTGCAGGTCGCTGCCGGGGCCCCGAGGCTGGCGCCAACTGGCACCAGTCACGAAACGCCACCACGCCAGCGGCCGCTCGCGCAGCGCTTGCGGGGTCGGTACCTCGAACACCCCACCGCCGCCTTGTCGCTCGGCATCGGTGACGTGGCCGGTGGCTTGAACGAAGGCGGCGAACTGGGCGTTCGTCACCTCGGTTCGGTCCATCCAGAACGCGGGGACGCGAACGGCGCCTCCAGCAGGCCGCTCATCGGGGTATCCGTCTTCTGTGCCCAAGCGCACCCACCCCTCGGGCACCCTCACCTGGCCGGCATGCGCCTGCTTGGCGAACCCGGATGGCAGAGCGGCCAAATTCGGTCGGCAGGCAGACCAGGTCGGGGCCGATGTGAGGCCCAAGACCAAGGCGATCGCAGCCACAGCCGGATGGCAGCTGTGCTGGCCCCACGTCATCGCGCGCCCTCCGCCGCCTCGCGTTTGGCCAGCTCCCGCGCCTTGTCGATCTGCGCACCGATGCGTTGGCGAACGTCCTCGTCGGCAGGGGCCTGCTTGAGCAGGCGTTGCCAGCGTTCGATGGCGCGTGCGTAGTCGTGGCGCTCGAACGCGGCGCTGCCAGACAGGGCAAGGGCCTGCACGTGGTTGGGCTCACGCTGAAGCACCGCCTCGAGCACTTTCTCTGGCTCACCCGCCAGCCGCTGTCCTTGAGACATGCCCAGCGTGACCGCGTACTCGGTGAGCTGGTCCGCATCGGGTGGGGCGATCTGGAAAAGCCGCTCCCAAGCCTGCACCGCCTCGTCGAACCGGCCCAGGTTCTCATAGGAGCGCACCAGCATGCGCCAGCCGGCTGCGTCGTCGGGGTTGCGCTGCAGGCGCTCCGACAGGCGCTGGACCATGCCCTCGATCTGGGCCTGGCTCACCTGCGCCTGCGGCTCACCAGGGCCCTGCGCACCGGGCGCCTGAGCGGCCGCACTGGGCTGCGCCGACTCACGCACCACCCGGTCACCCCACAGCCCTGGCTGGCCCACGGCCGCGTACACGAAGGCGGCCAATCCCAGCAGCAGGACACACAAGCCCACCGCAGCACCTCGGGCTGAAGACCACAGCGGCCGCAGGATCGCCCCCCAGGCCACGCCAATGGCGACCACAGCCCCCAGGGCGAATGACAGATCGTCCCAGTTCATGGGTGGCTCCTTGGCGCGGTGTCTTCACCCGGTTCGTTGTCGTCGCCGTCGATCGCTTCATCGGGGTGGAGCCGCCTGCGCCGCAGCACGAAGGCGGCCACCACCAGGGCCACGACAAGGATCAGCACCGGCCCCACCCACAGCATCGCGGTGCCCGTCGTGAGCGGGGGCTGGTAGAGCACTAACTCACCGTATCGCTCCACCATGAAAGACTTCACCTGCTCGGGGCTGGCGCCCTCCGACAGCTGGCGCCGGACCTCCTGCTTGAGCTGCACCGCCAGCGGCGCATGCGAATCGGCGATGGTCTGGTTCTGGCAGACCACGCAACGCAGCTCCGAGGCGAGCTGGTTGACCTGTTCGTCGAGGTTGCGGGCGTCACTCATGCTGCAAGGCCTTGATGAGCGGCTGCAACACCTTGCGCCAGTCGTCTTCGGTCACCGGGCCGCTGAACTTGTGGCGAATGCGCCCCTCGCGGTCGATCACGAAGGTCTCCGGCAGGGCCACGATGCCCAGGTCCATGCCCAGCCTGCCCGACGGATCGGAGAAGGTCAGTGCATAAGGGTTGCCGTGGCGTTGGAGCCAGGCCTCGGCTTTGCTGGCCTCGTCCTGGTAATTGAACCCCACCAGCTTGATGCCGGCCTCGGACGCATGGGCCAGGAACACCGGGTGCTCCCGCAGGCAGCTGGTGCACCAGGATGCCCAGGCGTTGAGCAACCAGACCTGCCCCTTCAGTTGCTCGGGCTGGAAAACCGGCCTGGCATCGGCCTGGCTGGCCGTCAGCACCTTGCCTTCGAAGGCAGGCAGGGAACGCCCCACCAAGGGCGAAGGCAAGGCGGTGGGATCCGCCACATCGGCCTGGTGCCTCAACCCGGCAAACAGGGTGAACGCCAAGGCCAGGAACAAGACCAGTGGCAACACAAAACGACTCATGCTTGAACTCCGGCAGAGACCTTGGCTTTCCGATAGCGCGCATCGGTCAACGACACGCCCCCGCCCAATGCGATCAACAAGGCACCCAACCAGACCCAGCTCATGAAGGGCTTGACCTGAACCCGAATCCCCCAGGCGCCATCGGGCCCCGTTTCGGCGAGCGACACATACAGGTCACGGGTGAGGCTGCGGTCGATCGCCGCCTCGGTCATGGGCATGCGCTGCACGACATACAGCCGCTTCTCCGGGTGCAAGGTGGTGATCAAGCGATCGCCCTGGCGCACCTCGAAGGTGGCGCGCGCAGCCACGTAGTTCGGCCCCTGCTCGCGCTCCAGCGCCTGAAAGGCAAATCGGTACCCCGCCACCTCGACCGCCTGGCCCACCTTCAGGCTCACGTCCTGCGCGTGGTCCAGGCCCCGCACCAGCGTCACACCGAAGACGAACACGCCCACGCCCAGGTGCGCCAGGACCATGCCCCACCACGCGGCCGGGATGGCGCGCCAGCGCTGACGCAAGCTGCTGCGCTCACGCCCCGCCAACAGGCGCTGCGCGACCAGGTGCAAGGTGCCAACCCCGATCCAAGTGGCCAGCAACACGCCGAAGGCCAGACCCGGTGTGAACCTGGCCAACAAGGCCAAGGCCAGAACCCCAACAGCAGAAATCAGCACGAAGGCGGGCAAGGCCCCGCGCGCGCGCTGCCACAGCCCTTGCGCGCTGTCTCGCTTCCAGTGCAGGTAAGGGCCCACGGCCAGCAAGAGCAGCAGTGGCGCCATGAGCGGCACGAATACCGCCTCGAAGTACGGCGGGCCGACCGAGATGCGGCCACCGCCGAAGGCATCCAGCGCCAGCGGGTACAAGGTCCCGAGCAGGATGGTGGCGGTCGAGACCAACAGGAACACGTTGTTGAGCAACAGGCCGCTTTCACGCGACAGCAAGGAGAACCGACCTCCGAGCCCGATGGATGGGGCCCGCCAGGCGTACAGGGCCAGTGAGCCCCCGATGACGACGATCAGGAAAGCCAGGATGTAGGTGCCACGCTCGGGGTCGCTGGCGAAGGCGTGCACCGAACTCAGCACCCCCGATCGGACCAGGAAGGTGCCGAGCAGCGACAGCGAAAACGCCAGGATGGCCAGCAGCACCGTCCAGCTCTTGAAGGCGCCCCGCTGCTCGCTGACCGCCAGCGAGTGCAGCAAACCGGTGGCCACCAGCCAGGGCATGAAGGACGCGTTCTCCACAGCATCCCAGAACCACCAGCCACCCCACCCGAGCTCGTAGTAGGCCCAGAAGCTGCCCAGCAAGATGCCCAGGGTCAGGAAGCTCCATGCCGCCAGCGTCCAGGGCCTCGACCACCGAGCCCAGTCGGTGTCCAGGCGACCGCTGATCAGGGCCGAGATGGCGAAAGCGAAGGCCACCGACAACCCCACGTAGCCCATGTAGAGCAGCGGCGGGTGGAAGATCATGCCCGGGTCCTGCAGCAGGGGATTCAGGTCGCGCCCATCGAGCGGCGCCGGGACGATGCGCTCGAACGGGTTCGACGTGAACAACGTGAAGCCGATGAAGCCCACGCTGATCCAACCCAGCACGGCCAGCACCCGAGCGACGGTGTCATCGGGCAGGCTGCGACTGAATCGGGCCACGGCCAGCCCCCATGCCGACAGCATGAACTGCCACAGCAGCAAAGAACCCTCGTGGCCGCCCCACGTCCCCGACACCCGCAGCGGCCAGGGCAGCAGCGAGTTGGCATGCTGGCTCACGTACGCCACCGACCAGTCCATGCGCACGAAGTCGGCGACGAGCAAACCGAAAGCCGCCGACACCAACAGAAACTGCCCCAAAGCCAGTGGCCGGGCGAGGTTCACCCAGTGGGCCACACCCCGCTGCGCACCCCACAGGGGCAACACACCCTGCAAAATGGCCAGCCCCAAGGCCAGGATCAGCGACAGCTGTCCCCATTCGGCGTTCATGGCTTGCTCCCCGCCTTGGCCTGCTCGAGCGCACGCGCCGCTTCAGGGGGCATGTAGTTCTCGTCGTGCTTGGCCAGCACCTCTTCGGCCAGGAAGCTGCCATCGGATTGCACGCGCCCCTGCGCCACCACGCCCTTGCCCTCCTTGAAGAGGTCGGGCATGAGCCCCTGGTAGCGCACCTCCACCCGCTGAGCCATGTCGGTGACCACGAAGAGATGGGTCAGCCCATCAGGCTGTCGCCGATGGCTGCCCGCTTCGACCATGCCCCCGATGCGAAAGCTCCGTCCGCTTGGGGCCTCACCCTTGACCACCTGGGTCGGCGTGAAGAAGAAAACCATGTTCTGCTGGAACGCCTGCAGCACGAAGTACAGGGCCAGCCCCAATGCGGCCACGCCAGCCAGCACCAAGGCCAGCCGCTGCTGTCTGGGTTTCATGGCTGGGGCCCTCCGTCGACCTGAATCGACACCGAGGGGGTCTCATCCTGCAACGCCCCCCAGCGCTGCCGCAAGGCCCGAGCGACGGCATGCCCCTGCGCCTTCAACAGGATCCATTCCAGGCGCAAGGCCAGCAGGACCACGCCAAAAGACGACCAGACGAAAAGGCCATGCCCCCCCATCTCCAGGAAGGCGCCGAAACCACCCCAATTCATGCCCGCTCTCCCTGCTTCGATGCCCCGTCCAGGATCTCGCGAACCCATGCGGCATCCGCCTCACGCTCGATCACCAAGGTCTGAAACCGCCGCAACACGACCACCGCAGACCAGGCCCACAGCCCAGCCATGCACAGCAGCATCCCGATCAGCATGGAGGTCGCCATCGAGGGCGCGGCCCTGAAGCTGATGGACGCGCCCTGGTGGAGGGTGTTCCACCACTGCACCGAGAAATAGATGATCGGGACGTTGACCACCCCCACGATGCTCAAAAGCGCACCGGCGCGGTCACCGCGACGTGGGTCGTCGATCGCGGACTGGAGCCCCATGACGCCGAGGTACAGGAACAGCAGCAGCAACTCGGACGTGAGGCGGGCGTCCCAGACCCACCAGGTGCCCCAGGTGGGCTGCCCCCACAGCGCCCCCGTCCACAAGGCCAGGAAGGTGAACAAGGCCCCCGTCGGCGCAATGGCCCTGGCCAACAAGGCCGAAACCCGGGTGTTGAAAACCCAGCCGACGGCTGCCCAGAAAGCCATCGCGACGTACAGCAACATCGACAACCAGGCAGCAGGCACGTGCACGAAGATGATCCGATAGACCTCGCCTTGCTGGTGGTCCGTTGGCGCCACAAAAAAACCCACGTACAGCCCGGCCAGCAGGCTCACCACCGCGACCGCGAGCAAACCAGGCTGCAGCCAGCCGGCCAGCCAGTGGGCCTGCTGGGGTGAGGCAAAGCGCCAGATGCCGCGACCGCCCGATGCCGCAGCACGCTGTTGATTCAAAGACCAGACCGAAGAGCTCATGCAGCCACCCTGTCAAACATCACGAGACCGACACCCTGAGGCCCTGCGCAATCGCCCAGGGCCCGAGTGCCAGGCTCACCGCGAGCAGCGCAGCGAGCAGGTAGAAGTGAGCCGAAACCCCCAGGCCCGAGGCCTGGGCAGACACCGCCCCAGCGCCGAAAATGAGCACCGGGATGGTCAAGGGCAAGACGAGCAGGTTCACCAGCACCCCACCGCCGCGAAGGCCCAGGGTCAAGGCGGCACCAATGCCCCCCAACAGGCTCAGCACGGGCGTGCCGAGCAACAAGGTCGCCACCAGCGTGAACGTGGCCTGAGCCCCCAGGTCGTACTGCAAGGCCAGGAGCGGAGAAGCCAGCACCAGCGGCAGGCCGCTGACCAGCCAGTGCGCGGTCACCTTGGCCAGCGCAATGAGGCTGAGCGAATCAGGTGACAACAACAGTTGCTCCAGGGTGCCATCGGCGTGGTCGCTGGCAAACAGCCTGCCCAAGGACAGGGTCGACGACAGCAGCGCAGCGACCCACAAGACCCCGGGCGCGAGGGTGCGCAGGGTGGCTCGCTCCGGGCTCACCGCCAGCGGAAAGAGGCTGCTCACGAGCAGGAAGAAAAACAACGTGGTCCACACATCGGAGCGTCGCCTGAAGGCCAGCAGCAGATCTCGGTGAAGCACGGTCAGGAAAACCTGCCGCATCAGCACGGCTCCTGCGTGGCACCCCGCCCAAGGCGAAGGGTGTGGTGCCGCCGGGCGCAAAGCCTGCGGGGCTGGTGGGTGGTGTAGACCAACACCGATTCGTTGCGCAACCGCTCCTCGAGCACGAGGGACAACTCGTCGGCGGCATCGCCATCCAGGGCCGTGAAGGGCTCATCCAGAACGAGCACGCCAGGTGCCTGGGTGAGGACCAGCCTCGCCAGGGCCACCCGCCTGCGCTGCCCCTGAGAGAGCGCCCTCGCTGGCAGGTGGGCCCTGGATGCAAGCCCCAGCCGACCCAATGCCCGGTCCACATCCTGCTCGGAAACTTTGAAGCCCGAGAGCACCGCGCCCATGCGCAAGTTCTCGTGGGCGCTGAGGTCGTCCTTCAAAGCAGGCGCGTGTCCGATGTAGGACAGGTGATGTCCTTTGCGGCTCACCCGGCCGGCCAGCGGCTCGGCCAAGCCGCACACCACGCGCAGCAGGGTGGTCTTGCCCGCCCCATTGGGGCCGGCAACATACAGCGCCTCCCCGGACTCGACCTTGATTTCGACGTCGGAGAACAGCCGCCGACCCGATGGTCCGGCGGCGAGTCCGATCGCCTCCAGGCGCGCACGGGGTTCTGGTCTTGCCAACATGGGGCACGACTCTAGCGATCGAGCACGCGAGGTCCAAGGAAGGAAAAAGCGCTTCCTTATGAACTTCGCATCAACACCAGGCGCTCATGCGTCAACCCTTGCGAGCCGGCTTGGCGTCACCGGGTTTGCTCTCCTTGGGAGCCTCGGTCGCCTTGACCTTCTCTCCGGCTTCGATGGTGTCGGGTGGGTTCAACACCACGGCATCGGAAGATGACACCCCCTCGCTGACCTCGACCATGCGCCCGAGGTCTCTCCCGAGCTTGACCGGCACCAGGCGCAGCGTCTGGTTGGCGTCGATGACAGCCACCCGGGGACCGTCCTGCCTGAACTGGAAAGCGGTGGGCGGCAACAGCAAGGTCTGCTGGGCCCCCGACAACTGCAGACCCACCTCGACGTAGGAGCCTGGCCGCAGCTGCCTGCCCTGGTTGGCCACACCGACCTCCACCTGCACGGACCGGGTGGCCGGGTCCACGCCACCGGCAATCCTGCTCACCTTGCCTTCGATCTTGGCGTTGGGGCGCTCGACGAGCTTGAGCTTGACCTCCTGCCCAGGCTTGACGCCTTCGATGTGGCCTTGCGGAACCGACACCACCAACCTCAGCTCGTCGTCCTGGGCGACCTGGAACAGCTCTCGCGTGGTGGTGGCGCTGCCCGCCGCCACGAGCGCACCGACTTCGACGTTGCGGCGCACCACCACGCCATCGAACGGCGCGACGATGCGACCAAAGCGTTGCAAAGCCTCCAGGCGCTGAACGTTGGCGCGGGCAGCAGCCAGATCGGCCTGGGCCGATTGGAACGACGCCCGACGCTCGTCGAGTTCCTGCTGCGACACGGCGTCGCTGTGGCGAAGACCCTCCCAACGGGACAGAGTGGATTGCGTGAGGGCCAGCCGGGCCTGAATCTGCTGCACGGTCGCCCTCGACTGCGCCAGGTCCTGGTCGATCTCCGGCGTCTCGATGACCGCCAGCAAGTCGCCCTGCCTGACCCGGTCACCGATGTCCTTGTGCCATGACCTGACGTAGCCGTTCGTGCGCGCATGGATGGCGGCTTCCTGACGGCCCTTGAGGGTGGCCGGCAGGGTCAAGGTCCTTTGCCCCTTGGCCACCTCGGGCCTGGCAAACAGAACCGACTTGGTCGCCGCATCGCGGGTCCGATCGGCCACGGCACTGGCGTGGGCGTGGTTCACATAAGCGCGAGCAAGGGCGGCCAGCGCCAGCAGGGTCAAACCGCCCCAAACCAGTCGCTTGCCCCAGCGCAAGGGGCGATCGTCAGACAGGCTGAGCGATTCGGTGCGGGCGGCCGGGTTGGCAACACCCTCATCGGCTGGCACCTGCAGAGGTTGGGGCACGGCATTCATGACACAAGAACCGGTTCGGGGTGAATGGGCGCGACGGCTGCGGGGCCCCGTCGCTGAAGGCGAGCGTGCACGCCCGCGAACACAAGGGGAACGAACACCAGGGTGGACAACGTGGCCGCGGCCAAGCCACCGATGACGGCGCGACCGAGGGGCGCATTCTGTTCACCGCCCTCTCCCAGGCCCAGCGCCATGGGCACCATGCCGATGACCATGGCCAGGGCGGTCATCAGCACCGGCCGCAGCCGGGTGGATCCTGCCAGCAAGGCAGCCTGAGCGGCCGGCGCCCCTTCCGCCAGGAGCTGGCGCGCGAACGACACCACGAGGATGCTGTTGGCCGTGGCCACCCCGACCGTCATGATGGCGCCGGTGAGGGCTGGCACCGACAAGGTGGTCCCGCTGAGGTAAAGCATCCACGCGATGCCCGCCAAGGCAGCGGGCAGCCCGCACAGGATGATCGCGGGGTCCAGCCAAGACTGGAAGTGAACCACCAGCAACAGGTAGACCAGGACCACCGCCACCGCCAGACCACCCAGCAAGGCTTCGTGGGCGGTGTTCAGGGTCTCCACCTGACCACGCACGGTGATCTCGGACCCACGGGGCAGCTTTTCCTTGACGCCTTCGATCAGCGCGGCGATGTCATCGTAGGTGCGGCCGAGGTCGCGTCCATCGACCCCGACATGGATGTCCAGCACATTGGCGATGTTGTAGTGAGAGACGTTGCCTTGCAGGCTCGATGGCTTGACGTTGACCAGGCTTCCCAGGACCTGGACTTCCCGCCCCTGAGCCGCCCCGCCAGGCGTGTTGACAGGCAGGCTCAGCATCGCCCCCAGGCTGTCCACTTGTTGCTGCGGCACCTGAACCGCCACGTTGTAGACCGATCCATTGGCCGGGTTGAGCCAGTAAGTGGGCGACGTTTGGAAACTCGAACTCATGGCCACCATGACGTTCTGCGCGACGTCCCGGGCCACCAGGCCGGTCTGGGCCATGGCAGTGCGGTCCATCTCCAGGGCGATCGCGCGCCGGTTGAAACGCTGGTGCAGGGTCACGTCCACCGCACCGGGCACCTGCTTGACCTGATTGATCAACTCGGTGGCGATCGCCAGGTTCTCATCCGTCTTGTTGCCCTGGATCTGGATGTCGATGGGCGCACTCAGGCCGAAGTTCAGGGTCTGGCTGACCATGTCGGCAGGCTGGAAGTAGAACTCGTTGCCCGGGAATCGACCGGGCAGCTCCTTGCGCAGGGCTCGGATGTGTTGCGCAGTCTTGCGCAACCCGGGCTTGAGCGACACCAGGATCTCGGCGTCGCTGCTGTCGAAGGTGCCGTTGTTGTTGTAGAGCGTGTTGAAGGGTGAATAGGGCCCACCGACGATGTCGACCACGCCGAGAACCTCTTCCTCAGGGATCACGCGGCGGATGTGGGCTTCGACCTCATCGATGAAGGCAGGCATCTCTTCGATGCGCGTGCCCAAGGGGGCCCTCACGTGCAGCCGGATCTGGCTGGCATCGACCACCGGAAAGAAGTCGCGGCCCAGTTGCGTGAAGAGCCCGGTCGACACCACGGTGAACAACAGGAAGGCGATGCCAAACTTCAGGCGTTGCGCCAGCAGGGCCGACAACACGGCGGTGTAGCCCTGCCGAAAGCGCTCAAACGACGTCTCGAAAGACACGTGAACGCCATGCAAGGCCGCCAAAACACCTTTGCGGCCACGATGGGCCGAGCTCGATGCACGGTGCCGCATCAGGTACATGACCAGCGTGGGCACCAGGGTGCGAGAAAGCACGTAGGACGCCAGCATCGCGAACACGACCGCCAGCGCCAGCGGCTTGAACAACTGCCCAGCCACCCCTGGCAAAAACAGCATGGGCACGAAGACGATGCAGATGCAGAGGGTGGCCACGAGCGCAGGGCCCGCGATCTCCTGCGCGCCATCGAGGATGGCCTGGATGGGCGGCTTGCCCATGTGGAGGTGCCGCTCGACGTTCTCGATTTCAACCGTCGCATCGTCGACCAGGATGCCCACTGCCAGGGCCAGCCCCCCCAGGGTCATGATGTTGATGGTCTCACCGATGAGGTGCAGCGTGATCAACGACACCAGGATGGACAGGGGGATCGACACCGCGATGATGGCCGTGCTTCGCCAATTGCCCAGGAACAGCAAGAGCAGGGCCGCAGTCAGGCAGCCCGCGATCAGGGCCTCATGGATCACGGACTGGATGGCTGCGTCCACGAACACCGATTGGTCAGCCAGCGGCGTGACGGTGATGTCCTCCGGCAAGCCCTGGACAAAGCGAGGCAGGTCCTGCCGGATCTGGTGAATGATGTCCAGGGTCGATGCCGTGCCGTTCTTGAGCACCGTCATCAACAGGCCTCGTTCGCCATCTCGCCTCACGACCGTGGTCTGCGGCTGGAAGCCATCCTTGACCTGCGCGACGTCGCGCACAAACACCGTGTTGCCATTGACGGTGGTCAACGGGATGTCGCCCAGGCCCTGCATCGTGGCGGGGGAGCCATTGAGCTGCACGCTCACGTCCTGCGCCCCCAGCTTGGCAGAGCCCGATGGCAAGGTCAGGTTCTGGACATTGAGTGTGTTGACCACGTCCAGGGCGGTCAAGCCGCGCGCGGCCAGCGCGGAAGCATCGAGGTCGATGGAAACCTGTCGGAATCGGCCGCCGTAAGGCGCTGTCACGGCCACACCGGGCACCGTGATCAGCTTGGTCCGCAGCACGTTGAAGGCCTGCTCGTTGAGCTCCTGCTCGCTGCGGGTGGGGCTGCTGATGCCCAGCTGCAATATGGGCAGGTCGGTGGCGCTGTACTTGACGATGGTGGGGGGCGTGGCCCCGGGCGGCAAGGACCTCAAGGCGGCCTGGGTGCTGGAGACCACCTGCGCGATGGCGGTGGCCTGATCCACCTGCGGCTGGAAGAACACCTTGATGACACCCATGCCAGCCGTGGTCTGCGACTCGGTGTGCTCCATGTCGCTGACCGCGTTGGCCAGGTTGCGCTCGATGGGCGTGATGATCCGGTCGGTCATCTCCTTGGCGTTCAAGCCGTTGTAGCTCATCAGGATGGCCACCACGGGAACGTCAATCTTCGGGAAGACATCGACCGGCGCCTTGCGCAACAACAAGGGCGCGGCCAGCAGGATCAGCAGGGCCCCGACCAGAAAGGTGTAGGGGCGTCGCAGGGCGACTTGAACGATCCACATGGCCGCGCGCCTTCCGTCACTTCGCTGCGAAGCAGTAGAAGTAGCCGGCGCCGCCGGTGCTCACCAGCTTGGGCTGGCTGCAGCCACGGCTGGCGTGAGCCGAGTTCCATGACAGCGCGGTGTGAACGCCCCCCGTGCGGTCGAAGTGACCGACCTGGACGGCACCGTCTTCCGCGCTGCTCGTGTAGTTCTTGCAAGTGCGATCGGAGGTGTCGTTGACGAAGGCACGGCCATCGGGCTGCGAGCCGGTGATGATGTCGTGCTCGTTCGGCGTGTCGCCCGCGCGCTTGACCTGCTTGCCCTCTTCGGTCAAGGCGGTCGACCAGTTCACGGCGTTGCCGATGCGGGCGTCTTCCAGGTTGTCACCATGGAGGTGGGCCACATCGCGGGCGATCAGAGCACCCTTGACGTTGTACCAGGGGCCCGTGCCGATGCGGTCACGCGCATGAACAGGCGGCTTGCCATCCCACGATTGGGTGCTGAGGTAGGCACGCCAGGTGCGGTTGCCCGCGCCGACGGCGGCAGCGAGCTTCTGGCAGTGCGCGTCGGCACCGGCCAGCCCGCCCAGATCAGCGCCTTTGCCGGAGCCCACGCTGGTCACGAAGAAGCTGAACGGGCCCACCTCGCGGTTGGCGGGTGCAGGCGCGGCCGGTGCTGCAGCGGTCTGGGCGACGGCGCTACCGACCATCAAGAGGGACGCGGCCAGGCCAACAACCTGGCGAACAGATTTGGAAACGGTCATGGCGAATCAGTCCTTCTTGCGGAAGTCGTCGTGGCAGGCTTTGCAGGTGCCTTGCAGCTTGGCCAGTTGGGCCTTGACCTGCGCCACATCGCCCAACGCAGCAAGGCGGGCCAGCTCGTTGGCTTCCTTGTTGAACGAGGCCGCGATCTCGCCAGCCTTCTTGTCGGTGAACAACTCAGGCTTGACGGAGGTCTCTTTCCAACCCTTGCCCGTTTCGGTGCCGGGTGCGTACAGCGCGCCCAGGCCGGAGTTGGCGAGCGCTGCGATGGCGTTCGAGGCCTTGATGACGTCTTCCTTGTTGTAGGTGCCATCGACGTTGGCCTTGACGCGACCGGTGTTCCAGGCGATGACCTGGTAGGCCGACTGGCGCCACTTGATCAGTTGCTCTGGCTTGGGTGCCTGTTGGGCCTGCGCGCCCTGAACGGCCATCAGCGTGGCCAGAGACAAACCCAAAACGGCAAAGAATCGCTTGCTTTGACTCATGATTTTCCTTGTGGTGGTGAAGGGATGGGAAAACGGATCAGGACTTGCGTGCCTTGCCGGCAGACAGTTGCTGCACGATCTCAAGGGCCTTGAGCACGTTGGCATCGGGGGCCACACCACCCACCGTGGCCGCCACGCGACCATCCGGGGTGACGATGAACGTGGTTCGGTCGGTGCGAGCGTGGTCGATCTCCACACCGCGCGTGTCCTTGCGACCAGCAGGGATCTCGGTGATGGGCAAATCGAAGGCGCGTGCGACCTTGCCGTCTGCATCGGAGGCCACGGGGATCTTGCCGGCGCAGAACTGCGGGTCGGCAGAGAAGTCGTTCAAGCGCGCGATGCTGTCCAGCGAGACGCCGATGATCGAAGCCCCTGCGGCGGCGAACTTGTCGACGTTCTGGGCGAACAGGTGCGCCTGGACGTTGCACCCATTGGTGAACGCAGACGGGTAGAAGTAAACGACCACAGGCCCCTTCTTGAGCGCATCCTTGATCGCGTAACTGAAGGGCTTGCCCGCTTGCGAGGCCTGCAGCTTGAAGTCGGGGGCGGTGTCGCCTTCCTTCAGGGCGGCGTGGGCGGGTAGGGTCAGCCAGGCCGATGAGATCGCCAGCATGGCGAGCGCGATGGTTTTTTTCATGAATGGGTGTCCTTGTTGGAAGTTGCCAGGGAAGGTTGCAGCTTGTGATTCGGTGTTGGGGCCTGCCCGTCAAAGGCCGGAAAGGTGGGTTGCCAGGGCTTCTATTTCCGCGTCGGTGAGCGAGCGGGTGACGATGTTCATGACCTGGCCCGCGCTGTTCTTGCGATCGCCGCTTCGCCAATCCCTCAACTGCTTGTCGAGGTAGCGCCACTCCTGGCCACCGATGACCGGCCCCAGAGACTGGCCCCGCAAACCACGACCGTCTGCCCCATGGCAGCTGACACAGGCCAGCACGCCCCGCGCCGGGTCGCCCCGCTCATACAGGGCGCGTCCGGTCGGGCTCACGTCGTTCGCATCGCCCTTCATGGCGGGCAGGCTCGCGAAGTGACGCGCGATGTCGGCCGCGTCCTCGTCGGTGATGCTGCGGGCCATGATGGCCATCTGGTCATGCTTGCGCGCCCCCGATCGGAAGTCCTGGATCTGCTTGACGATGTACGCGGGATCTTGTCCAGCCAGCCGAGCGAACTTCCCTTCCGGCCCATTGCTGTGGCCTTGGCCTTGCCCGTCCACACCATGGCACTCGATGCAGCGTTCCGAATCGGCCTTCTCCTTGCCCAGCACGGCATCGCCCTGGTAGGCCGGGGACGGCGCGGGCGCCGCGCGAGACGGCGTCGAACGCCCCTTTGCCCCGGCTGCCAGTGACCAGAAAGACAACAAGAGCAGCGCCGTCAGCAGGCCTGCCTGAATCGCGCTCTTCACAGGTGTTCCTCGGCGCGAATCAGGATTGTTTGTAGAAGGTGTGGCAGGCGCGGCAGGTGCGAGACAGCTCCGTGGCAGCGTCCTGGGCTCCCTCGAAGTTCTTGCTCCCCACTTGCTCCTGGATTTTCTGGGTCAGGCTCAGGCTCTTGCGGGACAGCTCCAGGCCATCCGGCGCGTCAGGCTTGGCGAGGTAGTGCCCCTCGACGGACTTGAACAACTCGTGCAGTTCCTGGGCGTCTTTGATGGATGCCGCGGCGTCGCGCAAAGCGATGTTGGAAGCCAGGCTCTTGTTGACATCCTCCACGTTCTGCATCAGGTCCATGTCCAGCACCGCACTGGCAGCGTGGGCGACACCGATGGCCAGGAAAAGACCCCCCAGGGGGATGAACAGCTTTCGCATGCGAATCACACTCTTTCTGGCGGGCTCGTCGGGCCCGCTTCTTCGTTGTCAGGGAGGCGACCTTCGCCGCCCCCCTGCTCATCAGGCCAGGATGTCCTTGATGACCTTGCCGTACACCACCGTCGGACGCTCGGAGCGGCCGTTGTGGATGAAGGTGGTCTTCAGGTGGTCCAGGCCCATCAGGTGCAGGACCGTGGCGTGCAGGTCGTAGGTGTCGACCGACTTTTCCTTGTCCGCCACCTGCAGGCCGATGTCGTCGGTCTCGCCATAGGTGAAACCGGCCTTCAGGCCACCGCCAGCGAGCCACTGGGTGTAGCCCCAGGGGTTGTGGTCGCGACCGCTGCCGCTCTCGCCCCAGGAGGTGCGCGAGAACTCCGAGGTCCACACCACCAGGGTGCTCTCCAGCAGGCCACGTTCCTTCAGGTCGTGCAGCAAGCCGGCAATCGGCTTGTCCACCATGCGGGCCATGACCGCGTGGTTCTGGTCCAGCTCGCTGTGGGCGTCCCAGCTTTGGCGGTCGATCTCGGCACCTTCAGGAAAGCCCGAGACCACCTGGATGAAGCGCACGCCGTTCTCGACCAGGCGGCGGGCGCGCAGCAGCACTTCGCCGTAGCTCTGGCTGGTCTTGTCGTTCAGACCGTAGAGCTCCTTGGTCGCAGCCGACTCGGTGCTGATGTCGACCGCCTTGGGCGCCGAGGCTTGCATGCGGTCAGCCAGTTCGTAGGACTGCAGGCGGGCCTTGAGCTCGGTGTCGCTGGGATAGCGATCCGCACCCAGGCCGTTGAGCCGCTTGAGCAGGTCCAGCGATGCGCGTTGCTGCGTGGCGCTGCGCAGGTCGGGGCGGTTGAGGTACAGGATCGGGTTGGGACCGGGGCGGAAGGCCGTGCCTTGGTACACCGCAGGCAGGAAGCCCGCCGACCAGTTGACCGAGCCGGCCTGCGGTTCGCGGTCGCCGTTGTAGAGCACCACGTAGGAGGGCAGGTCGGGGTTGTTCGAACCCAGGGCGTAGTTGATCCACGCGCCCAGCGAAGGGCGACCCGGGTTCAGGTCACCGGTGTTGAGCTTGAGGATCGAGATGTCGTGGGTGGCGCCCACGGTCGTGCTCGACTTGATGAAGGTGAGCTTGTCGGCGTGCTGAGCCAGGTTGGGCAGCAGGTTGGAGAACCAGGCACCGCTTTCGCCGTGCTGCTTCCAGGTGCGTTCCTTGGAGGCGAACAGCTTGCCCACGCCACCTTGCGTGCTGGTCTTGATGCCCTTGAGGAAGGACTCAGGCACAGGCTGGCCAGCCAGGCGCTCCAGCTCGGGCTTGTAGTCGTACAGGTCGAGCGTGGAAGGCGCACCGTTCTGATGCAGCCAGATGACCGACTTGATCTTGCCCGGGAAGTGCGCGGCCTTGGGAGCCAGCGGGTCGACCAGACCAGACAGGTCGGCCGCAGTGGCGGCGTTGATGTGACCGATGCCCGGCAGGAAGCCGCCCAGGGCGGCACCACCCAGGCCGAGGCCTGCGGTGCGGAGGAAGGCGCGGCGTTGATCGTTGCTCATGTTGCGTCCTTGATGGATGTCGATGGGGTTCGAATGGGGGGATCTCAGAATCGGTAGGCGAAGTCGTTCGAGTTCGCCACCGTGTGGACCAGGTCCACGAAGGCGGCCGACTTCACCGGGTCGTACGACTTGGTGTCTTTCAAGCCAGCCGGAACGGCCACCTCGAACTTGCCGTCCGCCGCCTTCTGGCGGATGGCGATCTGCTGCTCGGCCAGGAACTGCTTGAGCGCCGCGCGTTCGGTCTTGTTCGGCTCACGAGAGAACAGCACCTGGTAGAGCCGGTTGAGCTGCGCGTCATCGCTGCTGCCCGCCTCGTTGATCAAACGGCCGGCCAGCGCCTGGCTCCAGTCGAAGACGATCTCGCTGTTGAACAGGGTCAGGGCCTGCAGCGGCGTGGTCGTCACATCGCGCTTGTGGTGCGGGTTGTTCGGGTTCGCCGGGTCGAAGTTCTGCGTGATGGGATACGGGAAGCTGCGACGCGTGAACACGTACAGGCTGCGGCGATGCCAGTCCTGCTTGTCATCGGACACGCTCCAGGCGCGATTGCCCGCGAAGTCCTGCGACTTGCCCACATCGGCGCCGCTCTTGACGATGGGCGGGAACACGGAGGGGCCACCCACCTTGTCGACCAGCAGGCCCGAGGCGTAGAGCAGCGAGTCACGGATCTCTTCGGCCTCGAGGCGCTTGCGGGGGAACACCGCCAGCAACTTGTTCTCGGGGTCGAGCTTGGCCACGTCACGGCGCTCGTCCGAAGACTGGCGGTAGGCCGCGGACAGCAGGATCTCGCGGTGCAGCTTCTTGACGCTCCAGCCGTTGCTCACGAACTTGGCGGCCAGGTGATCCAGCAGCTCGGGGTGCGTGGGCTTCTGACCGGCGCGACCGAAGTCGGCCACCGTCGAGATGATGCCCTTGTTGAAGTACTGGGCCCAGACGCGGTTGGCGTAGACGCGCGCGGTCAGCGGGTTGCTGTCGTCGCTCAGCCACTTGGCCAGCACGGCGCGGCGACCCGAAGACTTCTCCAGCGGCGTGATGGCGACGTCGCCCTTGCCGCCCCACAGCGCAGGGATGCCCGGGTTGACGGCTTCCAGCGGCTTTTCATGGATGCCGGTGAAGCGCACGTGGGTGGCTGGCACCTCCTTGTTGGTCAGCTCGAAGGCGGCCGTCAAGGTTGTGCTGCCCTTGGTGGGACGAAGCTTGTCGAACTCCTTGAGTTGCTCTTGCAGCGCCTTGTATTCCTTCCACAGCGGCTCGTGCGCGGCGTTGTAGTCAGGCCGGGTCTTCTCTTCTGCGGTGTCGCGCAGGTAGGAGACGATCTCGTTGTCGGACGCCACGGCCTGCTTGCGCCAGTTCACCCACTTGTCCAGCGCCGTCCACTCCGCTTCGGGCTTGAAGATGGCGGCGCGGCTGTCGTCGAGGTAGCGCTCGTTGTAGTACTTGCGCCCCGCCTCGCGGACCTTGTCAAGGATGGCCTTCTGCTTGGCGCGGATGTCCTTGGTGGCCTCGTTGTAGGTGGCTTGCTGCTTCAGGAAGGCCTGATCGAACTCGGTTTCGGTACCCTTGACCAGCGGCGCCTTCTCGTTGAAGGCGGTGTTGGCGAAGAAGGCCTGCAGCTGGAAGTACTCCTTCTGGCTGACGCGGTCGGCCTTGTGGTTGTGGCAGCGCGCGCAACCGATGGTCTGCGACAGGAAGACCTCGCCGACCAGGTCGGTCATGTCGGTCTCGATCTGGTACTTGCGCTGCACCAGGTCACGCGAGTTGAAGTTGTCGGGGTAACCGGCCAGGAAGCCCGTGGCGATGCGGGCGTTCTGGTCTTCGGGCCACAGCTCGTCGCCCGCCACCTGCTCCTGGATGAAGCGGTTGAAGGGCTTGTCGCTGTTGAACGCGTTGATCACGTAGTCGCGGTAGCGCCAGTTGTTCGGGCGGGTGTTGTCGTTCTGGAAGCCGGTGCTGTCGGCATAGCGGGCCAGGTCCAGCCAGCGACGCGCCTGGCGCTCACCGAAGTGGTGGGAGGCCAGCAAACGATCGACCAGGCGCTCGTGGGCATTGGGGGCCTTGTCGTTGACAAAGGCCTTGACCTCTTCGGGCGTGGGCAGCAGGCCCCAGGCGTCAAGCGTGGCGCGGCGGATGAAGGTGGCGCGGTCGGCTTCAGGCGAAGGCTTGATGCCAGCCGTCTCCTGCTGAGCCAGCACGTAGGCGTCGATCGACGTGCGCAGCCACTTTCGGTTCTGCACCGCCGGGGCTTCGGGCGCCTTGACAGGTTGATAAGCGGTCCAGCGCGCGGAAGACGCGGCAGGGCGAGCAGGCTTCTGAGCTGCGACGGTCTGGGTTTCAGCCGCCTGAGCCGCCACTGCGGCCACGCCGAATACCGCAGAAACAAACCATTTCTTATTCATTTTGCAAGGCCTCCAGATGCGATGCGCGGAAATCTCATTTGCTTGCTTTCTTTGAATATATGCATTGACCCGAATAACCAAAGAGCCGTCGGGCAATCATAAAAATGACGCCACGCAACGTACGCTTGGTGCGCACTTCACTGCAACACTTGTGCCACAAACCCGCCACCTCACGACAGGCGCTCAATCGAACTCAAGTATTTGATTTGAAAGCATATTTTTATTCCTCATGCCGTCATGACAAACCGTCATCGAAACGATACCCAACACCCCGCAACACCAAAGTTGCATACGCAACACCTGGACTGGTCAAAAATCAACACACAACTTTTCAAAAATCAACACTTGCCTTCAAAAACCCCTTCACGGCCCCATTAAATGCTGGCACAGAGTCTGCATAACCCCCGCCTCTCGATATTCACAAAGTCATCGACCCAGGAGTTATCAAGGTGTCCTTCCAGAAAAAAACCCAGGTGACCCTCGCAGCGCTGATCGCGCTGTCAGGCGTCGCCGCACACGCTCAATCCGCCACCGAAGTTCAAGCCCTGCGCAACACGGTTGAAGAGTTGCGTCGTCAGGTCGAAGAGTTGCGTGGTCTGGTCAAGCAAGCGCCCGCCGTCAACGTGACGCCCGCCGAGGGCGAGTCCCAGGAAAGCGTCGATGCACGCACCTCCGCGTCCAAGGCCGACATCCAGGGCTTGCGCGCCGACCTCGAGAACTACAAGTACGACCAGTCGCGTCTGCAAGAGCGCACCCTGGCCAAGACCACGCGTGACACGCGCCTGAACGGCACCGTCACGCTCGGCTACGAGACCCGCAACCCTGCCTACGCGGCAGGCGACTCGCAGACCACTGCGGCCACGAACTCCGCGCCTGGCGAGCCACGCAAAAACGGCTTCCGCGCGCCGGGTGCCGCGCTGACGCTGTCGGGCAACCTCTACCGCGACTACGCCAACGGTCGCAACCTCACCTACCGCTTCGGCTTGAACGTCGGCACGACCGGCACCAACGCCACCAACAACTCCCAGGTGAACCTGACGGACGCCTGGATCCGCTACAGCTTCGAGCCATCGACCGGCAACCTGGAAGACCGCCTGGGCACGATCACCCTCGGTCAACAGGCTGTGCCCTTCGGTCTGGACGCCCCCGCACTGGACCCTGAAGTGCGCGCCGTCATCAACAGCGCCTTGTTCACGGGCTCCACCGCACTGGATGTCGCGACCCGACAGGTGGGGGTTCTGATCCAAGGCGACTTCGACCCCTACGTCGACTTCACCAACAACTACCGCGCGCCACTGCTGGCCTACTCCCTGGGCTTCTTCAACGGCAACGGCCCCAACAAGAACGACAACAACTCCGCACGCGACTGGATCGCTCGCCTGGCGTTCACCCTGCCCGTGGACTACACCAGCTGGTTGCGGCAGCTGCAAATTGGCGCGACGTACTACAAGCGTTCACCGACGATCGCACCGAATGGATCGGCCACGGTCGGTCGCAAAGGCGACAACGACATCACCGGGTTCGACGTCAACTGGACCCACCTGCCCTTCTCGATTGCTTACGAATGGGCTCGTGGGAAAACGGATGTCTCCCCCACCGCAGCCAACCTGGCTGTCAACCCTGATGCCAAGAAAAGAGGTGTTGGCCAATACATCAACCTTGGCTACACCTTCGGTGAGCAGTTCCTGGCCAGCTCGCGCAACCAAGGCAAGTTTGACGATTTCTGGCCCACGTCCTTCCAGGCCTTTCTGCGCGTGGACACCTTCGACCCGAACGACTCGGGCAAGTCCCTCAAGGACCGCCAGTTCCGCAACACCCTGGGCCTGAACGTGTTCTTTGCCGAGACCACGCGCTTCCAGATCAACTACTTCAAGGACCGCAACCAGGCTGGCACCAATGCCCAGCCCAAGCGCTCGAACGGCATCCAGGCCCAGTTCGTCGCAGGTTTCTGATCCCCACACATTCTCGGAGTCACACAACATGAAACGTCGTTCCTTCAGCGCCGCCCTCGCCTCGGGCCTGGCCGCCCCCGCCCTCATCGGCCTGTCCACCGGCACCGCGCGTGCGCAATCCGGTGGCAAACCCGCCACCATCCGCATCGGCTTCCCGGGCGCGGGCACCGGCGGTCGCCCGCTGCCCACATCGGGCTTCGCATCCAATGTTGTCTTCCGCGGTGACCTGGAGCAGGAGTTCGCAGCCGACGGCATCAAGATCGAATGGAAGTACTACGTGGGCGCAGGCCCGGCCTTGAACGAGGCCTATGCAAACGGTCTGCTCGACTTCTGCTTCGGTCACGGCGACCTGCCACTGATCGTGGGCCGCTCCACGGGCCTCAAGCACAAGATCCTGCTGTCGTCTGGTCGCGGCGGCGACTCCTACTTCGTGGTGCCATCGGCCTCCACGGCCAAGTCGATCGGCGACCTGCAAGGCAAAACCCTGTCCGTGCAAAAGGGAACCGCCGGTCAGCTGACGATGTACCGCTTCCTGGACAAGTTCGGTTTCAAAGAACCCGAAAAGCAGTTCCGCATCATCAGCCAGATCCGCGACGACCGCATTGCCGGCCTGTCGACGGGTGACGTGCACGGTGCCATCGAAACCCCGTTCGGTTTGGAAGCACGCGGCGTGGCCAAGCGCCTGGCCGAGGTGTTCGACGATCCGTACATCAACGTGCCGGGCTCGGTGTGGGTGGGTGAGGCCTTCGAGCAGAAGTACCCCGACATCGTCCAGCGCATCGTCAACCGCGTCGTCAAGACCGCGCACTGGAGCACGCAGGAGGCCAACCGCGAAACCCAGTACCAGTACTGGACGCGTTCGGGTGTGTCGACCTACATCGACAACAAGCAGACATGGGGTCGCACCAAGGACCTGCGCACCCGCCTGAACCCGTTGCTCGACGAGTACTACACCGCTTCCATCCAGCGCTCGATCAACGAGATCAAGGGCTACCGCCTGTCTCGCCGTGACGTGAGCCTGGAAGGCTGGCTGGAGCCCAAGTACCTGAACAACGCGCTGCGCGAGCAAAAGCTGGAGACGTACTGGCCCACCCAGGACGCCAACGGCAAGTTCATCCGCACCTGATCGAAGCGTTCCCTGAAAGAGTCCCACCATGGCCGTGTCCACCGACGACATCGCGATCTTCCCGCCACCGGAGCCCGCTGCGGCAGCATCAGGCTCACAACGGGCGCCCCGACCTCTGCCGCAAGTCGATCGGCGGCCTGTCACCTTGGGGCAGCGCCTGCGCGATGGCACGGCCTGGTTGGGCTCTGCGGTCTGGACCCTGGCCCTGGGCCTGATCCTGCCCGCCTTGCTCTACACCCTGTGGTGGACGGCCGCCGACCGCCACTGGATCGCCGAGCAGATCCTTCCCTCGCCCGCCTTCGTGTGGGAGTCGTTCGGCATCGTCTGGGAAAGCGGCGAGCTGCAGGGGCACATCGTGCACAGCACGCGCCGCGCAGCCCTCAGCCTGCTGCTGGGTGGCGGCGTGGGGCTCTTGCTGGGCTTTGCCATGGGTCTGTCGCGCCAGGTGCGCGCCTACCTCTACCCCAGCTTCAACGCCTTGTCGCAACTGCCCGTGCTGGGCTGGATCCCCTTGCTGATCATCTTCGTGGGCATCGAAGAGGGGCTCAAGCTCTGGGCCATCTCGATCGCGGTGGTGGTGCCCGTGGCGCTGAGTGCGCTCAACGGCATCGCCAACATCCCCGCAGCGCTGCTGGAAGTGGCGCGTGTCTACCGCTTTTCCGCCTGGCAGACGCTCACCCGCGTGGTCCTGCCTGCCACCACACCAGCCTTGTTCACCGGCTTGCGCCAGGGCGTGATGCAGGCCTGGTTGACCACCATCTTCGTGGAGCTGCTGTCTTCCAGCGAGGGCCTGGGCTTCTTCATGTCTTACAGCCGCTCGCTCAGCCAGATCGACATGGTGATCGTGTCCATGTTCGCCATCGGCGTGCTGGGCGTCGCCATCGAGCTGACCCTGCGCCTCATCGAGTCGCGCCTGCAAGGCTGGCGCCGCAGCGCCTTCTGATCCGGAGCCATCGCACATGTCCAACCTCAATGACCCAACCCAACGCTTCGACTGGCGAGGCTGGGTGTTGCCCCTGGCCTTCATCGCGCTGTGGGTCACCGCCACCCAGCTGCATTGGGTGAACACCAAGCTGATCGTTCCCCCGCTGGGCGTGCTCAAAACCGCCTGGCAAGAGCTGCAACAGGCCTCGCTGTACGAAGGCGTGGCACTCAGCCTGTGGCGAGACCTGTCCGGGTTCGCCATCGGCGCCATCGCCGGCGTGGCCGTGGGCACGCTGATCGGCGTGTCCCGCCTGGCCGACAAGCTGATCGGCCCGACTTTTCACACCCTGCGCCAGATCTCCTTGTTCGCCTGGCTGCCGCTGCTGTCGGCCATCCTGGGCACCGGCGACTCGGCCAAGATCTTGTTCATTGCCTTTTCCACCTTCTACCCGGTGGTGCTGGGCACCCTGGAGGGCGTCAAAGGCGTGAGCCAGGCTCATGCAGAAGTGGCCCGCGTCTATCAGTTCAGCGCCTGGCAGACCCTGCGTCGGCTGGTCTGGCCCTCGGCAGCGCCCCAGATCCTGGGCGGCCTGCGCCTGGGCCTGCTGTACGCGTGGCTGGCGACCATCGGTGCGGAATTCCTGCTCGTCAACGACGGCCACGGCATCGGCAACATCGTCTTCAAGGGGCGCAACAGCTTCAACGTCGAACTCATCCTGTTCGGCATGGTGGCCATCGGCGTGGTGGGCTTGGTCTTCAACCGGCTGGCCTCGCTGGCCGAACAGCGCTTGCTGCGCTGGCGCGCCCCGCAGCAACGTTGATCTCTCGCCATCGGACTCAGTCACCTTCACACAAGGAGCCTCCCATGTCTCAAGCAGGCACCATCGACATCCAGAACCTCCACAAGCAGTACGACGTCAAGGGCAAGCCCCTGCAAGTGCTGCAAGACATCAACCTCTCGATCCAGCCCGGCGAGTTCATCAGCATCGTGGGCACCAGCGGTTGCGGCAAGTCCACGCTGCTGCGCCTGCTGATCGGCCTGGAAGCCGGCTACAGCGGCCAGCTGCTGCTCGACGGCAAGCCGATCCGGGGCACCAGCCTCGAGCGTGGCATCGTCTTCCAGGAGCACCGGCTCTTTCCCTGGCTGAACGTCGAGCAGAACGTGGCCCTGGGCCTGCTCAACGCACCTGGCGGCCAGTCCGAGAAGGACCGCAGCGTCAAGGAACACATCGAGCTCGTGGGCCTCAAAGGCTTCGAGAAGGCGTTTCCTTACCAGCTCTCCGGCGGCATGTCGCAACGCGTGGCCATCGCCCGAGCGCTGGTCAACCGCCCTGAAGTGCTGCTGCTCGACGAGCCCTTCGGGGCGCTGGACGCCCTCACCAAGACGCGGCTGCAGCAAGAGCTTCAACGCATTTGGCAAGCCGAAGGCATCACGGCCATCCTCGTCACGCACGACGTGGAAGAAGCCGTTTACCTGGGTGACCGCATCGTCGTGATGGAGCCCCGTCCTGGCCGCATCAAGCGCATCGTCGATGTGCCCCTGGCACGCCCGCGCGACCGCGTCTCACCCGAGTTCGTGGCCATCAAGGACGACGTGCTCGCGGAGTTCCACCACGAGATCAACCACGCCACCGTGGCGGAACGCCTCGAGCGCACCAGCGACCCACTTGCAGCCTGATGCGCCCTGAGGTTCAAGCACTGACGTGGCCTTGATCTCATCAGATTCTTCCAACAAACCAGCAACACACCATGACCGCTCGCTCCCTCGTCGCCTCTTTGGCCCTGATCACACCTTTCGCCCTGCAAACCCTGCCTGCTCATGCCCAACAGGCTGCGGCACCGACGACCGAGGCCGCTTCCGCCGCAGCCCCCAAGCCCTACGTTGCGCCGCCCTGGACTTACCAGACCAAACAGCTCAGCCGCAACGACGTTGACAAGCTGCTGGGCAACCCCAAGAAGCTGCTCGTCATCGACGTGCGTCGCCCCGATGAATTGAGCAAATACGGCAGCCTGCCGGTGTACCTGAACGTCCAGCTCAAAGACTTGCCTGTGGCGCTGGACTACATCCCCCGCGATCGCGTGATCGTGACCGTTTCCAACCGGGCCCACCGCGCCGGAGCTGCTGGCGATCTGCTGAGCAAAGCTGGCTTCAAGGTGGCGGGCGCATTGGGCTCGGAAGACTACCGCGAGGCTGGTGGCACCGTCATCAAGGTGACCGCGCCTGTTCGCACCGCCGCCACGCCTGCCGCCGCCCCCGCAGCAACAAACTGAGGAGACTTGGCCATGGCCCTCGCCAGCGAAGCGACAGACTCGGCATCTCGTCAGGTGCCCGACACCGGCCTGGTCTCCGTCCAGGTTTGGGATGCGCCTTTGCGCGCGTTTCACTGGCTGCTGCTGGCAGCCGTCGCCACAGCCATCGCCACCGGTCTGGCCGGTGGCGAGTGGATGCCCTGGCATGGTCGAGCAGGCCTGGCCATCGTCGGCTTGCTCACCTTCCGGGTGATTTGGGGTCTGGTGGGGTCCACGACCTCCCGCTTCGGTCACTTCTTTCCCACGCCTGCAAGGCTGCGGGCGTATTTCGGTGGCGCATGGCAGGGCGTGGGCCACAACCCCTTGGGCGCTTTCTCTGTGTTCGCGCTGCTGGGGCTCTTGGCCTTGCAGGTGGGCACCGGCCTGTTCAGCAACGATGACATCGCGTTCGCAGGACCGCTGGCGCAATGGGTGGGCGAAGAAACCGTGTCAGACGTGACCGCCTGGCACCACCGCCTCATCAACCTGTTGTACGTCCTGATCGGGCTGCACATCGCTGCGATCCTCTTCTACGCGCTGGTCAAACGCGAACGCCTGGTGCCACCCATGGTCACCGGCAAGAAAACACTCAAGCCGGGCGTGCAGGCACCCGCAGGGACCTCCCGTCATCGCATCGGCGCCCTGCTCCTGGCCATCGCGCTGGCAGGCTTGGCCACCTGGGCTGCCTCGGGTGAATGGATTGCACAGCCAGCCCCGCCCCCCGCCAGCACCGCAGCCCCTGCTCCCGCATGGTGATGCGAGCAAACACCCGGCCTCAGGCTGCAGAAAGCGCATATGCATCCACGCATTGATTCGTTCTCTGCATGAAGACCGGCTCCTAGCATTTGCTTACCGCATCACTCAACGCATTGCTTCCCATGACCCAAAAGACTTTCACCCGACGCGCTGTTCACGCCCTCGCCCTTGCCGCCGCCCTGGTGGCTGGCGGTGTGGCCCACGCCAAGGACATCACCCTGCTGAACGTGTCCTATGACCCGACGCGTGAGTTCTACGCCGAGTACAACGCTGCCTTTGCCAAGCAATGGAAGGCCAAGACGGGTGACACCGTCACGGTCAAGGCTTCCCATGGCGGCTCGGGCAAACAAGCCCGCTCGGTGATCGACGGCCTGGAAGCCGACGTCGTCACCCTGGCCCTTGCCTACGACATCGACGCCATCGCCGAAAAGGGCCTGCTCAAGACCGACTGGCAGAAGTCGTTCAAGGGCAACAGCTCCCCCTACACCTCGACCATCGTTTTCCTGGTTCGCAAGGGCAACCCCAAGCAGGTCAAGGACTGGTCTGACCTGATCAAGCCCGGCGTGGGCGTGATCACCCCGAACCCCAAGACCTCGGGCGGCGCTCGTTGGAACTACCTGGCCGCCTGGGCGTATGAGCTCAAGAAGACCGGTTCCGAAGAAAAGGCCAAGGACTTCGTGCGCAAGCTGTTCGAAAACGTGCCTGTGCTGGACTCCGGCGCTCGCGGCTCCACGGTGACGTTCGCTGAGCGTGGCCAGGGCGACGTGCTGCTGGCTTGGGAAAACGAAGCCCACCTGACCCTCAAGGAGTTCGGCGCCGAGAAGTTCGACATCGTCTACCCGAAGTTCTCGATCTACGCTGAGCCGCCTGTGGCCGTGGTCGACAAGGTCGTTGACAAGCGTGGCACCCGCGACGTGGCCAAGGGCTACATCGATTTCCTGTACAGCCCGGAAGGTCAGGACCTGGCTGGCAAGCACTACTACCGCCCGACTGACGCCAAGGCCGCAGCCAAGTACGCCAAGCAGTTCCCCAAACTGGAGCTGGTGAAGGTGGACGACGTTTTCGGCGGCTGGACCAAGGCCCAGAAAACGCACTTTGCTGACGGCGGCCAATTCGACCAGATCTACACCAAGAAGTGATCGCATCTCCTCCTGGCAAAAACGAAGTGGGGGTGCCGGAAGACTGAACAGTCCTCGCGGCACATTGGCAACGGTCCTGACTCCGGTCAGGGCCGTTTTTTTATGTGTGGGTGTGCAGGTGCGCGGACCCTCGGCCTGAACGCAAAAAAATGCCCCGGTCCCTTTAGAGAACCGGGGCATGAATCGCTTTCGGCATCAGCCGACACGCGAGGACAGATCGAAGAAGTTCAAATTGGGTACGACAAGGAATCGTCCTCACTGAGCTCATCCGCGGACAGGGCCGAAGCCTCGTCGCCGTGTCCCAGCAAGCCATGTCGCTTGAGCTGCGTGCGCAGCACATTGCGCGTGATGCCCAGCAGACGGGCCGCACGAACCTGGTTGCGACCAGCCTGATCAAAGGCCACGTGAACCAGGGTGGACTCGACGGTGTCGAACAATGTCGACTCCCCTGCTCGCAGCATCTCCGAGATCACGCCTTGAAGGCGCTGCACCAGGTCGCCCGAGGTTTCCTGCTCCGAGGAGGCCCCCGATGCGGCTTGCGTGCCGACAGGACGTGACAAGCCCTGCGAACGGGGCAGTGCCTCCGGCTCGGCCAGCCCACCCACCACCAGGCGAGAGGCATCAGCCGCCTGGCTGGCGCCCACAAGCGGCACCAGGCGAATGTCATCTGGCTCGATGCAGTGGTCGCGGCAGACGATCAGCGCGTAGTGGATGACGTTTTCGAGCTCGCGGATGTTGCCTGGCCAGGTGTAGCCCAGCAAA
This sequence comes from uncultured Aquabacterium sp., assembly GCA_964373965.1. Lineage (GTDB taxonomy): Bacteria > Pseudomonadota > Gammaproteobacteria > Burkholderiales > Burkholderiaceae_C > Aquabacterium. The sequence continues at coordinate 82,469 of CAYJXE010000008.1, read as the reverse complement.
GCCTCCTGGGCCCGATCGCTGAGGCGCACCTCCTGCAGGCTCAGCCGCTGTCGGTAGACCGAGATGAAGTGCCGCACCAGGGGCAGGATGTCTGCAGGGCGCTCGCGCAGCGGTGGCAGGCGAACGCTGGCCACGCTGAGCCGGTAAAACAGGTCCGCGCGGAAGTGCTGTGCCTCCACGGCACGGCGCAGGTCGATGTTGGTGGCGGCCACCAGTCGCACGTCCAGTGGAATGCCCCGGCGTGAACCGAGCCGCACCACCTGACGCTCCTGCAGCACCCGCAGCAGCTTGACCTGCAGGGCCAGCGGCAGGTCGCCGATTTCATCGAGGAACAAGGTGCCGCCATTGGCCGCCTCGAACCACCCGGCCCGCGACTGCGATGCCCCCGTGAAGGCCCCGCTTTCGTGGCCAAACAACTCGGCATCGATCAGGCTCTCGCTGAACGCCCCGCAGTTCACGGCCACGAAAGGCCCTGTTCTGCCGCTGACGGCGTGGATGTGGCGGGCGATCAGCTCCTTGCCGGTGCCGGTTTCGCCGGTGACCAGCACCGTGGCTTCGCTGTTGGCGATGCGCTCGACATCCAGCAACAACCTCAGCGATGCCGGATCATGAAAGACCAACGCCTTCGCCCGGATGGACAAAGGCGCCGTCGGAGAGTCCGGCAGGGTCAGCAAACGTTCTGGCATCTGCCTCAACCTTCCAGATCGCCTCGGTGAGAAGCAGAGCTCACGGGCCGGATCAGCACGAAAGCCTGCACCTGCACGTGTCCGTTGTTGCGCCAGGTGAGCTCGTCCATGGACTCGTACTGCAGCGCCTCTCGCGGGCGCACCAGGTGGCGCTGCCCCTCCAGGATGACGTCGAGCACGCCGTGTGACACGGCCACGTTGACGCGCCGCGCTTGCGAAGCAACCGGCAGGCTCAATGTGCCGCCCGGCGCCAAGCGAAGTTCGTAGAAGGCTTCCTGGTGTCCATCGCGGGCCTGCTGCAACGGACGCAATTCAGAGCTGCCCTGATCGAGCGAAAGCGGGCTGTCGGCCGGCGGCTGCAGCAACACGATGGACTCATCGTGCGTGGGCTCCAGGAACCACGAGACCGACACGCCCAGGGCGCGCGCCACCTGCCAGAGCGTCTTGATGCTGGGGATGCTCTTGCCCTGCTCAACCTGGCCCAGCATGGCGCGAGACACACCGCTGTGGGCCGCCAGTTGCTCCAGGGAAAATCGCTGCTGACGACGCAGCCGCCGCAGGTTGCGCCCCACCAGCGAGCAGACCACCGCTTCGCTCACCGACGCACGATCGCTGTCGTGCAGGACCGGTTTTTCGGTGCGCGGCGCCAAAGGCAACGACGCCAACCGCTCCCTGGCGTGCAGGGCGGCGTTCAGGACTTGCGGATCACGAACCCAGACGGTTGAAGGGGCGGTCATGCGATGGCCTCGGATGAAAGATCAGGTCGAAACAGCAGAGGTACGTCTGCCAGAGTCGCTACCTTAGAGACAGCACCCCGCGAAGCCAACGATCCGATTCGCATGGCCTTGTGTGCTTTGCGCATGTGGCCTGAATGCATGCGCAAACGTCGCTTCACGCACGATGCAGCACTGGCTAAGGTGACGAACATGAACACCCATACCGCACCCACCAGCGCCCTGACCGCCTCGCCTGCGGCCCAGTCGGCCTGGCAGCCCAGCGCCCGACAACCGCGCCGCTCGGTGCGGGTGCTGATCGTTCCCGGCCTGCGCGACAGCGGCCCCGCGCACTGGCAGACCTGGCTGCAAAGTCAGTACGTCGACGCGGTGCGCGTGCAACAACACGACTGGCAACAGCCCGACCTCGAAGCCTGGTCGGCACGCATCGAAGAAACGCTGTCGCGCTACAGCCGCCACACACAATGGGTGGCGGTGGCGCACAGCTTCGGCACCCTGGCCCTGGCGCACCACCTGGCCACGCGCCAGATGGCACCAGCGCTGCCAACAGGCCAGGCAGATTCAGCCCTCGGCGATGCAACCGGTGTCGGGCCCCGACACGGCCGCATCGTCGCGGCCCTGATGGTTGCGCCGGCCGACCCGGTGAAATTCCAGATCGAAGATCGACTGCCCCGTCACCGACTGGGCCTGCCCCTGAGCGTCATCGGCAGCGAGAACGACCCCTGGATGCCCTTGGATCGCGCGCGCGACTGGGCCCACACCTGGGGCGCGGGCTTTCGCAACCTCGGGCAGGTGGGCCACATCAACACCGAATCGGGCTTCGGCCCGTGGCCGCTGGCGCGCCAGAAGGTCGACGAACTCATCCGGCAACAGCTGCGCCACCAGCCCTGCCTGTGCACGCTGAGCGACTCGGCCCACGCTGCGTCAACCTGAAGGACTCGGCAACCCGCCACGGCTGCCTGGCTGTGCATCAGCCTTTGGATGGCGACTGCACCGTCCCGACCTCGCGCATCGACTGCTCCAGCCCACTGCGCGGCACGATGGCATCCGCACGATCGCTGATTCGCGGCCAGGCCTCGGCCACGCGATCCACAGCGTCAGGCGCCGCGCCGATGAACACCGGCGTGCCCAGCCCCACGTGCGAGGCCGCAAACACGCCCGCTCCCGCGTTGAGGATGGCGCGCGTGGGTGCCTCGTCGCTGACCAGGTAGACCAGGCCCGGCGACACGCTCTCGGGCGTGAGCACCGCCAGCACCTCGGCTGGCAAGATGCCCTGCGTCATCGCCGTGGCCGCCGTGGGCGCCAGGCAGTTGACGCGGATGTTGGCTTTCTCGCCTTCGAGTGCCAGCGTCTGCATCAGGCCGACCAGCGCCATCTTGGCGGCGCCATAGTTGGCCTGCCCGAAGTTGCCGAACAGCCCTGACGACGAGGTCGTGAACACGATGCGGCCGAACTGCTGGGCGCGCATCGTCTCCCACACGGCCTTGGTGCAGACGACGGCGCCCATCAGGTGAACGTCCACCACCAGGCGAAAATCGTCCAGCGTCATCTTCGCGAAGCTCTTGTCACGCAGGATGCCGGCGTTGTTGACCAGGATGTCGATGCGGCCAAACTGCGCCAGCGTTTGATCGACCATGGCCTGCACGACCGCCTCGTCGGTGACCGAACCCGAGCACGCCAGCGCCTCGCCACCGGCCGCACGCACCTCGGCGGCCACGGCCTCGGCCGGCGCCAGGTTCAGGTCGTTGATCACCACTTTGGCGCCCCGGGCCGCCAGGGCCAGCGCGTGCGCACGCCCCAGGCCGGCGCCGGCTCCAGTGACGATGGCCACGCGGCCATCCAGGCGGATGTGGTGGGACTCGGGGGTGGCGGGAGCGCTCATGGGACCTCTTGGCTCTGGTGGATGGGGGACAGGGTGTCGCGGGCACAGCCTGCGGCCGCCTCACGATGCAAAAAGTTGGTGGTAACCCGATGGGGTGGATCCACGTCAGGCTCGGTGCACACCCCAAAGTGTCGCCCAGGATGCCCACCTGTCGCGTTGACGTGCACGTCAAGCAACTCACGGTTACTAGACTTTGCCCATCAGCAGTGCCGAGGAGACAGCATGAGCACCCAAAAACACAACGGCCCCGAGCACATCGTGCCGCGCGAAAAGCTCGACTTCGAGCTCGACGAAAACACCCCACGCTGGTGGTACGGCAACGACGCCTTCAAGACCCGCCTGTTCGACGGCATGCAAGCCGCCTTCCCCGATGGCGAGCGCTACTTCATCACCAGCGTGCGCGCCTATCGCCACCTGATCACCGACCCCAAGCTGGCCGAAGACGTCAAGAACTTCATGCGCCAGGAAGGCCAGCACGGCATCGCCCACACGCACTACAACGACCTGCTGCGCAAGCAGGGTTGCAGCGTCGACGTGATCCTGACCGAGGCCAAAGCGCTCTTCGACGACTACACGAAGAAGTACTCGGCCAAGTACAACCTCGCACTGACCGCCGCCTTCGAGCACTTCACGGCCATGATGGCGCAGATGCTGTTCGAGTCCAAGGACGTGATGGCCCCCGCCGACCCCAAGGTGCGCGCCATGTGGGCCTGGCATGCCATCGAGGAGATGGAGCACAAGGCCGTGGCTTTCGACGTGATGAAGGACGTGGCCAAGGTGGGCTACTTCATGCGCTGCGCCGCCATGACCCACGCGCTCTACAAGGTCGTGGTCGACAGCATGCGCCTGACCAACCGCCTGATGAGGGACGACAAGATCTCCGCTCCCAAACGGCTGTGGTTGAGCCTCAAAGGCGCCTGGTGGGTGTATGGCCCCAAGGGCATCTTTGCGCGCAACACGCTCAAGCTGCTCGACTACTACCGCCCGGGCTTTCACCCGTGGCAGCACCAGGTCATCCACAGCTATCCGGTGTGGATCAAGGCCTTTGAAGAATCCGGCAATCCCATGAAGGCCGGGGACGCGCTCTTTCAGGCCGCCTACTGAGTCGCGTCACCCTCCACTCTCTCTAGAATGCATCGTGTTGGCCGTCCGCGCTGTTCGCAGCGGGACGGCTTTTTTTTCGGGCCGCCTCACACGCTCCCCAACCATCGAACCTGAACCACCGTGCACTGCGGGCTTGGCGCAAGGAGGGCGACGCAAAGCGTCGCCCTCCTTCCTTCTCCGCCTGCCACGTTGTGTCGCGGGCAGGGGGCGAGGGGTGCATGCGCAGGCCCGACATGTGCGGTGTCATGGCTCGGCATCTGCTTGGCTCGCGTTCAAGGGGTGACGGTGGTGACGCTCGGTGATGCCCCGCGCAGGGCCGGAGCAGGCACCCCTCGCCCCCTGAACGTTGCTCAACCGTGGCACAACCCACAACAAAACGCCAACACCGTCTGAACACCGAGCCCAATTTCACATTCATCCAAAGGGCCTCAGGGTCTGCCCCGTTGCCACACCCATCGCAAATGCGACGATGAACCCATCGGGAGCAAACCATGGCCATCTCGGTGTTCGACCTCTTCAAGGTGGGCATCGGCCCCTCCAGTTCCCACACCGTGGGACCAATGCGGGCCGCGCGTCTCTTCGCACTCAGGCTGCAGCGCGAAGGCCTGCTGCCACACGTGGCGCACGTGGGCTGCGAGCTGCTCGGCTCACTCGGCGCCACAGGCAAAGGCCACGGCAGCGACCGCGCCGTGCAACTCGGCCTGATGGGGCACGAGCCCGACTCGGTGCCCATTGACGACATCCCCGGCTGGCTGCAAGCCGTGCGCGACACGCACCGCCTGTCGATGCTGAACGAACACGATGTGAGCTTCGACCCGGACCATGACCTCGTGCTCGATGGCAGGCGCTCCCTGCCCTTCCACCCCAACGCGATGACGTTGACGGCTCGTGATGCCAAGGGCAACACGCTGCTCATCGAAACCTGGTACTCGGTCGGCGGCGGCTTCCTGGTCTCGCAGGACGTGGCCGAGCACCCCGACCGTCAGGCCGACATCGCCCCCGGCCCGGACGCCCTGCCCCTGCCCTTTCACAGCGCTGGTGAACTGCTGGCGCTGTGCACCCAGCACGGCCTGAGCATCGCCGACCTCATGCGCCGCAACGAGACCCACTGGCGCAGCGAGCAGGCCACGCGCGATGGCCTGCAAACCACCTGGCAGGCGATGCAAGCCTGCGTGCGCCGAGGTTGCGGCATCGACCAAACCCACCACCCCGAGCTGCCAGGGGGCTTCAAAGTGCGGCGGCGCGCACCGCAGGTTCACCAGCGGCTCACGGTCAACGCCAACCAGGCTGACCCGCTGCAGCAGATGGACTGGGTCACGCTCTGGGCCCTGGCCGTCAACGAAGAAAACGCATCCGGTGGCCGCGTGGTCACCGCCCCCACCAACGGCGCGGCCGGCATCGTGCCGGCGGTGCTGCACCACGCCATGCACCACCTGTCTGGCGCCAACGAGCTGCGCATGGAAGACTTCCTGCTCACCGCCGCCGCCATCGGCCTGCTGTGCAAGGAAAACGCCTCCATCTCGGGCGCCGAGGTCGGTTGCCAAGGCGAAGTGGGCGTGGCCTGCGCCATGGCCGCGGCCGGCCTGTGCGCCGTCATGGGCGGCACCCCCGAGCAGGTCGAGAACGCCGCCGAGATCGGCCTGGAGCACCACCTGGGCCTGACCTGTGATCCCGTGGGCGGGCTGGTGCAGATCCCCTGCATCGAGCGCAACGCGGTGGGCGCGGTGCAGGCCCTGCACGCCGCCCGACTGGCCCTGCTGGGCGATGGACAGCACCGCGTCAGCCTTGACCAGGCCATCCTGACCATGAAACAGACAGGCGCCGACATGCAAAGCCGCTACAAAGAGACCTCCCTGGGCGGTCTGGCCGTCAACATCGTCGCCTGTTGACGACAAAGGCCCCATGTGTCGCAGCCGATGTCACACAGGCGGGGACGGCGCTCCTAGACTGCCCTCATGCAAGACACGGATCCCTTCGTCCCACGCGTCCCCGGCATCGACTACGGCGTGCTCGACACCCTGCTGGGCTACGCCGTTCGCCGGGCGCAGATCCGCCTCTACGAAGACTTCGTCACCTCGCTGGCCCCGTGGGGCATCACGCCGCCGCGCTTCTCGGCCATGGTCATCGTCTCGCGCAACCCCGGCCTCAAGCCGATCCAGCTGGCCAAGGTGCTGGGCATCGCTCGATCGGGCGTCGTGATCCTGGTCGACGCGCTGGAAGAGCTGGGCTACATGCAGCGGCAAGCCGTGCCGGAAGACCGGCGCGCCTTCAGCCTGTCGCTGACCCCGCGCGGGCAGGCCGCCCTGGTGGAGATCACCCAGGCGGTTCAAGCCCACGACGAGCGCATGGCGCGCATGTTCTCGGCCCAAGAGCAGGCGCTCTTGCGTCAGCAACTGACCCAGCTGGCTGGCGGCACCGACTGACTCAGCCCCTGGCACCTGGGCCACCTAGGCCGCCTGGGCCGCCTGTTCAGTCCCGGCCCAGCTACTCACGACTTTTCAGCGGCGCACGATGGCCACCACCGTGCGCCAGATCAGCCAAACGTCCAACCACAGCGACGAGCGCTCGACGTAACGCGCGGCCAGCGCCAGCTTGTGCGGCAGCACCTCGTCGATGTAGGCGCGCTCAGGGTCCACGGCACGGGCCAGCACCGCGCTTTCGTCGCGGTACTCGATGGAAGCGATGTCGGTGATGCCAGGGCGCACCGACAACACCTTCTCGCGGAGATCGGCCGGGTAATGCGCCACGTAGCGCGGCACCTCGGGGCGCGGCCCCACCAGGCTCATGTCGCCCAGCCAAACGTCGAGCAACTGGGGCAGCTCGTCGAGCTTGGAGGCCCGCAGGAAACCGCCCACACGCGTGATGCGGCGGTCCGCCCCCACCGTGATCTGCAGACCCTGGCCCGCCGCTTCGTGGCGCATGGTGCGGAACTTGTGGATGAGAAAGGACTGGCCGAAGCGGCCCACGCGCTCCTGGCGGAACATCACCGGGCCCGGTGAGTCGAGCTTGACCAGCGCGGCGATCAGCAGCAGCAAGGGCGCCAGCATCAGCAAGCCGATGGACGACAGCAGCAGGTCGAACAGGCGTTTGGCCATGGGGTCGAGCGAATGCGGTCGATGACGTCGGTGGGCCGGCTGCTCAGGCGAGCGCGGCAGCGCCGAAAGCCTTGCGCACCGAAGCCACCACGCGGTCGACGTCGGCATCGCTCATGCGCGTGTAAAGCGGCAGGCTGACCATGCGCTCGTACGCCAGCTGGCTGTGCGGGAACTGCTCGGGCTGGAGGCCATAGCGGTCGCGCCAGTAGGGGTGCAGGTGCAGCGGGATGTAGTGCACGCTCACGCCGATTCCACCGGCAAAGAGCTGCTCGATGAGCTGGTCACGCGTGATGCCGGCGTCGTCCTTCAGGCGCACCACGTACAGGTGCCAGGAGTGCCGGTCACCGGCGTGCACGGGCCGCGGCGGCAACACCAGCGGCAGGTCGGCCAGCGCAGCATCGAAGCGCGCAGCCAGGTGCTCGCGCTTGTGCTGGAAGCCCTCGATGCGCTGCAACTGGTGCAAGCCCAGCGCCGCAGCAATGTCTGTCAGGTTGTACTTGAAGCCAGGCGCCACGATCTCGTAGTACCAGCTCGGCACCTTGGCCGTGAAGCGATCGAAGGCATCGCGGTTGATGCCATGCAGGCGCATGACCTTGGCCCTCGCGGCCAGCTCGGCGTTGCGCGTGACCAGCATGCCGCCTTCGCCGGTGGTCATGGTCTTGTTGGCGTAGAAGCTGAAGACGATGGCGTCGCTGTCGTGCAAGCCGATCAGCTTGCCGCGCCAGGTGGTGGGCAGCGCATGGGCCGCGTCTTCGACCACCTTCACACCATGCTTTTGCGCGATGGCCTGCACCGCGTCCATGTCCACCGCCAGGCCGGCGTAGTGGACCGGCATGATGGCCTTGGTCCTGGGCGTGATGGCGGCTTCGAGCTGGGCCAGGTCGATGTTGAGCGTGGCCGGGTCGATGTCGACCAGCTTGACGTCGGCCCCCAGGTAGCGCACCACCTCGGCCGTGGCGGTGAAGGTGTGCGTGGTGGTGATGACCTCATCGCCCGGCCCGATGCCCAAGGCTTCCAGCGCCAGGTGCAGGCCGGCGGTGGCGGAGTTGACGGCGATGCAGTGCAGCCCGGGCTCACCCAGGAAGGCCCCGAACGCCTCTTCGAACTTGCGCGCCTTGGGGCCGGTGGTGACCCAGCCCGAGCGCAGCGTGTCGACGACCTCGGCGATTTCTTCTTCGCCGATCTCGGGCAGCGCGAAGGGCAGGAAGGCGGGTTTGTTGTCGGTGCTCATGGACGGATCAGGAGGCAAAGGAGGTGCGGGAAAGGCGGCGGCGAAGGAAGCTGAGGGACTGCAAAGGGGCCTCAGCCGCTCACCTGGTCAGGCGGCCGAACGCCGGGTCGGGCTTGCCGCGCAGCAGGGCATCGAACCAGCCGCTCAGCGAGCCCAGACCGTAGCCGACATGGTAGGCCGCGATGACATCGGGCAGGTGCCAGAACAGCTCGCGCCCCGCCTCACCCGCGATTCGCCAGCTCACGGCCAGCACGGCCGAGCCGTACAGCAGCGTCAGCCCCAGCAAACCGGCGGTGCCGACAGCCGACACCCACAGCGCACCCAGGCGGTAATTCTGGCCAGGCTCGATCAGCAGGGCCACGGCCGAGCCCGCGATCATCAGCAGCACACACATCAGCAGCGCGGCCACGAACAGGCCGGGTACGAGGTGACGCAGCGCGGCGGCCTGGCCGTGCTTCTTCATCACAAAAGGCTTCCAGTAGCCGTACTGGCGGTACTGCCTGAAGACATCGCCCTTGCTGCTGCGCGGGAAGTAAACCGAACGGATCGACGACGACTGCCAGATGCGCCCACCGCCTCGGTGGATGCGCAGGTTGTGCTCGTCGTCCTGGTTGCGCACCAGGGCTTCGTCGAAGCCGCCAAAGCGCTCGAAGGTGCTGCGTGGCCAGGCCCCCAGGTAAACGGTGTCGGCCTCGCCGTTGTGCGCCAGGTCACGAGACAAGGCTCCGCCCGCCACCCATTTCGACTGGAAGGCCGCCGCCACGGCGCGCTGCACACGCGCCTGGGGGCCATCGCCACCTTGCGCCCGCCAGGGGCCGCCCACGTTGTCGGCGCCGGTGGCCTGCCAGGTGGCCAGGCACTGCGCGATGTAGTCCTCGGCATAGACCGTGTGCACGTCCAGGCGCACGATGAACTCGCCCGTGGCGCGCTCGATGCAGCGGTTCAAACCGGTCGAGACGATGCGCCCAGGGTTGTCGATCATCGAAAAGAGCATGGCCTTTTCGCCGTGGTCCGCGCCCTGGCCCGCGTGCTGACCTGCGTTGATGGCCTCGCAAAAAGCGCTCAAGCGCTCGCGCGTGCCGTCGTTGCTCATGCCGTCGGCGATCCACACCTCCAGCGTCCAGCCTTCAGGCAGGCGCTGCGCGGCCACGCTCTGGCAGAAGGGCACGATGTGCTCGACCTCGTTGCGGCAGGGCACGATGACGGACACGCGCCGAGGCACAGCAGGCTGATCGAAACTGACGGTGCTCATGCCCGACCTCAACCGCTGACCGCGCGCTTGCGCTGCATGCGCAAGTCGCAAGGCTGCAGCAGCCTCTGGTAGTGGCGCCACATGGCGTCCATCTGCCCGCGCCTGGACGCGTCTTGCTCGATGCGGTCGCGGTTGTGCGGGCCCATCTGCGCCGTCTGCTCGGGGTGATCGTGCAGCCGCAGCAGGGCTTGCGTGAGCGCATCGGCGTCGCGCACAGGCACGATGCAGCCGCCCTGATCGTCGATCCACTGGCGGTTGGCTGGCAGGTCGGACGCCACGATCGGCAGACCGCAGGCCATCGACTCGAGCACCGACACCGAGGTGGCGTCGGAGGTGGGCACCGACACCGACACGCGGCTTTGCTGGATGGCGTCGACCATGGCGCGGTCGCCCACCCGACCATGGAACACCACCTGGTCCACCAGACCCAAGTGCTTGACCTGCTGCTCGATGTCGCCCTGCAGGCTGCCGCCGCCGAGCAAGTGCAGGCGCGCGGCGGCGTCGGGTCGATCGGCCACGAAGCGCGCAAAGGCGTTGACGATCACGTCGATGTTGTAGTTCGGCTCCCAGCTGCGCAGGCTGACGACATCGAAGCTGGCTGGCTTGTTCGCAGCGTCCAGCGGGGTGAACAGATCGGTGTCCGCGCCCCACAAAATCTGATGGCAAGGCGCCGAGGGGTGGTACTGCGCGATCTCGTCGATCATGTCCATCGAGTCGGCCGTGATCAAGTCGGCGCGACGCAGCGACCATGCCACGACCAGGCGCATCAGCCGGCTCTGGCGCGGCGTGACCAGGATGTCGCTGCCCCAGGCGGTGAGCACCTTGGGCAGAGGCAGCCCGCAAGCCGCCGCCCACAGACCGTAAGAGGTCACGTAATGGCCATGCACCAGCGTGGGCTGGAAACGCGCCATGACTTCGCCGGCCACTCGGCGCACCTCCGGCAGGGCCTGGAACCAACCCAGCTTGTCCGAACCCGGTCGGATGGCGATGACCTCTTTCGCGCCGGGCACCTCGGCCGGCTGGCGCGTGATGACCACCGCCTCGCCGCCCCGGTCGGCCACGGCCTGCACCCAGCGGCGCGTGTGCACGCTGGCCGCGTCGGCAAAAAAGAGGATGCGGGTCGGGCAGGTGCTGCTCATGCGGAGGTCGGTCGGTTCTCGTCGCCCAGCGCGGCATCGCCATCGAGTGCGCGACGCAGGTGGTCCTTGCCAGCCCACTGGGCGTAGAGCGCGTGCAGCTCAGGGTGGCGTTGCAGCAGGGAGCGGTCCAGCGCCCGGCTGTCACCCAGCACCACCGCAGGCTTGCCATGGGCCCCGGGGCCCACGATGGCGAAATCGGGCACCACGCCGGACACGAAACTGTAGGCTTGCACGATCACGCCCTTGCCGATTTGCGCCCCTGGTGCGACCACGCTGTGCGGCCCGATGAAGCTGTAGGCGCCCACTCGCGTGGCCTTGCGGATGTAGCCCGCCGGATGCGGCTCGCCCAGGTAACGCCGGCCCATGACCCGCACGGAGCGGTGGCTGGAGTGGCTGAGGATGGAGACGTAATTGGTGACCTGCACACCCTCTTCGATGAGCAGGCCATTGGAGCCGTCGAGGCGGTTGAAGTGGCCCACGAACACGTGGTCTCGCAACACCAGCCCTTCGAGGCCCTCCAGGCAGGTGTGGGTGCTCACCCGGGTGCTGGCGCACCAGCTGCCATCGGGGTTGCCCCAGCCGTACACCATGCGCGGCCCGGTGAACGCCGAAGCGGCGCGCACCAGGGGGCGTTTGAGTTTCTGGATCAGGGCGGACATGGCCCCGCATTGTCCCCGATTCCACAGGGGCGCTTAGACTGGCGCCCACCACCTTGACACCATGCAGCGCCCACCCCCTCTTCAGTTGCTCCCGGCCTTCGAGGCGGCGTCCCGCCTGCTGAGCTTCAGCAAAGCCGCCACCGAGCTGCACGTCACCACCGCCGCCATCAGCCAGCAGATCCGCCAGCTGGAATCGCACCTGGGCCTGCCGCTGTTCCTGCGCCTGACCCGCCGGGTGGAGCTGACCGACGCCGGCCGGCAGTTCGCCGAGCTGGTCTCGCGCATGTTGCAGCAGTACCGGCAAGGGCACGCCGACCTCCTGCACCACCACACGCGCCCTGTGCTGCGCCTGAGCATGACCCCGCTGGTGGCGCAGGAGCTGTTGATCCCCAGGCTGGCGGCGTTCCAGGCCCAGCACCCCGACGTCAGCATCCGCCTGGATGCGCGCATGGACTTCGTCGATTTCGAGCGTGAGCCCATCGACGCCGCCATCCGCGTCGGCAAAGGGCCCTGGCCAGGGCTGCAAGCGCAGCCGCTGTGCCGCTGCGTGGCCGTCATCGTGGCCTCGCCGCAATTGCTGGCCCGCCAGCCGGTTCACGGCATCGACGACCTCGCCCGCCACACCCTGATCCACCCCCGCGAAGCCCCCCTGGACTGGCGCGCTGCCGCCCAATTCCTGGGCCGCAACGAGCTGCCCCGGCGAGCCGACCTGGTGCTGGACTCCGACCTGTCTGCGCTCAAGGCGGCCGAACAAGGCCTGGGACTGGCGCTGTGCCTGCTGCCCGCGTCGGCGAAAGTGCAGGCCCGCCTGATCCAGCCAGACAAGCTGGTGTGCGTGGTGCCGCCTGTTGCGCTGCCTGATCCAGCCTGGTTCGTGTCACGGGCCCATGGCGGCAAGGAAGCCCTGTTGGCACAGGCCTTTGACTGGATCCGCGCCGAGGTGGGTGACGACGGTTAAGAATCACTTAACCGTTCAGCAGGAATCATCGTTTGTCAGCTGGGGCCACGACTGAGACAGTCCGCCCGACATCCTCCCGGCCTCGTGCCCCTGCTGACCATGGCTTCCGACACCTTGCAGTCTCTTCGCGCCCGAACGGGCACCAGCCCCTGGGCCACGGCCTACATCCTGCTGATCGCGCTGACCATGGCGCTGACCGGGTGGATCGCCCTCAACGAAGGCTGGTACCGATACCTGCCCACGTTGCAGGCCGAACCCGGTCGCGCGTACACGGCCGAGCAACTCGAGGCCCTGCGCGAGAGCGGTGACTCATCGCAGGTCAAGGCGTTCAGCCCGGAGCTGGCTGGGCTGACGGCGGTCACCGACGAGCGCCGGTTCCTGGATTCGAAGCTGCCCGAGCACGGGCTGTACCTGGGGCAGATGCCCCAAATCAACCAGCTGCTGCTGACCAGCCACATCTTCCTGGGTGTGTTCTGCATGCTCTTTGGTGGCTTGCAGTTCTGGCCCTGGCTGAGGCGCGAGCACATGAAGGTGCACCGGCTCATAGGCGGCCTGTACGTGCTGACCGCGCCGGTGTCGGTGCTGCTGTCGCTGATCTACCTGGGCCTGACGCCACCCCAGCACCTCTACACCCACCTCACCGGCTTTGTCGCGCTGTGGATCTTCGGCTTCGGCGCCATCGCCTCCATCGGACTGGCCATCCGAGCGCTGCGCCAACGCCGCATCCACGAGCACATGGGCTGGATGGCCCTGTCCTTCGCTTGCCTGCTGGTGGCACCCATGCTGCGCCTGAACTGGGTGTTCACCGCCTGGGCCTTGCCGCACATCGACCAGGAAACGCTGAACCTGGTGACGCTGGGCTTCATGCTGCCGCAGTGCCTGCTGATCGGCCTGGGCCTGATCTGGGCCAACAGACAAGCCCAAGTGCGCCGCCGCGCTGCTTCGCCCATGGCCGAAGCAGCTGGACGCCTGTTCCTGCTTGCCACGCCTTTGTGGTGGGCACTGGCCACAGGCGCCACAGTGATCGTGGCGCTGGCCTGGGGTGGCGGCTTCGAGCAGATCGGCCTGGCCAGCCTGCCAGGGGCCAGCACCCTGATGACGCCTGCGCTGGTGGCCCGCGAGGCACTCGCCTGGTCGGCCACACCAGGCCTGGGCGCAGCATTCGCCATCGCCCTGGGGGCGGCCTTGCTGACGGGTCTGGGTCAATTGATCAGCGGACTCAGAACCGCCTCGGTGAACGCAACCACTGGCTGGAGCCTGGGCGCGGCCACGGTGGTGGCGGCCTCGCTGCTGGCCGCCGGCATCTGCCTGGTGGTGGGCTGGCGAATCGGCCTCGCACCCGACAAGGCCTGGTTCACCGGAGGCACCTTCTACGCGGTCGAAGGCAGCTTGCTGCTGGGCCTGGCCCTGGTGCATGCCATGCGCGTGTCGGCGGGCGCGATGGGCCCGCAACGCGAAAGCCTGGTTCTGCTGATGAGCCTTCTGCCTGCCCCTGCGCTGGCCGCCTTCAACCTGTGGGCGCTGAGTTCGGTGAGCTGGCCCTCCGGCTACGTCGAAGGCGGTCACGTGCACCTGCTGGCGACCGCAGGTGGATCGGGCCTGCTCTTTGTGGCGATGCTGCACGCGGTGCTCGGTCAAGCCACCCGGGAGCACGCATGAGCCAGCACCACACCACCACGGTGACCACGCCCGCCGGCGTCGAGCTGGCTGTGCACACCTGGGGCCAGCGGCCCAGCGCCAGCGCTCCTCGAGAAACGATCTTGCTGCTGCACGGCTTCCCGGACCGCGCCCTGCTGTGGGAAGGCGTGGCGCAGCACCTGTCAAAAGACCACTATGTGATCGCCTACGACATGCGAGGCTGCGGGCACTCGACGCCCATGCATGGGACGCGGCACTACCGCTATGGCCCCCTCCTCGATGACCTGTTCGCCGTCATCGACCAGCTCAGCCCGGGACAGAAGGTTCACCTGGCGGGCCACGACTGGGGCGGTCTGTACGGCTGGGACGCGCTGTTCGACGCGCGCGGCACCACTCGCATCGCCAGCTTCACGACGATGGCGCCCAGCCTCAATCAAGTGGGGCACTGGGTGCGGCAACGCCTGTCTCGGCCCACCCCCAGCCGCCTCGCACAGGTGCTCCACCAGATGCTGGTGAGCAACGGCCTGATGGGCTTTTTTGCCATGCCGATGCTGCCCACGCTGATGTGGCGCTCTGGACTGGGCCTGTGGACCTTCCGGCAGATGGTCGCGAAACTGGAAGGCGTTCGGCTGCCGGTGCACCCCGGTGTCGAGGGCGATGCCGTGCGATACCTGGGCATCTACCGGGCCAATCTGTTCCAGCAGGTGCTGCGGCCACAACCCGTCCAGCGCACGCCCATCCCGGTTCACACCCTGATCGCCAAACGCGACCCCTTCCTGCCCCCTCGGGTGTTCGAGGGCTGTGCCGACTGGAGCCAACGGCCCAGCCGCAGCGAGGTCGATGCCACGCACTGGGCGCCATTGAGCCGCCCGGAGCAGGTCGCACAGGTGTTGGCAGACATGGCGCAACGGCACCAACAAACTTCCAGGCACCGGACTGCCGCCTGGGGCTGATGCGGGCATCACCTGAGCGAGCACGACACACATGCACATCCACCGACCTCACCCCCTGCCACCGGCTGACGCCAAGGATGTGGCCACCGTGTGCGTGCTGTGCTCGCACAACTGCGGCCTGCGCGTCGATGTCAGCGACAACCAAATCACCGCCGTGCGCGGCGACCCCGACAACCCCAACACCCGGGGCTACACATGCAACAAGGCCCGTGCCATCCCGAACTACGTGCAGCACGGCCAACGCTTGACGCAGCCGTTACGCAAACGCCCGGACGGCGGCTTCGATGCCATCGGGTGGGACCAAGCCATCGCGGAAATCGCAGAGCGCCTGAACCGCATCCGCACACAGCACGCACCCCGCTCGATCGCCCTGGCCGGCATCGGCGGCCAGGGCAACCACATGGCCGGACTGGGCAGCTTGCCGTTCATGTTCAGCCTGGGCTCACCGGTCATGTTCAACGCCCTGGCCCAGGAAAAGACACAACACGCTCTGGTCTGGCGACGCCTGTTTCGCGCCACCCACGACGTCTACCTGCACGCGGACGAAGAACACAGCCAGCACGTCCTGGTTCTGGGCACCAACCCGCTCATCAGCAACCGTGGGCTGAACGCCACTGAGCTGTTCAAACGGCTGGCGAACCAGCCCGACTGCAAAGTCGTCGTGGTCGATCCGCGAGCCTCTGAAACCGCGCGCCGTGCCAACTTGCACATCGCGATCCAGCCCGGACGGGATGCGTGGTTCCTGCTCGGCATGGTGGCCGTGATCCTTCAAGAGGGGTGGCACGATCTGGTCTGGCTGAGCGAGCACGTGGCGGACTTCACGGCATTCCGCGACGCGCTCATCGACACCGATGCCAGGCAAATGGCAGATTGGTGCGGCGTGCCGTTCGAAGTGCTGCGCGAGGCCGCCTGCGACTTTGCGCAGGCACCTTCGGCCAGCATCGTCTACGACCTGGGCATCGAGCAGATCCCACATTCGACGCTGGTCTCCTACCTCATCAACGCCTTGCTGTTGATCACGGGCAACACCGGCAAGCGAGGCGGCAATACCTTCTTGCAGCAGTTCGGCCCGCGCTTCTTCCACATGGCAAAACAGGCCAAGGCGCTGGCGTCAGGTATCGAAGCCATCCCGATGCTGATCCCGGCTGGGGTGCTGCCGCCCAACGTCATCCCGGAAGAAATCACCAACGCTCACCCGGATCGCATCCGGGCCCTGATCGTCGATGGCGCCAACCCCCTGCTCAGTTACGCCGACACCCAGGCTTTCCGCGACGCTTTCAAGCAGCTGGACCTGCTGGTCGTGATCGAGCCGGCGATGAGTGAAACCGCTCAGGTGGCCGACTACGTGCTGCCCACGTCAGTTGGTTACGAAAAGTGGGAGTACTCGATGTTCCCGCACATGGACATCACACCTCAGATCCGCCCGCCAGTGGTCATTGGCCCGCACAACGCACTGCCCGAACCTGAGATATACCGCCGCCTGGTTGAGGCCATGGGTTTGGTGCCTCAGGCCCCTGGCCTGCTGCACAAGCTGGCTCAGCATGCGCGCCACCCCCTGGGCGCACCAGTGTTCATCGGCGCGCTGGGGCTGCTGGCCGCACTCAAGGGCGGCGGCATCACACCCACCCTGGGCCGCTTTGCATGGTGGCTTCAGCAAACGCTGGGGCCCCGCCTGCCATGTGCTCCACTGGCGCTGTTGTGGCTCATGTCGCACGGCTACGCCCTGACTCGCCGTGCCGAGCTCAACGATGCCGTGCCCGAGGCCCGAGCCCTGCGCAACCCTTTCGCCGCAGGAGAGTTGGTGTTCGATCTGCTCATGAAGAACCCCCAAGGCGTGCTGCTGGGTCGTCGCAACTTCGTCGACAACTTCAAACGGCACTGCCATCACCCCGATGGCAAGGCCCGGCTGCACCAGGCAGACTGGATCGCCGACCTGCGCCGCTTGGCCCAAAGTGCCCCACAAAGGGACCCGGCCTACCCCTTCATCCTGAACGGCGGTCTGCGCACCGGCTGGACAGCCAACACCATCGTGCGCGACCCCGCCTGGCGCAGAGGCAAAGGCCCACACTGCCCAATCATCATGAACTGCGACGACGCCGCCGAACTGGGACTCACCGATGGCAGCTGGGTTCGCCTGACCTCGCGCCGCAGCTCAGTGGAAGGGCCCGTCCGCATCGAGGCGGCCACCCTGCGCGGACACGTGCACATCCCCAACGGTTTCGGGGTTCGCTTCCCCGACCCACAAACGGGAGAGCTCCGACAACACGGCATCAACGTCAACGAGTTGCTGGACCTTCATGACCGAGACCCCTACACCGGCTGCCCGCACACCAAGCACATCGCCTGCAGGATCGAACCGATGCCCACCGAGCAAGCGGCCTGACCCACCGATCAGGCTGTGGCGTCGCGCGCCCACATCGCGCGCCATGGCAGCCCGGCCTGCTTCAGGAACACGGTGTAGGCCACGCCGATGGCCCCGATGTAGCCCAGGCTGGAGGCTGCCGCTGCACCGATCGCCCCCCACATGGGCACCCACCACAGGCCCAGGCCCACGCTGAGCAACAAAGACAGCGCCGCGATCATCCCCGACAGGTGCGGCCGTCCCAGGTGGTTGGTGTAGAAGGCCGACAAGCTCGAAGCCGCCGCGTACGCCGCCACCCCCGGCAACAGCGCGAACAAGGGCCACAGCGACGCGCGGTAAGGCTCACCCAAGGCCCATGGCACCGCCCACCAGGCCCCCAGCAGCAGCACCGGCGCTGCTGCCAGGGTGGCCAGCACATTGACGCGCACCGCCTGCACCGTGGTGGCCGCGGCGACCGCGCGCTCAGGGTGCCCGATGCGCGCATACAGCGACACCGTCACCGACGAGGACAACAGCCACAGCAACTCCGCCACCGTCACAGCCACCGAGTAGGTGCCCACGGCCTCCAGGCCATGGAAATGCTCCACCAGGAACAACGACGCGCGGTAATTCAACAGGCTGATGACATTGGTGACCCCGATGGTCGCCACAAATCGCCACTCCGCGCGCCAACTCGGCGATGCCTGCCAACGCCCCTGCCAGGCATCGTCGCGCTGGCTGGCGTGGCGTAAAGCAGCCAGGGCCGTCAGCAAGGCGACAACGGCCTTGCCGCTGACCCACGCGATCAACACCATCACCACCACCGGCGCCCGCCCCACGTAGTCGGTGGTCAACCAACCTGCGCCCAGCAGCCCCGCCAGGACGAGCGCCGGGGCCGCCACCTGCGCGAGGTTGATGGGCCACATGCGCCCCTCCCCCAACCAAAGCCCGGTGGCCGTCGGCACCAGCAGCAAAAAAGGCGCGCCCAAGGCGAGCAGCCACAACTGCGAATAAGGCAGCGTCTGCGCACGCCAGGACACGGCCAGCAGCCCCAAGGCCGCCAACACCCCCAACAACACCGCCGCCCGCAACACACCGAGCAACATGGGCAGGGCCGGCCACGCCTGACCCGCCACCTGCCGAGAAACCTGTCGAGCCAGCCACAAGCCGAGCCCGGAGAACAGCGTCAGCAAGGCCGATTCGACCGCCACGAACAAGGCGAACGCACCCTGCACCTTCGGGCCCATGCGCGCCACCATCACGGTGATGGCAAGACCCAATCCGACGATGGCCAGCTTGGCGACGAGGTTGCCCAGCGCTGCCCGGGGCACCGCCACCATCTGGGCCTGCACCCATCCCCTGAGGGCGGCCCAACGCGAGTCGGCAACAGGAGGGCGAGAAGGAGGCGAAGTCGGCATGGCCGGGATTGTCGCGCACACGGCAACCCGGCCACCCGCCGCATGGTCAACATCGCCTTCACGGTGTTCAAGGAATGATCGTTCGTCAGGCGGATGCCGGCTCACTACAGTTCGACCATGAGCCCAACCCACCCCATCGACTCACCCAGGCCTTGCGCCATCGTCATCGGCGTCGGTGGCATCGCCGGCATCGGTGGCGCCACCGCCCTGCACAGCGCCCAACAAGGCCTGCCCGTCTTCCTCGTGGGGCGAACCCCCACCAAGCTGGAATCGTTGGCCGAAGCCATCCGGCAAGCTGGTGGCGTCGCGCACGTGCACCCATGCGACCTCGCCGAGCCGCATGCCATCGATGCGCTGTTCGCAGCCATCGACGCCTCCGGGCACGTGCCCGAATTCGTGGCCTTCAACGCCGCCTACCTCAACATGCCGCGCCTGTTCCTGAGGACATCGACGCGCTTTTTCGAAGGCAATTGGCGCGTGACAGCGCTGGCCGGCATCCTGTGCGCCCAGGCCGCAGGCCAACGCATGGTGCGCAGGGGGCGGGGCAGCATCCTGGTGACCGGGGCCTCCGCCTCCATGCGGGGCAAACCGCTCTTTGCAGCCTTCGCCTCCGCCAAGGCCTCGCTCAGGGCCTTCACAGCCTGCCTGGCGCACGAGCTCGCACCTCAGGGCGTGCACGTGGCACACATCGTCATCGACGGCGTGGTCAAGGGCGATCGGGCACGGCAAGCCTTCTTCGGCCTCGGAGCCCTGCTCAGCTGGTTGCTCAAGCGCGATGGGCGCCTGGCACCTCAAGAGGTGGCCCGCACCTACTGGGGCCTGCACCAACAGCCACCCGGGACCTGGACCCACGAAATCGACCTGCGCCCCCATCAGGAGCCGTTCTGAACATGCCGTCCCCACGCCACAGCGCCCCCTCTGATGCCACGCCCCCCGGCCGGGTCTGTCTGTTCGCCCCACCTGGCGCGCCTGCCCTGGCCGACTTGCTGCGAGACCAGGCCCAGGCCCAAGGCATGGTCTTCGAGCACCACGACACACACGCGCCCGACCCCGAGGCCTTGCTCGCCCCGCGTCACCCCCCCGCGGGACCGCTGAGCCTGGTGGTCTTCGCGGGCGACCACGCGCCAAGCGGATCCGCTCTGCATACCCCGGCCTCGGCCTGGCAGGCCGCGTGGGCCAGCCATTGCCTGGCCGGACTGCGCGTCGGGCAAGCTGCGATCCGCGCCATGCGCACCCAGCGCCGAGGCACGCTGATCTACCTCGGTCACCACGCTGGCGTCACCGACGCACAGGCCTTGCGGCGCGTCGCCCCCGGTGCCTTCAGCGCCAGCCAGGCGGTGGCCAGTGCCGGCCTGCGCGCACTCAGCCAGTCCATGGCCCGCGCCTTCGGGCCTCAGCGTGTGCATGTGGCGCACATGGTGATGGATTCCCCACTCGCCGGCGACACCCATCCAGGAGCCATCGCCCAGGCATGCTGGCTGCTGCACGACCAGGGCCCCACGGCCTGGACCCACGAGCTGGACCTGCGGTCCACCCACCCGACATGACCGACACCCTCGTCCTACACCAATGGGAAGCATCGCCCTTCGCACGCAAGGTCGGACACATCCTGAACTTCAAGCGGCTGCCTTACACCGCAGTGAGCTACAACGGCCTGCGCGGCACCATGGCCCTGCGCCTGAGCAAGGTGGGCAAGCTGCCCGTGCTGGAAGCCGGCGGGCAACGCATCCAGGACAGCACGCGCATCGCCCGCTTCCTCGAAGCACGTTACCCGGAGCGCCCCATCTGCCCCACCGACGCCCGCCTGCGTGCCCAGGTGGAACTCTGGGAAGACTGGGCCGACGAGGTGCTGTACTGGTTCGAGGGCTGGTTTCGCCTTTGGCAACCCGATGCCTTTGAACACTTCCTCGACTTGATGTGCGACGGCCGCCCCCACTGGGAGCGCTACCCGCTGAAATGGCTGCTGGGTTTCGCGGGCGGCCTGAGCCTGAAGGCGCAAGGCATCGGGAGGCTGTCCGCTGACACCGTGCGCGACGAGTTCCGCCGGCACCTCGACCGCATCGACCTGAGCCTGCGCGACACCGGCTGGCTGGTGGGCGAGCAGCGGACGCTGGCAGACATCGCCGTGAGCGCGCAACTGCTGGAGTTCGTTCGCACCAGCGACGAGCGCGGCGAGGTGCTGGATCGGCCGCACCTGGGCGACTGGGCCCGCCGCCTGATGGAGGACCACGGCCTGCCCCCACCCTGAGCCGGCGGCAAGTTGGCACGGCAAGTTCGTACAATAGCGGGTTCGGGGCGCGAGACCGGTGACACCGGTTTTCGGCAGCGCCCCCCACCCGAGCCAGCACATGACCACGCCCCAACACCCCGCCCAAGCCGGCGCGAACCCCGACGCCGTTTCCACCGAGCCTCAGGTCGACACCAACAAACTGGTGGCCGAGCGCCGCGAGAAGCTGGCCGCCATCCGGGCCCAGGGCGTGGCCTTCCCCAACGACTTCAAGCCCGCCGACCGCGCTGCAGCCCTGCACGCCGCCCACGACGGCACCGAACCCGAGGCCCTGGTTGCGCAAGGCGTCAAGGCCAGCGTGGGCGGCCGCATGATGCTCAAGCGCGTCATGGGCAAGGCCTGCTTCGGCACCCTGCAGGACGCCACCGGCCGCATCCAGGTCTACGTCAAGCTCGACAACGTCGGCGCCGAGGCGCTGGACGCCTTCAAGCACTGGGACCTGGGCGACATCCTGGGCGCCGAAGGCACCTTGTTCAAGACCAAGACGGGCGAGCTGTCGATCGAAGTCACCCAAATCCGCCTGCTGACCAAGGCCCTGCGTCCGCTGCCCGACAAGTTCCACGGCATGACCGACCAGGAACAGAAGTACCGCCAGCGCTACGTCGACCTGATCGTCGACGAGCACTCGCGTGGCCGCTTCATCGCGCGCTCCAAGGCCATCGCCTCCATCCGCGCCTTCATGGTCGACAACGGCTTCCTGGAAGTCGAAACGCCCATGATGCACCCCATTCCCGGTGGGGCCAACGCCAAACCCTTCACCACCCACCACAACGCGCTGGACCAGGAGATGTTCCTGCGCATCGCGCCCGAGCTGTACCTCAAGCGCCTGGTGGTCGGCGGCTTCGAGCGCGTGTTCGAGATCAACCGCAACTTCCGCAACGAAGGCGTGTCGGTCAGGCACAACCCCGAGTTCACGATGATGGAGTTCTACGCGGCCTGGTGGAACCACCGCGACCTGATGGACTTCACCGAGAGCATCCTGCGCCACGCGGCCATCGCGGCCGTCGGCACGGCCAAGCTCAGCTACGGCGGCAAGGACGTCGACCTCGAATCGCCTTTCGAGCGCCTGACGGTGCGCGACTCGCTCATCAAGCACGCCGGCCTGACCGCTGCCGAGGCCGACGACGCCGCCGTGCTGCATGAAAAGCTCAAGCACCTGGGCGAAGAGCCGCCGGCACGCTGGAGCTTGGCCGAACTGCAATTCGGCCTGTTCGAAGCCGCCGTGGAAGAAAAGCTCTGGCAGCCGACCTTCATCATCGACTATCCGGTTGAAGTCAGCCCCCTGGCCCGCGCCTCCGACGCCAACCCGGGCATCACCGAGCGCTTCGAGCTGTTCATCACCGGCCGCGAATACGGCAACGGCTTCTCCGAGTTGAACGACCCCGAGGAGCAGGCCGCCCGATTCGCTGCCCAAGCCAGCGCCAAGGACGCGGGCGACGAAGAAGCCATGTACTTCGACGCCGACTACATTCGCGCGCTCGAGTACGGCCTGCCCCCGACGGGCGGCTGCGGCATCGGCATCGACCGCCTGATGATGCTGCTGACCGACGCACCCAACATCCGCGACGTGATCCTGTTCCCGGCCTTGCGCCGCGAATGAGCGAGCAGCACCCGGCCTGGGTGATCGGGCCCTGCTTGCTGGCCTGGCTCAGCGCCTGGGTCCTGGGCCGCTTGTGGCGCTCGCCTGAACCCACCCAGCCAGGCCGCAACGCCAGCATCGACGGGCTTCGGGGCCACCTGGCCCTGGCCGTGTTCCTGCATCACGGCGTCATCTGGCACGGCTACCTGAGAACCGGGCGATGGGAGGCCCCCTCCACCAACCTGTTCAACCAGTTGGGGCAGGCCAGCGTGTCGCTGTTCTTCATGATCACCGCCTTCCTCTTCGTCGGGAAGTTACTCGACAAGCGAGGCCAGGCGATCGACTGGACACGGTTGTACGTCTCGCGTGTGATGAGGCTGACGCCGCTCTACCTGATCGCGGTGCTTGGCGTGGTGGCCCTGTGCGGCGCGCTCACCGACTGGACATTGCAAACCAGCCTGCCGACGCTCGCTCGCGCTTTGTTGCACTGGGTGTTCTTCACCATCGGTGGCGCGCCCGACATCAACGGCATCGAACAAACCAACCTGATGACCTCGGGCGTGACCTGGTCGCTGCCGCTGGAGTGGATGTTCTACCTGTTGCTGCCCACCCTGGCCTTGCTGCTCAGGCGTGACACCCGCTGGTGGATGGCTGCTGCGACGTTCCTGGCTGCGTGGGCCATCTGGGCCCACCACAAGGACGCGTGGATGCTCCGGGCGTTCGCCATCGGGGGCCTGTCGGCCTGGGTCAGCCAGCAAGCCTGGGTCCAGCAACTGGCCCGCTGTCGCATGGGGTCGGTGGGCGCGGGGGTTGCGCTGGCCGTGGCATTGCTTGCCACGCACCAGGTCCGCGAGTGGCGGCCGATGTTGGCGCTCGCCATCGCCTTCACGCTGGTCGCCGCTGGCAACACGCTGTTCGGCGTCCTGGTTTCGCGCACCTCGCGCGCACTCGGGGATCTGGCCTACGGCATCTACCTGCTGCACGGCCTGATCTTGTACGGCTCGGCGCATTTCCTGATCGGATCGGATCGGGCTGCAACGCTCTCGGTCGCCCAGCACTGGGGGTGGCTCACGGCCTTGACCCCCGTGCTCATCGCCCTGGCATGGGCGGCCTTTCACCTGGTCGAGCACCCCTGCATGGGGATGACAAACGCCCTCACCCACCGCGTCAAGGCTCGATTGGCAAGCTGGCGTTGATCACGCGCCGACGCTGAGCCCACTCGCGAGCAAATCAGGCCTTGTCGGGGCCTTGTCCTACACGGCAACACGCGCCAGTCCGACAAGTTGCCAAGGGCAGCGCGAGCACCATTTCTCCACCGGGGCAGCCAGCCCCTTCACGCAAGCCCCACAGGGCATCAAGGAGAAATGACATGCAACTCAACCGAATGTTCATTGCCGCCGTGGCCGCCGCCGCATCGCTGACCGCGCTGCCAGGCTGCGCCGTCTCCCGCGAGCAATCAACCGTGGGTGAATACATCGACGACGCCACCATCACCGCCAAGGTCAAGGCCAGGTTCGTGGAAGACAAGTCCGTGGACGCGTCTGCCATCAGCGTTGAAACACTGGGCGGCGAGGTCATCCTCTCGGGTTTTGCCAAGTCCAGCGCCGAGAAGACCCGCGCTCAGGAACTGGCTCAGCAAGTCAAGGGCGTGCGCTCCGTCAAGAACTCGCTGGAAGTGCGCGGTTGATCGCCTGATCACCCCTCCCGGTTACCACCCGGTGAAATCGGGTGGCTCGCACGGCGCGCGTGTCGGACAAGTCCTACACGTGCGCGCCTGCGTTTCCGATTCAATCGGCAACATGCCCAGCACACCCCCGCCACTGCGCTGTTTCATCGTCGAAGACAGCCCCATCATCCTGCACAACCTGATCGACACCCTGGAGCAGGTGTTGCCGCTTCAGGTCGTGGGGACGGCCGCCGACGAAGAAAGCGCCACCGCCTGGATCCACAACCACCCGTCGGGCTGTGACCTGATGATCGTGGACGTGTTCCTGAAATCGGGCATCGGCCTGAACGTGCTGGTCACCGCGCGGCGACACGCCCCGCACGTGCACAAGGTGGTGCTCACCAACTACGCCACCGACGCCATCCGCCAGCGTTGCCTGGCGCTCGACGCTGACCGGGTCTTCGACAAATCGAGTGAGCTGGAAGACCTCATCGCGTACTGCGGCGAACTCGCCAGCACAATCGGTGCGGCCTGAGCCCGCACGGTGGCCCCTCGCTCACTGGATCAAGCCGTTCTTGAGCGCGTAATAGGTCAGGTCGCTGTTGGTGGACAGGCTGAGCTTTTCCATCACCCGGGTGCGGTAGGTGCTCACGGTCTTGACGCTCAAGGCCAGGCTGTCGGCCATGGCGCCCACGGTCTCGCCCTTGGCCAGGCGCAAAAAGACCTGGAACTCGCGCTCGGAGAGCAATTCGTGGGGCTGCTTTTCAGCAGGAGCCATGAGCCCGCTGGCCAGCATCTCCGCCACACCGGCGGTGATGTACTTGCGCCCCCTGAACACCGTGCGGATGGCGTTGATGATCTCGCTCGGGTCGCACTCCTTGTTGAGGTAGCCGCTCGCGCCCTGCTTGAGCAGGTGGGTGGCATAGTGCTGTTCAGGGTAGCCGCTGAGGATGAGCACCGGCAGGTCTGGGAATCGGGCCTTGATCGCCAGCAGTGCATCGACACCGCTCTCGTCGGGCATGGACAGGTCCATCACCAGCACATCGACCTCGCCACTGCGCGCCAGCTCCAGGGCTTCCTTGCCGTTGCCCGCTTCCCCCGTGACACGCAGGTCAACCTGCTCGCCCAGGTATTGCTTGAGCCCCGCACGCACGATGATGTGGTCGTCCACCAACCCAATTCGGATCATCTGTCCAGTCTAGGCCATGAACTCAAGACTTTTGCGACTCCTCCTTGGCGCCCATGGGGACATGTGGCGCATCGCTGCGGCGGTGCTGGCGGCGGCCTTCATGCTCCTGATCACCGAGCTGGCTTACCAAAGTCAGAGCGAGCAACTCGGCACGCTGGCCAAGATGGGCAAGGCGCGACTGACACTGGCCTACGCCATGCAACGGGTCACCGACGCCGAGGCGGGCAAACGCGGCTACCTGCTCGTGGGCGGGCAGGACTACCTGGAGCCCTACGTTCGCGCCAGCAACGACGTGCGCGTGGCGCTCAGGGAGATCCATGCGCTCGACCACGCCAGCGGCGAAGCCAGCCTGCCGAGCATGCAACTCAAGCTCGATCAGCTCTTCGACGAAAAGCTCGCCGAAATGCAAGAGGTGCTGCGCAGGCATGACAGCGGCAACCGCGAAGCCGCCATCGACATGGTGCGCAGCGGCATCGGGCGCGAAATCATGGAGCGCATGCGCGACGAGTTCGACGTCAACATGGCGCACCGCAATCGCCTGGTGACCCAAGGTCTGGACGACATCCAGGAGTTGCTGCTGCTGGGTCGCATTGGCATCGCCGCGATGACGGTGCTCAGCCTGCTGATCCTCATCCTGCTCATCCGCCAGGGCCGCCAGCTCATGATCGAGCGTGAAGCGCAGCGCACCTCGCTGCTGCACGAAAAGGACCGCTTGGAGCAGGAGGTGCAACGCCGCACCAGCGACCTGCGCGACCTCGCTCGTCACCTGCAGACCGCCCGCGAAGACGAGCGCGCCCGCCTGGCCCGTGACCTGCACGACGAGCTCGGCGCACTGCTGACCACGGCCAAGCTCGACGTGGCCGTGCTGCGTCCGCGCATCCAGCAGAACCTGCCTGAGTTGCTGCCCAAAATCACCCACCTGACCGAAGCGCTCAACCAGGGCATCGCGCTCAAGCGCCGCATCATCGAAGACCTGTGCCCGTCATCCTTGCGCACCCTGGGCCTGGCCGCTTCGCTCGAAGCGCTGCTGCACGACACGGGCAAGGTCAGCGGCCTGCACATCGAGCAGGACCTGCAAGCCACCTCGCTTTCCGCAGACGACCAGCTCACCGTCTACCGCGTGGTGCAGGAGGCGATCACCAACGCGCTCAAGTACGCCCAGGCCAGCCACCTGCGCGTGCGGCTGCTCGAACAAGGCGCACACGCCGTGGTCAGCATCGAAGACGACGGCATCGGCTTTGACCCCGACACCTCCAGGCTGGGACGGCACGGCCTGCGCGGCATGCGCTTTCGCGTCGAGGCCTCGGGAGGCGAGCTCTCCCTGAGCTCAGCGCCTGGTCATGGCACCTGCATCACGGCCAGGCTGCCCCTGCTCCCGACAGACCAGGCCGAAGCCAAGCCGATTCAGGCGTTCAGGGCTCAGGCACCCGGCGCCATGTAGACCTGATCCGACACACACGCCTCACCGAGACCGACGCGCAAACAGGCCTCGCGCCTTCATGCCTGCGCGCCCTCGGCTCCTAAAGTGAACCCAACGCCCACCAAACGGTTGGCGCCCAGGCCTCACCACTTCAGGAGCCCACCATGCTGCACAACGCCGTCGTCTTCTTCGTCATCGCCGTGACCGCCGAAGCCGCGGTCGCAGTCATTGCCAGCCACATGGCCCACCCCCGTCAATCCAGCGGAGGTCGCAGCAAACCAGGCCGATCAACCCGAAACACCATGGCACCCGCAGACCACGAACTTGTCGACCTCAGCGAGCCGAATTCACCCACCGCAAAATCGCCTGCGTGATCCTGGGCGCGATCGGCGAGGCCACGAAGGCCGCCAGAGAGGCCACTGGCCACGCGATCACGAACGCCCGCGCCCAGAGCTTGAGGAAGTCCGGCCGCCACCCCAGGTTCAGCCAGGTGATGAAGGCCGTCATGATGAAGGCCATGATGCCGGCCATGACGACGGGCTGAACGTGTTTGGGCTGCAGTTGCATGGGGTCGGACGCGGACGAAATCAGGGTGAACCCGGATGATACGCAGCCAGGGACAAGCTGGCATGATCACGGGTCAACCCACCACGAGGACGCCTCATGGCCCATGCCCCCGCCGCGCCGGCTGCCGACGCACCCATCACGACCAAACATGGCGTTTGCAACCTCTGCGAAGCCATCTGCGGCCTGACCTTCCAGGTCCAGGGCGAAGGCCCGCAAGCGCGCATCGTCAGCGTCAAGGGCAACGACGCCGACCCGCTCTCGCGCGGCCACATCTGCCCCAAGGCCGTTGCGCTCAAGGACCTGCACGAAGACCCCGATCGCTTGCGCCATCCCGTGCGCCGCGTGGTCGACAACGGCATCACCCGCTGGGAACCCATTGGCTGGGAGCAGGCCTTCGACATGGTCGTCGAGGGACTGGCCCGCGTGCGCGAGCAACATGGCGCCAACGCCGTGGCGGTCTACCAGGGCAACCCCAACGTGCACAACTGGGGCAACGTCACCCACGGCCACCTGTTCCTGAGCCAGCTGAAAACGCGCTCACGCTTTTCGGCCACCTCCGCCGACCAGTTGCCGCACCACGTGGTGGCGCACTGGCTGTACGGCCACCAGCTCGCCATACCCATCCCCGACATCGACCGCACCATGTACATGCTGGTGCTGGGCGGCAACCCGCTGGCCTCCAACGGCAGCCTGATGACCGTGCCCGATGTGCGCGCGCGCTTCAAGGCGCTCAAGGCACGTGGTGGCAAGCTGGTGGTGCTCGACCCGCGCCGCACCGAAACCGCAGCGATCGCCGACGAGCACCTGGCGATCGATCCGGGCAGCGACGCCGCCTTCCTGCTCAGCCTGATCCACACCCTGTTCGGCGAAGAGCTCACGCAACCCGGTGCGCTCGAGCCCCTGCTCGATCAGGTCAAGGCCGTGCGTGACGCCGTCGCGCCCTTCAGCCCTGAGGCCACCGCCGCCCACACTGGCATCGACGCTACCACCACCCGCCGCATCGCACGCGAGCTGGCTGCCGCCTCCAGTCAAGGCGGCGGCGTGGCCTACGGCCGCATGGGTGTGTCCACGCAGGCTCACGGCGTGGTCTGCCAATGGGCGATCCAGGTCATCAACCTGCTGACCGGCAACATCGACCGCGAAGGTGGTGCGCTGCTGACCAGCCCGGCCCTCAACCTCATCCAGATGAAGCTGATGGGCCCCGGCCACCTTGACGCCTGGCGCAGCCGCGTGCGTGGCGCGCCCGAGTTCAGCGGCGAGCTGCCTGTCTCCGTCATGGCCGAAGAGATGCTCACGCCCGGCAAGGGACAGATCAGGGCCTTGGTCACGGCCGCGGGCAACCCGGTGCTGTCCACGCCCAACGGCCGCCAGCTCGACGAAGCGCTCGAGCAACTCGACTTCATGGTCTCCATCGACTTCTACGTCAACGAGACCACGCGCCACGCCGACGTCATCCTGCCGCCGACCTGCTTCGTCGAGCACGATCACTACGACCTCGTCTTCCTGCACCTGGCCGTGCGCAACGTGGCCCGCTACAGCGAGGCCATCGTCGATCGCGCGTCCGGCGCCCTGCACGATTGGGAGATCTACAGCGAGCTGGCCCAGCGCTACGCCCGCCGAACCTGGTCGCTCGAGCGCGGTGGCGTGCGCTCGCGGCTGACCGGCCTGTTCTCGCGCGCGCTGATGAAACGCCTGCCTCCCCAGCGCCTGCTGGCCATTGGCCTGAATCGATCGGGCGCGGCCAAGCGCGGCGTGACGATGAACCAGCTGCGAGCCCACCCCGAAGGCATCGACCTGGGCCCGCTCCAGCCTTCGCTGGGCAAGGCCCTGCAGGCACGCGGCAAGCGCATCGACCTGATGCCCGCTGCCATCCGCCGCGAGCTGCCGCAGCTGGTCGCACCCTTCACCACCCCGCTGCCCGAGAGCGACGCAGGCCGCCCCGCCCTCAAGCTCATCGGCCGGCGCGAGGTGCGCAGCAACAACTCCTGGATGCACAACAGCGAACGACTGGTGTCGGGCAAGGCCCGCTGCACGCTGTGGATCCACCCCGACGATGCCCAGCGCCACGCGCTCAGCGAAGGCCAGACCGTGACCGTGGCCTCGCGCACCGGCCGCATCCAGGTGCCCGTGCACGTCACGCCCGACATCCGCTCGGGCGTGGTCAGCCTGCCCCACGGCTGGGGCCACGATCGCGAGGGCGTGCGGCTGCAGGTGGCGAGCGCCCACGCCGGCGCCAGCATCAACGACCTGACGGACGACCGCCAGACCGATCGCATCTCCGCCAACGCGGCGTTCAGCGCCGTGCCGGTCTGGATCGAAGCGGCCTGACGGCAGGCCGGCACGCACGGGCGGCACCGGGCCGGCTCAGTCCGGGTAGTGGCGCGCGCGGATCTTCTCGCTCTCGCGGATGATGTACTGGTCTCGCGTGAGGCCGTCCGGGAAGGCGGCCATGCGCCGCGCCTGCGCGATCATCGCGGCCTCGTCCGCCTTGAAGGCCATGAAAGTCGGATCCTTGCTCGGGTCCGACTTCGCCACCAGCGCCGCGTGCTCGCGTTCGAACTGCTGCTGCATGGCGGCCAGCTTGCCATCGAGCTCCCCGCCCTGCCAGGCCATGCGCGCGATGGCCATCTTCAGCTGCAGCGCATGGGCCAGTGAGTGGTAGTCCTCGCGCTGAAAGGCGTCGACCTCATCCATGACCTGCTGGGCTTCGGTCTGGCTCAGCACACTGGCGCCGCTGCTGCCCAGCAAGGCCTGCATGCGGCCCATGAAACCTTCGTAGGCACGCGCCTGGTCCACCGCAGCCCGGTCTTCGGGCGACAGGCGCTCGTACGCCTGCCTCAGGCGAGCGACCTCGGCGGCGTCCGGCGCGCCCGATGCGGGCAACTCCGCCCCCGGCAGGCCAGCGGCTGGGCCCGATGCGCCCCACCACGGCGACGGCGCCGCCACGGCATTGGCGCGCTCTGCCACCGCCCCACCGCCAGCGCCCTGGCGCCCCATCCACCACATCGCACCAACCACGAGGGCTGCCAGCAGACACAGCCCCCCGACCACAGCTCGTTTGTTCATGTCAGCAGGAAAAAAGCCCCGCACCCTCAGGGAGGACGCGGAGCAAGCACAACACAGGAGAGAGCGTGAAAGCTCAGTTCGACTGGCTGACCGGCGTGAACATGTCAGGCATCAGCAGCGACAGCAAAGAGCGGTTGACCGGGCCCAGCGGCTGGTACAGCCCCCAGTACGGGTCCGATGCCCGCTCGCGCAGCACCGGCGGCGAGCTCAGGTCCACCAGGTTGCGCAGCGCCGAGACCACGTCGCGACCGGTGTCCGGGTTGGTCGTGTTCTCGTAGTTGATGACCGTCAGGCAGTGCGATGCGTTGAGCGTGCGACCGCTCGGCGAGAAGTAGCCGGTGTTCGGCCCCATGCCATCGATCTGGGCCAGCATGCGACCGAGGTCGCGCAGGTGCAGGTCGGTGGTGAAGCGCCCTTGCGGCGACAGGAAGGCGCGGGCAGAGCCGGCCTTGCCGCCGTTTTCCGCGGCCGAAATCTCGAACATGCCCGGGTTGTCCTGGTACATGAAGCCGCTGAAGTTCAGGTCGGTGATGCTCTGCACATACAGGGTGCGGTCCTGCGGCCACTTGTTGGCATAAGCCGTGCGCACGCTCGAGAAATCACGCCAGTTGAACTCGGGCAGCGCCTGCTTGACCAGCAGCAGCGGCGTGCGCGCATCGGGCTTGCTCGCATCGAAGTTGAACAACTCCGAGGCCACGCGCTTGTACATCACCGAGCTGGGCATCTCCTGCGGCGATGAGGTGGTCCAGTCGCCCGGGTACATCGAGCCCGAGTCGTGCATGTTGAATTGACGGAAGCTGGGGTTGAGCACCGTGCGCACCGCCACCTTCTGCGCGTCCGAGCCCACCGAGCCGGCGCTCTGGCCATGCAGGAAGACCTGCGCCGGCCGCGGCAGGTTGGTGCGCGCCCAGCCCAGCGTGGCCATCACGTTCTGCACGCCCGAGTAGTGCTGCACGCGCGTGGCCTGCCCATCGGCGCTGGTGTAGACCTTGGTGTTGTCGCCCAGGTGCACGTCGCCCGAGCAATAAGGCATGTAGATGGTCGTCCAGTCCTGCATCTTCAGGCGCTGGTTCGTGGTCAGCGGGATGCGCTGGTAGATCGGCGACTCCAGCGCCCCTGTGGTCGACACGTTGAGCTTGCCGTTCGTGTACGACAGCAGGCTGGTGTAGTTGTCCGGCACGCCCTCGGGGTTGAAGGCGCCCCAGGCCGTCTTGCCCGCGCACTGCTCGTAGTTGAAGCACACACCACCCGGCTCCATGAAGATCTGGATGTTGCGGGTGTTGGGGCTGAGGTTGACGAAGATCTTGTAAGGCGAGCCATTGCCGCAGCGCGCACCGGTGGAGGCCGGCAGGTTGACCTGCTGCCACTTGTAGAACGCACGCGGGTTGTAGCCAGCCTTGGTGCCACCACCCTGCGTGGCGATCAGCGGGTAGGCAAAGCGCTGGTCGGTGGTCTGGTTGACCGGCGCGTCGGCTTTGGGCGGAGTCACCAGGTTCCAGGTGCGCTGCCACGCGTTGTAGTCGCCGGGCTCGGGCGCCACGCCGGATTTGGCGAAACTCGCCGCCGCCTGCGCCGTGTTCGAGGCGATGTTGGCCAAGGCCCAGGCTGCACCTTCGATGCCCTGGCCGATCTGGGTCACGGTGACCTGTGGCGTGGCGCTGGCCTCGGCGGCCTGCGCGATCGGCGATGCGGCCAGGACGCAGGCCCCGAGCATGGCGCTGACAAACACCGCGCGGCGTGCACGGGATGGGGGCAGGGTCTTGTTCATGGGCTTCCTCGATCGGTGACAGCGGGTGTAACAATTCTCACGATTCAACCCCGATCGACCTCGCGTTGGTTTTCCCTAGGAAGTCATCGAACCCCTGTGTTTCAATGCGCTCGAATCGTCAGCTGCCTGACACTTCGCGAACCCCTTCACACGTGGAAACCCGCCCTCGAGGGGCCTTTGGACACATCGCGACGCCAGCCAGGTCGCCCCATCGGACCCGACAGGCCCAACCATGAACCCGCTCACCCAGGAAATCGCCGCGACCGCAGCGCGCCTCGTTGTCGAAGAGGGCCTGGAGTACGGCCCGGCCAAGCGCCGCGCCATCAAGCAACTCGGCCTGGGCAACCGCGCCGAGCTGCCTGGCAACGACGTCCTCGAAGAAGCGGTGTTCGAGTACCTCAGCGTCTTTTGCGCCGACACCCAACCCACCGAGTTGCGCGCGCTGCGCGAGCTCGCCGCCCTCTGGATGCAGCGCCTGACCGACTTTCGCCCCCACCTGAGTGGCGCCGTCTGGCGCGGCACCGCCACCCGCCTGAGCGACATCCACCTGCAGCTTTACTGTGATGACAGCAAGTCCGCCGAGATCCAGCTGCTCAGCAAGGGCTTGGACTACGATGTCTCCAGCGCACCCGGTCCGCGCGGCGGCACCGTCGATCGCCTGAGCCTGACCGTGGACTGCGAAGCCCTGGGCGAGCCCATCGGCCTGCACCTGACCATCCTCGACGCCGACGACTTGCGCGGCGCCCTCAAGCCCGACGCCCGCGGCCGCACCGAGCGCGGCGACCTCGCCGCCCTGCGCCGTTTGCTGGCCGACACCTGAAACGCCCCAACAACATGCCACAACGTTTGAACAAACACCCCGTGCTTGCCGAGCACGAACGTCCGCTCGCCACCCAGCGGGGCGTGAGCCGACGCGCCGCCCTCTTCGGCACCGCAGGCCTCGCCGCAGCAGGAGCGGGGGCCTGGTGGGGCTGGCAGCGCCACGCCAGCACCCAGGCAGCGGCCGGAGCTTCGCCCGCTCAGCCTCAAGGCGCCTCGCCCACCCAAGACCCCAACCTCGCCACAGGCGAGCCACTGCCCGCTGGCTTTTGGGACGTGCACTTCGACACCCCGCAAGGCACCCCTTTCAACTGGGTCGCACTGCAAGGCAAGCCGCTGCTGCTGAACTTCTGGGCGACCTGGTGCCCGCCCTGCGTCAAGGAGATGCCCGAGCTTGACCGCTTCCACCGCGAGTTCTCGCCCGCGGGCTGGCAGGTCGTGGGCCTGGCGATCGACGGCCCGACCCCGGTCAAGGAATTCCTGACCAAAGTACAGGTAGGATTCGGGGTTGCGCTGGCCGGCTTCGGCGGCACCGAGCTGGCCCAGACCCTGGGCAACACGGCGGGCGGTTTGCCCTTCACCGTGTTGATCGACGCCCAGGGCCGCATCCGCCACCGCAAAATGGGCGCCACCCACTTCGACGAGCTGGCCACCTGGGCCCGCGCCATGGCCCCCGCCTGAGGCGTCCGGATCAACCCGAAACATTTCCGGCAAAAACCGAGAATTTCGGGCTATTGCAAGTAAAATCCGGCTACGTTCATTTTCTCGGGTGATCTTGCGTGCCTCGTTGTCAGATGAGGCGCCCTGGCCCACCCGGTGACGCATGCACATCCTCGTCCTCCATGGCCCGAACCTGAACCTGCTGGGCACCCGTGAACCGCAGGTCTATGGGTCCACCACGCTGGAGCAGATCAACTCGGATCTGAGCGCCCACGCCGCCCGCCGCGGCGCGGCCCTGACGGCATTCCAGAGCAACCACGAAGGCGCCCTCATCGACCGGGTGCAGGCCGCCCGCACGGACGGCACCACCTTCGTGATCATCAACCCGGGCGGGTTCACGCACACCAGCGTGGCCCTGCGCGACGCTTTTGCCGGCGTGGCGCTGCCCTTCATCGAGGTGCACCTCTCGAACATCCACCGGCGCGAAGCCTTCCGCCACCACTCCTATTTCTCGGACCTCGCCGAAGGCGTGATCCTGGGCTTGGGTGCGGCGGGCTACCGACTCGCGCTGGAAGCCGCCCTCGATCGCCTCGGCGCACCGCCGCCGAAGGCCCCTGCATCCGGCAGCTGAGCCTTCCCACCCGGAACGCCCCACCTGCCGCTCACCCCGAGCGCCACCCGCTCGCCGACCTCGCTGGAGAACATCCATGGACCTGCGCAAACTCAAGACCCTGATCGACCTCGTTTCCGAGTCGAACGTGTCTGAACTCGAAATCACCGAAGCCGACGGCAAAGTCCGCATCGTCAAGGCCGGTGCAGCGCCCGTCGTCATGCAGACCGTGGCCGCCGCGCCCGCCATGGTCGCACCCGCAGCCGTCGCCGCCCCCGCTGCGGCCGCAGCACCTGCCGCCGAAGCCCCGGCCGAAACCGGTCACGTGGTCAAGTCGCCCATGGTCGGCACCTTCTACCGCGCCTCCAGCCCGGGCGCCAAGGCCTTCGCCGAAGTCGGCGACCAGGTCAAGGCCGGCCAGGCCGTCTGCATCATCGAAGCCATGAAGATCATGAACGAGATCGAAGCAGACCAGGACGGCACCATCACCAAGATCCTGGTCGACAACGGCCAGCCCGTCGAGTACGGCCAGCCCCTGTTCGTCATCGAATAAGGCGAGGGCTTCGCCATGTTCAAGAAAATCCTCATCGCCAACCGGGGCGAGATCGCCCTGCGCATCCAGCGCGCCTGCCGCGAGATGGGCATCCAGTCGGTGGTCGTCTACTCCGAGGCCGACCGCGACGCCAAGTACGTCAAGCTCGCCGACGAGGCCGTGTGCATCGGCCCGGCCCCCTCGGCGCAAAGCTACCTGCACATGCCGGCCATCATCTCGGCCGCAGAAGTGACGGATGCCGAGGCCATCCACCCCGGCTACGGCTTCCTGTCCGAGAACGCCGACTTCGCCGAGCGCGTCGAGCAATCGGGCTTCACCTTCATTGGTCCCACGCCCGAGTCCATCCGCATCATGGGTGACAAGGTCTCGGCCAAGCAGGCCATGATCCGCTCGGGCGTGCCGTGCGTGCCCGGCTCCGAAGGCGCCCTGCCCGACGACCCCAAGGAAATCATCAAGATCGCGCGCAGCGTCGGCTACCCCGTCATCATCAAGGCGGCCGGTGGCGGCGGTGGTCGCGGCATGCGCGTCGTGCACACCGAAGCCGCGCTGATCCACGCCGTGCAGACCACCAAGAGCGAAGCGGGCGCCGCCTTCGGCAACCCGCAGGTCTACATGGAGAAGTTCCTGGAGCACCCGCGCCACATCGAGATCCAGATCCTGGCAGACCAGCACAAGAACGCGGTCTGGCTGGGCGAGCGCGACTGTTCCATGCAGCGTCGCCACCAAAAGATCATCGAAGAAGCGCCGGCACCGGGCATCCCCCGTCGCCTGATCGAGAAGGTGGGCGAGCGCTGCTCGGCCGCCTGCAAGAAGATCGGCTACCGCGGCGCGGGCACCTTCGAGTTCCTCTACGAGAACGGCGAGTTCTACTTCATCGAGATGAACACGCGCGTGCAGGTCGAGCACCCTGTCACCGAGCTGGTCAGCGGCATCGACATCGTGCAGATGCAGATCCGCGTGGCCGCTGGCGAGAAGCTGCCCTTCACGCAACGCCAGATCGAGATGCGCGGCCACTCCATCGAGTGCCGCATCAACGCCGAAGACCCGGTCAAGTTCATCCCTTCGCCGGGACGCATCACGACCTGGCACGCCCCGGGCGGGCCTGGCGTGCGCGTGGACTCGCACATCTACACCAACTACTTCGTGCCGCCCAACTACGACTCCATGATCGGCAAGATCATCGTGCACGGCGACACCCGCGAGCAGGCCCTGGCCCGCATGCGCACCGCCCTGTCCGAGACGGTCGTTGAAGGCATCCACACCAACATCCCGCTGCACCGCGAGCTGATGGTGGACGCCAAGTTCGTCGAAGGCGGCACCGACATCCACTACCTCGAAAGCTGGATGGCGGCGCGCAAGCGCTGAAGCCCCAAGGCGACACCTGACATGCCCCTGTACGAACTCACCCTGCTGGCCCAAGAGGCCGAAGTCGAGAACCTGAGCGACGCGCTCATGGAGATCGAGGCCTTGTCTGTCTCCGTCGAGGACGCCGACGCCGACACGGAACACGAAGAGGCCCTGTGGGGTGAGCCGGGCATGCCGGTGCCGCGCGAAGCCTGGCAGCGCTCGACCATCAAGAGCCTGTTCGCCACCGAGGCCGAGGCCCTGGAAGCGGCCACGCTGATCCTGGCCCAGGACTGGGCCGAGGACATCCACGTCCAGGGCATCCAGCCCGTGGACGAACAGGACTGGGTGCGGCTGACGCAGTCGCAGTTCCAGCCGGTGCCCATCACCGACAGCTTTTTCATCGTGCCGACCTGGCA
This sequence comes from uncultured Aquabacterium sp., assembly GCA_964373965.1. Taxonomy (GTDB): domain Bacteria; phylum Pseudomonadota; class Gammaproteobacteria; order Burkholderiales; family Burkholderiaceae_C; genus Aquabacterium. Next base: position 45,432 of record CAYJXE010000008.1, on the reverse strand, counting down.
CGAAGTGCCCGCCGCGGCCAAAACCGTCATGCGCCTGGACCCGGGCCTGGCCTTTGGCACCGGCACGCACCCGACCACGCGCATGTGCCTGAAGTGGATCGCTCAGAACGCTGCGGCCTTCGCAGGGCAGCGCGTGCTGGACTACGGCTGTGGCTCGGGCATCCTGGCCATTGGCGCAGCGCTGTTCGGCTCGGGCCTGATCGACGCGGTCGACATCGACCCCGCAGCCGTGGAGGCCACCGTGCTCAACGCCGAAGCCAACCTGGCGCACCTCAGGTCGGTCGACGGCAGCTTGCCGGTGCGCGCCGGCCTGCCTGACCTGGTGGGCGAGGCCCGAGGAGCCTACCCATTGGTGCTGGCCAACATCCTGGCCACGCCCTTGCGGATGCTCTCGCCGCTGCTGTCCAGCCACGTCGCAGCAGGTGGCCACCTGGTGCTCGCCGGCATCCTGGCGCGCCAGGAGCAAGAGCTCAAAGACGCCTATGCCGAAGTGGGCCTGCAGTTGCAGGTGGCCAACGAGGAAGAGGGCTGGATCCTGATGACCGCCCAAAAGCGGGTGGGATGAACACGCACCCGGGCCGGTTTTCCCTTGAAAAAATGGCATAAAGGCGGGCTATGAGCCTGGCCACCCGTTGCACCCACTGCGGCACGATCTTCAAGGTCGTGCAAGACCAATTGAAGGTCTCCGAAGGCTGGGTGCGTTGTGGCCGCTGCCACGAGGTCTTCAACGCCCTGCCGGCGCTGTTCGACCTCGACACCGAAGCGCCACCGCCCAGGCAAGTGCCGCCACCGGGGCACCAGGCCACGCAGCCCCCTGCCCCACCGGCTCAGCCGCCAGCGACCACACCGCCACCCGTGCGGCCATCGACGCCGCCGCCTGCCGCACCCACGCCCCCCTCGGGCTGGAGCCGCACGCAACCCGCCGGACTGGACCGCCCGCCTGCGCCGCAGCGCCCGCCATCGCCGCCGGCCCCCATGCCCATCAGCGCCCACACGTCGCTGACCTCCGCCGACCTGTCCTTCGGCGCTGGGGCCGCCCCGACACCCGCTGCGCTCCCTGCGGCCACCGATTTCGACCTCGACACCTCGGTGGACCTGTCTGACCAGCCTTCGCCCGCTGGCAACGACCGCCTGCACATCGCCGACGAACCCCGTCCCTGGCTGGAAGACCCGCCCGAAGACGTGCCAAGCACCGACGAGGCCGACGCGCTCGAGTCGCGCTACCTGTTGCCGTCGGACACCCGCCAGGTGCGCCGCCGCGAGCGTGGCCCCGAGTTCGCCGACGCCCAGTTCCCCAGCGACCTGGATGCCGAGGACGAGTGGGCGCGCTACCAGGACAGCGTGCCGGCCCCCCTGACCGAGCCGCCGCCGATGTCCTCGCTGCCGGCGGCCGCCCTGGCGCGACCAGAGCCGCTTCAGCAGCCCCAGCCTCAAGTTGCGGCCGAAGCGCCGACCGATGCCACCAAGGCTGCCCTCGCACCCACCGCCCCAGCCGAGCTGGGCGCGGAGGCCTCGCTGCTGCGCCAGTCCGACCCGGGTTACGTGCCCGAGCAACCCGTGCAGCCACCCAGCCAGCGCAAGGGCCGCTCAGGCACGCGCGGGCGTGACCCCGCCTCGCAGGCCCCCGAATTCGTGCGCAAAGCCCAGCGCCAGGCGTTCTGGCGCATGCCCTGGGTGCAGGCCACGATGGGCCTGGTTGCGCTGTTGCTGGTGCTCGGCTTGACCGTGCAGCTGGGCCACCATTTCCGAGACTGGGTGGCCGCACACCACCCATCGAGTCGCCCCCTGCTCAACGCCTGGTGTGCGCAGGTCGGCTGCCAGATCCGGCCACCCATGCGGCTGGACGCCCTGCAGGTGGACAACGCCACGCTGGTGCGCACCGCCTCCGAGGGGCCCGACCGCTACCGCCTGACCGTGGCCGTGAACAACCGCGCCAGCGTGGAGCTGGCCTGGCCCCACATCGACCTGACCCTCACCGACGACCGCGGCACCGTGATCGCCCGCCGCGCCTTTGCCCCCACCGACGCCCAGATCGCCAAGGGAGAGGGCATGCCGCTGTTGTCAGTGCCCGAGGCCGTCCCGGCTGGCGAGAGCACGGTCCTGCAATGGTCGCTGCGCTTGTCCGACCTGGCTCCGGCCGGCTACACCGCCGAACTTTTCTACCCTTGAGCGTCCATCGCTGAAAGCAACAACATGTCCGTGCTCATCTGCGGCTCCCTGGCCTTCGACACCATCACCACCTTCCCAGGCCGCTTTGCCCAGCAGATCCTGCCCGAGCAGGTGCACATCCTGAACGTGTCCTTCCTGGTGCCCTCGATGCGCAAGGAATTCGGTGGCTGCGCCGGCAACATCGCCTACAGCCTCAAGCAACTCGGTGGCGCCCCCCTGATCATGGCCACGCTGGGCAAAGACGGCGCCCTCTACCGCAACCACCTCGAGCAGCAAGGCATGGACCTCACGCACGTGATGATGGTGGAAGACGACTACACGGCCCAGGCCATCATCATCACGGACCAGGACAACAACCAGATCACGGCCTTCCACCCGGGCGCCATGGGCCAGGCTCACCGCCTGCAGATCCAGGCCGATCCAGCCATCAAGCTGGCCATCGTTGCCCCGGACGGCCGCGACGCCATGATCCAGCACGCCGCGCAACTGCAAGCTGCCAAGATCCCGTTCATCTTCGACCCGGGTCAGGGCCTGCCCATGTTCGACGGCGAAGACCTCAAGCGCTTTGTTTCGCAAGCCACGTGGGTGGCCGTCAACGACTACGAAGCCAAGCTGCTGGCCGACCGCACCGGTCAGAGCTTGGCCGAGATCTCCCAGGCCGCGCACCTCAAGGGCCTGATCGAGACCCTGGGCGCAGACGGCTGCAATGTCTACATCCAAGGCGAAAAAACCCACGTGCCCGGCGTGAAGGCCGCTGCGGTGGTCGACCCCACCGGCTGTGGCGACGCGTTCCGTGGCGGTCTGCTGCACGGCCTGTCGCAAGGCTGGGACCTGGTCAAGTCGGTGGCCCTGGCCAACCGCATCGGCGCCATCAAGATCGCCGTGGCCGGCCCGCAGAACTACACGCTCGACCGCGTCGCGCTCGGCGCCTGAGGACGCGTGCGCCGCCTGCTGGCTGCTGTACGGGCCCTCCCACTTTTCGCTGCAGCCGCCTGCATGGCCTCATCCAGTGCCCATGCAGGCTGGCTGGAACGGCTGGGCATCGGTGCCCCGAAGGCCGGCGTCACGCTTGCCACCTGGAACCTCGAATGGCTGATGCTGCCTGCCGAGCACGAACGCCTGGCCGCACGCTGCACCAGCCAGCAGCCGCGCAGCCAGGACCGCGCCCTGCCCTGCACACCCGGTCGCACCCCACCGCCGTCGCGCAGCCAAGCCGATTTCGATGCCCTGGCCCGCAGCGCCCAGGCCCTGCACGCCACCCACCAGGTCGACGCCGTGGCCCTGCAGGAGGTCGATGGCCCCGAGGCCGCCAGACTGGTCTTTCGCCAAGGCTGGCAGCTGGGTTGCTTCACCCACCGGGCGCACCCGCAGAAAGTGGGCTTTGCCATCCGCGAGGGCGTGCCCTTTCGCTGCAATGGTGACCTGACCGCGCTGGACATCGATGGTGGCACGCGCGCTGGCGCCGACGTGACGCTGTGGCCAGGCACCCCACGCGAGGTGCGGCTGCTGGCCGTGCACCTCAAAAGCGGCTGCTTCACTGGCAAGCTTGACCGCAGCTTCGAGCCCTGCGCGCGGCTGCGCCAGCAGGTGCCCGTGGTCGAAGCCTGGGTCGATCAACGTGTGCGCGAAGGCACGCCCTTCGCCATCCTGGGTGACTTCAATCGGCACCTCGACAAAGACGCCCGCTACCCCGCGGGCCCCGACGAAGCCGCGCCCTTCAACCTGGTGCAGGCGTGGAGCGACGACGTGCCGCAGGGGGCTGTGCTGATGCGGGCCACCGAAGGCCAACGCTACACGGGCTGCAGCGCCGACGACAAGCACCGGCAGTACATCGACGACATCTTCATCGACCAGAAACTGGCGACCCAAAACGGCAACAGGCGCTTTGCGCGCCTGTCGTTCGATGCCTCGGACCGAGGCAGGCAACTGTCGGATCACTGCCCGGTGATCTGGAGCCTCAAGCCCTGATCACTCCCTGCGGCAACCCGCCCGAAGGCGCAGCCACCGCGAGGTCGGCGACGCGCCCCGCCAGCGTCAGGCCTTGCCTTGCTTGGCCACGGCCGCAGCAGCCGCTGCAGCGGCTTCGGCGTCGCCCAGGTAGTAGTGCTTGATGGGCTTGAGATCAGCGTCGAGCTCGTACACCAGCGGGATGCCGTTGGGGATGTTGAGGCTGACGATGTCGTTGTCGCCGATGTTGTCGAGGTACTTGACCAGGGCGCGGATCGAGTTGCCGTGCGCGGCGATGACGATGCGCTGGCCGCTCTTGATGGCGGGGGCCAGCACCTCGGTCCAGTAGGGCACCACGCGGGCCACGGTGTCCTTGAGGCACTCGGTCAGGGGCACTTGCTCGGGGTTGAGCTTGGCGTAGCGCAGGTCCTGGCGCTGGCCGCGCGGGTCGGTGGCTTCCAGGGCAGGCGGCGGGGTGTCGTAGCTGCGGCGCCAGATCAGCACCTGCTCGTCGCCATACTGCTTGGCCATGTCGCCCTTGTTCAGGCCCTGCAGGCCGCCGTAGTGGCGCTCGTTGAGGCGCCAGTCCTTGACGACGGGCAGCCAGGTGCGGTCCATCTCGTCGAGCGCGTAGTTCAGGGTGTGGATGGCGCGCTTGAGCACCGAGGTGTAGGCGACGTCGAACTCGTAGCCTTCGGCCTTGAGCAGCTTGCCGGCCGACATGGCCTGCGACACGCCGGTGGGCGTGAGCTCCACGTCGGTCCAGCCGGTGAAGCGGTTTTCCAGGTTCCAGGTCGATTCGCCGTGGCGGATCAGCACGAGCTTGTACATGGTCGGGTCTCGGTGGGTTCAAATGAGGACTCAGCCCTCGATTATAAAATCGCGCCCCGAGCCCTTCTGGCCCCTGACGTTTCTTCTCGCGAAAGCACCCCCGCATGACCTCCTCGAGCTTCCTTGCCGACAACTGGATCTGGATCCTGGCCGCAGCCTCTTCGGGCGGCGTCCTGCTGTGGCAGCAGCTCCAGCAAGCCGGCAACGGCGGCATCACGCCAGCCCTCGCCGTGCAGCTCATGAACAAGGAAAAAGCCGTCGTCATCGACGTGTGCAGCGCCGAGGAGTTCGCCGCTGGCCACGTGGCGGGCGCCAAGCACATCCCGCTGGCCGACCTGGGCACCGCCAAGGGCCTGCCCGGCAACAAGAAGCTGCCCATCGTGGTGGTGTGCGCCAGCGGTCAGCGCTCTGCCAAAGCCGTGGGCGAGCTGAAAAAGCTTGGGCACGAAAACGTGCAGTCGCTCGCGGGTGGCCTCAAGGCCTGGCGCGAAGCCAACCTGCCGATCGAGAAGGCCGGCAAAGCCTGATTCAGCGGGATTGGCGCGCATCACGCCGCCAACAGCGCCTGCCAGCGAGCCTTCGTGGCAAGCGCACGCTAGTCCCCACGCGCCAGGCGGGCATCGCTCTGGCGGGACAATCGGCGCGCTGCGCATTTCTGGCGCGGCGCCCACCACCGCATCACCCAGCACCTGCCGCACCATGCAAGCCGTCAAGATGTACACCACCCTGGTCTGCCCCTACTGCCTGCGGGCCAAGATGCTGCTCAAGCAGCGCGGGGTTGAGGCCATCGAAGAAGTCCGCATCGACCTGGACCCCAGCCAGCGCGACCACATGATGGCCATCACCGGCCGTCGCACCGTGCCTCAAATCTTCATCGGCGAGACCCACGTGGGCGGCTGCGATGACCTCATCGCGCTGGACCAGCGTGGTGGCTTGCTGCCCATGCTGGCTGGTCAGGCCTGACACCAGGCCTCCAGGCGTTCACGGACTGAGCGGACTGAGCGAACAAAGGCCCCTCAGCCGTTCAGGCGCTGGCCGGCATCACGTCCCACAGGCCGAGCCAGGGCCAGCACCAGCGCCAACTCTGCCTGGGCCCAGCGCATGAGTTCGGGCTCGGGCAGCCCGGCCCGCGCCCTCAAAGACAGCGAATGCATGAGCGCAGCGACCAGGCCCGCCAGGGCCGTCGCGGGCACAGCACCGCCCAGCTCGCCCTCGCGAACGGCCCGCTCGAAACGCGCCGCCAGCAGGTCGGCCTGACCTGCCAGCGCCTGCTGCATCAGTGCTCGCACGGCTTCGTCCTGCCAGGCCACCATCGGCGCGGTCGACACCATGAAGCACCCCCGAGCGCCTCGGTATGTGGTCACCGTTTGCGCCAGGAGCCGCTCAAGCGCCTGGGCCAGGGACAGGCCCGGCGCATCAAGCGCGGCCGCCATGCCCTCTCCCACCTGCTTGACATAGCTGTGCAGGGCCAGGCGGTACAGCTGCGCCTTGTCACCCAGGCCTGCATACAGGCTGGCCTTGTTGACGCCAGCGGCCTCGCACAGGTCGTCCAGCGAGGTGTCGGCATAACCTTTGCCCCAGAAGGCCTGCTGGACCTGCTGGAGCACCGTTTGCGGATCGTAGGCACGGGGGCGGCCCCGGGGCTTGGCATTCATTCTTACCATTCAGTCAAAAATTCATTGACGCATTGATTTTTGTACTCTACAGTAAAAAACTCAACTGCACGCCGACACAGCGCCACCGCATGGACACCCTCGCCTTCGCCCCCACCCTGGCCCTGTGGCTCGCCGCCTTCGTGGCTTTGCAGCACCTGGGCTTCCTGGTTCTGGAGATGTTCCTGTGGACCCGGCCCGCTGGGCGCAAGGCTTTCGGCCTGACCCGAGAGTTCGCCGAATCCACCCGGGTGCTGGCGGCCAACCAAGGCCTGTACAACGGCTTCTTGGCGGCTGGCCTGGCCTGGGGCTGCTGGCTGGGCGCTGCGGGCACCGACATCCGCGTGTTCTTCCTGGGCTGCGTGGTGATCGCCGGGGTGTTCGGCGGCGCCACGGCGAGCTGGCGCATCCTGCCGATCCAGGCCCTGCCAGCCAGCGTCGCGCTGGGGCTGATGCTGCTTTGACCAGCCTGCCTTGGCACGTGGTGCACGGCGCACACATGCCGCAGCACGCGGGCTGCCCCGCCTTGTGTGCCAAGGCTCACTCCACGATGATGGCCCCACACTGACCAGCGTGGAGGCACCTTGACCTGGCGTGACAAGCTGTCCCTGTGGGCGGAAGGCATCCGCAACGCGCTCATCTTGCTGTTGCCCCTGGCTTTGATCGGGGCGTTGGCCAACGCGGCCCTGTACCTTCCGCTACCCATTTACCGAGAAACGATGGCCAGCGTGTTCGGCGCGGACTGGACCGCTGCAGCAGCCACCCTGGTGCAGGCCACGAACGGCATCACGGGCATGACCAGCGCCATGATCGTGGCATCGCGGATCTCGCTCTTGCTCGACGAAAAGGAGCGCCGCCACTTTCCTTCCATGGCCGGGACCTCGCTGGTCGCCGCCGCCGCCTTCGTGCTGGGTGTCGCCCCAGAAGGACAGGTGAGCCTCGAAGACCTGGGCTACGCCAGCCTGTTCAAGGGCCTGGTGCTGGGCGTGTTCACCGCAGAGGTGCTTCACCGGCTGGAGCGCACCTTCCCCGCACCCCGGCACGCCATCGACTACCAAATCGGCGACACCCTTCAGTTCGGCATCCGCATGGCCTCGTTCGGCGCCGTGGTGATGGCTTGTGCGTGGGCCACCTCTTCTTTGGCGCATGCTGGCCTGCACACCCTGAACACCACGCTGGCGCCGCTGCACGTGGCGCTCGGTCAGGTTCAGAACCTGGGGACCTGGTTGCTCAACGCGATGCTGGTGCTGGTCAACCAGCTGTTGTGGCTGGTGGGCGTGAACGGGGGTCAGATCATCCTGCACTGGAGCGAGCAGGATTCGGCCTGGATCGCCCCGCCTGGCGCCGACCTGTCTCACCCCCTGGGCAACCCGATGGTGGTCAACGCCTTTGCGCACCTGGGCGGCGCTGGCGCCACCTGGGGCCTGATCCTGGCCATCTTGCTGCGCGGGCGCGACCCGGTCATGCGTCGCCTGGCCTGGGCCTCGGTGCTGCCAGCCATCATCAACGTCAACGAGCTGCTCCTCTTCGGCATCCCCCTGGTGTTCGGGCTGCGCTGGCTGGGTGCCTTCTTGGCAGCGCCGCTGCTCAACAGCCTGTTGGCCAGTGCGGTGCTGAGCTGGCTGCCCCCTTCGGGGCCGACCGAGGCGGTCAGCTGGTCCACCCCCATCCTGCTGTCGGGGCACCTGCTGACCGGCTCGTGGGTGGGCGTTGCCATCCAGCTGGGCGGGCTGCTGCTGTCGACCCTGATCTACCTGCCCTTCGTGCAAAGGCTCGAGCGCGACCGCAAGCAGGATTTCGGGGCCATGCTCAAAGACACGCTGAACTTCCTGTGCGCCCCAGTGCGCGACAGCGAAGGCATGCTCGAGCGGACCGACCGCTACGGGCGCATCGCTCGGGCGCTGGTCAAGGAGTTCGAGAAGGACCTGGGCAGCGAGCGCGTGTACCTGGTCTACCAGCCTGTGCACGACGCGCAGGGGCGCGTGGTCAGCGTCGAAGCGTTGATCCGCTGGGAGCACGCCGAGTACGGCCTCATCCCGGCGCCGGCCATCATCAACCCGGCCGAAGAGTGCATGCTGATCCACCGCATCGGCGCCTTCGCGATCGACCGCGCCTGCCGCGACCTGGCGACCTGGCAGAGGTCCGGGCATGCGGTGAAAGTGGCCGTCAACGTCTCGCCGGTTCAGCTCGAGACCAGCTCGCTGCCGACCACCGTCGCACAGGCGTTGAGACAGCACCAGGTCGCGCCTGGCCAACTCAAGCTCGAAGTCACCGAGGGCCGGGCACTCAACATCACCGAGGCGTCTGACCGCACCCTGCGCGCCCTGCAGGACCTGGGCGTGGCCCTCAGCATGGACGACTTCGGCATGGGCTACACCTCGCTGCTGTACCTGCAGCGCATCAAGTTGTCGGCCATCAAACTCGATGGTTGCATCACGCGCGGCATCGAGCACAACCTGGTCAACCAGGACATCGTGCGCACGGTGGCGCGACTGGGCTCCTCACAAGGCGTGAGCGTCATCGCCGAATACGTCGAGACACCCAGCCAGCAGGCTTTGTTGCGGGAGCTTGGCTGCGACCAGTTCCAGGGCTGGCTCTACAGCCCCGGGCTCAAGCTGCCCGACCTGCTGCGCTACCTGGGCGAGCGGGCAAACCCTGAGGCAACACCCCCCTCAGCCCTGTGACAGGCCTGTCACGGCGCTGCGCCATAATCCCCCGCACCGGAGACAGGCCCGTCTGAGCGCGCAACCTGCGACGCCCGGGCCCACCGAACAAACCAAGGAATCGTCATGAGCGAACAAGCCCAGCCCAGCTTTGCCATCCAGCGCATCTACCTCAAGGACCTGTCCCTGGAGCTGCCCAACGCCCCGCAGATCCTGCTGGAGCAGGGCCAGCCCCAAATCGACGTGCAACTGAACCTGCACGCCGAACCGGTGGTTGAAGGCATCTACGAAGTGGCCGTGACCGCCACCGTGACCGCCAAGGTCAACGACAAGGTGCTGTTCCTGATCGAAGCCAAGCAAGCCGGCCTGTTCGAGATCCGCAACATTCCGCAAGAGCAACTGCAGCCGATCATCGCCATCGCCTGCCCGCAGATCGTCTACCCCTACCTGCGTGCCACCGTGGCCGACACGCTCAACCGCACCGGCTTCCCTGCCGTGCACCTGACCGAAGTCAACTTCCAGGCCATGTACGAGTCGCAGCTGCAACAAGCCGCTGACCAGCAGGCCAACGCCTGAGCGGATGACCCCACCGATCACGGTCCTGGGGGCCGGCGCCTGGGGCACCGCGCTGGCCATCAGCGCGGCGCGCCAAGGCGTGCCGGTGCACCTGTGGGCGCGCGACGCCGCCCAGGCGGGCGAGATGCAGCAAGCGCGCCGCAACGCGCGCTACCTGCCCGACGCCCCCTTCCCTGAGGCGCTGCAGGTCTCCGCAGACTTTGCTCAGGCCGTGGCGCACGCGCACGCACAACAAGGCCTGATCATCATCGGCACGCCCATGGCGGCGTTGGCCGAGGTGCTGCAGCGCCTGCCTGCTGACGCCGCCGCGCTGTGGCTGTGCAAGGGCTTCGAAAAAGGCACCGGTCGACTGGGGCACGAGATCGCACGGGCTGTGAGCCCGCAGGCCCGCACCGGGGTGCTCTCCGGTCCGAGCTTCGCGCACGAGGTGGCCATCGGCAGCCCGACCGCGCTGGTCGCCGCCAGCCCCGACGCGTCCTTGGGCGAGCTGGCCGTGCGCACCTTCCACTCCGATTCGCTGCGCGTCTACACCTCGCCCGACCCGGTCGGTGTCGAGGTGGGAGGCGCGGTCAAGAACGTGCTGGCCATCGCCACCGGCATCGCCGATGGGCTGGAGCTGGGCCTGAACGCCCGCGCTGCGCTCATCACGCGCGGCCTGGCCGAGATGACCCGCCTGGGCGTGGCCTTGGGGGCGCGCGCCGACACCTTCATGGGCCTGTCGGGACTGGGTGACCTGGTGCTGACTGCCACCGGCAGCCTCTCGCGCAACCGCAACGTGGGGCTGCAGCTGGCAACGGGCAAACCGTTGCCGCAGATCCTGCATGAGCTGGGTCATGTCGCCGAGGGCGTCTACACCGCGCCCACGGTGTGGCAGCGCGCGCAGGCGCTGGGCGTGAGCATGCCCATCACCGAAGCGGTGGTGGCGGTGCTGGAGGGCCGCATGGGCCCGGCCGAAGCCGTTGGTGCGCTGATGCGCCGCGAGGCCAAGGCAGAGGGCTGACAACCGCCCCGTGAGCGCCTGACAACGCGCCAAGGCGTGTCGTCGGGGCGCCTCAGCCCCCGCCCGCGTAGCCGTTCTGCCGCCAGGCCTCGAACACCGCCACCGCCACCGCGTTGCTCAGGTTGAGGCTGCGCTGGTCGGCCCGCATGGGCAGGCGCACGCGCTGCGGCAGCGCGAAGGTCTCGCGCAAATCAGGCGGCAGGCCCGCCGTCTCGCAGCCGAACACCAGCCAGTCGCCCGCCTGCCACGCGACCTCGCCAAACGGTCGACTGCCGCGGGTGGTGAAGGCAAACATCCTCGAAGCATCGGGCTGCATCACATCGAGGAAGGCCTGCCAGCTGGCGTGGCGCCTCACCGGCGCGTGCTCGTGGTAGTCGAGGCCGGCTCGACGCAGCAGCTTGTCGTCCATCGAAAAACCCAGCGGCTCGATGAGGTGCAGCTCGCAGCCGGTGTTGGCCGCCAGCCGGATGACGTTGCCGGTGTTGGGCGGGATTTCGGGGTGGACCAGGACGATGCGGAACATGGGGCGCGATGATAGCCCTGCCTTGCGCCGGTCGCTGCACCTCAACCGGCCGTCTGCTTGAAGGCCATGATGACCTGATTGCGCAACGTGCGCAGCAACGACAAGGTGCGCTCGTCCAGCACCAGCCCACCGGCCTCGGCCTGGTCGACGTAGATCATGCCCAGCACCACGTCGGGCTGGTTCGGCCGCTTCATCCACAGCGGCAGCACCAGGAAGGTCGGCGCTTGCACATGGGCCTGGAACCAACCCGGCAGCAGGCGCACCACGGCGGCCACGCTGGCGTCGGCAATCAGGGTGTCGACGTTGCGGTGGCACACGGCAGCGAACAGGTCGGGCTGATGGCCGGGCTGCACGTTCAGGCCGATCTGAAATGCGGCCTTGAGCACGTCAGCGCCCTCTCCCAGGCCCAGGCGGCCCACCAGGGTGTTGGTCTTGGCGTCGCGCAGGCAGAAGACGACGCGGCGGGCACCCAGACCGCGCCAGATGGTCTCGAGCACCATGTGCAGCACCGTCTGCAGCTTGAAGGACTCGACCAGGGTGTTGGTGATGTCCTGGATGCCGTGGGTGAGGATGGCCTCTCGGTCCAGGACCTGGTCATCGGGCTCCTGGCTCAGGGCGCAGAGCTCCACCTCGTCGGCCAGCTCGCCAGGGGTGGCGTCGGCGTCCTGGCCTTCGTTGGGCGCGTCGACGTAGTACAGATCCAGCAGGCGCTCGGCGGGTGAGGACGCTGGCACCGACAGGTTCAGCGCACGGGTGAGGTCGGTCAGGCGCTGGCGCGAGCGACCAGCGGCTTCCTGCAGCACGTCCCCTTCCAGCCCGAGCGATGCCTGGTAGCGGCGCTGCAGCTTTCGCAAAACGTCGCCCAGCTGAGCCGGCTCCGTGTGCAACATGGCGTCCGAAGCCGACTGCGCCAGGCTGGCCAGCCAGTGCACGCGACTGGGGTGACCTGCGAGCGAATGCGTGGGCACCGCGTCACCTGGGGAACGCATGCTGGCCAGCAGGTCGGCGGGCAGGCCCCATTCGCGGCCCACGTGATCGGCCAGCGCCTCCAGGCCCACACCCAGCACTTGCTGGACGATGCGGGCGCTGTCGGTGGTCGAGGCCAGGCCTGGCTCGCCACCTCGCTGGCGGATCTGCTCGGCATCGTCGGGCAGGTAGAAAGCCACCAGCAACCAGCCCAGCCGCCTGAACAGCGCGCCGACGAACACCTCTTCGGCCTCGCGCGCATTGGTGGCCAGTTCGCTGGCCAGCGTGCCCGCCATCACCGTGTGCAGGAAGGCCTGCTTGAGCTGGTGCGCATGCCCCTGGTCCTGCATGTGGTCGAGCAGCATCAGCGACAGCGCCAGGTTGCGCACACCACCCACGCCGATGAGGCTGACCGCGCGCGAGATGGTGCTGATGGGGTCGCTGCCCGCACGGCGGTAGTGCGCGGTGTTGACCACGCGCAGCAGCTTTTGCGTCAGGGCCACGTCCTTGAGGATCTCGTCGCACAGGGACTGCAGGCTGTCGGTTTCCGATTCGGACAGCGCCTGCACGCGGGCGACAGAGGCAGACAGGGCCGGAAAATCGCTCTTGCTGCGCATGCGGCGCAGGAGGTAGGCCAGGGTGACGTCGGCCTCGGTGGCAGGGTGATCGGTGCCGGCGGTGGTGTCGCTCATGCGCGCCCTGGTGAATGGTTGTCCGGAAATTGTCTGCCGAGACTTGCCTTGCACGCAAGCGACCGGCTCAGTCCATGTCGATGCCCAGTTGATCGGCCAGCAAAGCAGCGGCCTGCCACTCAGGGCGGGCGCCGAGCATGCCGATGGCCAGCCGCAACATGGCCTTGCGGGTCTCGGCCCATGCCTGGGCCTTGTCAGCGTGGCTGCCCAGGTGGTATTGGTAGCCCAGGTGCTCCACGCCCACGACGAAGGTCTCGACGAGCAGGCGGGAAATCTTGCCGCGCCCGATTTGCGCATAAGCCGCATCGACCTCGGCAACGATGAGCGCGATCACCGAGTTGCGGTGGTGGTACGCCGGGGACGCTGCGTTGTGCATCTCCGCGTAGATCGAGCCCAGCATCGGCCCCACCCACTCGCACCAGCCCCGCCAGGCCAGCAATCCGGCTTCGACCTTGCCGATCGGGTCGGAGACCGAGCCGACTGCGGTGCGGACATCCTGAACCAGGCGGGCATGCACCTCCGTGAAGACCTGGTTGAGGACCTCGTCAACGTTGGCGAAGTAGCGGTAGAAGGTCGGCCGCGACAGCGACGCCTCCTGGACGATGGCTTCGACAGCCAGGCCGTGGTAGCCCCGCTCGGCGAACACCTTGGCCGCAGCCGCCTTGATGCGCCCTCGCAGTTCCTCGGTCTCGACGTAGGTTTTGGGCGGACGCCCCACCCTGCCCCGGGCACGGGGGCCAGGGGGCTCAGGGACCGACGCGCGAGGGGTGCGAGGCATGGGCAGGAACGGTGGGGGCGATGGGGACGCCTTGGTGATGACCGTGGCGCCAACCATGATGCCCGAAAGCCACGCCACCCCGATGCCAGCGAATGCCCCCATTTGCTCGAGCTCGGCTCACCGAAGGCCATCCAACGCGTTTCGTTCTAACTTTTCATGTCATTGCAGTAACGACAAATTCACGATTCATCCCCGATTTTCGCTGGCTAAAGTGCACCCACCTCTTCATTTCAATCCTCTTTGATCACATTTATAAGTTACATATATGTAATCACAACTTGACGATGAATCAGGAGGCGCAAGCCGCGACCACGGGTGTGCCCTCGCCGCGACAAGCGCCGGCATGACACCAACATGACGCCCTCACGTTTGAGTCGACTTGCATTGGCCGCGTTGGGCTGCTTGCTGGCAAGCCTGGCTTGGCTCCCCTCGGCGCAGGCCTACACGTACGCAGGCAACCACACCTTCACCGCACGTTGGAACGAGTGGGGGCGCTACAAGGTGGGCGCCCAGACCATCTACCCGGCAGAACACCACGGCCTGTGGGAGTACGACGTCTGCCCGTCCCTGCAAACGCGCAGCCTCTTTCCCGAGGCCGTGGTCAGCAGCGTCAAGCAGACCTGTGACAACCTGTGGAAGGCTTTGCTCAACTCCCCCTACCTGCTGGGCAGCGCCGCCGAGGGCGTTCGAGCGCGAGACGTCTCCGAGGACTGGGACCTCAACATCATCGACCCCTCCGACGCGGTCCGAAACCACTACTTCGACTGGTACGCGAACTCCCTGTTCTCCAACCCGTACGTGCTGCGCATCGGCTACCCGCTCTACCTGGATCCGGTCGGCCCGCACGCCGGGGCCTACGTCGTCAACAACCCCAAGGTGCTGGCGATGGGCGATGACGTGTTCGTGATGCTCGACCCGGACGGCTCCCTGAGCTACTACGTGTACGCAGGCGGCTGGTTGCTCAAGGACTCCACGGCCAAGACCTTCACCAACGGTCCGTGGGCGGGCCAGACCCTGACCAGCAAGCTGCAGCACATGATCGGCTACGAGGAGTTGCAGCTGTACTTCCTGGAAGGCAGCAACACCCTGCACGTGTTCGACCGCGACCTGAAGTGGGTGCGCACCGACGACGTCAGGCTGGGGCACGAGTTGTCGGCCTACAGCCTGGGTGACCTGGTCGACAACAAGGTCCCGGGCTACACCTACATCGGCTGGGACGCCGGGCCCATCGTGATCGGCGTGGGGGCCCTGCGTCCCCTGGACCACTTCCAGGTGTCCTCCACCGCGTCGCAGGTGGAGGTGGGGCAGAGCCTGACGCTGACCATCCAGGCCTGCGAGAGCAGCAGCGGTTGCGGCACCCCCTACACCCGAGGCGTGAGCGGCACCCTGCTGCTGTCCAACGGCACGCTGCAGGCCTTCACCATCGCGGCCGGTGCGAGCAGCGTGCAGGTCACCTTGCCTGTCAATGCACGCCCCAGCAACGGCATGCTCGAGGTCTCGCTGCCGATCGTGCTGCCCGTTGCGGTGGCCTCGCCCAGCACGCTTTGCCAGTTCGGCGCCACCGCCACGCTCACCAGCGACTGCCGCATCGCCGTCGTGCCACCGCTCAAGCACGTCGAACTCAGCGGCCCGGCCTCGGGGCTGACCTGCGCGCCCAGCACCTTCACGATCAAGGCTTGCGGCAGCACCGACTGCCAGACGCCTTTCACCCAAGGCCTCAGCGGCACGCTCGTGGTCGGCGGCAGCGGCACACAGGCCTCACCCGGCACGTCCATCGGTTTCACGATCCCGGCCGGGCAGTCGAGCGTGAACGTGGCGCTGCAGGTCACGCGCCCACCCTCCGGCGGGGTCGTGCCGCTGTCCATCAGCGGGCTGTCGGCGAGCACGGGGGACAGCTCGGCCCTGTACTGCGCGCTGGGCACCAGCGCCACCGCGGCCGCGTCGTGTTCGCACCAGGTCACCCGCTCGGGCTTCGTGCTGCAAGTGCCGAACCACGTCGCCGAGGGCAGCGGGGTCAGCGCTCGCATCACCGCCGTTCGCTCGAACGCCGACCAGACGGCTTGCGTGCCCGCGTTCACGGGCAATCAGGCGGTCACGATGTCGTGCGACCACCTCAACCCTTCCACGGCCAACGTCCCGGTGCGGCTGGCCTCGCAGGCGCTCAACGCCAGCGGCTCGGGCGCGCAGGCCTGCGACGCCACCGGGCGCACGATGACGCTGAACTTTCAGCCCGATGGCAGCACGGAAGTCGCCCTGGCCTACGCCGACGTCGGGCAGCTGCGGCTCAAGGCGACAGCACACGGCGCGGCCAACGACCCGGATGCGGGCATGTCGGGTTCGACCACCTTCGTCGTCGCCCCGGCTGCCTTGGTGGTCGACAGGGCCGGCGCTGGCACCGGGCCCATCCTGGCAGGTCAGGCGTTTTCGCTGCGCCTGAGAGCGGTCAACAGCCTGAACGCGATCACGCCCGGCTTCGGCCGCATCGACTCGGCCGGCGCCCACCCCGTGCAGTTGAGCTGGAGCCTGAGCGAGCCCAGCGGCACGGGGGCCAGCTCGGGCACGCTCAGCGGAACGGGCACCGCCACCGGCGCGGCCTTGACGGCTGCGGCCTTTGGTCAGTCGGGCGAGGCCACGATCAACGACGTGCAATGGAGCGAGGTGGGCAAGGGGCGCGTGAGCGCAACGCTCAACCACGCTGGCGGCTTCTTGGGCAGCGGCATCGCCCCGACAGGCCAGAGCGCCGCGCTGGGGCCCTTCGTGCCCGCCTACTTCGAGCCCACCCTCACAGCAGGCTGCGGCAGCTTCACCTACAGCGGCCAGCCCCTGCAGGCCTTGAGCGTGACCGCGCGCAACGCGCAAGGTGACGTGACCCGAAACTTCGACGGCAGCGGTGCGCTCACCCCCAGCCACGCCAGCGCCGTCACCTGGCAGCTCGACGCCGGGGCCGCAGCCAGCGGTTCCTTGAGCACGGGCGGCCTGTCCGCCAGCCAGTTCACCGCGGGTGTCGGGCAAGCCGCCTCGGCATCGAGCTACACCTTCAACCAAAAGCTCACGGCCCCGCTCACGGCCCAGTTGGGCATCGCCCGCAGTGACGGCGCCACATCGACGCAAACGCCCACCGGCGCCTGGCCGGTGCGCAGCGGTCGCCTCGTCCTCAGCGACGCTTACGGCTCCGAGCGCGCCGCACTGGACATGAGCGTGCAGGCCCAGCACTGGAGCGGCAAGAGCTGGGTTCACAACACCGCCGATGGCTGCACGCGCGTGCCGAGTGCGTCGGTGGGGCTGTCCCAGCATCGCAACCAGGCGGGCCAGGCGATGGCGGCCTTCGCCACCCCACCGGTGACGCAGCTGACGCTGCTGGGTCAGCCTCAGGCCGTGGTGCTGCAGTCGGGGCGGGGCACGCTGCGCCTGGGGGCGCCGCCAGCGGGCGTCACGGGGACGGTGGACGTCTCGCTCAACCTGGGCCTGACCAGCACCGATCGCGCTTGTGTGGGCGCCCACCCGAACACCAGCGGCGCCGGCGTGACCTGGCTGCGGGGGCCCCTGGGCTCGAGCGTCAGCTGCACCAGCGCAAACGACCGAGACCCCGGCGCCAAAGCCACTTTTGGTGTGTTCGCGCCCGAGTTGCGCCGGGTGATCCACACCCAGGACCTGTTCTGACCCTCCCCCAGGTCACGGGGGTTTGCGTCGTTTCAGTGAGATTTATTTAACATTGATGAACGCATAAAGTCGATCAAACCCCTTTCAGCAGTATCTACCCCAAGGACACCCCCACTCCTTCCCCCTACGATCCGCACATTGCAATTACAGCAATGTCATTCAAAGGAGTAGCAGATGTTGGGTCGACTGTCTTGTGTTCGGCACATCGCCATCGCGGTGATGGGCCTCGGGATCGCGGTGGGCGCGCAGGCGCAAACGCGGGTGTCCATCAACGGCCTGGTGGCCGACTCGGTGCAGGTGTTCTCGCAAGACGCGATGGATGCCTATGCCATCAAGTCGGTGACGGTCAGCGCCCGGGGCAACACCGCAGGCAGTGGCGACACCTTCCGCATGCCCATCACCGAGATCTACCTGGGCAACAGCAAGTACGTGGGCATCGGCGGCGGCATCGTCAAAGGCGGAGCGGTCGGCTCGGCCCTGGACATCAGTTGCCTGAGCGATGTCACAGGTCAGCGCATCGGCCTGACGCTGGCCAACTTCCGCATCGACTACCACCGCAAGCTGGTGATGGCCGATGTGACGCCCCATGGCGGCCAGACCATCGCCAACCAGGCCGTCTACACCTACAAGGTGCGCCGCGCCATGGCCATCGAAGCGGACGCCAGCGGCAAGCTGGTGCTCGATGAGCGGCTGGTCGGGCTTCGCATGACGCCCAACATGGTCACGCAAATGACCCAATCGCTTGAGCTCGACGAGATCTCGGTGGCTGTCATCGAGTCGATCGAGTTCGGCGAACTCAAACAGAAGATCGACATCGCTTTCAGGGCCCCCGTGTCCGCCACGCCCTACACCCCGCAATGAACCAACGAGGAGGACACCCCATGCAACACCGCATCATCCGCAGCCTCGCGGCACTGGCCCTGGGCGCGCTCACCGTCGGCAGCGCCATCGCCCAGACCACCCCGGGCTTCAAGTACACCCACCTGGCCCGCTTCAAGGAAGACGCCCGCTACGAGGCCTCCGGCGTCGTGATCTACCCGCGCGAGGCCTTCCCGGCCAAGATCTACGACGTGCGCCCGCATCAGCTGCTGCGCCAGATGTTCCCTGGCTCGGTCACCGGCGACGGCAACAACACCGCCACCAGCAACGCCTTGTGGCGCGACCTGATGAACTCGGGCCACGTCATGGGCTCGGCCACCCGCCTGGTGCGAGCCCAGGACATCCTCGAAGACTGGGACGTCAACTTCGTCGACCCGCGCACCCCCACCCGCAACCACTGGTTCGACTTCTACGCCGACAACGTGCCCGCAGGCCAGTACGTGGGCTACGCGCAGACCCTGGTCAACGGCCCACAAAAGGGCGCACGCGTGATGGGCAACGGCAACCTGCTGGCCATGGGCGACGACCGCGGCATGTGGCTCGACGCCGATGACTCGCTGAGCTATTACTGGCGCGGCACCGGCGCGCTGGACTTTGACTCGACCGCCACCGCGTTCAAGAAGGGCCCCGAAGGCTGGGCGGGCGTGTCGCTGACCAGCAAGCTCAAGCACCTGATCGGCTACGAAGAAGGCCGCCTGTACTTCCTCGAAGGCGACGACACCCTGCACGTCTACGACCGCGACCTGAACTTCGTGCGCACCGACGAGATCCACCTCAGCGGCGAGCTGCGCGAAGTTCGCCTGGGCGAGATCCTCGACGGCAAGGTGCCCGGCGCCACCTACCTGGGCTGGGACCTGGGCCCCGTGATCGGCTTTTTCCCGAGCCAGACGCGCTGAGGTCCGCGCCCGCCGAGCTGATGGGCGCATCCCCTGCGGGCACGACGCCCGCCCCAGACAGTCCGACCGCACCCCGTCAACGGGCCATGCGTTCGGACTGTTACACATTGGGCTGTCAGGTTTGCCCTTTCGGTGCGACACATGCATCGTGCACACCTGTGCCACACCTCCCCGTCACTCAACCAAGGACCTGACCATGAACATCAAGACCATCGCCGCCATCGCCGCATCCGTCATCGCCACCACCGCCTGGGCCGGTGAGAAGGATGCCAAGTGCGGCGCCGGCTCCTGCGGCAAAAAGGAAACCAGTGGCAAGGAACACAGCTGCAGCAAGAAGGACGAAGCCGGCAAGAAGGAAGCCTCCTGCTCCAAGAAAGACGGCGGCTGCTCCAAGAAGGACGCCTCCTGCTCCAAGAAGTGAACGCGGCCTGCCGCTGACCATCGAAAGGACACGCCACCATGGTGGGACTGGGTTACCGACGCGAGATGGCCGACTGGGACATGTCGGCCATCGAGGCCGACTTCTTCGAGGTCGTCTCCGAGAACTGGATCCGGCGCGACCGTGCGCCGCTGAAGGCGCTCATCGCGTCGGGCCGCCCGGTGCACCTGCACGGCGTGTCCATGAACCTGGGCGGCCCCGCGCCCATCGACCGTGGCTTCCTGCTGAGCCTGCGCGAGCTGGCAGATGACATCGGCGCCATGCATGTCTCCGACCACCTGGCAGCCAGTGGCGACGCCCACCAGCTCTACGACCTCTTTCCCATCCCCTTCACGGTGGCCGAAGTGGCCCGCGTGTCCGACCGCATCCGCCATGTTCAGGACGTGCTCGGGCGGCGCATCGCCATCGAGAACAGCACCTGGTACACCAACCGCTGCGACATGCCTGAGGCCGACTTCCTGGCCGCTGTCGCCGAGCGGGCCGACTGCCAGATCCTGCTCGACCTCAACAACATCACCGTCAACCACAAGAACCATGGTGGCCACGGCCTGGTCGACTTCATCGCGCGGGTGGACATCCAGCGTGTGAGCTACCTGCACGTCGCCGGCCACGAATTCGATGCCCGCTTCGGCCTGCACATCGACACCCACAGCGAACCGGTCGAGCCCGACACCGCCGCCATGGCCCGCCGGCTGCAAGCCTCGCACGCCCTGGCCATCCTGCTCGAATGGGACAACGACGTGCCCGGCCCCGACCGCATCAACCAGGAACTGCGATGCCTGAAGCCGACTTTTACGACTACGTGAGGGGGCGCAGCGAGGTGGTGCCCGAGGGTTACTCGCAAGCCGGCATGCGCGCCTACCGCCACCTCGTTCACCTCGGTGCCAGCCAGATGATCGAAGCCCACCACCCCGAATTGCGAACGGCCCTGGGCGACGAGGCCTGGCAGGCCCTGATCGCCGACTTCGTGCGCCAGTCTGCCTGGACCTCACATTTCTACGGAGACCTCCACGATGAATTCCTCTCTTACCTCGATCGCGTCCAGCGCACGTGAACGCGCCGATGGGCTGGGCCTGCTCGCGCTGCGGCTGTTCGTCGCCCAGGAGTTTTTTCAGGCCGGACTCATGAAGGTCTCGGCCGGCTTGACCGCACCCGAGTGGTTCGCCGGTCTCGACTTCCCACCCATGCTGGCCTGGCTGGGCCCTGACCTGAACTGGGTCGCCGCCGGCTTGGGCGAGGTCGTCCTGGGTGCCGCCATCGGTCTGGGCCTGCTGAGCCGCCTGGCCGCGCTGGGCCTGATGTTCATCACCTGGGTGGCCGTTTACACGGTGCACTTCGACCTGGGCTGGGCCGGCTGGAACCAGATCGAGACCGACGCAGGCCTGGGCTTCAAAGTGCCCTTGATGCTGGGTCTGATGTGCCTGGCCATCCTCACCCAGGGCGCAGGCCGCTTCTCGGTGGATGCCTGGCTGTGTGGGCGCCAGGTGAGGCGTCATCACGACACACCAGGTGCCATCCAGACACACCCTTGACCCGGACCTGAACAGCATCCGTTAACATCCCGCCAGCCCCCGGGTGTGCATGGGGGCTGAACGGGCAAGCCTGGGCCCGCCACATGGGGGTGAGACTTGTCTGGTACATGTCCGATTCGCTCCAGGCTGACACGTCGGGAGCTGATCCAGCTGGTGCGCAGCGGCGTGCTGGGCGTGGCAGCCGCCCCCTTGTCGAGCTGGGCTGCTGACGACGACAGCCGCAGCACCATCGCGGTCGTCTACCCCCAGATCGGCGAGCCTTTTCGCAGCGCTTTTGCCGCCATCGTGCGCGGCATCGACGAGCGCACAGCGGGGCGCATCCTGCGCCTGCCCCTGGCGGGCGAGTCCGCACCGGAGTCCCTGGCTCAAGAGCTGCGCAGCCGCCACGTGCGCGCCCTGATCGCGCTGGGGCGCAGCGGCCTCAAAGCCGCCACCACGCTCGACCTCAAGCTGCCCCTCATCGCTGCAGGCGTGTTGTCCGTGCCAGAGGCAGATGGCCAGTCGGGCACCGTGGTCAGCCTGGCGCCCGACCCCCATCTGCTGTTCGCGCGCCTCAAGGCCTTCGTGCCACAAGCGCGTCGCGTCATCGTCGTCCACAACCCCCGTCAGAACGACTGGCTGATCCGCCTGGCGCGCGAGGCCGCACGGCAAAACAGCCTGGAGCTGCTCGCCTTCGAAAGCGAAGACCTCAAGGGCTCGCTCAAGCGCTACCAGGAACTCATCGGGCAGCTCAACGTGCGCCGCGACACGCTGTGGCTGCCCCAGGACACCAGCGCCGTCGACGACTCGGTGGTGCTGCCCTGGCTGCTGCGCACCGCCTGGGACGAGGGCCTGCCGGTGTTCTCCAGCAACGTGGCGCACGTGCGCCGCGGCGCGCTGTTCGCGCTCTACCCCGACAACCTCGAACTCGGCCGACACCTGGGCAGCACCGCGATGGCCGCCCTGTCCGGCGGCTCGCCGCCACCGCGCGGCCTGCAGGCCCTGCGGCAGGTGCTCACCGCCGTCAACGTGCGCACCGCTCGCCACCTGGGTCTCGACCTCGATGAATCGGCCCAACCCATCCACCTTGTTTTACCGGAGCAATGAGATGACGACTGCTCGCATCCCCTTGCTCATGAGACCCATCACCCGATGGGCCGAGCGCCTGACTTTTCAGCAGCAGCTGTCCGCGGTGGTTGCCGTTGGCGTGCTCAGCATGACGTTGCTTTCCTCGCTGGCCAGCGCCTGGCAGGCCAGCCGCCAGGTCCGCAGCCAGCAGCTTGACCAGAGCCTGCAGGTCGCCAGCAGCCTGGCCGCACAAAGCCGGCTGGCCCTGCTGTCGGGCTCACCTGACAACGTGCGCGAAGCCATGACGGCCACGCTGGCCTTCCCCGACGTGCTGCGCATCGAGGTGCGCACCGCCGACCACCAGCTGCTGGCCTCACAAGGCAGCACCCACTTCCAGCGCACGGACGTGCCCCCGGCCCCGCTGGACGCCGACCGATCACCCCTGCTCGCGGCCGAGGACGAGCACGCCTGGTACGTGGTCGCCCCGGTCTGGTCCGAACCACACAGCACGCCTTTTGACGTCGAACCGCCGGTGGCCGAGCGCCTGGGGCAGGTCACCGTGGTGCTCAGCAAGGCCACGCTGGCGCACACGGTTGCCAACATCTTCCTGGTCAACGTGGGCACCTCGCTGGTCATCTCGGTGCTGTTCCTGGGCATGCTGCGCTGGTTGAGCCAGCGACTGAGCCGCCCGCTGCAATCGCTGTCGCAAGCCATGGCGCGGGCCGAACAAGGCGAGTCACGGGTGCGCACGCTGGTGCAGGGGCCTCAGGACGTGCAGCGCATGGCCGCCGCCTTCAACCGCATGATCTCGGCCCTGCAGGAGCGGGGCGATGAGCTGCAGCGCCACCAACTCAACCTCTCGGCCCTGGTGCGCGAGCGCACCATCGAGCTGCAGGAGGCCAAGGAGCGCGCCGAGGTGGCCAGCCAGGCCAAGACCGACTTCCTGGCCCGCATGAGCCACGAGCTGCGCACGCCGCTCAACGCCATCCTGGGCTATGCGCAGATCCTGCAGATGGACCGCACGCTCACCGAGCGCCAGCGTCACATCGTGCAGACCGTTCACGACAGCGGTGGGCTGCTGCTGCGCCTGATCATCGACATCCTTGACCTCTCGCGCATCGAGTCAGGTCACACGGCGCTGGCCCCGGTGCCCGTGCAGCCGCGGCAGCTGGCTCAGCAGCTCCACAACGTGTTGGGCATCAAGGCCCAACAAAAGAGCCTGACGCTGCGCATGCACTGTGCCGATGCGGTGCCCCAAGGCGTGCTGGTCGATGACCAACGCCTGCGCCAGGTCCTCATCAACCTGCTGGGCAACGCGCTGAAGTTCACGCAAGCCGGCGAGGTCAGTCTCGACATCGAACCGGTGCCGGGAACCCTGGCGGGCGAACAGGTCACGTTGCGCTTCTCGGTTCGCGACAGCGGCCCGGGCGTGCGCGAAGCCGATCGCGAACGCATCTTCGAGCCCTTCGAACAAGCCGGTGACTCGCACAGCCGCGCACAGGGCACCGGCCTGGGCCTGGCCATCAGCCGCCAGCTGGTGCGCCTGATGGGTGGCGACATCCACCTCGACAGCCGAGAAGGCGCGGGCAGCTGCTTCTGGTTCGACCTGGCCTTGCCCGTGGTCCACGCCGAGGCGATCACGGCCGCTCAGGCCCGCCACATCATCGGCTACGACGGCCCGCGCAAACTGGTGCTGGTGGTCGATGACGTCACCACCAACCGCCAGCTGCTGCTGGAAATGCTGCGTCCACTGGGCTTTGACACCCTCGAAGCCGCCGACGGCCAGGAGGCCGTGCAACTGGCCCAGCGCTGCCCACCCGACCTCGTCCTCATGGACCTGGCGATGCCCGTGCTGGACGGCCTGTCTGCCACCCGGATGCTGCGCGCCACGCAGGGCACGCAGGACATCGCCATCATCGCCCTGACCGCCAACGCTTCGGACCAGCACCGCCAGGACGCCCAGCAGTCCGGTGCCAACGCCTTCCTGGCCAAACCCTTCGACCGCCAGGAGCTGCTTGACCTGATCGGCCAGACGCTGGGCTTGAGCTGGCAGCGCGAAGTCGAAGTCAACTCGGACACCTCGCCAGAGGCCAACGCTAAGCCGCCCACCGAAGGGTCGGCATGAACCACCGCACCCAACGCTCACTCGGGCCCTTGAAGCTGCGGCCGCTCGCATCCTGTGCGCAAGCCGTCGCGCGGCTCGGCGCCCCCCTGACCTGCCTGCTGCTGAGCGTTCACGCCGGGGCACAAGCCATCCGTGACGAAGAGGAGCTGGCCGCAGCGTTCGGTGACCGCGTCGTCATGCAAAGCCCCGAGGTCAGCATCGCCACCGGGCGTTCGCAGTCGCTGCGCAGGGCGCCGGCCGTGGCCAGCGTCGTCACCGCCGAAGACATCTCGCGCATCGGCGCCACCGACCTCGACGAGGTGATGGAGACCGTGCCCGGGGTGCACGTCAGCCGCAACGTGCAGGGCTACAACCCGCTCTACCTGATCCGCGGCATCCACGGTCAGTTCAACCCGCAAACGCTGGTCCTGCTCGATGGCATGCCGCTGACCGTGCAGCTCGTCGGCAACCGCGGCAACGGCTGGGCCGGCATGCCGCTGGAGAACATCGCCCGCGTCGAGGTGATCCGGGGCCCTGGCTCGGCCATGTTCGGCGC
Source organism: uncultured Aquabacterium sp. (assembly GCA_964373965.1). Taxonomy (GTDB): domain Bacteria; phylum Pseudomonadota; class Gammaproteobacteria; order Burkholderiales; family Burkholderiaceae_C; genus Aquabacterium. The sequence goes on along the minus strand of CAYJXE010000008.1, from coordinate 20,522 downwards.
CGACGCCTACGCCGGGGTCATCAACCTGGTCACCAAGGGCACAGCCGACATCCCCGGCACCGAAATCGGCGCCCGCGTGGGCAGCTTCGAGTCGCGCAGCGCCTGGGCCCTGCACGCAGGCCAATGGGGCCCATGGGCGGTGGCTGCCTACCTGCAGCATGCCCAGACCGACGGCGACAAACCACTCATCCGCTCCGACGCCCAGACCCAGATCGACAAGCTCTACGGCAGCCAGGCCAGCCTGGCGCCAGGGCCAGCCCAGCTGGGCAACCGGATGCTCGATGGCCAACTCAGCCTGAAGTGGGGCCACGCCCAGGTTCGCATCGGTCACATGGGGCGCGACCAGATCGGCCTGGGTGGTGGCGCCGCCAGCTCGCTCGACCCGTCCAGCAAAGGCCGCATGCAGCGCAGCCACATCAGCTTCGCCCTCGACGACCTGCCCCTGAGCACCGACTGGCGCCTGCAGGCCCACCTCAGCGGCCTGTACCTCAACGCCCAGTACGACCCGCTGCTGCTCTACCCGGCCGGGGCCTGGGGAGGCAACTTTCCCAATGGCATGCGCGGCTCACCCAACACATGGGAGTGCCAGTGGCGAGGCACCGTCATGGCCCATTACAGCGGCTGGTCCAACCACCGGCTGAGCATCGGCATGGGCCATGAAGACCTGCACCTCTACCGAGCGCGCGAGCGCAAAAATTTCTTGCTCTCGCTGGGTCAGCCGCCCGTGCCGCTGGGCGACGGCTCGGTCGTCGAGGTCCCCCTCGAGGACGCTTTCATCAAGCCGCACCGCCGCAAGGTCGACCACCTCATCCTGCAAGACGAGTGGCACCTCGCCCGCGACTGGACCCTGACCACCGGCGTGCGGCACGACCGCTACTCCGACGTCGGCTCGACCACCAACCCGCGCGTGGCCCTGGTCTGGGACACCAGCCTGGACCTGACCACCAAGCTGCTGCACGGCCGCGCCTTCCGGGCTCCGGCCTTCATGGAGCTCTACAGCATCAACAACCCGGTGCTGCGCGGCAACCCCGACCTCAAGCCCGAAACCATCCAGACCACCGAGCTGGCGTTCTCGTGGCAGGCGCGCTTGGACACCCTGCTGCAGCTGAGCCTGTTTCGACATGGCATGCGCGACATCATCTCGCCCACCGGCAGCCCGCAGGTGTTCCACAACACCGGCAAGCAGACTGGCCGAGGCTTCGAGCTGGAAGCGCGCCACGACCTGAGCCACGCGGTGAGCCTGTCGGGCAACTACGCCCACCAGCGCTCCACCGACGAGACGAGTGGCCAGGAGGCTGGCTACGCCCCACGCCACCACCTGTACGGCCGTGCCGACTGGCGCTGGGACAGCGGATGGCAGTGGAGCAGCCAGGTCAACCACGTGGCCGGGCGCAGCCGCCCGCCTGGCGACACGCGCAAGCCAGTGCGCGACCAGACCACGATGGACCTGACCTGGCACTCGCCGCGCTTTGCTTCGGGGTGGGAGTTGCGCGCATCGGTGCGCAACCTGTTTGACGCCAAACTGGAGGAACCCAGCTTGTACTCACCCGGTGAGGTGATCCCGGTGCTGGTGCCAGGAGACCTGCCGCTGGCAGGGCGCTCGCTGTTCGTGCAGTTGAGCCTGCAGATGTGATGGCGCGCCCGGCTGGGATCGAACCAGCAACCCCTGCCTTCGGAGGGCAGTACTCTATCCATTGAGCTACGGGCGCAGCGCGTGCCGCATTCTAGCAGTGCGACCCCATATAATTCGGGGTCCATTCCACCCAAGCCCACAACACCCCATGAGCCAAGCGCCTCAATCCCAAGAGTCTGGCCACCAAGGCCCGATCAGCACCCCTCAGCAACTGATCGCGGCCGTCCTCGCCGCCTTCGTGGTGCCGGTGGTCGTCATCGCCCTGCTGGTCAACTACGTCTCTTCGGCCAACAAGGATGCCGCCGGCAGCGACGCCCTGAGCCCGCAAGCCGTGTCGCAGCGCATCATGCCCGTGGGCTCGGTCGAGATCAAACTGGCTTCGGCCAACACCGGCCCGCGCTCGGGTGAAGAGGTCTACAAGGGTTCGTGCGTGAACTGCCACGGCGCCGGCATGCTGGGTGCGCCCAAGTTTGGCGACGCAGGCGCATGGTCCGGCCGCATCGGCCAGGGCGACGCCAAGCTGCTCGAGCACGCCTTGAAGGGTTTGAACGCCATGCCTCCGCAAGGTGGCGGTGACTACTCCGACCTGGAAGTCCACCGCGCCATGGTCTACATGGTCAACGGCTCGGGCGGCAAGTTGGCTGAGCCGGCTGCCCCCGCAGCGTCGGCCTCGGCTGACGCCGCTTCGGCTCCCTGATCAGGCCTGCGCCTGAAACGACAAACCGGCCTGCAGGGCCGGTTTTTCTTTGCCTGCTCAACACAGGCGACGCCTTGCGGCGCCAGCCTTGGCTGAACGCGCACCAGGGACCCTGAGCCATGCCCACAGCGCCTCAGCCCGGCGGCTGGGGCCTCAGCACAAAACCAAATCGCCCCGGTAATTCGACCGCAGCGATCTCTTCAGGCACCCAGCCAGCGGCCTCGATGGCATCGGCCGCCGCATCCATGTCGAGCGAGCGCACGACGCCCAGGCCGTGTTCGGTGTCCAGGTAGAGGTGGCCGTGTTCATCGAGCCAGCTGCTGCGCACGTGCTGCACCGGCTGGCCGGTGTGGGTCTCGACCACGAACCCCGGGCCTCCCGCTGACGCGATCTCAGCGCCCCTCCCCGCCGCACCATCGTGGGCCTGACGTCTCACACCGATCACCAGTGGCGCCAACTCCAGCGCCACATACACGCGCTGCGGCCCGTTCTGGAAGTACCAGGCGCCCTGGGCATCTGGCTCGTAGTTACGTTGGATGAAATCGCGCAGCTTGGCGTGCGTGACGCGGCTGCCCTTCGATCGAGGAAACGGCCCAACGGCCTGCGTGGCCGCATCGCGCAGGTACCAGTCACCTCGCGCATCCAGGCCCAACCAGTCAAAGCAGTTGGGCACATTGGGCCATTTCTGGATGGCCGCCTTGACGATGTCGTCCATGAACAGGTCCTCAGAGGTGTTGCTGCAACCAGGCGCCCACGGCCTGCGGCAAGTCGGCAACGTGCCCCGGGAAACGCCCTGCCGGAAAGCCCACGTGCCCGCCTTCGTGCGGCTGCCACAAGGTCACCGCAGGGCCCACCTCGCCGCGCGTGGGCAGGCACCAAGCCGGTATGAAAGGGTCATTGCGGGCGTTGAGCACCAGGGCCGGCACGTCGCGCATGTGCCGCAGGTGCGGCTTGGCGGCGCAGCGGGCCCAGTAGTCGCGCGCATCGACAAAGCCATGGATGCGGGCCGTGAACGCATTGTCGTAGGCCAGGAAATCCTCTGATCGCCGAATGGCCTCTGCATCGGCCAGGCCCGGGAACTGCTGCAACTTGGCCAGGGCCTTGGGCTTGAGCGACTTCAGGAACATGCGGGTGTAGACCTGCTTGTTGAAGCCGCGGTTGATGTTCTCGCTGACCGCGGTCAGGTCCACCGGAGAGGACACCGCCGCCACGGCTCGCACGGTGCGCGAGGCTTCGCTGCCCGCCTCCTGGGCCCAACGCAACAGCATGTTGCCACCCAAAGAAACGCCCACAGCCAGCATGGGCCCGGGTTTGCGCAGCGCCAGCCGACGCAGGATCCAGTCGATCTCGGCGTGGTCGCCTGAGAAATAGGTGCGGGGCGCGCGGTTCAACTCCCCCGAGCAGCCCCTGAAATGCGGCACCACGAAATCCCAGCCCCGCGCATGGGCCCACAGCGCAAACGCCCGCGAGTAATGGCTCTGGGACGACCCTTCCAGGCCATGGAACAGCACGAGCAAGGGTGCAGGCACCGGCCGGTGAGCGCCTTTGGCCACCGCATCGGCCGGGAAGAAATCGAGGTCGATGAAGTCGCCATCGGGCGTGTCCCAGCGTTCGCGCAGGTAGGACACCGGGCCCACGCGTCGGTCAGGGTGCACGCGGCTGCAAAGCGCCGGCCAGATCGTCTGCGCATTGCCAGCCACCAGGCCGGAGCCAGCCAGCCATCGGGGGGCGCGGTAAGCCTGCATGGTGCCTGGCCTCAGTGCAACACGCCACGCGGCTCGGTGATGTCGGGCAGGTCTTCGGTCATGCCGGGGCTGGCGTGGTGCGCCACCATGCGCCAGCCCTGCGGCGTGCGCAAAAACACGTTGGTGGCCATCACGAAGGCCGTGCGCGGTCCGTCCGGGCCGGTGGCGGTGACGCGTTCGGTGACGTGGTGCACCGCGCACACGGCCGACTCCATGCGCCGCACGTGCTCGATCGACACGTGCACCGGGCCGCTGGCGAACACCGCCTCGAAGCCGGCGCGCACGGCCAAGGTGCCCACCATGCGCGGGCCGCCCGGGTGCACGCAGGCGATGTCTTCTTCGTCGGCCCACACGCGCATCATGCGGTCGACGTCGCCCGCCTGCATGGCCTCGTAGAACGAGACCTCGGTTTCATCGGCCGTGGTCATGAGCACGGCGGCGGTCTGCTTGGCGCGGGGGTCGGACATGGTGCAACTCCGATCGAAGCTCGCGGGGTTTCAGCGGAAGACCACGGTCTTGTGGCCGTTCATGAGCACGCGGTGCTCGGTGTGCCACTTCACGGCTCGGGCAAGCACGATGCATTCCACGTCGCGGCCCACGGCGGTGAAGTCTTCCGGGCTCAGGGTGTGGTCCACGCGCTCGACGTCCTGCTCGATGATCGGGCCTTCGTCCAGGTCGGCCGTGACGTAGTGCGCCGTGGCGCCGATCAGCTTCACGCCCCGGTCATGCGCCTGGTAGTACGGCTTGGCACCCTTGAAGCTGGGCAAAAAGCTGTGGTGGATGTTGATGGCCCGGCCCTGCAGGAACTGGCAGAACTCGGGGCTGAGGATCTGCATGTAGCGCGCCAGCACGACCAGGTCGATGCCCTGCTCGGCCACCAGCGCCTCGACCTGCTGCTCCTGCGCGCGCTTGACCTCGGCGGTCGAGCCCGTGGGCAGCGGCAGGTGGTGAAAGGGGATGCCGTAGCTGGCGGCCAGCTCGGCGTGGTCTGGGTGGTTCGAGACGATGGCCGGGATGTCCACGTTGAGCCAGCCCGAGCGCCAGCGGAACAACAGGTCGTTGAAGCAATGGCCGTGCTTGCTGACCATCAGCAGCAGGCGAGGCTTGCGCGCCATGGCGTGGATCTGCGCGCTCATGCCGAACTGCTCGCGCACGTGGCCAAACAGGTTGCCGAGCGTGCCCGCATCCGCCAGATGAGGTGGCGCCGCGAAGTGCACGCGCATGAAGAACAGGCCCGTGCTGTCTTCGCTCTGCACGTCACCGAACTGCTGTGAATCGATGATGTTGCAGCCCGCCTGATACAGCAGGCCCGACACAGCATGGACGATGCCGGTGGTGTCCCGGCACGAGAGGGTCAGGACGAATTCGTTCGCGGTCTTCATGATGCAAGCCATTGTAGGTGGCCCCGCAGGGGCTCTCATCGTCCCTAGAATGCGTTGGAACTCCACGCCGCCACACGCGACATGCCCTTGTCAAATTCACCAACGCCTCGCCAGCAAGCCCTGGCCGAATTGCTTTCGCGCGTTGCGCTGGGCGATCAGGCCGCATTCGAGCGGCTGTACCGTGACACAAGTCCGCATCTGTTGGGCGTCATCCTGCGTATACAGACAGACAGGGCCCTCGCAGAAGACGTGCTGCAAGAGGTCTACGTCAACGTCTGGCGCTCGGCGCAGGGCTTCAACCCAGCCATGAGCCAGCCGACGACGTGGCTGGGCAGCATCGCGCGCAATCGGGCCATCGACAGCCTGCGCCGAGGCCAAGCCGCACCACAGACGGTCAGCAGCCGTTCGGGGGGCCCTGAAGAAGAGGACACCGACATGCTGGACGACATCGCATCCGAGGCCCCAGGGCCGCTTGACCTCCTGGCCCAGGCCAGCACGGCCAAGGCCTTGTCGACCTGCATGGACACCCTGAGCGGCGACCAGCGGCACAGCCTGGCCCTGGCCTACTACCAGGGGCTGAGCCACTCCGAGGTGGCCGATCACCTCGGGCAGCCGCTGGGCACCGTCAAAAGCTGGGTGCGTCGCGGTTTGCAGGGTTTGAAAAATTGCCTGGAGCGGGCCTCGCTGGCCTTGAGCTGAGATGGATTACAGCCGCCCTGATCTGGCCGATCGACTGGCCGCCGAATACGCGTTGGGCACCCTGCGTGGGGGCGCCCGTCGTCGCTTTGAATCCCTGCTGCCCGCCCACCCTACCCTGAGGCAAGCCTCGCTGGACTGGGAGCGCCGCCTGGCGCAACTGGCGGTTTCGACCGAGCCAGTCACCCCACCCGCCAAGGTTTGGGATGGCATCCAAAAGCGCCTGTTCCCCACGGCCCAAGCCGTCCAGGAGCACGCCAACGTCGTCGTGCGCTGGTGGCAAAAGCTGGTGCTGTGGCAGTCGCTCACGGCGGGCGCCACGGTGGCCGCCATCGCCCTGGGTGTGGCTTTGACGCAGCCCACGCCGTCGCAGCCGCCCATCGTCGTGGTCATGCAGGCCGCGCCCGATTTGCCCGAGGGCAACGCCGTGCGCCCGCTGTCCTTCGTGGCCAGCGTGAGCGGCGACGGGCGCAGCCTGGTCGTCAAGCCATTGAGCGAGGGGCAGACGATCGCTGTCAACCGCGCATTGGAGTTGTGGGCGGTGCCACCCCAGGGTGCACCCCGCTCGCTGGGCCTGCTCTCGCCAGACAAGCCCACCACCGTGCTGCGCACCGAATTGCTGCGCGACACCGCGGCCTTTGCCGTCACCCTGGAGCCGCCAGGTGGCGCGCCGGGTGGCAAGGCCACAGGCCCGATCGTCTCGGTGGGCAAGTTGCAAATCTGACTGCATCCAAACGGGCTGCGCGAACCGTAGTGCGAGGTGTGGGGCCTGAGAGCGCCCCCGCCTCAACCCACCGGAGCCCGCCATGTCACAGTTTTCTTTCGCCGCCGCCAGCCTGTCCGCCATCGCCCTGAGCGCCCTCGCCGGTTGTGCCGGCATGGCGCCCGCCGAGCCCCGCGTGGACAACGCCACCCTGCCCGACGCCGTGCGCGTGCCAGCAGGCCAGGCTCAGTCCCTCTACACGACAGGCACCGGCGAGATCACCTACGAATGCCGCGAGAAAAAGGCCGGCGGCGGCCACGAATGGGCCTTTGTCGCGCCGGTGGCCTTGTTGACCAACGCCAAGGGTCAGGTCGTGGGCAAGTATCACGCTGGTCCCACTTGGGAGGCCAACGACGGCTCCAAGGTCACGGGCAAGCAGCTGGCCGTGAGCCCCGCACCGGCAGGCAACATCCCGCTGCAGCTGGTGCAGGCCAACCCGGCCTCGGGCGAGGGTGCGATGAAAGGCGTGAGCTTCATCCAGCGCCTGAAAACGGTCGGCGGCGTGGCCCCTGCCCTGCCTTGCGGCGCCGAGCAACTCGGCCAGAAGCAAGTCGTGCCATACCGCGCCGACTACGCCTTCTACAAGCCCGCCATGTGATGCCCCACCCGCTGTGACAGGTGGCGGGCGGACATGAAAAAAGCCCGGCCAAGAGCCGGGCTTCCTTGTTTCGATCCGGCCCTGTCGGGCGCCGATGGGCCGGATGCGAACCTGGGCTTTGCCGCCTTCAGTGGCCGTGGTGCACGTGCTCGCCGTCCTTGAGCTTGTAGACCGTGCCGCAGTACGGGCAACGGCCTTCGCCTTCGGAGACCACGTCGATGAAGACCTTGGGGTGGTGGCTCCACACCGGCATCTTCGGGTTCGGGCAGAAGACCACGCCAGGGCCTTGCAGGTCGGCGGCGCCGACTTCGATCACGCTTTTGGGCGCTTGGGTGCTGGTGCTCATGATGTTGCTTTCGTGGGGGTCAGCAGATCAGGTCGTTTGAGCGCTTCAGCGCACCGGCGTCAGCCACTCGGCGTACTTGGCGTTGCGGCCGTTGACGATGTCGAAGAAGGCCGTCTGGATCTTCTCGGTGATCGGGCCACGCGAGCCGATGCCGATCTCGATGCGGTCGAGCTCGCGGATCGGGGTCACTTCGGCAGCGGTGCCGGTGAAGAAGGCCTCGTCGGCGATGTAGATCTCGTCGCGGGTGATGCGCTTTTGCACGATCTCCAGGCCCAGGTCCTTGGCGATCGCGAAGATGGTGTTGCGCGTGATGCCGTTGAGCGCACCGGCCGACAGGTCGGGGGTGTAGATCACGCCGGACTTGATCACGAAGATGTTCTCGCCCGCGCCTTCGGACACGAAGCCAGCGCTGTCGAGCAGCAGGGCTTCGTCGTAGCCGTCGTCCGTGGCTTCCATGTTGGCCAGGATCGAGTTGGTGTAGTTGCTCACCGCCTTGGCCTGCGTCATCGTGATGTTGACGTGGTGGCGGGTGTAGCTCGAGGTCTTGACGCGGATGCCGCGCTTCATGCCCTCTTCGCCCAGGTAGGCGCCCCAGGTCCAGGCGGCGACCATGGCGTGCACCTTGGCGCCCTTGGGGCTCACGCCCAGCTTCTCGGAGCCCAGCCAGATCAGCGGACGGATGTAGCCGCTTTCCAGGTTGTTGGCCTTGACCACGTCAATCTGGGCTTGCTCCAGCTGCTCCAGCGTGAAAGGCATGGGCATGCGCAGGATCTTGGCGCTGTTGAACAGGCGCTCCGTGTGCTCTCGCAGGCGGAAGATGGCCGGGCCGTTGACGGTGTTGTAGGCGCGAACGCCCTCGAAGGCGCCGCAGCCATAGTGCAGCGTGTGGGTCAGCACGTGGACCTTGGCGTCGCGCCATTCCACCAGCTTGCCGTCCATCCAGATCTTGCCGTCGCGGTCGTCCATCGACATGGGGAGTCCTTTCCGGTGCCGCCCTCAAACGGCAGCACGTTGAAACCTGTGTAGAACCCGAGATTGTAGACCTCTGGAGAGCACGGCGACCGCGCCCGCCGCCCAGGCGCCCCTCGGCGGCCGCCTAGCGGCCCAGCACGAGCCGCCGCGTGTGCCGCGCGATCATCCGCTCCTCGTCGGTCGGCACGACCCAGGCCGACACGGCACTGCCAGCGGTGCTGATGCACCAGTGCTGCCCGTCCTGCAGGAAGGGCGCGTCGCGGTTGGCAGGCGCATCCAGCATCAGGCCCAGCCAGGCCGCCTGCCGGCACACCGCCTCGCGGATCGGGGCGGCGCGCTCGCCAATGCCGGCCGTGAACACCACCGCGTCCAGTCCACCCAGCACGGCGGCCATGGCGCCGAGCTCGCGGGTGATGCGGTGCACGTAAAGATCGACGGCCTCGCGTGCCTCGGCGCGTTCGCTGGCCAGCAGCGTGCGCATGTCCGGCGACTCGCCCGACACACCCAACAAACCCGACTCGCTGTAGAGCAGGCGTTCGATGGCACGCGCGTCCATGCCACGCTCATCCATCAGCCACAGCAACACGCCGGCGTCCAGGCTGCCGCAACGCGTGCCCATCATCAAACCATCGAGCGCGGTGAAGCCCATGCTGCTGGCCACGCTGTGCCCTCCTTGCATGGCACACATGCTCGCGCCATTGCCCAGGTGCAAGACCACGGTGCGGCCCTTCGCCGCGCGTGCGTCCACCTCGGGCAAGCGGCTGGCAATGTACTCGTACGACAAGCCATGGAAGCCGTAGCGCCGCACGCCCGCCTCGTGCAGCTCGCGCGGCAAGGCAAAGCGCTGGTGCAAAGGCGGACAGCTGGCATGGAAAGCGGTGTCGAAGCAACCCACCTGCGGCAGGCCCGGCGCCACGCGCTGCAGCGCCCGCACAGGCGACAGGTTGTGCGGCTGGTGCAGCGGGGCCAGAGGCACCAGGGCGTCCAGCTCTGCCAACACCGAGTCGTCGAGCTTGACCGGTTCGCTGAACCGGCTGCCCCCATGAACGATGCGGTGCCCCACGGCACACAACGTGTGCCCCTTGAGGAAGGGCTGCAGCGCCCGCAGCAAAAAAGCCAGGGCCTCGTCGTGCGCCAGCGCCTGCCCTGGCGGCCAAGCATGCTGCAGCACCTCGGCACCATCGGGCGCATGCGCCTTCAGCCGAGGCGTGCTCTGCAGACCGTCGATCTGTCCGTGCAACCAGGGCTCACTCAGGTCCACCGGGAACAGCGAGAACTTCAGGCTCGACGAGCCTGCGTTGAACACCACGATGGCATGGCTCATGGCTGACCCGCCTGAACCGTCTGTTCAGCCTGCCGTCGCGCGGCCTGCTCCTGCTGCGCGCGAGCCAGCAGTTTGAGCACCGCCGCAGAGGCCAACCGGGTGCGCACGCTGTCGGCCCGGCTGGTCAGGATGATGGGCACCCGTGCGCCCAGCACGATGCCCGCGCTGTCCGCCCCCGCCAGGTACTGCAGCTGTTTGGCGACCATGTTGCCCGCCTCGAGGTTGGGCACCATGAGGATGTCGGCCCGCCCTGCCACATCGGAGACGATGTGTTTGGTCTGCGCGGCTTCCACGCTCACGGCGTTGTCGAATGCCAGCGGCCCATCCACCAAGCCACCGGTGATCTGCCCCCGGTCCGCCATCTTGCACAACATGGCCGCATCGATGGTCGCCACCATCTCGGGGTTGACGGTCTCGACCGCCGCCAGGATGGCCACCTTGGGCTCGGCCACGCCCAGCACGTGCGCCAGGTCGATGGCGTTTTGCACGATGTCGACCTTGTCCCGGATGCTGGGGGCGATGTTGATGGCCGCATCGGTCACGAGCAGCATGCGCGGATAAGCCGGCACGTCCATCACGAACACGTGGCTGACACGCCGACCGGTTCGCAGCCCGGTGCCCGAGGCCACCACCGCCGCCATGAGTTCGTCGGTGTGCAGGCTGCCCTTCATGAGCGCCTGCACCTCACCCGTTTTCGCCAAAGCAACCGCCACTTCGGCCGCCGCATGGCTGTGCTCGGTCGACACCACCCGGTAAGCAGACAGGTCCCAGCCCCCGGCTTTGGCCACCGCACTGATCTTGGCCTGAGGCCCCACCAGCACCGGCTCGATCAGGCCATGTCGGGCGGCCTCCAGCGCGCCACCCAGCGAGGCCGCATCGCAAGGGTGAACCACCGCGCACTTCACCGCAGGCCGGCCCTCGCACTCACGGAACAAGCGCCCGAACACATCGTGGCGACGCAGCACCACGTTGGGCGCCTCTCGCCCATCGACGACCTGGCTGGTCAATGGCGCCCTCACGGTGACGGTGCCCGCCAGCAGCACATCGTCTCCGCGACGCACCTGGCAATCGAACAGCACCCGGTCGGGTGCCTGCTTTTCCAGCACGGTGACCGAAGCCACCAACTCGTCGCCCGCACAGGCTCGGCCCGAGTAGCTGAGTTGGTGCGCCATGATGACCGTGCCGGGCCCAGGCAGCTGACGCTTGAGCATGCCGTGCACCAGCGCTTCGGCGCTGACGCCTTCACAAGCCGGCCCACAGCGTGCTGCCCCGTCGCCGTCCGCAGCGAACGGGTCGGCTTCGCCAGAGACCAGCGCCATCAGCTCCACCTCCTGGCTGGTGACCGTGTGGTGCACAACCAGGCCTGCGCCTGGCTCGATCTGATCGAAGGTGTGGTTGCGGTAGGCGGTCATGGCGCTCCATGTTTTGCTTGCCCCGGAGCGGACGCCGCCCGGGTGTGGCTCAAGCATAGGGCCAGAGTGTGAAAGCAGCTCTCGCCGGCGCACCCGAGCACGCGCGCAATTGATCCAGGTTCAAGCCATGCAACGCCCTGTCGTGACAAAAACCACCTGCTTTGCACGGGCATTCAAGCCCTCTCGACATTTCAAGACGACTGGTCATATTCTTTGACCATGCCTCGCACAGCCGACCCCACTGACATCCCCCGGCGCCTGACCGACGCCGGTTACCTGCTGTTCAACCGGCACGGCTACAACGCCACCGGCATCCAGCAGATCACCGACCACGCCGGCGTGCCCAAGGGCTCCTTCTACAACCACTTCGGCAGCAAGGAAGCCTTTGCCGCTCAGATCATCCGGCACTACGCCGACTGGGTGGACCAGGCCTGGGAGCAGTGCCTGAGCGACGCGCCTGCCGACGCAATGGGCACCATCCGCCACACCTTTGCCCGCTTCGTCGAGCACCACGCCCGCACCGAATGCCAAGGCTGTCTGGTGGGTAATTTCGCGGCCGAAGTCGCCGAGTCCAGCGCCCCCTGCCGCGAAGTGCTGCAAACCAGCCTCGACGCATGGCGGGTCCGCCTGGCCGAGCTCATCGAACGCGCGCAGGCCGAAGGCAGCATGCGCCGCGACCTGCCCGCCCGCACCCTCTCGCTGCTGTTCTGGGACGCCTGGGAAGGTGCCCTGCTGCGCATGAAGATCGAGCGCCACACCGGGCCGCTGAGCGACACCGTCGCGCTGCTGCTCGACCACCTGCTGGCGCCCCCTGCATCACCCACAGCCCAGCCTCCTGGCGGACCGAAGCCATCCACCTGAGACGACATCGCCCCGCCCCCTTCAACCCATGTGCGTCAACCGGACGCATCCTTCGCACCTGTTCAATGGAGCCCCTCATGACCGAGACCGTTCGCGACCTGTTCCAACCCTTCAAGCTGGGCGACATCCAGCTGGCCAACCGCATGGTGATGGCCCCCCTGACCCGCAACCGCGCCGAAGCCGGCAACGTACCGGGCCCCATGACCATCGAGTACTACGCACAGCGCGCCAGCCTTGGCCTGATCATCGCGGAGGCCACCCAGGTCTCGGCCCAGGCACAAGGCTACGTGTCCACCCCCGGCGTGCACACCCCCGAGCAGATCGCTGCCTGGCGCCAGGTCACCGACGAAGTGCACGCCCGAGGCGGCAAGATCTTCGTGCAGTTGTGGCACACCGGCCGCATGTCGCACACCGCCTTCCAGCCCGGCGAAAACGCTCCTGTTGCCCCTTCTTCGATCCGCGCCAACGCCAAGACCTACATCCCTGGAGCCGGTTACGTCGACACCTCGCTGCCCCGCGCGCTCGAGACCGCCGAGATCGCCGGCATCGTCGATGACTTCCGCACCGCTGCACGCCACGCCATCGAGGCCGGCTTCGACGGCGTCGAAATCCACGGCGCACACGGATACCTGATCGACGCCTTCCTGCGCGACGGCTCCAACCACCGCACCGACCAGTACGGCGGCTCCATCGAAAACCGCGCCCGTTTCCTGGTCGAGGTCATGACCGCTGTCATCGGCGAAATCGGTGCCGGCAAAGTCGGCATCCGCATCTCGCCTGTCTCACCGGTCAACGACGCGAATGAGTCCAACCCTCAGCCGCTGTTCGAGCACGTGGTGCGAGAACTTGAAAAGCTGCACCCGGTCTACATCCATGTGGTCGAAGGCGCCACCGGTGGCCCGCGCGACAACGCACCCTTCGATTACGAAGCGCTGCGCAAGCTCTACAGCGGCGTGTGGATGCTCAACAACGGCTACACCAAGGAGATGGCTCAGGACGCCGTGGCCACTGGCCGCGCCGACCTGATCTCCTTCGGTCGCCTGACGATCAGCAACCCCGACCTGGTGCGCCGCTTCAAGGAAAACGCCCCGCTCAACGAGCTGTTCAAGGACGCCCCGCTCTACGGTGGTCAAGGCCCGCACGGCTACACCGACTACCCCGCGCTGGCCTGAGCCAGAGCACGAGTTGGCCCGCGCGGCCGGCACGGCAACAACGCCGAGTCAGGTTTGCAAACGGACCGCACGCCGCCCCCTCCATCAAGCCCGACCCCGAACGGTCGGGCTTTTTTGTGACCATGGATGCTTGCACCCATCTTCGGCAGACAACGTCGGCGCAACAAAAAAAGGCCACCCGTTGCCGAGTGACCTTTGTTTGTGAAACCAACCTGTTGACGATGAGGGCAACAGGCGATTCCGATTTGGTTGCGGGGGCCGGATTTGAACCAACGACCTTCGGGTTATGAGCCCGACGAGCTACCAGACTGCTCCACCCCGCGACTGATGAGGTGACGGCAACTGCAAAACCAAGCGCCAATGGCTTGTTTTGGATGCCTGGGCCCAAGCACTGGTGTGCGTGGCTTGAACCCATGTGTTCTTTGGTTGCGGGGGCCGGATTTGAACCAACGACCTTCGGGTTATGAGCCCGACGAGCTACCAGACTGCTCCACCCCGCGACTGAGACTTAGATTATGGCACACTTTTGACGTCGTGACCATCATTGCGCACCTAATCTGCCAAGCGCAGCAAAGAAAAAAGCCCGCTGCTTGCGCAACGGGCTTTGGTGCTTTGAGGCCACCCCCCGGCCGACCAAGTCGACCAGCAGGAGCGTCAAGCCGAGATCACTCGCCAGCTTCGACTGCTTCGTCGGGGTGGCTGCGCTCAACCAGTTCCATGAAGGCCATGGGGGCGTTGTCGCCCACGCGATAGCCCATCTTCAGGATGCGGGTGTAGCCGCCAGGACGCTTGGCGAACAGGGGGCCCAGCACGTCGAACAGCTTGACCACGTTGTCACGGTTGCGCAGGCGGTCAAAAGCCAAGCGGCGGTTGGCAACGGTCGGGACCTTGGCCAGGGTGATCAGCGGCTCGACGATGCGACGCAGTTCCTTGGCCTTGGGCACGGTGGTCTTGATGGCTTCGTGCTCGATCAGCGAGTTGGCCATGTTGCGGAACATGGCGGCGCGGTGAGCCGAAGTGCGGTTGAGTTTACGGAGGCCGTTACCGTGACGCATGGTGCTTTCCTTTCATTATCAAAACCGACGGCCGTTTCAAGGTACCGCCGGGTGCACCGGATGCCCCAGTGACCTGGGTGCATCCACTTTCAAAAAATCAACGCTTGTCCAGACCTTGGGGCGGCCAGGCTTCCAGGCGCGAGCCCAGGGCCAGACCACGGGAAGCCAGCACTTCCTTGATTTCGTTGAGCGACTTGCGACCCAGGTTCGGGGTCTTGAGCAGCTCGGTCTCGGTGCGCTGGATGAGGTCGCCGATGTAGTAGATGTTCTCGGCCTTGAGGCAGTTGGCCGAACGCACGGTGAGCTCGAGCTCGTCGACCGGACGCAGCAGGATCGGGTCGAAGTGCTGAGCCGACTTGGCGGGCGCATCGAACGCGGCGATCTCGGAGCCTTCCAGTTGTGCGAACACAGCCAGCTGTTCCACCAGGATCTTGGCCGAAGCACGGATCGCTTCCTCGGGCGAGATGGCGCCGTTGGTTTCGATTTCCATGACCAGCTTGTCCAGGTCGGTGCGCTGCTCGACGCGGGCGCTTTCGACGGTGTAGCTCACGCGCTTGACGGGCGAGAACGAAGCGTCCAGCACGATGCGGCCGATGGCCTTGCTCGACTCTTCGCCATAGCGGCGCACGTTGCCAGGCCCGTAACCACGGCCCTTTTCCACCTTGACCTGCATGTCCAGCTTGCCGCCTTGCGACAGGTGGCCGATGACGTGACCGGGGTTGACGATCTCGATGTCGTGCGGGGTCTGGATGTCGGCGGCGGTGACAGGACCTTCGCCGTCCTTGCGCAGGACCAGGGTCACTTCGTCGCGGTTGTGCAGACGGAACACCACGCCCTTGAGGTTCAGCATGATGTTGACCACGTCTTCTTGCACGCCGTCAATCGACGAGTACTCGTGCAGGACGCCAGCGATGGTGACTTCCGTGGGCGCGAAACCGACCATCGACGACAGCAGCACGCGACGCAGCGCGTTGCCGAGGGTGTGGCCATAACCACGCTCGAACGGCTCGAGCGTGACCTTGGCACGGTGACCGCCGAGCGGTTCCACCTGGATGGCTTTGGGTTTCAGCAAATTCGTTTGCATGAGGTCTTCCTGTCAATACCCTCGGCTCGTTACACCGATAAGGCTGCTGGACCAACCGGAGCACCATGCTCCGGCCCTGAAAAACACAAGCCGCCGAGCCCGAAGGCCCAACGGCGAGCGGCCGCGGCGCGCACCAGCAAGGCGCACAACGCGGCCAGCGTTCGCATCAACGCGAATACAGTTCGACGATCAGCGATTCGTTGATGTCGGAGCCGAATTCGTCGCGATCCGGGGTCTTCTTGAACACGCCTTCCAGCTTGGCGCCGTCCACTTGCACCCAGCCCGGCAGACCGATGGACTCGGCCAGCTTGTAGGCTTCTTGCACGCGCAGTTGCTTCTTGGCCTTTTCGCGAACAGCGACGACGTCACCGGTCTTGACCAGGTAGGACGGGATGTTCACGACTTCGCCGTTGACCACGATGCCCTTGTGGCCGACCAGCTGACGCGCTTCGGCGCGAGTGGAGGCGTAGCCCATGCGGTAGACGACGTTGTCCAGGCGCGATTCGAGCAGGCCCAGCAGGTTGGCACCGGTGTTGCCCTTGCGGCGCTCGGCTTCGGCGAAGTAGCGGCGGAATTGCTTTTCCAGCACGCCGTACATGCGCTTGACCTTCTGCTTTTCACGCAGTTGCAGGCCGAAGTCGGAAGTGCGCGAACCAGAGGTGCGGCCGTGCTGACCAGGCTTGGTGTCGAACTTGGCCTTGTCGCTGATGGGGCGGCGGGCGCTCTTGAGGAAAAGGTCGGTGCCTTCGCGGCGGGCCAGTTTGGCCTTGGGTCCGAGGTAACGTGCCACTTTTGGTGTCCTTGTTTGATCTGACGCCAGCCCTTGGAGGGCGCCGGCGCGAGTCTGCGGGCCTGGGGCGCACAGACGGTGGGCTTCATTGAACCAGGCGACAAACAGCCGCCCAGCGTCGGGGAACCTGCGATTGTAGCAAGCAGGGAAACCGATCCACGAATAACCCGACAATCAAGTCGGGATCATGGAACGGCAACACCTCGCCGAGAGAACCCGTGCGAGGTGCGTGTTCGGCGCCTATTGCAAGGCACCGATCAGGCTGGCATCAGATGCGGCGACGCTTCTGAGGACGGCAACCGTTGTGGGGAACCGGGGTCACGTCCGAGATGGAGTTGATCCGGATGCCCAGCGAAGCCAGTGCACGAACCGACGACTCACGACCAGGACCAGGGCCCTTGATCTCGACGTCGAGGTTCTTGATGCCTTGCTCTTGAGCAGCGCGGCCGGCCACTTCAGCAGCCACCTGGGCAGCGAAGGGGGTCGACTTGCGCGAGCCCTTGAAGCCCTGACCACCCGACGAAGCCCACGACAAAGCGTTGCCTTGGCGGTCGGTGATGGTGATGATGGTGTTGTTGAACGAAGCGTGCACGTGGGCGATGCCGTCCGCAATGTTCTTGCGGACCTTCTTGCTCACACGACGGGCAGCGCTGTTCGCGGGTGCTTTTGCCATGATGTTTCTCTTTCGAACTCAGTCAACCAGCGCAGATCACTTCTTGCCAGCGATGGCCTTGCGCGGACCCTTGCGGGTGCGGGCATTGGTGCGGGTGCGTTGACCACGCATCGGCAGGCCACGGCGATGACGGAAGCCGCGGTAGCAGCCCAGGTCCATCAAGCGCTTGATGTTCATCGAGAGTTCGCGGCGCAGGTCACCTTCGATGGTGAGCTTGCCCACTTCTTCCCGAATCTTTTCCAGGTCGCCGTCGGTCAATTCCTTGATCTTCTTGTTGAAGGGAATGCCTGCAGCCGTGCAGATCTTCTGCGCGGTGGTGCGACCAATGCCGTAGATCGAAGTCAAACCGATTTCGGTGTGCTTGTGCGGCGGAATGTTGATGCCAGCAATACGTGCCATAACTGTCCTCTGAACGCGTGTGTCGTCGCTTGGTCAGGCCATCAGCCTTGACGTTGCTTGTGACGCGGGTCGGTGCAAATCACGCGAACCACACCCTTGCGACGGATGATTTTGCAATTGCGGCACATAACCTTGACGGATGCCGAGACTTTCATGGTCTTCTCCTGAACCGCCAGTTGCCCAGCGGAAATTCGCCCACGTTTCCGGGGTCAAAAACTCCAGCTCACTTCGCCCGGAACACGATGCGAGCACCGACTCAAACCTGATTCAAGCTTCACACTTCAGGCGTCGCCGCGCTGGGTGTTGGCAGTGGTAGGCCACTGCGTTCAGCTTGCCTTGAAATTCGCCTTTTTCAGCAGCGAGTCATACTGCTGAGACATGACGTAGGACTGCACCTGGGCCCAGAAGTCCATCGTGACGACCACGATGATGAGCAGGGAAGTCCCACCGAAGTAGAAGGGAACGTTGTACTTGAGCACGAGGAACTCGGGCAGCAGGCACACCGCGGTGATGTAGACGGCGCCAACAAGCGTGAGGCGGGCCAGAATTTTATCAATGTATCGAGCGGTTTGGTCGCCAGGGCGGATCCCTGGGATGAAAGCACCACTCTTTTTCAGGTTGTCTGCGGTCTCACGGCTGTTGAACACCAGGGCCGTGTAAAAGAAACAGAAGAAAACGATGGCCACCGAGTACAGGATCACGTAGATCGGCTGACCTGGCGAGAGCATGGCGGCGATGTCTTTCAGCCAGCGCATGCTGTCGCCGGTTGCGAACCAACCCACAGCGGTGGTCGGCAGCAGGATGATCGACGAAGCGAAGATCGGGGGGATCACGCCAGCCATGTTGATCTTGAGCGGCAGGTGCGAAGACTGACCACCGTACACGCGGTTGCCGACCTGGCGCTTGGCGTAGTTCACCAGGATCTTGCGTTGGCCACGCTCGACGAACACCACGGCGTAAGTCACCAGGCCCACCAGGGCGACGATGAAAATGGCCGCCGGGATGCTCATGGCGCCGGTGCGGATCAGCTCGAACAAACCAGCCAGTGCACCAGGCAGGCCCGCAGCGATGCCGCCGAAGATCAGGATCGAAATGCCGTTGCCCAGTCCGCGCTCGGTGATCTGCTCACCCAGCCACATCAGGAACATCGTGCCCGCCGTCAAGCTGATGACGGTGGTCATGCGGAAACCAAAGCCAGGGCTGATGACCAGGCCGGCCGTGCCTTCCAGTGCCACAGCGATGCCGAAGGACTGGAACAAAGCCAGACCCAGCGTGCCGTAGCGGGTGTACTGCGTGATCTTGCGCCGACCGGCTTCGCCCTCTTTCTTGAGCTGTTCCAGTTGCGGGATCACGTAGCCCATCATCTGCATGATGATGGACGCAGAGATGTAGGGCATGATGCCCAGCGCGAACACGGTGAAGCGCGAGAGCGCCCCGCCCGAGAACATGTTGAACAGACTCAGGATGCCGCCTTGCTGGCCCTTGAACAACTGTTGCAGCTGCGCCGGATCGATACCGGGCACGGGGATGTGTGCCCCGATTCGGTAGACGACCAGCGCGAGCAGCAGGAAAACCAGGCGACGCTGGAGGTCACCGTATTTTCCGCTTTGTGCCAGTTGAGTGGGAGAAGTTGCCACGCTGAGTCCTGTTCAGGCTTGACGTTTCGTGTTCGCGTTGTTCGCTGAATTACTCAGCGATGGAGCCACCGGCTGCTTCGATCGCGGCCTTGGCGCCGGCGGTGACGCCGATGCCTTTGAGGACGACCTTGGCAGACAGTTCACCCGACTTGATCACCTTGACGACCTTGGCCAGCTGGGGCACGAGGCCGGCTTGCTTCAGGGTCAGGACGTCGACTTCAGCGGCGCCCAGAGCTTGCAGCTCACCCAGGGTGATTTCAGCGTTGTACTTCAGGCTTTGCGACTTGAAGCCACGCTTGGGCAGACGGCGTTGCAAAGGCATTTGACCGCCTTCGAAACCGACCTTGTGGTAACCGCCCGAACGCGACTTCTGACCCTTGTGACCGCGGCCTGCGGTCTTGCCCAGGCCGGAGCCGATGCCGCGGCCGACACGGCGCTTGGCATGCTTGGCACCCGATGCGGGCTTGATGCTGTTGAGTTCCATGATGTTCCTCTGACTGCCGAGTGCTTTACAGCACCTGGACCAGGTAACGGACCTTGGTGATCATGCCGCGCACGGCGGGCGTGTCTTCCAGAACAGCGGTGCTGTTCATGCGACGCAGGCCCAGGCCCTTCACGGTGGCGCGGTGGTCGGCTTTGCAGCCAATCACGCTGCGGATCAGCTTGACGGTGACGGTTTTCTTTTCGCTCATG
>CAYJXE010000008.1:0-580 GCA_964373965.1 uncultured Aquabacterium sp. | reverse complement strand
CTTCCGATCTGTTCAACGTTCAGACCGCGCTTGGCAGCGACTTCGGCCGGCGTCGTGGCCTTGGCCAGGGCGTCGAACGTGGCGCGAACCATGTTGTACGGGTTCGAAGAACCCAGGCTCTTGGCGACGATGTCGGTGATGCCCATCACTTCGAAGACAGCGCGCATCGGGCCGCCGGCGATGATGCCGGTACCGGCAGGAGCCGGAGCCAGCAGCACCTTGGCTGCGCCGTGTTCGCCGGTCACGTTGTGGTGAACGGTGCCGTTCTTGAGCGAGACCTTGAGCATGTTGCGACGCGCCTGGTCCATGGCCTTTTGAACGGCCAGGGGCACTTCACGAGCCTTGCCTTTGCCCATGCCGATGCGGCCATCGCCATCACCGACCACGGTCAGGGCTGCAAAACCCAGGATCCGACCGCCCTTGACCACTTTGGTCACGCGGTTCACCTGGATCATCTTCTCGCGCAGACCGTCGTCGCGACCTTCGTCAGCCACCTTGGGTTGAAACTTAGCCATTTGAGATTCCTTCCCGTATCCGACGAGGCTTAGAACAGCAGGCCGGCTACACGCTCGGCTTCAGC
>CAYJXE010000007.1:48471-155989 GCA_964373965.1 uncultured Aquabacterium sp. | reverse complement strand
TAGGACATCGTCAGGCTACTTACTCCAACAAAGCCCCTGCTCTGCAGGGGCTTTGTCATTTCCGGATGGCGGTTTTTCTCCGTTTGTCTTGCCCACGCTCCGGCATGCTCGGATGGCTGGGTTATCATCTTCGCCATGTTTGACGTCCTCGCCTATTTGTACGAAACCTATTGGCGCCCGGACGCATGTCCGGACGCAGGGCAACTCGTCAAGAAGCTGTCGGCTGTCGGGTTCGAATCAGAGGAAATCAACGACGCGTTGGCTTGGTTGGACGGCCTTCAATCGGTCAAGCACAACCTGGTCACGCCTCCTGCATCGAGGTCTTTGCGCGTCTACGTATCCCAAGAGCTCGATTTGCTGGGGACGGAAGCCTTGGGCTTCCTTCACTTCCTCGAAGGTGCCGGCGTGCTGAGTCCCGCTCTGCGAGAGGTGGTGTTGGACCGCGTGCTCGCCATTCCCCGGGGCCCCGTTTCTCTGGAGGACTTCAAGGTTCTTCTGTTGTTGGTGTTCTGGAGCCTCGGTGAAGAGCCGGACGCCCTGATCCTGGACGAGCTGTTCGTCGATGATGCGGATCGACTGATCCATTGACATCCTCCTGCCCTTCGGCTTGCCTGTTCACAGGCGATCCGGCGATCCGGCGATCCGGCGATCCGGCGAATCGCTCAAGCTCGGCTGTCGCATGCCGAAAATCAGGTGGTGACAACAGGCTCGGCTACCGGCCGAGTGCAGCCATGACTTCCCAGCTGATTGGCCCAGCCATCGTCTTCCCACCGCAAACTGCGTTTCGCTCTGCCTTGTTCTTGCGTGGGCGGTGCCACGCAGTGCGTTTGTTGGCTTCTTTGATCTTTCTCTTCGGGATCTCTGGCTGCGATCAGTTGGGCCTGGACACGCCAGCCAAAGCTGCTGAGAGAAAACAAGCCGAAGCCAAAGCGGTCGGCAGCGCATGCAGGCACGCCATGCGAGCCATCGAGGATTGTTATGTGCTCAATCCGAAGGCCGACAAGTCTTCGGTTTTTGCTGGGTGGCGAGAAATGGACGAGTACATGCGTGAGAACAAACTGGAGGGTGTTGCCCCAGTTGTTCCACGTCCTGCACCTGCGGCTTCGAAGCCTCGTCCTTCTGATCAGGGCGATGAGGCGGAGGATGAAGGCAACGGAGACGACAAGGGCGGCAAGGCAGCCAGTCATTGAGCTGATCTCTGGCCTTGACCCGTTGGGAGATGGCCGCTCGGCAGCGGGGGATGGATCCCTTGGCAGACAATGACCGGATGACGTCCGATGCCGCCCCCTTGCGTTCGCTGCTTGATCCCAGGCTGCGCGCGCATCCGGCCTTTCGCCGGGGAATGGGCGACATGGCCCGGGTTCTGCCTGGCATGCTTGCCTGGGGCTTGGTCACAGGGGTGGCCATGACCACCTCAGGGCTGCCGTTGCCCATCGTCCTGTTGATGAGCTTGCTGGTGTTTGCTGCCAGTGCGCAGCTGTCGGCGGTGCCCTTGATGCTGGTAGGTGCACCCCTTTGGTTGATCTGGCTGACGGCCTTGTGCGTGAACCTGCGCTTCGTGATCTTCAGTGCGCAGTTGAGGCCGCACATGATGACACTGGCGTTGAGGTGGCGGCTGATGGCGGGGTACCTCAGCGCGGATGTCACGTATGTGCTGACAGTGCATCGCCACGGAGAGGACGAGCCGGCCAGTGGCTCAAACCCGGAGCCTTTGGCATATTTGCTCGGCGTTGCCATCGTCAATTGGCTTGGCTGGAACGTGGCTTCGTTGCTGGGCATCGCGTTCGCGTCCCAGGTTCCGCAGGCGTGGGGCTTGGGCTTCGCTGGCTCGCTTGCGCTGCTGGCATTGCTGGTGACGCTGATCAAAGATGGACAAGGGCTGTTTGCTGCGCTGGTTGCTGCCGTGACGGCAGTGGCTGCTTGGGGCATGCCCATGCGCTTGCACATCGTCGTCGCCATTTTGGTGGCGGTGGCGGCTGGCCTGGTTCTGGAGCGCTGGGCGCCCAGGGCTGCGCCGGGAGCACGAAGTTGACGGGACGTCTGGGGGCACCACGGCGCTCACTTTTGAGCGGGATTCCCACAGCATGGCTGGCGCCGATGTCAGTGGATCGGGGGAGGTGGCGATGGATGTGATGTGGTGGGGAGCGCCGCTGTGGATGGTGCTGGCGGTGCTGGGTTTGATGGGGCTGTCAGCGGTGACGAGGGCCTTCTTCTTCCTGACACGCGAGCCGATTCGTTTGCCCCCTTGGGCCTTGCAGGGTCTGAAGTACGCGCCTTTGGCTGCCTTGACCGCGATCATTGCGCCTGAAATCGTGCTGCCCTTGTCTGGCAGCGAGACGGGTTGGCTTGACCCGAAGTGGGCTGCGGCGCCGGTGGCTGCAGCCTGGGCCTGGTGGCGCAAGGACATGCTCAGCACCATTTTGGTTGGCATGGCGGTGTACTTGGCGCTCAAGCTGGGGGTGGGTTGGTGAAGTGGGCTGGGATCCTGGAGGCTGGGGTTTCTATAATCCTCGGGTTTTGTCCCCAGCATTCACCGACACCGCGCACGCGGCCGACACCATGAACATCATCCGATTCGAAGACCTCGTCGCTCAGGGCCAAGCCTCGGGCAAGCGCGTGTTCATCCGCGCCGACTTGAACGTGCCGCTGGACGACGCCGGCCACATCACCGAGGACACCCGCGTGCGCGCTTCGGTGCCGGCCATCGAGCTGGCGCTCAAGGCCAACGCTGCCGTGATGGTGACTTCTCACCTGGGCCGCCCGACCGAAGGCGAGTTCAAGCCCGAGGATTCGCTGGCTCCGGTGGCCAAGCGCCTGGGCGAGTTGCTGGGCCGCGAAGTGAAGCTGGTGAGCAACTGGGTGGATGGCGTGGACGTGGCCCCGGGCCAGGTTGTGCTGCTGGAGAACTGCCGCCTCAACAAGGGCGAGAAGAAGAACAACGAAGAGCTGTCCAAGAAGCTGGCCGCGCTGTGCGACATCTTCGTGCACGACGCCTTCGGCACGGCTCACCGCGCAGAAGCGACCACCTACGGCATCGCACAATTCGCCAAGGTGGCTTCGGCCGGCCCGCTGCTGGCAGCCGAGATCGACGCCATCAACAAGGCGTTGGCTGCGCCCAAGCGCCCGTTGATCGCCATCGTGGCGGGCTCGAAAGTGTCGACCAAGCTGACCATCCTGGAGTCGCTCTCGAAGAACGTGGATGGCCTGATCGTGGGCGGCGGCATCGCCAACACCTTCATGCTGGCCGCTGGCTTGAAGATCGGCAAGTCGCTGGCTGAGCCGGACTTGATCGGTGCCGCCAAGGCCGTGATCGAGTCGATGAAGGCGCGTGGCGCCGAGGTGCCGATTCCAGAAGACGTGGTCGTGGCCAAGACCTTCTCGGCCGATGCACCGGCCACCGTCAAGGCTGCCACCGACGTGGCCGACGACGACATGATCCTGGACATCGGGCCGAAGACGGCCGCCAAGCTGGCTGCGCAGCTCAAGGCCGCCGGCACGGTGGTGTGGAACGGTCCGGTGGGCGTGTTTGAATTCGCGGCTTTCGAGCAAGGCACCAAGGCCATCGCGCAGGCGATCGCCGAGTCGAGTGCTTTCAGCATCGCCGGCGGTGGTGACACGCTGGCAGCCATCGCCAAGTACGGCATCGAGAAGGACGTGGGTTACATCTCGACCGGTGGTGGGGCCTTCCTGGAAGTGCTGGAAGGCAAGACGCTGCCGGCGTTCGAGATCCTGACCCAGCGCGCTGCGGGTTGATGCATCGGTACCGCAGCTCAGCACGAAAGGCCCCCTCGGGGCCTTTTTCTTTGGCGTCGAGCATCAGAACGAGCCGAACAGGGTGCCCAGCACGATGACCACGATGAGGGCGCACATCGGGAATAGCATGGCGACGATGAAGATGTCGCGGTAAGCCTGTTTGTGGGTGAGCCCGCAGATGGACAGCAGGGTGACGATGGCACCGTTGTGTGGCAGGGTGTCGAGCACGCCGGTGGCGATGGTGACGACCCGGTGCAGCAAGTCGGGGGACATGCCGATCGCCTGGGCGCTGGCCAGCCACTGAGGCCCCAGGGCTTCCAGTGCGATGCTCATGCCCCCAGACGCAGACCCGGTGATACCGGCGAGCAGGTTGACGGCGATCGACACAGAGATGAGTGGCTGACCGGGCGCGATGCCCATGACGGCATCGCGCACCAGAGCGAAGCCGGGCAGTGACGCGACCACGGCGCCATAGCCGACCAGCGAGGCGGTGCTCATCAGGGGCATGAGCGAGGCCTGGGTGCCCTGCTCCAGCGTGTCCTTGAGTGTGAGCAGGCGGCGCCAGTGCAGCGCAATGGTGACCACGATGGCGAGGCACAACGCCCCGATGACGGACCACAGCCCCGAGACGGTTTGCAGGTGGGTGGCGCCGTAGCGGGCGGCGGCCAAGTAGCTGGTGTCTCGTGAAGGCCAGAACCAGGTCACCAGTGCATAGTTGGCGACGATGACGATGACGATGGGCAGCAGGGCCTGCCACATGGGGATGTCGGTGGCGTCTGGCTCTGGCGAGGGGGTTGAGGCTGGGCCCTGTTCGAGTGCCTTAGCGCCAGGCACCGTCGGCGCTGCGGTGCCGAGCTGTCGGGCCCGGTGCCCCAGCCACATCAGGCCCAGGGTGAGCATGATCAAGCTGGCGAGCATGCCCAGGCCTGGCGCGGCGAAGGGGCCGGTGCCGAAATGCGGCATGGGGATGGCGTTTTGGATGGCGGGCGTGCCGGGCATGGCCGTCATCGTGAAAGTGAAGGCGCCCAGGGCAATGGTGGCAGGCACGAGCTGATTCGGCAGGCGCGCGCGCTGGAAGACCGCCGCAGCGATGGGCTGAACGGCGAATGCCACCACGAACAGCGACACGCCACCGTAGGTGAGCAACGCGCAGGAGAGGACGACGGCCGCGATGGCGTGGCGTGGCCCCAGCGTTTCGGCCACGCGCAGCGCCAGGCTGCGCGCCGCCCCCGATGCCTCCATCAGTTTGCCGAACACCGCGCCCAGCAGGAACAGCGGCAGGTAGGCCATGGCGAACTCGCCCAAGGCCGACATGAAGACCTGGGTGTAGCTGGCCATCAGGGGGCTGTCAGGGCTCAGCAGGCAGGCCAGCAGGGCAGCAAGTGGCGCCAGCATCAGAACGCTGATGCCGCGGTAGGCCAGGGCCACCAGCAGGCTCAGGGACAGGACGATGCCCAGCAGGCTGATCATGGTGGCAGTTCCTCTTCGAGTGAGATGGTGCTGCGCTGCCCGAGGTCGCCACGGTGGTCACGCAGCCAGTGTTCAGCCGCCTCGCTGCCCACCTTGTGCAGCTGGGTCAGGAACGCGCGACGGGTGTCGAGTTTGGAGGATGCGCCCAGCTCGGAGAGTCGGCCCTCGCCGTCGATGCGGTGGATGCGCAGGGTCTCGACGCGATCGAACAAGGTGGCGCTCACGGGGGCTCGCGCGGCGGAGGCCCTGGCGCGAGACGGGGGTGCGTGCTGGTGCGCCAGGGCCTGCTTCAGCAAGGCGATGGAGCGCAGCTCCTTGAGCAGGCTGGCGTTGAAGGTCACCTCGTTCATCCGGTCGAGGATGTCCGTGGTGCGCGTGGGCAGGGCCTCGCGAAGCCTGGGGTTGAGCTGCACCAGAACGAGGTCGTCGGCAGGGCACTCCATGATCAGCGGCAGCAGGCTGGGGTTGCCGGCATAGCCGCCGTCCCAGTAGGCCTCGCCATCGATCTCGACGGCCTGGAAAGCCAGGGGCAGGCAGGCCGAAGCCATCACGACATCGGCGGTCAACTCGGGCCGTCGGAACAGGCGAAGGCGGCCGGTGCGCACCTGGGTGGCCGCGATGAACAGCTTGACGTCGTCGCTCCTGCGCAGGGCCTCGAAATCGACCTGCTGGTTCAGGATGTGGCGCAACGGGTTGACGGCGAGAGGGTTGAACTCGTAAGGGGAGGGGTCTTGACCGGAGACGCGGCGCCAGTTGCCCTGGGCCATGGTCATCCAGGCTTGCAGGGGCTCATTCCAGAGGTCAAGCCAGGGGCTCCACCAGTCGGGCGCTGGCAGCGGGTCGTCGCCATGGGCGCGCCAGGGCAGCGGGCTGAAGGGCCCGACGTCCGCAACGCTGTGCCAGAAGCGGGAGAGGGCCTGGCGAGCGCCCTGGCGGCCTCCCGCCAGCAGGCCCGACGCGAAGACGACGGCGTTCATCGCGCCGGCGCTCGTGCCACTGATGCCGGTCACGTCGAGGCCGGGTTCGTCGAGCAGGCGGTCCAGGACGCCCCAGGTGAAGGCGCCATGCGCTCCGCCGCCCTGCAGGGCCATTTCGAGCTGGGTGACAGAGGGACGGCGTGAACGGGGAGGCATGGACGGGCCCGACGTTCCACCGTGGATGGTCGGATTCGTCCATTCTGGGGGCGCGGGGCTCAGGGAGGGCAAAGCCCCCCTGGCATCACCCGGATTGCTTGTGCGATGGCGCCGCCTGTGTCAGGCGCCCGCAGCGTGCAGCACTTCGCCCGCCTGGATCGGGTCGCCGGTTCGGTTGAAGGTGTCGAGCCAGAGGTGGTAGGAGCGCATCTGGCCGGCGTGCCAGGGGTGAAAGCCGGGCTTGTAGTACTGCAGGTAGTGGCCCAGGATCGGCATGTAGAGGCCGCCCGGCTTGAAGATCCACCACATGCCCTTGGCCATCAGCTTGAAGCGCTGCCAGCCTTTGAAGCCGTCGACCTTGAGCATGTAGCGCGTGGTCAGAAGCGAGTGGATGTTGAAGCCGAGGGTGACCACGGCCATGGCCCAGACGCGGCGCAGGTAGCCCACCTTGGCGACCTTCTGCATGACGTCGAAGGCCACGGCCTTGTGCTCGATTTCTTCCATGGCGTGCCAAGCGTACATGGCGCGCATGCGTGGGTCAGCCTGAGCCAGCACTTCCTTCTTCTCGAAGAAGCTGTGGGCCATGATGGCGGTCATGTGCTCGGCGGCGGCGGTTTCGGCCAGCGTCTGCTTTTTGGGCAGGTATTTGCGCAGCACGTTGAACAGCATGTTGTGCGTGAAGCGCTCGAGCGCGTCTACGTCGATGCCCTGGGCCTTGAGGCGGTTGTTGTACTGGCTGTGCACGATGCCGTGCTGACCTTCCTGGCGCATGAAGTCCTTGATCTCGGCCAGCAGTTTGGGGTCGCTGACCTGGTCGCGGTAGTCGCGCACGCAGGAGATGAAGTAACGCTCGCCTTCGGGGAAGATGGTGGACATCGCGTCGAAGAAACGGGTCTTGAAGGCGTCGCCACCGAACCAGTACTTCGGGATGTCGCCTTCGAGGTCGAAGTCGAGCTTTTCGCGTGGGACGATGGGGTGGTCTTGGCTCATGGCAGGGTTCCTGTCAGGCTCCGGGCGAGGCTCAGCCGTGTTGCTGGCTCAGGGCCAGGCGGTTGCCGGCTTCGATGGGGCTGCCGGTTTCTTTCAGCAACTTGAGCCAGGGCTCGTAGCTGGGCACCACGGGCTCTTGCCAGGGGTGGAAGCTGGGCTTGAGGTAGCTGAAGTACTTGCCCATCATGGGCATGAAGATGCCGCCGGGCTTGTAGAGCCACCACAGGCCCTTGGCCCAGATCTTGGTGCGCTCCCATCGGCTGAAGCCGTCGACCTGGAACATGTGCTTCATGATCCGGAACACGTGATAGGGGAACAGGGCCGTGACCAGCAGCATGGAGCTGATGCGCGTCCAGTAGCTGGCCTTGGCGTGGTCGCGCAGCACGTCGAAGGCGACGCCCTTGTGCTCCATCTCTTCCATGGCGTGCCAGACGTAGAGGGCGCGGATGCGCTGGTCGGCGTTGGCGAAGATGGCGGGGCGCTCGACGAAGCAGTCGGCCATGATGGCGGTGATGTGCTCGGAAGCGGTGGTGATGCCCAGCGTGAACTCGCGCGAGAACACCTTGCGGATGATGCCGAAGAGGCGGTGCTCCTGGCCCTTGAGGATGGCGTCGACGTCCACGCCCTGGGCTTTGAGGCGGTTGTTGTACTGCGTGTGCAGCATGCTGTGCTGGGCTTCCTGGCGGGTAAAGTCCTTGATCTCCTGCAGCAGCTTGGGGTCGTCGATGCGGTCCTTGAAGTCGCGCACGCAGGTGATGAAGAACTTCTCGCCCACGGGGAACAGGGTGGACAAGGCGTCGAAGAAGCGGGTCTTGAACGGGTCGTTGTCGAGCCAGTACTTGGGGATGTTGCCGTCCAGATCGAAGTCCAGCTTTTCACGCGGGACGATCGGGGGTGGGGTCTGTTGTTCGTGTTGCATGGTTTGTCTCCTCGGACGCGTTGCGCCTGACTACATGAGGCAATCGGTCTGATGAGTCCGAACTGTAGGCAGCGCACCTCGGGAAGACCATGCAAGGCAGCGACAGAAAGCGAAATTTCGCGACATCGTCCCACTAGGGAAAACGCGCGGTATCGGGTTTGTCTCGGTTTCGGCTCGACCGGCTGGGGCGTGCGCAGCTCTTGGGTGTGGCCAGGCCGGCGCGGCCTCGATCAGCGCAGAGCTTTGCGGAATTGGCTGGGGGTCTGACCTGACCACCGAGTGAAGGCCAGCGTGAAGCTGCGCCGGTCGGTGAAGCCCAGGCGCTCGCTGATGTCCTCGATGCTGAGTTCAGGCTGGCGCAGCCACGCTTGGGCCAGCCGGTGGCGCACCCGGGCCTGGATGGCCGAGTGGCTGTCGCCGATGTCCTTGAGGCGGCGTTGCAGGGTGCGGGGGTGCAGGCCCAGTTCTTCGGCCAGGGCTTCGACACCCAGCCCGAGCAGGCGTGGCTTGTCGGCAAAGGCCTGCTCGATCTGCTGGGCGAGCTGCTGGCCCGGTGTGCAATCAACGTCCTGGGCGTCAGGCTGGGCGCGTTGTGCCACCTGTTGAACCACGCGCTGGCCCGCTTGCTCGTGCAGGCTGGGGAAAGCGCCGCGCAGGGGCTGGTCGAGCAGGCTGCGTTCGAACCACAGGGCGTCGATGTCGGCGCCCCAGGTGATCGGCACCTGGAAGTGGGCGTTGACCTTGTCGGCGTCCTGGTGAGGGAGGTGGCGCAACGAGATGCGACCGATCAGCGGCTGGCCTCCGAGCAGCATCTTGCAGAACTTGACGACCGTGGTGAAGATGCCTTCGGCGAAAGGCCAGCCGATGGCCGGGTCGTTGTCGGGCACTTCAAAGCTCAGTGCCAGGCGCGCTTCGTGCCCGTGTTCGGAGAGCTTGAAGCGCATGTATGGGTTGACCAGCTGCGGGATCCATTCGAGGGCCCGCGTGGCGTCGCGCAGCGTGGCGCTGGTGGTGATGAAGGTCTCGACGTCGGAGAGGTACTCGAAAGCGAAGGTCTCGCCCAGGGCCAGCGGGAAATGTTGAGCGCTGCCGTTGCGGCGCGTGGCTTCCACGCAGTGGTGCATGACGCGCTGGATGGTGATGCGGTCGACGGTGGCGGTGGCAGGGTGCAGGTGCAGGGTGTCGAGGCCTTCCTGGCGAAAGATGGCCTCGATGTCGACACCACACAGGCGGGCCGCACGGACCCAGTTCGTCACGGTGACGAAGGGGATGCGTTGTGGCAGCGGGGGCTCGCCGGTGGGCGATGGGGCTGGGCGGTTGTCTGGCACGTGGGTCTGGGGCGGTGGGGCCAGCTCAATCAGGCGAAGGCGCCAAGTCTGCCTCGAAGCGACGCAGCCAGGTCAGCACCTCGGCGACGGTCTCGCGTGGGTGCTCGAAGGGGTAGAGGTGCGAGCCGTCAATCCAGGACAGGCGCTTGCCCACGATTTGCCGGGTGCCCGAGAGGCCGACCAGGCGCGACTCGCGTGAGCGGGTGCCGCCGATGAAGGCCACCGGGCACTGGAAAGGGTGGCGTTTGAATTCCTGCAACAGGCCATGCGGCATGGTGTTGTAGATGGCGGTCTCGACCTCGCGGCGAAAACTCAGCAGGCGGGCTCGGCCGTCGGCGTGGCCCTCTGTGCCGCGCGCCAGGTAATCGGCCAACACGGCGGGATCGAACGCTGCGAATTTGCGCTTGGCGGAGAAGTGCTCGTGCACGGCGCGCTGGTTGGGCCACTCCTGCGTGCGCTGCGCCGAGATGCGCGAGGGCATCACCTGACCCATGGTGCGCGTCTGCTTGGCCAGGGCAATGCCGGTGGCCTTCCAGCCGTGCAGCAGCGGCGAGTCGAGCACGACCACGCCGCGCGCCAGGTGCGGGTGGCGGTTGGCCACCATCATGCTCAGGTAGCCGCCCAGGGAGTGGCCGACCAGGTAGGCGGGCTTGTCGACCTCGTGCTCGATGAACTGCTTGAGTTGCTCGACCAGGTGCGGCCAGTCGGTGGTGACCGGGTGACGCGGGTCGTGGCCGAGCTTGTCGATGGCTCGCACCTCGAAGCCTGCCGCGCGCCAGCCATCGAACAGCACGCGGTAGGTGCTGGCCGGGAAGCTGTTGGCGTGCGAGAAGACGATGGTGCGCTGGGTTGGGCTCATGCCTGGGGTGGGCGGGTTCGGCGTCAGGATGACAAAAAGTGTAAGCGGGTTGAGGCCCGGCTGCCGAGCCCTGGCATGCCGCGAGGGCGCCGGTCATGAAGCAGGCCCGCTGGCGCCGTGTTCGTGGTGCCTTGCCACGGTCTGTGATCGTGCGGTTTTTCCGCGATTCACCTGGTGGGATTTGGTGTGACACTGGTGGCCAACTTGACTCCCGACACCTTTCACCATGCCACGTGCCACCAAGATCGTCGCCACCCTGGGCCCAGCTTCCTCCACCCCCGAGGTGCTGGACGCGATGCTGAAAGCCGGGGTCGACGTGGTGCGGCTGAATTTCTCGCATGGCAAGGCGCAGGACCACATCGATCGCGCCCAGTTGGTGCGCGAGGCCGCCGCCAGGGCGGGCAAGGTGGTGGCCATCATGGCCGACCTGCAGGGCCCCAAGATCCGCGTCGGCAAGTTCGCCGAGGGCAAGGTCATGCTCGAGCCTGGCCAGCCCTTCGTGCTGGACGCCAGCCGCACCGAACCGGGTGACATCGGCGGTGTCGGCCTGGACTACAAGGAGCTGCCGCGCGACGTGAAGCCCGGCGACACGCTCTTGCTCAACGATGGCCTGATCGTGCTGACGGTCGAAGCGGTCAAGGGCGACGAGGTGCACACCAAGGTCAAACTCGGCGGCGAGCTGTCCAACAACAAGGGCATCAACAAGCAGGGGGGCGGCCTGACCGCGCCCGCGTTGACGGCCAAGGACATGGAAGACATCAAGACGGCGGCGAGCTTTCAGTGCGACTACATCGCCGTGTCCTTCCCCAAGAACGCCACCGACATGGAAATGGCGCGCCAGCTGTGCAACGTGGCCGGCGAACCCTGGAAGCACCGCCCGGCGCTGATCGCCAAGATCGAGCGCACCGAAGCCATCCCCAACCTGGAGACCATCCTCAAGGCCTCGGACGGCATCATGGTGGCGCGCGGTGACCTGGCCGTGGAGGTGGGCAACGCCGCCGTGCCGGCCCTGCAAAAGCGCATGATCCGCCTGGCGCGGGACATGGACAAGGTCGTCATCACCGCCACGCAGATGATGGAGTCGATGATCGTCAACCCGGTGCCCACGCGCGCCGAGGTGTCCGACGTGGCCAACGCCGTGCTCGACGGCACCGACGCCGTCATGCTCAGCGCCGAGACGGCGGCGGGCAAGTACCCCGTCGAGACGGTCGAGCAGATGGCCAACATCGCCACCGAAGCCGAATGGGCCGAAGAGGTGTCGCTGGACGCCGACTTCAGCAACAAGACCTTCGCGCGCATCGACCAGTCCATCGCCATGGGCGCGCTGTTCACCGCCCACCATTTGGGCTGCAAGGCCATCATCGCGCTGACCGAGTCGGGCTCGACCGCGCTGTGGATGAGCCGGCACAAGATCCACGTGCCCATCTTCGCGCTGACGGCCCAGCCGATCTCGCTGCGCAAGATGGCGCTTTACCGCAACGTGCGCCCGCTGCTGGTGCCCAGCTTCACCGACCGCGACGAGGCGCTGGACAAGGCCGAGGCCATCCTGGTCGAGCAGGGCGTGCTGCGCCCGGGCGACACCTACGCCATCACCTGCGGCGAGCCCATGGGCCACCCGGGGGGCACCAACATGCTCAAGGTGTGCGAGGTCAAGGCCCCGGCCACCTGGCGCTCCTGAAACCGGGGATGGGCCCGGCAGGCGAGCCTCGTTAGAATCGCGGACGGTTTTCAGGGCCGGGTCGGCTGGCGGCGCCACGAGCGCACCCCAGCCGACGCGGCTTTTTCGTCATCCATCTGTCCGATTTGGGGATTTCCATGCCACTCGTTTCCATGCGCCAGCTGCTGGACCACGCCGCCGAACACAACTACGGCATCCCGGCGTTCAACGTCAACAACCTGGAGCAGGTCCAGGCCGTGATGGCAGCGGCCGATGAAGTCGGCGCCCCCGTGATCCTGCAGGCCTCCGCAGGCGCCCGCAAGTACGCTGGCGAGTCCTTCATCAAGCACCTGATCCAGGCCGCCGTCGAAGCCTACCCGCACATCCCCCTGGTCATGCACCAGGACCACGGCACCAGCCCCAAGATCTGCCAAGGCGCCATCGACCTGGGCTTCGGCTCGGTGATGATGGACGGCTCGCTCAAGGAAGACGGCAAGACCCCGGCGGACTTTGAGTACAACGTCGAGGTCACCCGCAAGGTCGTGGAAATGGCCCACAAGGTCGGCGTGACCGTGGAAGGCGAGCTGGGCTGCCTGGGTAACCTGGAAACCGGTGAAGCCGGCGAAGAAGACGGCATCGGCGCCGAAGGCAAGCTGGACCACAGCCAGATGCTGACCGATCCAGAAGAAGCCGCCGTGTTCGTCAAGGCCACGCAACTGGACGCCCTGGCGATCGCCATCGGCACCAGCCACGGCGCTTACAAGTTCTCGCGCAAGCCCACGGGTGACATCCTGGCCATCTCGCGCGTCAAGGAAATCCACCAGCGCATCCCCAACACCCACCTGGTGATGCACGGCTCGTCTTCCGTGCCCGCCGAGCTGCTGGCCATCATCAACCAGTACGGCGGCAAGATGAAGGAAACCTACGGCGTGCCCGTCGAGGAAATCCAGGAAGCCATCAAGCACGGCGTGCGCAAGATCAACATCGACACCGACATCCGCCTGGCGATGACCGGTGCCGTGCGCAAGTTCATGTTCGAGAACCCGGACAAGTTCGACGCCCGCGAGTGGCTCAAGCCCGCCCGCGAAGCCGCCAAGGCCGTGTGCAAGCAGCGCTACATCGAGTTTGGTTGCGAAGGCCAGGCCGGCAAGATCAAGGCGATCTCGCTGGTGGACATCGCTGCGGCCTACGCCAGCGGCAAGCTGGCTCAGGTCGTGGCCTGATTCCTGGCGCCTGCCATGAAAGCCGAGGGTTCACCGCCCTCGGCTTTTTTCATGGGCACTCGTTGCGCTGTGCGTTGCGCCAGGCGCCCGGGGCTTCGCCTGTCCAGCGCTTGAAGGCGTGGTTGAAGGCGCTTTGGTTGGCGAACCCGAGCTTGTGCGCCACGTCGGCCACCGACAGCTGTGCTTGACCGAGCAGGCGCAAGGCGCGCTCTTGCTGCAGCCGATCGACCAATTGACGGAACTGCAGCCCCTCCTGGTCCAGCCGATGCTGCAGCGTGCGAGGGGCCACGCCCAATGAGGCAGCCACCTGAGTCAAGCTCGGGCGCGAGCCCTCCAGGGCGCGGCGGATGGTGTGTTCGACCATGCCCAACCACGTGTTGGGGGCGCAGGCCATTTGCACCAGGCGTTCTTCGGCCATGGCCAGCAGCCGGGCATGCACCTCGGCGCTCGCGTCCTGCAGGGGCAGCAAAGCGTGGCTCGCGGGGGCGATCAGCTGGTTGCTGGCCTGGTTGAAGCGAACGGTGCCGCCAAAGGTGCTTTGAAAGAGCTGCAGTTCCTGCGGATGTGCCGGGGCCGCAAAGCAGAAGTCGGCGTCACAAACCAGGTCCTGGCAACCCGTCAGGGCACGTGCCTGGTGCACCCACAAGCCGAGCGCAAACATCATGTGTGCCGGTGTCGGCGCGGCCATCACGGGCAGCCAGGTCATGAGAAGCTGGCCCTCGTGTATCGACAACGCCGTCAGGCTGACTTGATCGAGCAATGGCTCGTAGCGGTGCAGCACCAGCGCCGCATCGGCCAGGGTGGGGCAGGCCATCGCGAGGTAGCCCACGAGCCCCAGGTGCCTGGGCTGCACATGGGCGGCCAGCCTGAGGGGGTAGACGGGGTCGTTCAGCACCGCGCAAGCGCGTGCCAGAAGGCGTGAGCAGAGCTGACCATCCAGCCGCTGGGAGGCGGGCGTCTGCAACAAATGGCGCACCTCGTCGCCGAGGATGCGGACCGGGTCATGCCCGGACTTTTCCAGGTGTTCGAGCAGCGCATGCGCATAACCCGCGATGGCTGCGCCTGTTTTGTCGCCAAAGGTTCCCGGTGCATTCCCGGGTTTTGCGTCTCGGAACAAGGTGTCTGCGTGCCTTCGCAATACCCCGTTGTGGGTAGGTTTTGAAAATGGTCGCCAGGCCTGCCGCGCTCTGTCGGCCCTGGTTCCTCGAAGGACGCCAGTGGATCCCAGGAGTGCTCATTCCCCGAATGGGGGATACCCGGAGGCCGGTTCTCCGCCCTGCAATCAACTGGAAGTCCCCACATGAAACAACAAGTCCGGCTCCTCGCTGCTTCGGCGGCCACCCTCGCGCTCTGGTCCGCACTCCCGGCTGCGGCCAGCACCTACGGCCAGACGCGCTATCCGATCGTGCTGGCGCATGGCATGACCGGCTTCGACAACATCGGGCCGATCGACTACTGGTATCGCATCCCGTCGAACCTGCGTGCCAACGGCGCCACCGTTTACGTCACCCAGGTTTCGGCGTTCAACTCGTCCGAGTTGCGCGGCGAGCAGCTGTTGCAGCAGGTCGAGGAAATCGTGGCAGTCAGCGGCAAGCCCAAGGTCAACCTGATCGGCCACAGCCATGGCAACCACTCGTCGCGTTACGTCGCTGGCGTGCGGCCTGACCTGGTCGCGTCGGTGACCTCGGTGTCGGGGCCCACCTTCGGCTCCCCGGTGGCCGACGTGGTGCAGGGCGTGTCCGATCTGGGCGGGCCGACGCTGACCAAGGTGATTGCATCGGTGGTCAGTGGCCTGGGCAAGCTGGTGGCCCTGCTCTCGGGCAACCCCCAGCTGCCGCAGGATTCCTTCGCGGGCATGCAGTCCTTGACCACGAAGGGCGCTGCGGATTTCAATCGGCGCTTCCCGGGTGGTGTGCCCTCCACGCAGTGTGCACAAGGGCCGGAGGTGGCCAATGGCGTGCGCTACTACTCGTGGAGTGGCGTGGGCCAGATCCACAACCCGCTGGACCCGGCCGATTACGCGCTGGCTCTGTCGGGCCTGGCCTTCTTGGGCAAGCCGAATGACGGCCTGGTCGGGCAGTGCTCCAGCCACCTTGGCAAGGTCATCCGGGACGACTACCGCATGAACCACTTGCACACTGTCAACCAGCTCTTTGGCTTGGTGGGCCTGGGCGTTGACCCAGTCGGGACGTACCGCGTTCACGCCAACCGACTGAAGTTGGCGGGTCTGTGATGCAGCGACGCGGGTGGGTGGGGATCGCTGGCCTCGCGCTGGTGGCGTCCGGGGCGCTGTGGTGGGGCTGGCGCCCAGAGGATGCGCCCGCTGTCGCGTCGCAAGACGGCGGAGATGCACCGGGTGGATGGCACGCGCTGATCCAGGCGAGCGCCCCATCCGAGCCGGGGCTGCAGTTGGGTGTGGAAGGCTTGCCTGCGTCCCTTCAGGGCACCGAGCTCGATGGTCAGGTGCGTGCCGACGCTCAGGGGCGCCTGGTGGTCGATCGGGCGCTGCGCGACCGGTTTGACTACTTCCTCTCCTTGATCGGGGAGGAGCCCGAGGCCCGGGTTCTGGCGCGGCTGGATGCGCACCTCAAGTCCTTGCTGCCACCGCAGGCCTTGGCCACCGCCCGCGACCTGCTGGCCCGCTACATGGCGTTTCAGCAAGCGCGATCTCAGCTCGGGCAACAAGAACCCCAGGCCGAAGTGAGCATGCTGGAGCCAGAGATGCTGAGGGTCCGTTTCGAGCGCATCCAGTCTCTCAAGCAGGCGCATTTCGACGCAAGGGAGCTCGTGGCCTTCTTCGGGGATGACGATGCCGAGGACCGCTACACCCTCGCGCGCCTGAGCCTGTGGCGAGACGCCTCGCTTGACAGCACGGCCAAGGCCCTGCGACTCAAGGCATTGCAAGCGCAGTTGCCGCAGGCTTTGCGAGAGCGCCTGACGGTGGCCGACACCGTGGCCGATCTGCGAGCCCTGCACGAGGACTGGCAGTCACGGGGCGGTGATGCCCAGGCCCTGCGGTCTGCGCGGCTGGCCCTGGTCGGGCAAGAGGTCACCGATCGGCTCGAGGCCCTTGACGCCAGGCGCGGTGAATGGCGCGAGAGGGTGGCGAGCTACCTGCAAGGCCGAGCGGCGCTGCAGGCCGACCCCAGCCTGAGCGCGACCTTGCGCGAGCAGGCGGAGTTGGCCCTCAGGCAGCGGCACTTCACGCCCCAGGAGTGGCCAAGGCTGGAGGCCTGGACGCAGGCCCAGGCGCAAGGCGTCGCGCTCGGGTCACCTCGGTGACACTGCCCGCCCCCCGATGCGGGGGCGGTTTCGTTCGCTGGCAGAGGTAACATCCCGCGCCACTCAGCGGGTGGCGCGGTAACGCCCCTGGCGAAAGGAAACGCAGTGTCGAGCAAGCAAGCTGGGGGGCTCCCCCTGAAAAGAATGGGCGTGATCGGGGCCCTGGTGACCGCCATGGCGTGGCCTTTGAGCACCGTGGGCCAGCCAGTGCCGAGCGAAGCCGCATCCTCGCCCGTGGTGGTGAGCGGGACCGCCGCATCGCCCTCGGGGCCGCGCTACCCCATCGTGCTGGTGCACGGCATGATGGGTTTCAAGGAGCTGGACCTGGGCTGGCTTGGCAAGCTGCCTTACTGGCGCGGCATCGTCGATGCCTTGGCGGCCGAGGGCGCCACGGTGCGCGTGGTGCAGGTTTCGGCCTTCAACACGTCCGAGGTCCGTGGCGAGCAATTGATCCCGCAAGTCGAGCAGATCCTGAAGGAAACTGGCGCGCAAAAGGTCCACCTGATCGGTCACAGCCACGGCAGCCAGACCAGCCGCTACGTGGCAGGCAAGAGGCCCGAGTGGGTGGCTTCCGTGACCGCCGTCGCGGGCCCGACCTTCGGCTCGGAGTTCGGCGACTGGATGCAGAAGCAGGTCAAGGACGACACCTGGGCCGCGAGCCTCATCATGGGCTTGGGGCATCAGATCGGCCGTTTCGTGAACTGGGCCAGCGGCACCGATTTGCCGCAGGACGTCGGGGCAGCGCTGGCTTCTTTGCACAGCGAGGGCGCGGCCGACTTCAATCGGCGCTTTCGTGGTGGTGTGCCGTCCGAGCCCTGTGGGCAAGGGGCAGCGCAGGCTGAAGGGGTGCGCTACTACTCCTGGAGCGGTGTCGGCACATTCCACAACTGGCTCAACCCTGCTGACTACCAGATGGCCCTGACCGGCCTGACGTTCAGCAAAGAGGAGGGAGATGGCCTGGTGGGGCGTTGCGCCAGCCACCTGGGCCAGGTCATCCGCGACGACCTGCCGCTCAACCACTTCCAAATCGTCAACCAGATTGGCGGCCTGGTGGGCGAGGGCGCCGACCCGATCGGCCCCTATGTGGAACACGCGCGCCGCCTGAAGGCGCTGGGGCTGTGAGCCCGCTCGCGGGATAATGCCGAGCTGACCTGAACGAAGACCGCTGTCATGACCCAAGCCCTGCACACCTCCCAACTGAGCTCCCTGCCGCTGCTGGCCCGCGGCAAGGTGCGCGACAACTACGCCGTCGGCAACGACCGCATCCTGATGGTGGCCTCCGACCGCATCAGCGCCTTCGACGTCATCATGGGCGAGCCGATCCCCGGCAAGGGCGCGCTGCTGACACAGATGGCGCTGTTCTGGTTCGAGCTGCTCAAGGACGTGGCTCCCAATCACCTCACCGGTGACGACCCGGTCAGCGTGGTGAGCGCCGCCGAGCGCGCCCAGGTCGAGGGCCGCTCGATGCTGGTCAAAAAGCTCAAGCCCCTGCCCGTGGAGGCCGTGGTGCGTGGCTACCTGGCCGGCTCGGGCTGGAAGGAGTACCAGGACAACGGCATGGTCTGCGGTGTCAAGTTGCCCGCCGGCCTGAAGAACGCCAGCAAGCTGCCCGAGCCCATCTTCACGCCGGCCACCAAGGCCGAAGTGGGGGACCACGACGAGAACATTTCGTTCGAGAAAATGAGCGAGATCATCGGCGCCGACATGGCCGCCAAGGTGCGCGAGCTGGCCGTGGCCCTGTACAAGAAGGCCGCCGACTTTGCGCTGACCAAGGGGATCATCATCGCCGACACCAAGTTCGAGTTCGGCCTGGACGAGCACGGCACGCTGACCGTGATGGACGAGGTGCTGACGCCCGATTCCTCGCGCTTCTGGCCCATCGAGGGCTACGAAGCGGCGTTTGCCGCCGGCCAGAACCCGCCCAGCTACGACAAGCAGTTCCTGCGCGACTGGCTGGAGCAGGCCACCGTGAACGGTCAGCCCTGGGACAAGACCGCGCCGTCGCCGGCCCTGCCCCAAAGCGTGATCGAGCACACCTCGGCCAAGTACCGCGAGGCGCTCACCCGCCTGACGGGCGCCTGAGCGCTCAGGGCTTTCAGGCCTGATCGGGGTCTTCGGCGGCGGCCGCTGCGTCGGCTGCTGCGGCCGCTTCTGCCAGGGCTGCGGCCTCGGCAGCCAGCCCCTGGGCTTGTTCCGGGCTCAGTGCCCAGCTTTGCAGCAGCTCGGCCGCGTCACCCACGCCGGTCTTGTTGAGCGACGAGAACAGCGCCACGCCGATGTCGGCCTCGTCGGTGGCCAGGTCGGCCAGCACCGTTTGCACCTGGCGCAATGAGTCGGCCTGCTCCTTGCGGTTGAGCTTGTCTGCTTTGGTCAAAAGAACCAACAGTTTGACCTCGCCATTGCGGATGCGCGGCGCCACGAACCCGAGCAGCTGCGTGTCGAGCTCGGTGAAGCCATGGCGGCTGTCGACCATTTGCACCACGGCACACAGGTTGCGGCGGCGGGCCAGGTAATCGGCCATCACCTCTTGCCAGCGCAGCTTGGCCGTGCGGTCGACGGCAGCGTAGCCGTAGCCGGGCAGGTCGGCCCAGATCTGGTCGGGCGCGGCCTTGGGGCCCAGGTGGAACAGGTTGATGTGCTGGGTGCGGCCCGGGGTTTTGGAGGCGTAGGCCAGCTGGCGCTGCTGGGCCAGCGTGTTGATGGCGGTGGACTTGCCGGCGTTGGAGCGGCCCACGAAGGCCACCTCCGGCAATTCATGCACGGGCAACTGGTGCAACTGGGCGGCGGTGGTGAAAAAACGCGCCGAGTGGGCCCAGGCCAGGGCCAGCTTGGCGGGGTGCTGGGCCAGGTCTTTGGTGGGGGCCGGGGCGGGGTTGGCGGCGGCCTGGCCGGCGGTCGGCGCGGGGCGCACGCGACGCCTCGGACCGGGGTTTGTGCTCGCCTTGGGGCGAGAGGGTGTCGAACGGGTCATGGGGCATTGTAAAATCCCTGGGTTTGTTTGCCCAAACTGCGTTGGCTCAGGTTTTCGCAGGTCCGGGTGACCCCCACCGCGCTCGCTGCCTCGAAAGCCGCGAGCGACCCCAACAACAAGCCCAGACTCCCAACGTCATGAAGCGCTTTTCTCACCTGATCGCCCTGGCCACGGTGGCCCTGTCCCTGTCTGGCCTGGCGCACGCCTCCGCTGCTGGCAAGGTCGCCAAGCCCGATCTCGCCGCAGGTGAAGCCAAGGCTGCGGCCTGCATGGCCTGCCACACCGCCGACGGTTCGCGCGGCGCTCCTGCCTACCCGATCCTGCAAGGCCAGCACCCCGAGTACCTGGTCAAGCAGCTGGTCGAGTTCAAGGAAGGCAAGCGCAAGAACAGCATCATGTCCGGCATGGCCGCGCCGCTGACGCCTGAAGACATGCGCAACATCGCGGCCTTCTACGCCTCCAAGAAGGCCAAGGACGGTTCCGCCAAGAACGCCGCCCTGGTGGCCCTGGGCGAGAAGATCTACCGCGGTGGCATCGCCAAGAAGAGCGTGCCCGCCTGTGCTGGCTGCCACAGCCCCAACGGTGCCGGCATCCCCGTGCAGTACCCCCGCCTGGCTGGCCAGCACGCCGACTACACCAAGGTGCAGCTGACCGCCTTCCGCCAGGGCGAGCGCACCAACAACGCCCAGATGGCCTCGATCGCCGCCAACCTGAGCGACAAGGAAATCGAAGCCCTGTCCGACTACATCGCCGGCCTGCGCTGATTGACACTGCCGTGTGAGCCGCCGCTGCCCGTGCCTTGGCCGGAAGCTGGCTGCCCACAACGGCAAATGCCTGCAGCCAGCGATGCTGCACACAACACACAGGCGGGAACCCTGAACGGGGTTGCCCGCTTTTGTTTTGGGCGCTCGCCGCCCACATGACCGATCACCCCAGGCACCCATGAACGCCACGGCCCTGCCACCTCCCCGCCCCCCCGCCTCCGACTGGCGTCGCCAGGCGCTGGAGTTGCTGTCGTCGATGCGTTTTGCCATCGCGCTGTTGACCGTGATCTGCATCGCCTCGGCCATCGGCACGGTGGTCAAACAAGGCGAACCACTGGTCAACTACGTGGACCAGTTCGGGCCCTTCTGGGCCGACGTGTTCGGCGCGCTGGGGCTCTACCGCATCTACAGCACGGGCTGGTTCCTGGTGATCCTGGCCTTCCTGGTGGTCTCGACCAGCCTGTGCATCGCGCGCAATGCGCCCAAGATCCTCGCGGACCTGCGCACGCACAAGGAGCACATCCGCGAGCAGGCTTTGCAGGCCTTTCACCACCGCGCCACGGGTGGGCGTGCTCAGCCGCTGGCGCAGACGCAGACCGAGGTGCTGCAGGTGCTCGCGCAGCAGGGCTGGTCGGTGAAGTCTCAGCAGCGCGAGGCCTCGGCCCGGGGCGAGGCGGGCGTGATGATCGGCGCGCGCCTGGGTGCGGTCAACAAGCTGGGCTACATCGCGGCGCACAGCGCCATCGTGCTGATCTGCCTGGGCGGCCTGTTCGACGGCGACCTCATCATCAAGGCGCAGGTGTGGGCGCAGGGCCTCAAGCCCTTCCAGGGCGGCACCGAGACCGAGCAAGGCCGCCTCGGCGTGACCAACCCGGCGTACCGCGCGCAGCTCTTCGTGCCCGAGGGCGCGCGCACCAACGCGGCAGTCATCAACCTCGAGGACGGCATGCTGCTGCAGCCGCTGCCCTTCGACATCGAACTCAAGAAGTTCACGGTGGACTACTACGCCACCGGCATGCCCAAGCGTTTCGCCAGCGACATCGTCATCCACGACCCGCGCGAGGTCGAGCCCAAGGCGTTCACGGTGGAGGTCAACCACCCGGTGGTCTACGACGGCGTGACGATCTTCCAGTCGAGTTTCGAAGACGGTGGCTCGTCGGTGCGCCTCAAGCCGTTGCGCCTGGATGCCGCGCCGGCGCAGGCTGCGGCCGAGTCGGTCGAGGCCACGGTCGGGCAAGCGCCGCAGGGGCTGCCCGCGCAGTGGTTCGAGCGCTCGGCGCAAGGGCCCCTGCAGCTGGAGGTCAGCAACCTGCGCATGATCAACGTGGAAAACCTGGCCGAGGCGCGCAGTGCGCAGGCTGCAGGTGAGGCGGGCGAAGCGGCTTCGGGCGGCGCCACCGACACGCGCGGCGTCAACGTGGGCGAGCTCACCAAGCACCTGGGCTCTGGCGCCAAGTCGCCAGGCAACAAGGAGCTGGTCAACATCGGCCCGTCCATCACCTACAAGCTGCGCGACGGTGCCGGCCAGGCCCGCGAGTACCAGAACTTCATGGCGCCGGTGAAGCTCGACGGCCGCATGGTGTTCCTCTTCGGGGTGCGCGACACGCCGGCAGAGGGCTTTCGCTACCTGCGCGTGCCGGCCGACCCCAACACCTCGGTGGACACCTGGTTGCGCTTGCGCCAGGCCCTCAACGACGAGGCGATGCGTGCCGAGGCGGCGCGGCGTTTCGGGCGCATGGCCGCGCCCGCGGACCGCATCGAGCTGCAGGCTCAGCTGGCCGACTCGGCGCAGAAGGCGCTGGGCCTGTTCGCCGGCGCGGTGGCGGCCCGCCAGGGTGCCCAGCCCATCGGTGGCCTGCAGGGCCTGTCGGATTTCATCGAGGTGGCGGTGCCCGAGGCGCAGCGCGAGCAGGCCTCGGCCACGCTGGTGCGCATCCTCAATGGCGCCTTGTTCGAGCTGCTCAACGTCAGCCTGGAGCGGGCCGGGCAGCAGCCTTGGTCGGCCGAGGGCGAGGCCGGCGAGCCCGTGCGCGAATTCATGACGCAAGCGGTGCTGGCCCTGTCGGACGCCTACTTCTATCCCTCGCCGGTGCTGCTGACGCTGGAGGGTTTCGTGCCCAAACAGGCCAGCGTTTTCCAGGTCACGCGCACCCCTGGGCGCAACGTGGTCTACCTGGGGTGCGTGCTGCTGATCGTCGGCGTGTTTGCCATGCTTTACATCCGCGAGCGACGCCTGTGGATCTGGCTGCAGGATGATGGCGCCTCTGGCACCCGCATCAAGCTCGCCCTGTCGTCTACCCGACAGACCTTGGACACCGATCGCGAGTTCAATCGCCTGCGCGAAACCCTGTTGGGCGCTCAGGCCGATGTGCCCGCACCGGCCGCCCAAGCCTGATGTCTCCCCTTTTTGCCTTTGCCCGGATCCCTGGCCAGCGCATCACCGACCGAGGACGCCCCTGACATGAGCACGTCGACTTCATCCGTTGCCAACCCTTCGATCGCGTTGCCCACCCAACGACGCCCGCTGACCGACTGGTTGTTCGCCGTGCTGGTGGTAGCCGCTGCGGGCTGGGGCTGGCACACCTGGGGCGGCTTCATGGACGTCTATGAAAAGGCCATCCTGATCGGCATGGTGCCTTCGCTGATCGCGCTGGGCTGGTTCTGGCGCCCGGTGCAGGGCTTGTCGGTGGCCTCGGGGGCGGCCACCTTGCTGGCGGCCACGCTCTACCTGCGCATGACCGACGACCACGGCGCCGACCTGGCGCAAGGTGAAAACGTCTTCCTGCTCAAGTACTTTTTGTCCAGCCAGAGCGCCATCTTGTGGATGAGCGTGCTGTTTTTCATGAGCACGGTCTTTTACTGGATCGGGCTGGCGGGCAAGAGCGCCACCGGCACGCGGCTGGGTTCGCGCATCGCCTGGGCCGGGGTCTTCATGGCCACCACGGGCACGCTGGTGCGCTGGTTCGAGAGCCACCAGATCGCGCCCGACATCGGCCACATCCCGGTGAGCAACCTGTACGAAGTTTTCGTGTTGTTCGCCTGGCTGACCACGGCTTACTGGCTGTATTACGAAGACCGCTTCGCGAAAATGGGCCAGGCCCTGGGCTCGCTGGGCGCCTTCGTGATGCTGGTGGTCAGCGCCTCGGTGGGCTTTTTGCTCTGGTACGCGCTGGTGCGGGGTGCCCACGAGATCCAGCCCCTGGTGCCCGCGCTGCAGAGCTGGTGGATGAAGCTGCACGTGCCGGCCAACTTCATCGGCTATGGCACCTTCGCGCTGGCGGCCATGGTGGCCTTTGCCTACCTGGTCAAGATGCAGGCTGGCGAGACGCGCTGGTGGAAGCTGGCCCCGCTGTGGCTGATCGGTGTGGTGCTGTGTTTCGAGCCGCTGGTGTTTCGCAGCAAGCCGGGCGCCGAAGGGTTCATGAGCGCCTACTGGGCGATCTACTTCGGCATCGCTGCGCTGATCGTGGCGGCCATCATCGCCGCGCGCAAGCCGATCGCCGAGCAGATGCCGTCGTTCGAGGTGCTCGACGACGTCATGT
Source organism: uncultured Aquabacterium sp. (assembly GCA_964373965.1). Taxonomy (GTDB): domain Bacteria; phylum Pseudomonadota; class Gammaproteobacteria; order Burkholderiales; family Burkholderiaceae_C; genus Aquabacterium. The sequence continues at coordinate 132,098 of CAYJXE010000007.1, read as the reverse complement.
ACAAGTCCATCGCCGTGGGGTTTGCCTTCTTCACCATCGCCACCATCCTGGGCGCCTTCTGGGCCGCCGAGGCCTGGGGCGGCTACTGGAGTTGGGACCCGAAAGAAACCTGGGCCCTGATCGTGTGGCTGAACTACGCGGCCTGGTTGCACATGCGGCTGATGAAGGGCCTGCGCGGGGCCTTCTCGGCCTGGTGGGCGCTGGTGGGCCTGGTGGTCACGTCCTTCGCGTTCCTGGGGGTGAACATGTTCCTCTCGGGCCTGCACTCCTACGGCGAACTCTGAGCCGCCGATGCCGCACTGGCTCAACGACACGCTGGCCGCGCAGCTCCAGCGCGACCCGTGGTTCGGTCAGGTCTCGCATGACTTTTCGCGGGCCTTGCTCGAGATGGGCACGCTGCGCGCGATGCAGCCTGGCGAGCACCTGTTCTTTCGTGGCGATGCGGCCGATGGCCTGTATGCCGTGCTCACCGGCGCCATCCGCATCTCGGGCGTGACGGATGCGGGCAAGGAGGCCGTGCTGGCCTTGGTCGAGCCGACGACCTGGTTTGGCGAGATCGCCGTCTTCGACCGCCTGCCCCGCACGCACGACGCCGTGGCCGATGGCCCCACGCGCGTGCTGCACGTGCCCCAGCAGCCCCTGCATGAGCGATTGCTGCGCCACCCCGATGGCTGGCGCGAGCTGGGCGTGCTGATGGCGCTCAAGCTGCGCCTGAGCTTCATCAACCTCGAAGACATGGCCCTGCTGCCCGCCGAAGCGCGGCTGGTGCGGCGGCTGCTGTGGCTGGTGGCCGGCATGATGCGCGGCGCCAGCGAGGGCGGCTGTGTGCTGCCCATCAGCCAGAGCGAGCTGGGCTCGATGCTGTCGCTGTCGCGGCAGACGACCAACCAGATCCTCATGGACCTGCAGCAGCGCGGTGTGTTGCGCCTGGCGTATGGGCGCATCGAGGTGCTGGATCGCTCCGGGCTGGAGGCCGCAGCGCGCTTGACGCCAGCGGAATTGCGCATCCTGCAGCGCTGGGGTGCGGACGAGCCTCGGGCCTGATCTCCCTCGGGTTTGCCTGCGGTGATGTCGCGGGCTTGGACGCACGGCGCCACCATGGCGCCCAGCCGTCCCGGTGCTTTCCCGCGTTTGTCGGCTGCCTGACAGAGGCTTTGGTGCGAGGTGGGAATCATCGCGGCTCATCACCCACCACACGAGGAGCCGACCATGCATCACCAGGCTTGGCGAACACCCCCCACCGCAGCGGCCCTGGCGGCCTTGGCGACCCTCATGGCCGCTTCACTGGCCCAGGCCGCGCCCACTTACCCCAACCAGGAAGTGGTCTGCGCCTTCAACAGCGCCCGCGAGCAGCAGCGCCTGGCATCGGCGGCGAATTTTGCTCAGCCCGTTGTGCAGCAGATGAAGGTCAACGGCGCCATCGTCTGGACGGCAGGCAGCAGCGCCAGGCCCACGCTCAAGCCCGGTGACGTCGTCACGTTGACGGGCTCGGGCTTTGGCGCCGGCACCGACATCGACTTCAGCAAGATCATGATCGGCAACAGCCGCGTGCTGGAGACCTCGCTGCAGATGTACGAGCAAAAGCTCGACATCCTCTCGACGCTGAACTACGAGACGGGCGTCTCGCGCAGCAACTGGCCCAAGGACGTGCTGAACTGGTCCGACACCGAGGTGCAGTTCACCGTGCCCTCGCACGCCAGCAAGGGGCCGCTCAGGCTGCAGGTGCAAAAGCGCGCAGGCTTCAACACCTCGCTGACCAAGCCGGGCCAGCCGCACAACGTGATCGACGCGCAGGTCTACCGCATCGAGTCTCCGGCCGACGTCAACTGCGACGTGGTCTCGACGGTGTCGGCAGAGGCCAAGGCCATCGCGCCCATCGACGTGGCCGTGGACAACCCGAGCTTTGCCGACATGGTCAAGCGCGGCCGCGAAGTCTTCTGGTCCTACGACTACAACCTGGGCCTGAGCCACAAGTTCAAGAACCTGGAGTGGGACGCGATCATGAAGGGGCAGGCCACCGACCCCTACACGCGGCAGAAGGCCAACCCCACCGTGTTGTTCGGTGCGGTCAAGAACGTGGCCGGCCAGGTGCCTGCCGAGTCGATCAATGACGTCTACTTCAAACCCTACCCGCAGTTCAACCCGACGCCGGGCTTCCTGGCCATCGGTCAGCAGCTCAAGGAGGGCAACACCAAGACCACGGGCTACGCCGGCTACCGCTACGCCGAGTCGCAGCACCCCTTCCTGGGCAAGGGCTCGTGGATCGGCTTCAACTGTGCCTCCTGCCACGGCTACCAGATCAGCTACAGCAAGGGCGCCAGCAGCATCACCAAGGTCTTCCCCGGCCTGCCCAACCCCAACTGGACGATGAAGTGGGCGGCGCTGGGCACGGGCACCGGCAAGACCACGTCGAAGTTCGCCTACGTCAACGAGACGGAGCACGGCCCCAAGTGGGCACCGGGCGACGCCAAGGTCGACAAGACGCCGCTGATGTACCTGATGCCGGCCGGCACGGGTGAGGCCACCATCACGCGCACCGCGGGCGAGGGCGGGCTCTACGACAACGACTACATGTTCAACCCGACGGCGATCCCGAACGTGACCTTCCACCTGCCGGTGCGCCGCGCGCTCTCGCACACCGAGTCGTACGTGGGTTTCGAGGGTTCGTACATCCACGCCGAAGAGCCGGACGGCGCCATGGGCTCGATGGACGCGGGCTCGCTCAAGGCGCTGACGGCCTACATGTCGGTGCTCGACCAGGACGACGACGACCTGCGCAACGTGGGCTTGCACCGCTGGCTGAAGTCGACGGGGCGACTGGAAGCCCAGACGGGCTCGAGCGTGCTCAGCGAAGGCAACTTCGTGCAGCGCGGCTGGCAGGTGTATGACGGCGTCAAGGCCGCCGTGGCGCGCGGCAAGGGCACGTTCGACCAGGCCTGCGCCAGCTGCCACAGCGACAAGATGGGCTTGAATTCGAGCGAGGTGATGGTGCCGCTCAACCAGGTCGGCCGCTTCTTTGCGCCCACCGACTTCCAGCGCAAGCAGCAGTCCATCCGCGCCACCTACCTGCGCAACCTGTATTGGGTGACGTCGCGTGGCCTGCTGTCGGATGGTCACGTGCGCAACCTCGAAGACCTGGTCAGCCCCGATCGCTGCTCCGAAGGCTCGGCGCTGTACAAGCAGTACTACACGCTGCACGCGCCGGTGCGCCCCGCTCCTGGCACGGTCGATCAGCCCACCCCTGCGCCCGACCTGAACCGCAAGGGCGATGTCTTCCGCGTCTACAAGGACAAGAAGAAGGACATCTTCGACACGACCTACGAGGCCCGCAACCGCTTCGTCGAGCGCCACAAGTACTTCAGCTCCGTGGCCGGCGACAACGATTTTTACTACTGGGACTACCAGAAGATGCGCACGCAGTACGGCCCCGATGAGATGGGCACCCCGGGCCCGATCGGCATGCCGGCTGCTCCGCACCCCTGGTGCGCGCCCAACGCCGCCAGCGTGAGCGACCTGGTGCAGTACCTGCTGACGCTGTGAGGCGAAAGTGATGGTGCGGACGCAGGTGCAGGCGTCTTCCCAGGCCCGCGCGCGGGTCTGGGCCCCGCTGGGCCTGCTGCTGGTGCTGGCCTGCGGGGCCTGGTTCTGGCGGGGTGCGGCCTGGCCGGGTGCGGCGGGTTCGCCGGGCGGCGAGGCCCCCACTGCGGGGCTGATCCAGCCACGGCCCGACGCGAGCGGGACGTCGCCCGTTGCCATGGAGCGGGCGCACCAGGATGTCGATCCCGGTGGGCCTGCCGCGGCGCAGGTGCTCGAAGAGGTGGCGCAACGCGGTCGACAGGCCCCGCAGGCCATGTCGCCGGCGTCGTCCCCGCTGAGCGCCGAGGCGCTGCAGTCTCGGGTGCGCCGGGACGCGGCCGCCGTGCACCGCCAGACCGCCGGCCAGCGCTTGCGACTGCAAGGCTCGCTGGCCTCTGTGGAGCCCGGCGAGGCGGGCGTGCTCGTTCTGCACTTGGCCTTGGTGGGTGAGGACGGCACGGTGCGGATGGTGGCCTCGCCCTCGCTGGCCCAGGCCGCAGCCAGTTGGGCGCCGCCTCGGGCCGTGTCGCTGGACTGTCTGTCGCAGGGTGTGATGATGGGCGAGTGGCTGCTGGTCGATTGCAGGGAGTGAAAATCGACCTCAAGTCCCGACTGGGTGGGCCGATATCCGACTGAGGAAAGCCGCTTCAGGAAGCCCCTTCATGTACCACGTGGTTCGCGACCCGCAAGGGTTGGTCATCAGCCTGCACCGAGAACCGGTCGATGGCGCCGAGTTGCTGCCGTCGAACCACCCGGATGTGCTGGCCTTCCTGGGCCAGGGCGAGGGCCGCTCCTTCGCCGAGATGGACGCCAACCTCGTGCGCGTGCTCGAGGACCTCATCGACGCGCTGCTCAAGCGCAACATCCTGCGCATCACCGACCTGCCCGTCGAGGCACAGGCCAAGTTGTTCGAGCGCAAGCACTTCCGCGAGAACATGCAGGGCAGCGCCCTCAAGCTGTTCGGCGAGCCCTCTGCAGGGCTGAGCCCGGGCACCGCTCTGGGCAACGAGTTCGGCAACGACTTTGGCGATTCGGGGCTGATCCCGCCCGACTGGTCGATGCCCGACGCACCGCCGCGCTGAGCGGACGAAGCGCCCACGCCGCAGCGCCTCTGTGTCGGTCGCTCGCGACCCGGTGCACGCTCGACGCCACTTTGTGACAGCATCCGCGCTGTCATGTTCCCCTTTGACGCGCCCCCACCCGAGCCCGACCTGCCCGCGCAGGTCGTCACCGCCTCGCGCTCGTCCGAGGCGGCCTTGGGCGTGCCCGCCGCGTTCGACGTGATCACGGCCGCGCGGCTGCGCGAGATGGGGCCGGGCCTGCAGTTGTCCGAGGCCTTGCTGAGCGTGCCGGGCGTGGTGGCGCTCGACCGCCGAAATCCGGCGCAGGACCTGCAGCTGTCCATCCGTGGTTTTGGCGCGCGCTCGACCTTTGGTGTGCGCGGTGTGCGCCTGTACGAAGACGGCATCCCCCAGACCATGCCGGACGGGCAAGGCCAGACCAGCGGTTTCGACCTGGGTGCGGCGCAACGCGTCGAGGTGCTGCGCGGGCCGGTCTCGGTGCTGTTCGGCAACGCGGCCGGTGGGGTGGTGCAGGTCTTCAGCCCTGATGCGCCCGAGCGGCCCGAAGCCAGCCTGAGCGGCACGGCTGGCCCGGATGGCCTGTGGCGGCTCGCCACCGATGCGGGCGCGCAAGTGGGCGACGTGAACGTGTCGGTGCGTTCGGCCTGGCAGGGCAGCGAAGGCTGGCGCGAGCACAGCGCTTCGCAACGCCAGCAGTGGCGTGCGCGTCTGAAGTGGCGCCTGGGCGCCGGTCGCGAGTTGCTGGCCGTGGTCAGCGAGGTGCGCCTGCCCGAGGCCCAGGACCCGCTGGGCCTGACGGCTGCGCAACTGGCGAGCAATCCGCGCCAAGCCGGTGCCAACGCGCAGTTGTACGACACGCGCAAGGGCATTGCGCAGAGGCAGGCGGGCCTGGTTCACACATGGCGCAACGGGTCCTCCGAGTGGCGCCTGATGGCGCATGGCGGGCAGCGCCAGGTCACGCAGTTTCAGGCCATCCCGGCGCCACCGACCAGCAACGTGCAGACCGGGCCGGGCCACCCGGGCGGTGTCATCGACCTGGAGCGGCGCTTTGCCGGCCTGGACACCCGCTGGAGCTGGCACGGCGAGCTGGCCGCGCGCCCTGTGGCCCTGACGGCAGGCTGGACTTTCGACGAGATGCGCGAGCACCGGCGGGGCTTTCAGAACTTCGACGACAGCGTGGGCGCGTTGCAGCTGGGCGTGCCCGGGGCCCTGCGCCGCGACGAAGGCAACACCGCGCGCAACGCCGACCCGTATCTGCACGCCAGTTGGACCCTTCACCCAGACTGGACGCTGGCCGCTGGTCTGCGCCACAGCCACGTGCGCTTCGGCTCGAAGGACCGCTACATCGCGCCGGGCAATGGCGACGACAGCGGCTCGATGTCATTCGAGGCGACCACACCTGTGTTCAGCCTGACCCACCGATGGGGCCCGAGCGCGGTGACCTACGTCAGCGCGGCGCGCAGCTTCGAGACGCCGACGCTCAACGAGGTGGCTTACGCCTCCACCTCGGGCGCGCAAACGGGCTGGAACCGCGGCTTGCGCGCTTCCCATGGCACGCAGATCGAGCTGGGTGGCAAGTGGCAGGGCGAGGCGGGCCGGGCGGCGCAGGTGGCGCTGTTCCAGGTGCGCACGCAGGACGAGATCGGCGTGGCCGAGAACGCCGGCGGGCGCAGCGTGTTCCGCAATGTCGGGGCGACCGAGCGCGTGGGGCTGGAGCTGTCGGCGCAGGCGCGCATCGTGCCGGGTTGGAGCATGCGCGGGGCCGCCGCCTGGACGCGTGCCGAGTACCAGGACGCCTTCATGGGCAGCGCTGGCACGGTGAGCGCCGGTCGCGCCCTGCCAGGCGTGCCGCGCCGCACCGCCTGGGCCGAGCTCGTGTGGCGGCCCATGGCCTCCGGCTGGCACAGCGCCTTGTCGTGGCGCCACAGCGGGCGCATCTGGGCCAACGACGTGAACGACGCGTTCGCGCCAGCGTCTCAGGCCTGGTCGTGGCGCGCGGGTTGGCGTCAGGCCTGGTCAGGCTGGCGCCTTGACACCATGCTGTGGCTCGACAACTTTACCGATGAGCGCAACGTGGGGTCGGTCATCGTCAACGAGGGCAGCCGGCGCTATTTCGAGCCGGCACCGGGGCGCAGCGCCACGGTCTCGGCCACGGTCACGCGCGTGTTCTGAGCGTTGGCCTGGGTGCTCGGTTCAGAGCACGCGGTGCGACAGCGCGGGCAGCTGCATGCGCACCTGCTTTTGGCGCTCCAGGCTGAGGTCGGCGAGCACCACGCCCGCGCCCTCGGACAGCACCGCGATGACCTCGCCCCAGGGGCTCACGGCCATGGCGTGGCCGAAGGTGCGCCGGCCGTTTTCATGCAGGCCGCCCTGGGCTGGCGCGATGACGTGGCACAGGTTCTCGACCGCGCGGGCGCGCAGCAGCAACTCCCAATGCGCGCGGCCGGTGGTGTCGGTGAAGGCGGCGGGCAGCACGATGAGGTCGAGCGGCCTGTCTTCGCCCAGGCGGCGGAACAACTCCGGGAAGCGCAGGTCATAGCAGACGCCCAGGCCAATGCGCCAGACCTCGCCGTCGCGCGAGCGCAGGTCGAAGGCCACGGCCTCGGTCCCGGGCTGCAGCGTGGCGCCTTCGTCGTAGCGGCGCTGGCCATCGTCGAAGCAGAACAGGTGGATCTTGTCGTAGCGGGCCACGCGCACGCCGTTGGGGTCGTAGACCAGCAGCGAGTTGAAGACCTTGTCCTGGACCTCATCGGAGCGGATCGGCACGGTGCCGGCGATCAGCCAGACCCCGAACTCGCGCGCGGTCTCGGCCAGCACGTGCTGCATGGGGGTGCTGGGCGTGCCGGGGGTTTGAGCGTCGGCCAAGGGCTCGGCAACGTCGAGCTTGTCGGCGTCGCGCTCGCCCATCAGGCAGAAGTACTCGGGCAGGGCGACCAGCTCGGCCCCGGCGGCGGCGGCCTGGGCGATCAGGCTGCGGGCGACCGCGAAGTTTTCATCCACGCGGGGCGTGGAGACCATCTGGATGGCAGCGACTTTCATGCGAGGGCCCTCTCGGCGAAAACGTGGTTTCCATCATGAGGGATGCCACCGGGCGGGCGCAAGCCGCATCGACACCCGGTGTGTGGCGGCGGCGCCGAAAAGCGGCCGCGTCGCAGCGGTTCAGGGTGTGCGTTGGCCCAGCGACGAAACGGCCAGGCCGCGCGCTTCGGGCTGCTCGTCGAACACCACCTCGATGTGGATGTAGGACTTGACCGCGCGACCTTCGAGCTCGCCGGCCCGGAACTGGGCGCTCAGGAATGCGTTGCGCGCCGCGTCTTCGAAGGCCAGGGGCAGCGACTCCCCCTCGGTGTGCACCTTGCGCACATGGCCCAGCTCGTCGATGTAGATGGCCAGCACCGCCTTGTGGCGACCGGGCGTGGGCACGCCGGGCGGGAAGACGATGTCGATGGGCGAGAGCGGCTTGGGCGGCCGGCTCAGCTCGCGCCGCGCATGGTAGCGATCGCTGGCAGCGTCTGCGGGGTCTGCGGGGCCTTGCGCCACCGGGGTCTCAGGCGCGGCAGAGGCCGTGGTGAGCGGGGAAAGTGGGGGCTGCGGCGGCTGCGCAGCCGGCTGAGTGTCGACCTGCGAGGGCGACGCGGGCTCAAGAGCGGGCTCGGCCAGGGTGGTCTGAATGGGCTCGGCGGTGGTGGCCTCTGCGGCCTGCGCTGCCACCTGAGGTGGCTCGGGCACGGCGGGCGCCCTGGACGCGAGCCGCACCGACAGGCTGGATGCTTGGGCCTGCGAGCGTCCATCTGCCCGACCCGTGTCGCCGCCCCGCCACTGCACCACGCCGGTCAGGACCATCGCGTGCAGGGTGGTGGCCAGCACCAGCGGGGGGGCGATTCGCCAGGTTTTTTTCATGGACGCCAGCTCGGGGTCAGTCGATCAGTTCGCGCCACGAGGTGCGGCGAACCGATCCCGGGGGCGCGGAGCCACCAGCGGGCGGCCGCTTGGTGTGGATGCCCATGCGGTTGTCGGGCACCAGCACGGTCGACTTGCCGCCGCCCAGGTCCAGCCAGGTGATGCCGGTGCCCAGGCCCGACGAAATCTGCTCGCCGGCGTACTTCTGATCGACGGACGTGCTGCCGTTGAGCACGCTCAGGAAGTAGACCCACGATGTGCCGGTGGGGGCGCATGCGGTGCCTTCCGGCACGGCGCTCACGGCGGCCAGCGTGTTGTATTGCAGGCTCATGTCGACAGCTACGCGTTCCTTGGAGCTGGGCAGGTCGATCCCCCAGCCCAGGTCGGTGCCCCAGCGAACCTGGTTGACCGGGGTCGCGATGGTGCGGGTCTTGCCATCGGAGCCGGTCTCCAGGCTCTGACGAACCAGGCGCTCGTTGGCTCGCACGTCGCCCCAGCCCGTGCTGGTCAGGGGGTCGGTGATGGCGTAAATGCTCTGGGTCTGCGTGTCGCTCATGTCGGTCTGGCCCAGGAAGCGTCCGGTGCCCACCAGCACCACGGCGTGCTTGCCGCCGCCGTAGCTGACTTCGGCCAATTCCGGTCGCGTGGTGATCGGTTGGGCCTTGGTGGTCGTGACGCCGCTCTTGGTCGTCGAGGTTTGCAGTTGAGCAAGCAGCAAGGCCTTGCCCTTGGGTTCGATTTCGTCGTTGAAGTCGAAGCGCCACAGGTTGCCCAGCAGGTCGCCACCGTAGGCGCGGCGGGCGACGTTGTCGGTCTCGGAGTCGATCCAGACGTTGATCTTGCCCAGACCGCTCGGGGTGGTGGTGTCGCCCACGCCCACTTCGACGCCGCCCTTTTCAACGGTGGTCTGGATCTTCTTGATCAGGCTGCCTGTGTTGGCGTCGACGATGTAGAGCGCGCCCACGCCCGTGCCGCTGCCGGTGTGGTTGTTGTAGCCCGACGAGAACATCACCGTCCAGACTTGCTTGTAGACCTCCTTGTCGGTGGTGCTGGCGGCTTCGTCCTTGACTTTGATCTTGGTGATGATGGGGTTGCCGTAGCTGTAGCCCAGGTCGCCATCGTTGGAGGTGTCGAACTCCCACAGCAGGGTGGGGCTGGTCGGGTTGGTGATGTCCAGCGCGTAGTAAGCCTTGCCGCCCTTGTTGAGGCCGCCGACCAGGATGGTGCGCCAGGTGCCGCTGCTGTCGGCCACGTCACCCACGATGGGCGAGCCATCGACGAAGTAGCGGTGGCGCTCCTCGTAGCCGCTGTCGGCGAGGTGGTACAGGTTGGGCATCACGGCCGTTGGCACGAAGGCCCAGCGCTCGGTGCCACCGCCGGTGGAGTCGGCCGAGATGGCGTGCAGCATGCCGTCGTTGGCCGCGATGTAGACGGTCTTGGCTCGCGTCGATTGGTTGCGCACGAAGTCGGCGTAGCCTTCGTCGGCGTACTTGAACGGGGGAGCACCCACGAACACCGGCGACGCGTTGACGATGTCGCCGAGCACGCCCTTGCGGGCGCGGAAGATGCCGTTCTCGTGGGTGCGGTCTCCACGCAGGTAGTTCACGAGGTTGGCGCCGCTGTTGAAGATGTCTCGCTTGTCATCGTCGAAGCCTTCGCATTGCGTGGGTGCGGGGCTGCGGGAGCAGGCGTTGGCGAACTGAGCGCTCAGGCCATCGGCTGTGAGGTTGGTGAAGTTGAAGGGCCGCAGTGCGAGGGCGGTGTTGCCCCCCGAGGTCACGTTGCCCTTGTAGTAGATGGTGCGCGAGGTGTAGGGGGTTCCATTGAGCAAGGCGTAAGCGCTCCACAGTTCCGTGGAAGACACTTCGACGCCTGTGAGCACGCTGCCCTCTTTGACCTCGATCAGCTTGAATGCCTTGAGGTCGCCGACCCAGTCGAGCGTGGTGTACGAGGCCAGGTATGCCTCGTCGGTGCCCGGCACAGGGCGCAGGGAGCTGGCGGCCGCTGAGCCGCTGTAGCCCGATGCGTTGTTGATGGTCTTGAGCGTCTCCTTGATCGAGGCTTGGAGCGTGTCGCTTTCAGAGCCCGAGAAGTACTGCCCTCTGCCGTTGACCGCGGCATGCCAGAGGTCGTCGATCTTTCCGGGGATGTCGGAGTCGATCGAGCTGGGGTTGTAGGGCGTGGGCCAGTTGTTGGGGCCGTTGCGCACGTTGTGGTAGTCACCGCTGGTCTGGCTGATGTAGTTGGGGTCGTACTTCATCTGACCGCTCACACCCAGGCCCAGGGTGAAGGTGGTCATGTGCTGGTAGGTGCCGGTGTCCAAGCCGCTGGGCGAGAGCTCGCCACGGCAAGCCTCGTGGTCGGGCGTGCGGATGCAGTTCACGCTGGCGTCGACCCGGAACGGCGTGGCGTAGTAGTAGGCCGCCACGTCAGCCAGAGAGTTGGAGGCGCCACCTTCCCAGGTTTCCTGCGTGTTGGTCAGGGTTTCGGCGGTGACGATGTTGTTGAGTGCCGTGGCCGTCGGGTCGACGATCACCGTCGAGGTGGCAGGGCCGGCCGCGTAGGAGGTGCTGTTGGTGCTGGGCAGGAAAGACGAGCAGTTGTTCCAGAACGAGACCGTGCAGCTGGACGAGCTGATCTTCTTGCGCGAGCCGGTGGCTTGCCAGCCGCCGGCTGTCGGGCCGGTGACCTGTTCGTTGGTGTCCGTTACCGAGGTGCCGACGACGTTGGGCGGGTTGGGACTGGTGATGTCGCGTGTGACCAGGCCGTCGAGGGTCTCGTACGTGCGCGTGGCCTGTGTGGCCTTGACGGTGGTCCGGTCACGTGTGGTGACCGTGGTGGAGGTGCTGTAGCCTGCGGTTTCGTAGTTGGTGCAGGTGTAGGTGGTTTTGCCGGACTTGGTCACGCCCACGCAGACGCGCTCCTGGTAGCTGCCCAGCGGGTAGCTGGTCACCGTGCGGCGCCACTCGCCGCTCACGGTCGACTCACCATCAACGCGGTAGGTTTTGATGATGCGCATGCGCGCGCCGTCGTACTGCGGGCGCTTTTCGTAGCCGTCGACCTGGCCGACCAGCGTGGTGCCATCCACCTTGAAGGCGCCAAAGCCGTTGGCCTCGTCTTCGTCCTGGGTGTTCCAGTACCCGTCGGTGGACAACAGGGTGTAGTTGCGCTGGCAGCTGTACTGAACCGGGTCGGGTGTGGCGGTGGTCTGGCCCGAGATGAGTTTGCCTTCCTGTCCGGGGGCGGCGTTGGCGTAGTAGCGGCCGGCCTTCGAGAGGGCTGCGCGCAACGGTGTCCAGCTGGTTGCGGGGGTCTCGTACAGGCTGCGGTAGAAGTTGGCCCGTTGGGTTGCCGTGAAGTCGCCGATGGCCAGGAAGTGGTTGGTGCCCGTCACCGCCGAGGGATCGGAAATGTTCGAAAAGCCCACGCGGTATTGATCATCCAGACCGGCGAAGGCCATGCCGGCAGACGAGCGCATCGTCAAGATGCGCTTGCGGTAGTAGGCGTACCAATTGGCATAGTTTTGTTGCTTGTCCGCTTCCATGCTGCTGACCAGCGCCGACGTGAAGACGGTGCCATTGGTGGTCCGGTTGCATTCTGTGTAGAAGGTGTTTTGCACCACCGCGCCACTGGCGTTGTACGTCCAGCCCAGGCGGGGTTGCGAGCCGATGTAGGTGTAGTACGTCCAGCCCGTGGTGTTGACCGCAGACGGGGGGCCGACCTTCCAGCCGGCATAGCTGATGTTGGCGTCGTTGGTGCTGAACGTGACATTGACCGTCACGCTCAGCGGAGATGTGGTGGTGAAGCTGGTGATCGTGCCTTGCATCCAGCGGGCGCTCGATCCGCCGACCGAGCTGCTGGTGTCAGACACCATCAACAAAGTGTTGCCAACGGCGTAACCCGAGGTGCTGCTGACCGTGAAGGTCTTGCTGCCCAGGCCCATGTTGTGGGTGCTGGAGCTGCTGCGGCTGCTCGACATGCTGGGGTTGAAGCCATCGTTTCGGGTCGCCGAAGCTTGCAGGGTCGGGTAACTGGCGCCGGTGGGGGTCTTGGGCGGGTCGTAGGTGACGTCGGGGTTGTAGGCCAGGCCGTTGCACTGCGAAGAATCCCGTCCGATCGCCCGGCCGTAATCGTCGTTCTGAAGCAGACCGACCGACTCGGGCATGTAGGTGTTGGCCATCGACCCCGAGTTGTCCAGGATGAACAGCAAGTTGGGTTTGGCCGAGATCTCGGTGCTGGCCAGGGGCTCGTTGGCCAGGTCGGTCTCGCCCGCCATCAGGTGGGTGGACAAAGCCATCGTCGTGCTGACAACGATGGCGCAGAGGGTGATTCGAGACTTCATGGCCGTTCCTTTCACGCCCGTGAACCGCTCATCGCACTTCGTCAGAAGTGGATGATGGTTTCGGTGTAGCTGACGGTGTTGCGGGCGCCCACGGAGCGCACGATGATCCGGTAATAGGCGTCCGGGGATCCGACGAATCGGGCGTAGTCACCGTAGTCCAGCTTGCCCCGTTTGGTGGAGCTGCCGCTGGACGCATCGGTGGGGGTGATGCAGGCGTTGCCTTCGGCGATGGCGCCAGCCTGCTGGCAGAGCCGGAAGATCACGTAGTCGCTGCGTTGAACTCCGTCGGCCGCCAGGCTGCGTGCGCCCAGCGTGCATTGGGCGGAGGTCGCCTCGTTCGCATACTTGCAGCCGTCCGCCTCCCAGTCCACCAGCAAGCGTGTGCTCTCGCCGCTTTGTCCGGTCGGGTCCAGCGTGTCGGTCGAGCTGGCGTAGTAGCCCGAGCCACCGCCGTTGTCGTTGCTGGAGTTTTGGGTCCGATCCGGCACGCCCTGCAGGAAGACGATGGCGGCTTCGGTGGCCCGCTCGGCAGACGCCGTGGCGTCCTGCTTGAAGCCGAGGTTGCCCAGCACCATGCCGCTGGTGTCGACCGAGCGGATCAGGGCGACGGCGCCCATCGACAGCGCCACGAGCGCCAGCAGGGCGAAGATCAGGGACATGCCTCGCTGGGCGGCCCTCATCGACGGATCAAGGTGTGATGCGTGCATGGTCAGTTCGCCCACAACATGTTGCGCAAGGGGATGACGGTGTCGAAGACCTTGTAGCGGTAGTGGCGCCACTCGGTGTCGTTGGCCGCCGAGACCTGCAGGGTCAGGCACTGGCTTTCGCCGCAATCGTCCGTGCCGGTGACGGTGACGGTCTGCCCGACGTCCCACAGCGGGTCGCTGGTCGTGACCTCGTCTTTTTCACGCTGGGCGCTGCGGGCCACCACGGCCATGCGCACGGTGCGCACCTGACGCCATCCTGCGTTGTCGGTCGGGGTGGTCTGGTCGTAGCTGTCGACCACGCCATCTTCGTTGGTGTCCTTGCCGTAGTAGGCCTTTATCAGCACGATCTGAGAGGCCACGGTGGCGGTGGCGGGGACGTCGGTGGCGGTGATCAGGTCAACGCTTTGCAGGTCGCTGTCGGCGCTGACCTCGTAGCGGCGGCTGACCAGGCGCGAGACGTTGCTCAGCGTGGTGCCGGCAGCGTAGCTCGACGGCATGATGCTGGTGCTCGGGTTCCACGATGCGCTGGCAGAGATGTGAGGGATGGTCGTGCCCGTGAGTGCGTTGGTGCTGTCGGTGCGCACCTGGAACAGCGTGCACCAGTTGGTAGCCGATGGGGCCGTCGGCATGGCGATGAGCATGTCGCCGTTGGCGATGCCGACCGTCGACTGAACCTCGAAGCTGTGGCTGGTGCTGGAGTGGTTGCCGGTGGTCACCACAGGCAGTGCCGCGCGGGTGCTGCCGCTGCGAAGGACGGTGACGCTGTCGGAGGCGTTGGCGGCACCGCCCGAGGTGATGATCACGGGCGCCAGCGTGAAAGTGCGCGTCGGGTTGGCGTCGTATTGGCCGCGCACCTCACAGCCGAGCAGATCGGGGTTGTTGACCACACCGTAGCCAGCCATCTGCAGGTCGCGCTGCATGGTGTAGAGGGCCAGTGCCCCGTTGACCTGAGCGTCGCTGCCCTGGGTGGTGGTGCGCCGACTGCCTTCTGCCGCCCACATGACCTGGGCGACGATGACGGTGGTGATCAGGGCCAGCGTGATGCCGACCATCAACTCGACCAGCGTGAAGCCAGCCTGTTGTCTCGTGGGGTGCGTGAGGGTGCCCATGGTGTCAGCCCGCCGCGCGAATGAAGGTGGTGGTGACGTACTGGTGGTCGCCGTCGGACGGCGAGGTCCAGCGCACCGTGATGGTCACTTCGCCGGTGGCAGCGTTCACGACATCGATCGTGCCCGTGCCTTTGGGCAAGCTGTTGGCCACCTTGGCCTGCCACTCGCTGCATCGGGCGTAGCCGTCGCAGGTGTCGTAGCTGCCAAGGTTGGTGGTGTCGGACCACATCACCCCGATGAGCTCGTTGGCCAGGTAGGTGGCGTCAGCGCGCGACTTGGCACTGCTCTGTGCGTGGGTCATCTGGGCTTGCAGGCCCACCAGGGCCAACACGCCGATGCTGAAGATCAGGATGGCGACCAGGACCTCGATCAGCATGGCACCGCGAACGTGCCGAGCGTGGGCCGGGTGCGGGCGTGGATGCGTGGGTTGGTGCATGGTGATGCTCCGCGTCAGGGGCAGCGACGTGGGTCGGTGTCGTCGGTGATGCCGGGGTCGCACATGCGCACCATGCCGTTGGCGCTGATGTCGATGCGCAGGGGGCGGTCGTCGCCCTGGCTGACGGCGTAGTCCACGGTGATGCGGGTCAGGTCGCCGCTGCGGCGGCCGAAGGCGTCGAAGGTGACGCTGCTCGCGGCGGTGCTGCCATCGGACGCCACGCCGCTGATGCGCACGCCGGCACCGCCATCGGCGCCCACGTGGGTGGCCACGATCATCGGGTCGGTGGCGGACGTGGGGGTGTCGCTGGGCGCCGTGTCACAAGCGCCTTCCGGGTCGCGCACGCTCACCACCCAGGAGGTGCCGGCTGCCGACAGCGCGCAGTCGCTGGTCAGGGCCGTGGTGCTGCCAGGCGTGACCAGGTGAAAGCCGATGGCGCGGTTGCGGCGCACGGCTTCGTTGCGGGCGTGTTGCAGGCCGTTCTGAACGGCCTCGGCCTGGTTGCGCAGGCGGATGTTGCGCAGCCAGCTGTTGATGCTGGGCATGGACGAGGTCAGGATCAGCGCCAGCACGACCAGCACGACCGCGATCTCGATGATGGAAAAGCCGCGTTGACGCATGGCGAACCTCACGAGCAGTCCCCTGTGGACCTCAGGGCCCAGCAAGCCACGCCGGTGGTCGCCGAGCCTTTGAATTCGGTGGTGGCCTTGGCGCCGCGTTCATTGAGCGTGTACGTGTAGCCGGCTGCCGTGCCTTTGCCGGTGGCGGTCAGCAGGTAAGCCTGGCCGCTGTCGGAGGGCTCGCAGGTGTAATCGAAGTACTTGACCTCACCGCCCACCTCGGCCGAGGTCAGGGCCTCTGCGGCAGCGTTGCCGCATGTGGCGGCGTCTGCTGCAGGGGCGTAGCGGCGGTTGTCCTGGTAGAACTGCTCCAGCCGGATGCGCATCTGTGCCAGGTTGGTGAACGCCTCCTGCATCGCGCCACGGCGGATGTAGTCGGTGTACGCCGGCAGGGCCACCGAGGCCAGGATGGCGACGATGGCCACCACGATCATCACCTCGATGAGCGTGAAGCCAGTGGCGCGAGCGCGTGTGTGAATCGGTGTGGACATGCCAGAAACCCCTTGGTGTGGATCCATGATGTCCACATCGGGAAATTCTGGTCAGGCATGTAGCCGAGGGAGCGGCGGAACAGCGTGACAAAGCACACGCTGTTCAATCGGGTAACGTCTTGTTGCAGATGGCCCTTGACCGTTTGCGCCGAGGGCCTTGCCGTTCATCCGTTTGAGCCGACCGCTCGGGGACGGGCCGGGTCGGCGCACCATTCGCTCCAGGAGCCGGCGTACAGCCGCCCCATTGGCAGCCCCGCGTGGGCCAGCGCCAGCAGGTTGTGGCAGGCCGTCACGCCCGAGCCGCACTGGTGCACGAGCCGGCTCAGGTCCTGTCCGGGCAAGGCGGCTTCGAACTCGGCGAGCAGTTGCGCCCCAGGCTTGAAGCGCCCGTTCTCCAGGTTGAGCTGGAAGAAGCGGTTGGCAGCGCCTGGGATGTGGCCGCCAACCGGGTCGAGGGTTTCGTTTTCACCTCGGAATCGGTCGGGTGCGCGGGCGTCGAGCAGTTGCACGCCAGGGGCGCGGCCCTGCAGGCTGGCGAGCACCTCGTCTGCGCTGAGCAGCCAGCCTGCTTGCGGCTTCAAGGCGATGTGGGTGAGGGGGCGCTCGGCCGGGGCGTCGGGGCTCACCGCACCCCCCGCAGCCTGCCAGGCCGCCCAGCCGCCGTCGAGCACCTGCACCCGCGCGTGGCCCACCCAGCGCAACAACCACCATGCGCGCGCGGCGAACATGCCGCCTGCATCGTCGTACGCCACCACGCGGGTGGTGGGCGTCAGGCCCCAGCGGCCCAGGGTGTCGGCCAGTGCCTCTGGGGAGGGCAGTGGGTGGCGGCCGTTGCTGCCTGTCTTGGGGGCCGACAGGTCACGGTCGAGGTGGGCGTGCCGCGAACCGGGGATGTGGCCCGCGCGCCAGGCGGCTTCGCCTGCTTCGGGCTGCATCAGGTTGAAGCGGGCGTCGAGCACGAGCACGTCCTCGCTGCCGGGTTGCGCCAGCAAGGTCAGCAGGCTGGGGGCGTCGATCAGCGCGGGCAAGTCGGCGTGCATGGGGTGGCTCCGCAACAGTCGGTCCAGGTCAGAACAGCGCCATGCTCAGCTTGCGGCGGTAGGCGTCGATGACCGGGTCACCCTGGGGCACCTCGGCCTTGCCGGCGATCTCCAGTTTGGGCTTGCCGTCGGCTGCGCCAGGGGTCCCAGGGCCGACCGGGCCACGCCCTGCTGCAGGTTTCGGTGCCGGCTTGCTCATCGTCTCCAGGATGCCGATGTAGAGCTTGCGCGGGGCCTCTTCGCCCCAGGCCTTGTCGCGCATGATGATCTCCAGCAGCTCGTCCATGGCCTCGGTGTTGCGGCCCATGGCCAGGTGCAGGCTGGCGAGCTCCAGGCGCGCGGCGAAGTCGCGCTTGTTGGCGGCGATGGCTTCTTGCAGCGTGCTCAGCGGGCGGCCTTGCGCGCGCACGGCGATGACGGCATCGAGCACGCGAACGAAGGCGGCCGGGCGGGCCTCGACGATGGGGCCGCTGGTGCGCGGGCGCAGCGGCTCGGCCACCAGGCTGGCGTGCTGCAAGGCGGTGTCCGAGCCCTCGGCCAGCATCAGCAGGATCAGGTCGTAGCGGGCCTCGTCGTTGTTCGGGTCTTTTTCCAGCGCGTCGAGCAGCATGTCGACGGCGCCACCGGCTTGGCCCTCGGCAGCCAATTCTTCCGCCTGGGCCACTTCGGCTTCGGCTGCCATCGCGCCTTCCGAGGGCACGTGCTTGTCCAGGAAGCCGCGAATTTGCTCGGCGGGCAGGGCGCCCACGAAGCCATCGACCGGCTGGCCGCCCACGAACATCACGCAAAACGGGATGGAGCGCACGCCGAACATCTGCGAGAGCTGACCCGAGATCTCGGGGTACTCGTCCGCGTTGACCTTGGCCAGGGTGAAGCGGCCGCCGTACTCGGCTTCCAGGCTCTCCAGCACGGGGCCAAGCTGCCTGCACGGGCCGCACCAGGGCGCCCAGATGTCCAGCAGCACGGGCAGGCTCGCGGAGGCGGCGATGAGGTCGGCTTCGAAGTTCTCGTAGGTGATGTCGATCATGGTGCGATCACAGGGTGAAATGAGGCGGGCCGGGCCCAGCGCGCCAGGTGCGGGCCCTGGCCTAAAATCCGTCCTTTGACGAGACAGGAGCCCGCGGTGAGCACATCCCCCCAGACCCAGAACCCATCCAACCCCAGCGCCGCCATCCAGGTGGGCGTGGTGATGGGCTCCAGCAGCGACTGGGACGTGATGCGCCACGCCGCCGACATTCTCACCGAGTTCGGCATCGCCTTCGAGGCGAAGGTGGTTTCGGCCCACCGCATGCCCGACGACATGTTCCGCTACGCCGAAGCGGCCGCCGAGCGGGGCCTGGTGGCCATCATCGCTGGCGCTGGTGGCGCGGCCCACCTGCCGGGCATGCTGGCGGCCAAGACCACGGTGCCCGTGCTGGGCGTGCCCGTGCCGTCGCGCCACCTGCAAGGTGTTGATTCGTTGCACTCCATCGTTCAGATGCCCAAGGGCATCCCGGTGGCGACGTTCGCCATCGGCTCGGCCGGTGCTGGCAATGCGGCCTTGTTCGCGGTGGCCATGCTGGCAGGTGGTTCGAACGGCAACCCGGCGCTGCGCGCCAAGCTCGATGCCTTCCGCGCTCGCCAGACCGAAGTCGCCCGTGCGATGACGAACGAGCTGACCATGGAACCCAAAGCATGAGCGCCGCCAAGGACGTGATCCTGCCCGGCGCCACCCTCGGCGTGATGGGCGGCGGCCAGCTCGGCCGCATGTTCGTGCACGCCGCGCAAAGCATGGGCTACCGCACCGCCGTGCTCGACGCCGACGCCACCAGCCCTGCTGGCTTGGTCTCGCACGAGCACATCCGCACACCCTACCTCGACGAATCGGGCCTGGCCGACCTGGCTCGCGTGTCCGCCGCCATCACCACCGAGTTCGAGAACGTGCCGGCCGCCGCGCTGGCCAAGCTGGCCCAAACGCGCCCTGTGGCGCCCTCGGGCAGCGCCGTGGCCGTCTGCCAGGACCGCGCCCGAGAGAAGGCCCACTTCGTCGGCTGTGGCGTGGCCTGCGCCCCGCACGCCATCATCGAGACGCCCGAGCAGCTCGCCGCCGTCACCGAAGACCTGCTGCCCGGGATCCTCAAGACGTCCAGCATGGGCTACGACGGCAAGGGCCAGGTTCGCGTCAAGACCCGCGAAGAGCTCAACGCCGCCTGGGGCCAGCTGCAGCAAGTGCCCTGCGTGCTCGAGAAAATGCTGCACCTGGCCTACGAGGTCAGCGTCATCGTGGCGCGTGGTCGCGACGGACAGATCGTGCACTTCCCGCTGCAGCAGAACCTGCACCGCGACGGCATCCTGGCCGTCACGCAGGTGCCCGCGCCCAACGTGACCGAGGCCGTGTCGCAGCAGGCGTACGAGTCGGCGCACAAGATCGCGGCGTCGCTGGACTACGTTGGCGTGCTGTGCATCGAGTTTTTCGTGCTGGCCGATGGCAGCATCGTCGCCAACGAGATGGCCCCGCGCCCGCACAACAGCGGCCACCACACCATCGACGCCTGCGATGTGTCGCAGTTCGAATTGCAGGTGAGGGCCATGACGGGGCTGCCCCTGGTCGAGCCCGTGCTGCACAGCCCCTGCTTCATGCTGAACCTGCTGGGCGACCTGTGGTTCCCGGTGCAGGGCGGCGAGCGCATGAAGGTGCAGCAAGAGCCAGATTGGGCCGCCGTCCTGGCCCTGTCAGGCACCCACCTGCACCTCTACGGCAAGAGCGACGCCCGCGTGGGCCGCAAGATGGGGCACCTCACCGTCACCGGTGCCACGGCGGATGCCGCCCGCGCCACGGCGCTCAAAGCCGCCACCATCCTCGGCATCGAGGCCTTTTGAGGGCAGACTGAGCCACCTGCCTCCGCCACCCCGAACGCCGATTCAGCCACCATGCGCCTGCTCGACCCTGACTCCCAGCCCGACGCCATCGAGCAGGCCGCGCAACGCCTGGCCGAAGGCGGCCTCGTGGCCCTGCCCACCGAAACCGTCTACGGCCTGGGTGCCCGCGCCGACCGCGACGACGCCGTGGCCCGCATCTTCGCGGCCAAGGGCCGCCCGGCCGATCACCCGCTGATCGTGCACGTGCCCAACCAGGCCGCTGCGCTGTACTTCGTCACCACCTTCCCGCCCGTTGCGCAGCGCCTGGTCGAGGCCTTCTGGCCCGGGCCGCTGACGGTCATCGTGCCGCGCCACCCCGACATGGCCCGTGCCGCCGCAGGTGGGCAAGACACCATCGGCCTGCGTTGCCCCGATCACCCGGTGGCGCGCCAGTTGCTCGAAGCCTGCGCGCTCAAGGACATCCTGGGCATCGCTGCACCGAGCGCCAACCGCTTCGGCCGCATCAGCCCCACGCGCGCCAGCCACGTCATCGAAGAGTTCAAGGACCAGGGCGAGGGCCTGGACGAGGTCTGGGTGCTCGACGGCGGCGCTTGCGAAGTCGGCATCGAGTCCACCATCGTCGACTGCTCGCGCGACCAACCTGTGCTGCTGCGCCCGGGCCGCCTGACGTTGGCCGAGCTCGAAGCCGTTGCAGGCGAGCCGCTGCTGTGGTCCAAACCCGAAGCGCCCGATCCCGATGCGCCGCGCGCCTCCGGCACGCTGCTGTCGCACTACGCGCCGCGCGCCAAGGTTGTGTTGATGAGTGACGAGCAGATCGACCGCAGCCTGGATGTCATCGAGCCCGAAATCACGGCCGCCTTGCTGCGCGAGCGACACCCCGGCAGCCACACGCCGCCGCGCGTTGCCGTGTACTCGCGCAGCCTGTGGGCGCGCCGTGCGCCGCACAAAGGCGTGTTGCACCGCTCGATGCCCGGCGACGCCGCCACCGCGGCCCACGACCTTTTTGCCGACCTGCGCGAGATCGATGCAGCCGGCGTTGAGCAGATCTGGGTCGAGACCCCGCCAGAAGGCGCTGCATGGGACGGTGTGAGAGACCGGCTCTCCCGCGCGGCAGCGGCCTGAGCTGACCTGACCTGAATCCACGGCCTTCACAAGCCTTCACACGACCATGGCAGACTGCCGGGTCGAAAAACCGAATCACGAGAATCCCTGGAGAGCGTTCATGTCCCGTGTTGCCACCCGCCATCCGTCCCTGAACCCTGGCCAGCGCTTGGTGCGCCGCTTGGGTGTCGTGGCCCTGGCCTGCGCCAGCGTCGTGCTGGCTTCCTGCGGCGGTGGTGACCGCAAGAGCTACTTCACGCCGGACCGCATCGTGTCGTTCGGTGACGAGAACAGCGCCATCGCCTCGGACACCAGCTCCAACTTGCTGGACAGCTCTTTCCCCGGTGTGGCCACCGACCTGTCTGGCCTGACCTACACCGCCAAGGCCGTGGTCACGTCAGCCTCCGTGGTCTGCGCCTACGACAACAGCCAGGCCAGGGCCTGCAGCAGCGACAACGGCGTGACCTTCACCTCGGCGGGCACCACCTACCGCGTGCCCACCGGGCTGAACTGGGTCATCAAGTTCGAGGTCGACGCCGGCCCCACCAACCAGCGCACCACCGTCGTCGACTACGCCTGCGACGCCACCAGCACCTGGGTGCAGATCGTTGCTCGCGCCTATGGCAAGGGCTACACCAGCCAGTGCGCACAAGACACGCGCGGAGGCGCGGTCAGCTACGCGGCGCTGGGCGCCAAGACGGCCGATGTCATCGCCCAAATCAACGCTCACCGAGGCGAGCTCAACAGCAACACCGTGGTGACCATCATGGTCGGCCAGAACGACATCCTGGAGCAGTACCAGGCCATCCAGGGCAGCACCCAGACGGAAGCCGGCGCCATCGCCGAACTGCAGGCGCGCGCGGCCAGCATGGCCTCGGCCGTGCGCGACGTCATCGGCACCGGCGCCAAGGTGGTGCTGGCGCTCACGCCTGACCTGGGGCAAACGCCCCTGGCCGTGGGGGCCGGCACGACCACGCTCATGACCAACCTCGTGCGCGCCTACAACGACCGCCTCTACATCACCGGCCTGGGCAACGTGTCCGGTCGCAGCCTGGCGGGCATCAACCCCGAGTCGCTGACCAAGCCCGGCACACGCAGCAACGCTTACCAGTACGCCACGCCGCTGTGCGATGCCGCGGCCGTGTTGCGTCCTGATGGCGGCGCCCCGGCCGATGACGACGAAAAGCTGCTGTTCTGCACCAGCCAGTACTACACCTCGGGCGCAGCCTCCAACACGGCCATCTGGGCCGACGCCAAGCGCCCCGCCCCCCTGCTGCACAACCTCATCGGCGTGACGGTGTTCAACCGCGCTTACGAGCAGTTCTGATCACCTGAGCGCCGCCCGTACCTGACTTTCATGGCCAGGATCACCGTGGCGAAGGTCAGCGTGATCACGTTGGCCACCGTCACCGGCACCGAGCCGATCGACAGGCCGTAGACCAGCCACAGCGCCACCCCGGTGGTGAAGCAGCTGTACATGCCCAGCGAGATCCCGCTGACGTCGCGTGTGCGAAACGTCAGCCAGACCTGCGGCAGGAAGGACGCCGTGGTCAGCGCCGCAGCGATGGCGCCGATCCATTCGATGGTGGCAGGCGTCAGGGGCAGCCATTCGGGCAGGTGGTTCACGGCGGGCATGCAGGTGGGGTTTCGATGAAGAGGGTGTGCGGGTTGGCGGGCGCGCCGTGGGGCGTCAGCGGTCCTGGCGAGCCCAGTCGATCAGCGCTTGCAACAACGGCCGTGCGGCGTCGGCGCGCGGGTGGTTGACCAGCCCCACGACGACGATGCGCTGCCCCGATTCTCCCAGCACGTAGCCCGACACCGAGACCACGCCCTCCAGCGAGCCCGTCTTGATGTGGGCCTGGCCGGCGGCGGCCTGCCAGCGGCGCGTGGTGCCGTCGACGCCATTGAGTGGCAGCGAAGCGATGAACTCGGGCATCACCGGGCTGCGCCACATCGCCTGCAGCCATTGCGCCATGCACCGCGCCGAGGTGTGCTCCAGGCGTGACAGACCCGAGCCGTTGTCGAGCACCAGGGCATCGTCCTGGCAGGCGGATTCGGCCCCTCCCGTGGCCTCGATCACCTGGCGCGTCACAAGCGATCGGGCTTGAGCCAAGGTCGCCGGGGCGCGTCGGGTGTCGCCACCCGCATCGGCAGCGTTGCCGTTCTGCCCGGGGGTGCCTCCCGAGCCGCCAGACGCCAACGCCAGGCTCAGGAACAGCTGGCGCGCCATCACGTTGTTGCTGAATTTGTTGATGTCCCGCACCACGCTGGCCAGCGGGGGCGACACCCAGGTCTGCCAAGCGGGCAGGCCTGCGGGCCAGTTGCCATCGTGCACCGCCTGGCCCAGCTGGCCGCCAGAGCCTTGCCAGGCGGCCTCCAGCAGGCGAGCGGCGTGGTCGCCGGGGCCATCGCCGCTCCACAGCAGGGGCCATTCCTTCTCGCCGCAGGCCGCAGGGTAGGCGCCGCTCAGGCGCACATGCCAGCGCGCCCGGCCATCGTGCGGCCAGCCAGCTGCGGGGGCGATGTCCAGCTTGAGCGCAGCACGCCAGTCGCCACAGGCCCCACCTGCGGCCAGGCTCAGGCGGTGTTCCAGTTGCACTCCGTGCAGGGGCGGCTCCAGGGTGGCCAGGGCCTGACCCGGGCGTGCCGCGTCGGGCATCAGGCGCAGCGTGACCGCCTGGTGGTTCAGCAGCAGCGCATCGGGTCCGGCGTTGTAGGGCTTGAGCGATTGCCCATCGAAGGAGCCTGGGTCGTGAGGCGGCAGCTCAAACAGGCTGCGGTCGATGACGATGCCGCCTCGGATGTCGCGCAGGCCCGCGCTGCGCCAGCGGGCCATCATGCGTTGAACGTGCTCGATGAGCAGGGACGGATCGCCGCCCCCGCGCAGGTGAAGCGGCCCGTCGAGCGCACCATTGGCTTGCAGCGTGCCACCCAGGCCCACGTCGGTGCGCCACACATGGGCCGGGCCCAGCTGCTTGAGGGCCACGCCCGTGGTGAACAGCTTCATCACCGACGCGGCTTGCCGAGGGGCTTCGCCCTGGTGTTGCCAGCGCGGCTGGGCCGCGTCCACCGGCCAGACCATGAGCGAGACGGCCCCGGGCGGCACGCCGCTTTGTTTGAGCGCCTGCTGCAGGGCCGGCGGCCAGGCGCCCGAGGGGGTTTGGGCCTGGCTGGGCGTGGCGACCAGGCTCGTGCTGACAAAGGCGCCGATCAGGACGCCGGCCAACAGGCCTGAGCCCGGGTGGCGCTGCGCGGCGCGGGGGCCGAACGTGGTCTGGGTGAATGGGGTGGGCATGGCCTGGGATCATAGGTCGGTCGGGCCCAGCCCCCCCGGCTAAACTCCGCCCATGCCCGCCTCCCCCATGTCCCAACCCGATCCGACCCCCGTTCTGCTGGCCCTGGACACCGCCACCGAGCGCCTGCACGTCGCCCTGTCTGCGCCGGTCACCGATGCGGCGCCTGGGGCAAGCCGGGCCTCGGTGGTCGCGCAAGAGCTGGCCGGCGGTGCCCAGGCATCGGCTGGCCTGCTGCCTGCCTTGCAAGGCCTGTTGCGCGACGCGGGCCTGGACTGGTCCGATGTGAGCGCCATCGCATTCGGTGCGGGGCCGGGGGCCTTCACCGGCTTGCGCACCGCCTGCTCCGTCACCCAGGGCCTGGCGCTGGGCCTGGGGGTGCCGGTCATCGCGCTGGACACCCTCATGGCCGTGGCCGAGGACGCTCGCCAACGCGCATCAGAGCCCTTGCCCGCAGGCGAGGTCGTCTGGGTGCTGCAAGACGCGCGCATGGGCGAGCTCTACGTGGGCGCGTTCAGCTGGGACGGCCAGCGTTGGGCGGTTCACACGCAGGCCGCTTTGTGGCCGATGGGCGAGCCGCGCGCGCGCTGGGCCGCTCGTGCCGAAGGCGTGCGCGTGTGCGGCAACGCCCTGAGCGCCTGCCCCGGCGCGTGGGAGGGGCTCTCGCCCGATGACACCCGGGTGCTGGCCCCTGACGCCATGCCGCGCGGCGCCGCGCTGATTGAGCTGGCCCGCCAGGCCTGGGCCAACGGCCAGCAGGTGGACCCCGCCCTGGCACTGCCTCGTTATGTGCGAGACAAAGTCGCCCAGACCACCGCCGAACGCGCGGCGGCTCAGGCATGATGCCCGCCTGATTTGCCTTGCCCACTCCTGCCTGCCCTTGTCGGCCCATTGCCCCCGAGACCCGAGATGAACCGCCCGGTCCTGCGCGACACCGCCGCCCCGACGCCTGATCAGGCCGCCGCCGGGCTGGTCGCGCGCGCGCTCACCGACGAGGACGTTGACGCCTGGGTGGACCAGGAGCGGCAGGCTTGCCTGCACCCCTTGCACGCCTGGACGCCAGAGAACTACCGCTCTTCGCTGCGGGCGGGCTACTGGAGCCGAGTGCTGTGCGCGGGCGACCACGTCGTGGCCGTGTGCGTGGCCATGGACGGTGTCGACGAGATCCACCTGCTCAACATCGCCGTTGCCCGCGACTGGCAGGGCCGGGGCCTGGCGCTGGTGCTGTTGCAAGCCTTGTATGAGCGCTGCCTTCAGCAGCGCGCCCAAGCCTTGTGGCTGGAGGTGCGACCCAGCAACGTCCGGGCGCGGGCGCTTTACCAGCGCGAAGGCTTTGTGGACATCGGGGTGCGCAAGCATTACTACCCGGCCGAAGGTGGGCGCGAGGACGCCCTCGTCATGCGCCGCGAGATCCCGCTGGAGGCCGCGCATGCGTTGGACTGAACGTCAACTGGCCATGCTCAAGGAGATGGGGGTGGCGGCCTTCTGGCCGATCCAGCCGACCCCTGCTGCCGATGCGACCGCCGCGCCCGATGCGCCACCTGCCGAGTTCCGGCAGTCCGGTGTCCAGCCGGCTGAGGCCCATGCCCTGGCCGCCGAGGTGATCGCCCGGGCCGAGCGCCACAGCCGCGTCGAGCACGCTGGCGCCGGTCCCACGCCCGGTGAGTCTCCTGTGCGCGCTGCGTCCCCTGCCACGCGCCCGCCTGCTCGCGTGGCCAAGCCTGCGCCCGCTGCGGAGAACGCGAGCGGGGCCGCGTCTTCCCATGCGCCCGAAGCGCAACTGGGTCCTCGCCCGGTTGGCGTTGAAACCATGGAATGGCCCGCCTTGCGCGAGGCGGTGGCCGGTTGCCAGGCCTGCGGCCTGTGCCAGGGTCGCCGCCAGACCGTGTTCGGCTCGGGCCATGAACAAGCGCGCTGGATGATCGTCGGGGAGGCCCCGGGCGAGCAGGAAGACCGCCAGGGCGAGCCTTTTGTCGGCCGCGCCGGCCAGTTGCTGGACCGCATGCTCTCGGCCATCGACCTCACGCGCGGTGAAGCCGGCCCCGATCGCCAGGTCTTCATCGCCAACGTGCTCAAGTGCCGCCCGCCGGCCAACCGCAACCCGCTGCCGCAGGAGGTCGCGCAGTGCGAGCCCTTCTTGCTGCGGCAGATGGCGCTGGTGCAGCCCGACCTGGTTGTGGCGATGGGCCGCTTTGCCGTGCAGTCGCTGCTCAAGACGAGCGAGCCCATCGGCAAGCTGCGTGGGCGCGTGCACGAGGTGGCGGGCGTGCCGGTGGTGGTCACCTACCACCCGGCTTATCTGCTGCGCAACCCGGCCGACAAGGGCCTGGTCTGGGACGACCTGTGCCTG
Source organism: uncultured Aquabacterium sp. (assembly GCA_964373965.1). Classification (GTDB taxonomy): domain Bacteria; phylum Pseudomonadota; class Gammaproteobacteria; order Burkholderiales; family Burkholderiaceae_C; genus Aquabacterium. The sequence goes on along the minus strand of CAYJXE010000007.1, from coordinate 105,192 downwards.
GCCCGCGAGGTGCAGGCCAGTGTGCAGGCGAGGCGCTCGAGCGAGGCTTGAGCGGGCCTGCGCGAGGCCCAGGCCAGGCGCTCAGTTGCCCGGCTCGTTCGCGTCGAGGTAGCGGCGGCGCCTGAACCACCACACCAGGCCCACGGCCACCAGCAGCATCAGGCCCAGCGCAACCCAGAAGCCGAGCTGATCGTGGATCAGGGGCAGGCCATCGAAGTTCATGCCGAAGATGCCGGTGATCAGGTTCAGCGGCAGGAAGATGGCGGTGAGCACGGTGAGCGTGCGCATGATGTCGTTGGTGCGGCTGCCTTGCGCCGAGAAGTGGATCTGCACCGCGCTCTCGGCCGAGCTTTCCAGGCGTCGCACATGGGCCAGCACGCGGGCGATGTGCTCATGCACGTCGCGCGAGCGCACGCGCAGCACCTCGCGTTCGCGCACCGCCAGGGGGTCCGAGGGCGAAGGCCAGTCCTCCAGCGCGTCGATCCACTCCTGCATGGCGCTGCTCTGGTCCTCGCAGGTGTCTTCGAGCATGTGCAGGGTGTTGCGCGCCTCCAGCAGGGCCTGCCAGTGCTTGAACTGCTGGCGGTTGCTCAGCAACTCTTGCTGCAGGTAGGCGAACTGGCGCGTCAGCAGCCGGCGCAGGTCCAGGTAGCTGTCGACCATGTGGTTGACGATGCGCAGCATCAGGTCGGGTGGGCTGGGCGGCAGGCGCGAGGTGCTGCCGCGCGTCTCGTGGAAACGGGGGGCCAGCGTGTCATGGCCCTGGACCTGGCCTTGGGCGAGGGGCTCGTTCAGGCCATGGGTTGGGCGCTCCGGAGGCGGCAGGTCTGCGGGCACGTCCACGGGCGTGTCGACCTGGGGCAAGGGCTCGGCCACGTCGGCGCCGGCGTCGCTTGGGCTGGCTTCGGCCGCCTCGTGCAGGCGCCCGGCTGGCGGGATCATCTGGCTCAGCCGGGCCTCGAAGAAGTCGCGCACCGAGCAGTCGGCCGGGTGCACCGTCAGCAGGACGCGGTCGAACACCGCAAAGCCCACCGGGCTGGTGTCGATGGCGGCCATGGCCTGACGCGCCGAGGTGGCCGTGCCGTGCGCCTCATCCAGGAACAGGCGTTGCGTGCCCGGGCCCGCAGCCAGCCGCCTGAACACCAGCAGGTCGTACCAGGAGGTGTAGTCGTACTGCGAAGGCAGTTGCGCGTTGAGCAGGTCGGTGACGTGAAGGTCCATCAGGCCGCCGCCGGCGAGCTTGTGCAGCTGCTGCTGGATCTCGGCCAGGCGCACCTCAAAGACGCGCCGGCTGGTCGTCACCCACAGGAAGCCTTGTGCCGGCAGCGTGGCCGGCCAGTCCTGGAGCTCGGTGAACTGTTCGTGGATGTGAAAGAGGCGCACGCGCGACGGGCTCCGTCAGGGCTGGGTTGGGCTTGAAAGGACTCAGCCGCGCAGGCGCTCGGCGGCGTCCAGCGCGAAGTAGGTGAGCACGCCATCGGCGCCGGCGCGCTTGAAGGCCAGCAGCGACTCCATCATGGTCGCGTCGTGGTCGAGCCAGCCGTTCTGCGCGGCCGCCTTGATCATGGCGTACTCGCCACTGACCTGATAGGCAAACGTCGGCACCTTGAACTCGTCTTTGACGCGGCGCACGATGTCCAGGTAAGGCATGCCGGGCTTGACCATCACCATGTCGGCGCCCTCGGCGATGTCCATGCCCACCTCGCGCAGCGCCTCGTCGGAGTTGGCCGGATCCATCTGGTAGACCTTCTTGTTGGCTTTGCCCAGGTTGGCCGCCGAGCCGACCGCGTCGCGGAAGGGGCCGTAGAAGGCGCTGGCGTACTTGGCGCTGTAGGCCATGATGCGGGTGTGCACCAGGCCTTGCGATTCGAGCGCGTGGCGGATGGCGCCGATGCGGCCGTCCATCATGTCGGACGGGGCCACGATGTCCACGCCCGCGTCGGCTTGCACCAGGGCTTGCTGGGTGAGCACCGCCACCGTCGTGTCGTTGACGATGTAGCCGGTGTCGTCGAGCAGGCCGTCCTGGCCGTGGCTGGTGAAGGGGTCGAGCGCCACGTCGGTCATCACGCCCAGTTCTGGGAAGCGCCGCTTGAGTTCGCGCACCGTGCGTGGCACCAGGCCCTCGGGGTTGAGCGCCTCGCGGCCATCCGGGGTCTTGAGCGAGGCGTCGATGACCGGGAACAGCGCCAGCACCGGCACGCCCAATTGCAGGCAGCGCTCGGCCGCGGCGTACAGCGCGCTGCGGCCCAGGCGGCTGACCCCTGGCATCGAGCCCACGGCCTGCTCGCCTTCGTCCTGATCGAGCACGAAAACCGGGTAGATCAGGTCGGCCGATGTCAGTTCATGTTCCCTCACCAGGCGGCGGGAGAACTCGTCGCGGCGCAGGCGGCGCAGGCGGTGCTGGGGGAAGTGCAGGGGCGTCATCCGGGGGGCGATTCACCCCCCACACCGGGCCAGTGGCGTTTGTGTGAAGGATGGCAAAGTTGATAAAAAAAACACCCCCCGCAGGGTTATTTCGGACAAGGGGGGCAGCCAAGCTTGAGCAAGCTCCCTATAATGGGAAGTGAATGATACGCCGCAAGGCCTCATTCCCTGCTTTTCCTCCCTGAGCAGGTGCCTTACGTGATGACAGCGTCAAGGCTTCACAGCCCCGGCTTTTGCCGGGGCTCTTTTTTTTCTGTGCTCATAATCCCCCATGAGCTCCGCCTACCTCTGGGTCAAAGCCCTGCACATCGTCTTTGTTGCCAGTTGGTTTGCTGGCCTGTTCTACCTGCCCAGGCTGTACGTCAACCTGGCCACGGTGCCGCCCGACAGCCATGCCGAGCGTGAACGCCTGCTGATGATGGCGCGCAAGCTCTACCGCTTCAGCACCTTGTTGATGATCCCGGCGCTGGTGCTCGGGCTGCTGCTGTGGCTTTACTTTGGCGTGGGCAAGGGCCCTGGGCAAATCTGGCTTCACATCAAGCTGACGCTGGTCATTGGCGTCATCGGTTATCACCACGTCTGCCGGCGCCTGTTGCGCGACTTCGAAGCGCTGCAAAACCGCCGCAGCCACAAGTGGTTCCGTGTCTTCAACGAGGTGTCGGTGCTGCTGTTCGCGGCCATCGTCTGCCTGGTGGTCATCAAGCCCACCATCGGCTGAGCCCCGGATGTCGGCGCATCGCAGCTCGGCCTGGCCCCTGTCCTGGGTGGCGGGCGGGCTGATTGCCTACGCGACCCTGCACCCGCTGACCGGGTGGCATTGGCCAGGCTGGGAGGCGATCCGCTGGTTGCTGCCCAAGCAGTCCTACGAAGTCATGTCCGACGTGACGGCCAACTTGCTGGGTTACCTGCCCTTTGGTCTGGTGCTGTGCCTGGCCTGGTTGCGCTCCGGCCATGGCACTTTTGCTGCCGCCTGGCGGACCTTGTTCACCGCTTCGGCCCTGTCGTATGGCCTGGAGTTGCTGCAGCACTTGCTGCCGGGCCGGGTTCCCTCGGTGACCGATTGGATCCTCAACACTTTGGGGGCGGCCTGGGGGGTGTTGGGTGCGCTCACCTTGCACGCCCTGGGCCTGGTCGATGTCTGGCATCGGCTGCGTGAGAGGTGGTTCATTCCCCAGGCGGGGCATGGCCTGGCCTTGTTGTGCCTGTGGCCGCTTGGCCTGTTGTACCCGCCGCCTCTGCCGCTGGGTCAGGGGCAGATCTGGCCGCAGCTGCGATTGCTGCTGGTGGAGTTCACGCAGGACACGCCCTGGCAGGGGTGGTTCCTGCCCGACGACCCTTTGACGCTGTGGGCCGTGTTGCCTGGCGCCTGGCAGGGCAGCGCGTGGGCCCCCGAGGTGGAGGCGCTGACCGTTGCCTTGGGGTTGATGGCGCCTTTGTGCGTGGCTGGCGCCCTGGCCAGCCAGCGCAGCTTGCGCATCGCCCTGATGGCCCTGCTGGTGCTGGCGGGGGTGGCGTTCACGGCCCTGGCCTCGGCCCTGAACTTCGGGCCGGTGCACGCGCTCAGCTGGGTCACGCTGCCAGCTGCCTCGGGCATGCTCCTGGGCGCGTCGGCAGCGGTCCTGCTGGTCAACCGGGGGCGCGCCACCTGCGCGCTGCTCGGGGTGGTGGTCCTGGTGGGGTTGCTGGTGCTGGTGCACCAGGTGCCGAGCGACCCGTATTACGCCGAAACCCTGCTGGCCTGGGAGAGCGGGCGCTTCATCCGGTTTCATGGGCTGTCTCGCTGGTTCGGCCTGCTGTGGCCTTTCCTGGCCCTGCTTTGGCTGCTGTCGCGGCTGCTGGGGCGAGATGCCCCTGCGCCCCCCCGCCCGGGGCCCAGCCACTAGAATCCCGGCATGGCCTATTACGAGCGTCACATCTTCTTTTGCCTGAACCAGCGCATCAACGGCGAAGCCTCGTGCGCCGACCACGCTGCCAAGGCCGGGTTCGACCACTGCAAGGCCCGTGTGGCGGCAGCCGGTCGCAACGGCAAGGGTGGCGTGCGGGTCAACAAGGCCGGCTGTCTGGACCGCTGTGCTGGCGGGCCGGTGGCCGTGGTTTACCCCGAGGGCACCTGGTACACCTTCGTCGACCAGAGCGACATCGACGAGATCGTTGACCGCCACCTGATCGGTGGTGAGGTCGTCGAGCGCCTGGAGCTGCCGGACGACGTGGGCCGCTGAAGCGGTCCACCGCTTCGCAACACCATGCTTGGGCGCCCGCAATCCCTGCTCATCGACGGCCCGGCCGGCCACATCGAGGTCGTGGTCGAGGACCCGGCGGCTCCCGCCGTGCCGCGCGGCCTGGCGGTCATCGCCCATCCGCACCCGCTCATGGGCGGCACGATGGACAACAAGGTGGTGCACACCCTGGTGCGCGCCTTCGTGCTGGCCGGCTGGCGGGCGGTGCGGTTCAACTTCCGTGGCGTGGGACAGTCCGAAGGCCAGTACGACGAGGGCCGGGGCGAAACCACCGACCTGCTCGCTGTGGTGGCCCATCACCTGAGTGACCCTGCGCTGGCGGGCAAGCCGCTGGCCCTGGCGGGGTTCTCGTTCGGTGGGTACGTGGCGGCTCAAGCGGCCAGTCGCTTGCTGCAAGCGGCTGCCGACCAGCCTGCGGTGCGCGCACCGGCCACGGTCGTGCTGGTCAGCCCGGCCGCGTCGCGCTTCGAGGTGCCAGCCGTGCCCGCTCACACCCTGGTGGTGCAGGGCGAGGCCGACGACGTCGTGCCCCTGTCTGCCATCCTCGACTGGGCTCGGCCACAGCAGCTGCCGGTGACGGTGGTGCCTGGCGCAGGGCACTTTTTCCACGGGCAGCTCGGCGGTTTGCGCGACATCGTGTTGCGCCACCTGAAGGCCGATGCCGCCCGCGAGGCCGCGGGCTGAACGCCGCGCTTCGCGTCCGATCTGTTTCGTTCGCCGTCAGCGCGTGCATCACGTGCTTGCAAAACTTTGCATCCTCCTCCTTGTGTTCACCCTTCCTTCCCCCCATATTGCCGGCATGACTGCTTCCCCCTCCCGCCGCCACCTCCTGGGCGCGACCACTTCGGCCCTGGTGGCCGTGGCGCTGTCCCTGTCTTCTCTGGGCGCCGTCGCCCAGTCTCCGTCGGGCGCTGCCGCTTTGTTCGCCGAGCCCACCCAGTCCATGCCCCAGCCACCCGAAGTGGCGGCTCGCGCGTTCATCCTGCAAGACCTGTCTTCTCGCCAGACCCTGGGTGCGCGCAACGCGGACCAGGCCGTCGAGCCAGCGTCGCTGACCAAGCTGATGACCGCCTACCTGGTCTTCCAGGCGCTCAAGGATGGCAAGCTCTCGCTGAGCCAGGAGCTGCCCGTTTCCGAGCGCGCCTGGCGCACCGGCATGACGGGCGCCTCGCGCTCGTTCATCAACATCAACAGCCGCGTCAAGGTCGATGACCTCATCAAGGGCATGATCGTGCAAAGCGGCAACGACGCCACCGTGGCCCTGGCCGAAGGCGTGGGCGGCACGGTCGAGGTCTTCGTCGAGATGATGAACCGCCAGGCCCAGGCTTTTGGCCTCAAGCAGACCAAGTTCGCCAACCCCGAAGGCCTGACTGCACCGGGTCACTTGAGCACGGCGCGCGAGCTGTCGATCATCGCCACGCGCCTGATCTCCGACTTCCCGAACTCGCTGCCGTACTACTCCATGAAGGAGTTCACCTTCAACGGCATCAAGCAGGGCAACCGCAACCTGCTGCTGTTCCGCGACCCGACGGTCGACGGTCTGAAAACGGGCTACACCGACAACGCTGGCTACTGCCTGATCTCCACCTCCAGGCGCCCCACCGCCGGTGGCGAACGTCGCCTGCTCAGCGTGGTACTCGGCGCCGCCTCGCCCGAGGCCCGCGCCAACGAGAGCCAGAAGCTGCTGAACTGGGGCCACAGCGCCTTCGACGTGGTCAAGCTGTTCGACGCCAACCAGGCCGTCAGCACCGCCCAGGTCTGGAAGGGCGCGGCCAACTCGGCGCGCCTGGGGCGCTTGCAGCCCATCGTCGTGGTGGTGCCGCGCGGCCAAGCCGCCGCAGTCAAGACGGTGGTGACGCGCAATGACCCGCTGCTGGCCCCCTTGAGCAAGGGCCAGTCGGTGGGCCGCCTGCAGGTCACCTTGAACGGCCAGCCCTGGCAGACCCTGCCGCTGCAGTCGCTTGACGACGTGCCGGCTGCCGGCTGGCTGGGTCGCGCCTGGGACGCCATGCGCTTGAGCATCCAGTGAGGCACCTGACATGAGCACGCACCAACCCGTCAACCCACCGATCCCGCCCGAGCAGTCGCTGATCGAGTACCCCAGCCGATTCCCGATCAAGGTCATGGGCCCCCATCACGAGGCGTTCGTGGCCTCGGTCGTGGCCGTGGCCGTGCAGCACGACCCGGGCTTTGACGCCGCCACGCTGGAGCGCCGCCCCAGCAGCAGTGGCACCTACGTCGGCCTGACCGTGGTGGTGACCGCCACCAGCCGCGAGCAGCTCGACAACATCTACCGCGCCATGACCAGCCTGCCTCAGGTCAAGTACGTGCTCTGACGCGTTCGATGACCTCTGTTGGCGGTGTCGGGCCCGTGTGAGCGGCCCTTCACATCCGCCGCATACAATCTGAGCCACTTTCGGCCGGTGTGCCGGGCTCCTGGGCATTTCGCTCTGGGGCTCCGGCGCCTCGGCCCTTTGTTCGAGAAGGACCCTGAACCGTGTTGATTTCCGACGCCTACGCCCAAGCCGCCGCCCCCGCCGCCAGCGCCTCCGGTGGCCTCATGAGCATGCTGCCCCTGCTGCTCATGTTCGTCGTGCTGTACTTCGTGATGATCCGTCCGCAAATGAAGCGGCAAAAGGAAGTCAAGGCCATGCTCGAAGCACTCTCCAAGGGCGACGAGGTGGTCACCCAAGGTGGCTTGATCGGCAAGATCAGCAAGCTGGGCGACACCTACGCGCACATCGAAGTCGCCAACGGCGTCGAGCTGCAGATCCAGCGCGTGGCCATCGTCCAGGTGCTGCCCAAGGGCACCGTCAGCAAATAATTGATCGCGCCCTGAACACACAAGCGCAGCCGAGGACCGCATGAACCGCTACCCCTGGTGGAAGTACCTGATCATCGCCGTGGCCCTGCTGGTCGGCCTGGTCTACACCCTGCCCAACTTCTTTGGCGAGGCACCGGCGGTGCAGCTCTCCAGCGGCAAGGCCACGATCAAGCTGTCCAGCGATGACGTCGCTCGCGTCGAGACCGTGCTCAAGGAAGCGGGCGTGACGTCCGACTTCGTCGAGCTCGACGGCACCTCGGTGCGCGCGCGCTTCAAGGACACCGACACGCAGATCAAGGCCCGCGACGCCATCGCGCGCGCTTACAACCCCGATGCGTCCGACCCGCGCTACATCGTGGCGCTGAACCTGGTCTCGCGCTCGCCGCACTGGCTGCGCAGCATGGGCGCGCACCCGATGTTCCTGGGCCTGGACCTGCGCGGTGGCGTGCACTTCCTGATGCAGGTCGACATGAAGGCCGCGCTGACGCAAAAGGCCGAGAGCATCTCGGGCGACATCCGCACCCTGCTGCGCGACAAGGACATCCGCCACAGCGGCATCCGCCGCGATGGCAACGACGTGACCGTGCGCTTTCGCGATGCGGCCACCCGCGACGCCGCCCGTGGCCTGCTGTCCGACAGCATCATCGACATGAGCTGGGCCGATGGCACCGACGCCTCGGGTGACGTGACCCTGGTCGGCAAGCTCAAGCCCACGTCCGAGCGCGCCATCCAGGACCAGGCCCTCAAGCAGAACATCACCACGCTGCACAACCGCATCAACGAACTCGGCGTGGCCGAGCCCGTGATCCAGCAGCAGGGCGCCGACCGCATCGTCGTGCAGCTGCCCGGCGTGCAGGACACCGCCAAGGCCAAGGACATCATCGGCCGCACCGCCACCCTGGAAGTGCGCATGGTCGACGAGAGCACCGAGGCCCAGTCCGCGCTGGCCGGTGGCATGGTGCCGTTCGGCTCCGAGCGCTATCTGGAGCGCAGCGGCGTGCCCGTCATCGTCAAGCGCCAGGTGGTGCTCACGGGTGACAACCTCAACGACGCTCAGTCGGGTTTTGACGAGAACCACGAGCCCGCCGTGCACCTGACGCTGGACTCGCGCGGCGCGCGCATCTTCCGCGACGTCACCCGCGAGAACGTCGGCAAGCGCATGGCCATCATCCTGTTCGAAAAGGGCAAGGGCGAGGTCGTGACGGCCCCGGTCATCCGGGGTGAGATCTCCGGCGGCCGCGTGCAGATCTCCGGCCGCATGTCGCCTGAAGAGTCCGCCGACACGGCGCTGCTGCTGCGCGCAGGCAGCCTGGCCGCGCCGATGGAGATCATCGAAGAGCGCACCGTCGGCCCCAGCCTGGGCGCCGAGAACATCGCTCAGGGCTTCAACTCGCTGGTCTATGGTTTCGCAGCGGTGGCGATCTTCATGGTCGCCTACTACATGCTGTTCGGCGCCTTCTCGACCATCGCGCTGTCGGTCAACCTGCTGCTGCTGGTGGCGGTGCTGTCCATGTTGCAGGCCACGCTGACGCTGCCGGGCATCGCGGCCATTGCGCTGACGCTGGGCATGGCGATCGACTCCAACGTGCTGATCAACGAGCGGGTGCGCGAAGAGTTGCGAAACGGGGCATCGCCGCAAGTGGCCATCCACAGCGGCTATGAAAGCGCCTGGGCCACCATCCTGGACTCCAACGTCACCACGCTGATCGCCGGGCTGTCGCTGCTGGCATTTGGCTCCGGCCCGGTGCGCGGTTTTGCGGTCGTGCACTGCCTGGGCATCCTGACCTCGATGTTCTCGGCCGTGTTCTTCTCGCGCGGGCTGGTCAACCTTTGGTATGGCCGTCAGAAAAAGCTCAAGGGCGTGTCCATCGGACAGGTCTGGAAGCCCCAGGACTAAGAAGAGGAGCGACGCACCATGGAATTTTTCCGCATCAAGCGCGACATCCCGTTCATGCGGCATGCGCTGGTCTTCAACCTCATCTCGTTCCTGACCTTCGCCGCCGCCGTGTTCTTCCTGGTCACCCGGGGCCTGCACTTCTCCATCGAGTTCACCGGTGGCTCGCTCATCGAGGTGCAGTACGCCCAGGCGGCCAACCTGGCCAAGACCCGCGAGGCGGTCGAAACCCTGAACCTGGGCGAAGTCCAGGTGCAGAACTTCGGCACCTCGCGCGACGTGCTGATCCGCATCCCGCTGCGCGGCGAGATGAAGCAGGGCGAGTTGGTGGGCAAGGTGTTCGGCGCGCTGTGCTCGGCCGAGTCCGGCCAGGTCAGCACGCAGGCATCCGACAAGGGTGACCGCCAGGTCTGCCTGACGAGCGGCAACGCAGCGGCCGGCAGCACCAACGCCAGCACCGAGCCAGTGACCCTGCAGCGCTCCGAATTCGTCGGCCCGCAGGTGGGCGACGAGCTCGCCCGCGATGGCGCCCTGGCCCTGCTGGTCACCGTGGTCGGCATCATGATCTACCTGGCGATCCGCTTCGAGTGGAAGTTCGCCGTGGCCGGCATCATCGCCAACCTGCACGACGTCATCATCATCCTGGGCTTCTTCGCCTTCTTCCAGTGGGAGTTCTCGCTGTCGGTGCTGGCGGCCATCTTGGCGGTGCTGGGCTATTCGGTCAACGAATCGGTCGTGATCTTCGACCGCATCCGCGAGGCATTCCGCAAGTTCCGCAAGATGTCGACGCCCGAGATCATCGACCACGCCATCACCTCGACGATGAGCCGCACCATCATCACCCACGGCTCGACCGAGGCGATGGTGCTGGCCATGTTGATCTTCGGCGGCCCGACGCTGCACTACTTCGCCCTGGCCCTGACCATCGGCATCGTCTTCGGCATTTATTCCTCCGTGTTCGTGGCCGCGGCCATCGCGATGTGGCTGGGTGTCAAGCGCGAAGACCTTGTCAAGGCCTCCAAGCCGGACGTCGACCCCAACGATCCGCACGCCGGGGCGGTGGTGTAGAGTCGGGCGATAACCGGAAAACTCATCCAGGCCGGTTGGAGCGCCCCCTCAGGGGTGCCGGCCGGCTTTTTTCATGACATTGGCCTCTCACCGAGCCCTGGCCCAGGGGGCGCGCGTCACGCACCTCGAGGCACTGATCCACGGCGCCCGTGGTCTTGTGCAGGCGTGCCTGGACGGCGCCCGCACGCTGGCCACGCAGTCGGCCGAGCCGGCGCTGCACGCCCGCCGCCGTGACCTGGTGTTGGACCTGCCACGTGCCGTCAGGGGGTGGCACCAGGCGCTCACCACGCAACTGAGTCAGGCGCTGTCCGATGTGCGCCTCGGACGCCCTTTGTCCGTGCGCAGCGCGGGCGCCTCGGGGGCGTCATCCGGGGTGGCGGTGGACATCCCCTTGAGCTTGGTCGAAGACAGCGAGGTGGAGCAGGGGCTGACGGCCTCTCGCCTGGCCCAGGCCATCGCCGACCTGTCGGGGCAGGAGTACACCGACCTCAATGCGCGCCTGCAGTCTGTGGGCGGGGCGGTCGATGCCGCCCATGGTCAGCAGGATGTGCTGGCGGCGCCCTGGATCGCCAAGCAGGTGCTCGACGCCTGGCTGGCGGCAGAGTTGTCGATGCAGCATTGGCAGACGCTGCAGAACGTGCTGCACCAGGAGGTCGCCAGCTGGGTGCAGGAGGCCTATCACGCGGCCAACGAGGCCTTGCTGGACCAGGGCGTTCGCCCCGAGATCGACCTGCGTCCGTTCATCCGACGGGCTGCGCCGGGTGTCATGCCCAGCAGGCCGATGGGGCTGGACACGATCGCCAGCCTGCGCGGTGGTGGCGGCGTGGGCGTGGCTGGCGGCTGGAGCCCGTCTGGCTCCGGCGGCATGGGCGTCCCAAGTGGTTCCGGTGTGTCCATGGGGCCCGTCACGGGCGGCAACAGCGGCTTGCAGCCCCTGGGTCAGGCCTACGACGAGACGCGCATGCTCACACAGGTGCCAGGCCTGGGCCGCGTGGCCGTGCAGTCGCAGGCCTTGCTGGGGCAGCTCAACCAGTTCGTGGCCCGCCACGTGCCGGGCTTCGTGCCCACCAAGCCCGATGCGGCCTTGCGGGCCCCCGGTCCGGTGTCGACCTCGCTGGGCCTGGCCATTCGGCAGGTGGGTGAGGCGGTGCGGCGCCGCGCCGAGCCGGTCGATGGCAGCGCGCCGACCACCCCCGAAGCGGCCCTGCGCGACCTCGACAACGACCGCGCCGCGCTCAAGAAGGCCGCCACCAGCCCGTCCGAGCGGGCCACCATCGAGGTCGTGGCCTTGCTGTTTCAGGCCATCCTCACGGAAGAGCGCCTGCCCGCGAGCATCCGCGTCTGGTTCGCCCGCTTGCAGATGCCGGTGCTGCGCGTGGCCGTCAGCGAGCCCGACTTTTTTGCCTCCACCAGCCACCCGGCGCGCCGCCTGATCGACCGCATGGGTTCGTGCGTGATGGGCTTCGTGGCCGGGGCCCAGGAGGGCGAGGACGCCCTTCACCGCGAGATCCGGCGCGTCGTGCAGGTGGTCGAGGCCTACCCCGACACCGGGCGCAAGGTCTTTCAGACCGTGCTGACCGAGTTCGAGCGCTTCCTGGAGACCTATTTCCGCGATGAGCACGCCGCCGGGCGCAAGGGCATCTCGCTGGCCCAGCAGGTCGAGCAGCGCGAGACCTGGGCCATCCAGTTCACGATCGAGCTGCGCAAGATGCTGGAGTCGGTGCCGGTGCACGAGGGCGTGCGCGACTTCCTGTTTCGCGTCTGGGCCGATGTGCTGGCGCACAGCGCGGTGCAGCACGGCCAGGCCAGCGACGCCACCAGGGCGCTCAAGCACGCCGCTGCCGACCTGATCTGGTCGGCCAGCGCCAAGACCTCGCGCGAGGAGCGCGCGGAAGTGCTGCGCCGCCTGCCGCCGCTGCTCAAGATGGTGCGAGAAGGCATGATGCGCGCCGGCCTGCCCAGCGACGCCCAGGATCGTCACATCCAGTCGCTCAACACGGCGCTGGCAGCGGCCTTCTCCGCCCGCTCGGCACCGCTGTCTTCCACGGTGTTGCGCGAGCTGACCCAGCGCCTCGAAGCCCTCGATGAATTGCTGCCCGACCTCACCGGGGTCGAGCTGGACGTGGACACCCTGCGCGACCTGTCGGGACACGAGACCGAGGACCTGGAGATCGTGGCCGAAGGTGGCTCGATGCCGACCCCGGCCATGCAAGCCTGGGCGCGCGAGCTGCAGATCGGTGCCTGGTTCAACCTCGACTACCGTGGCCGCCACGAACACGTGCAGCTGGCCTGGCAGGGCCTGCACAAGCAGCTCAGCCTGTTCGTGACCCCGGGCGGCCGTGGCGTGCTGTTCCAGCTGCACCGCCTGGGTGCCTTCCTGCAGGCGGGCCTGATGGTGCCGCTGGAAGAAGAGTCTTTGACCACCCGCGCCACGCGCGAGGCCCTGGCCAAGCTCGACGCCGACCCCGCGCGCCTGCTGCAGTGATCCCCGCCAGCAGGGCGATGCCGGCCGTCCGTGACATCTGGGCGGGCTGCGAGAAATAACGCACGAAGGCGCGCTTATTCCTTCCACTTCGTAAAAAGGGCTCTGGCAGCATCTCCGACAAGCTTCTCGGAGTCCCGCATGGCCTTTCGTCGACCGTCCAACACCTCATCGCCCTGGGTGGGCCTTGCCCAGGATGGCGCCGTGTTGCTCGCCGTGGAAGTCGTGCATGGCGCCGACCGCCCGTCGGTGCAGTGGGTGGGCCGGGTGGATGCCTCGAGTCTGAGCAATGGCCTGCAGACCCTGAACCGGCAGCGCCGGCTGGGCTCGTCCAAGCTGGTCGGGTTGCTGACCAACGACGCAGCCCGCCTGGTGGCCATCCCCGCGCCCGATGTGCCCCGCTCCGAATGGGCCGATGCGCTGCGCTGGTCGCTGCGCGATCACGTGGATTTCGAGGTCGATGACGCGCTCATCGACGTGCTGGAGGTGCCCGAGGCCACCCAGTTGCGCCAGAGTCGCCCGACGCTGACCGTGGTGTTGCCGCGCGCGCGTTTCGTGCAGGTGCAAACCGACGTCGATGACGCAGGCTTGCACTGGACGGCGCTGGATGTGCCCGAGACCGCCTTGCGCAACATCAGCGCCTTGGGTGAGGAGGAAGGCAAGGCCCACGCCCTGCTGGCCTTCGGTGAAACCAGCTCCTTGTTGGTCATCACCTACCAGGGCGAGCTGGTCATGGCTCGCCACATCGAGGTGCAGGGCTCGGCGATGGCCAGCTCGAGCGAGTCACGCGAGGGTGCGCTCAGCCGGGCTTCGCTGGAGGTGCTGCGCACCATCGACACCTTCGAGCGCATGCACAGCGAGGTCTCGCTGCAAGGCCTGTCGGTGGTCTTGCCCCCGGGCAGCGGCGAGGAAGTCCTGCCCATGCTCTCGGACCTGATCTATGTGCCGGTGCAAGCTTTCCGCTTGGGCGACTGGATCGACCTGTCACCGCTGGGAGATGCCCACCCCTGGGTGAGCAGCGGCGTCAACCTGGCCGACCTGTGCGCCCTGGGCGGCGCCTTGCGGCCCATGGCCGAGGCGGCCGGTCGACAGCAGCTGCGCTTCGTGGATGAAAACGAAGCCGCAGGCTCCGGCGGCCCCTGGAGCGCCCAGATGGGCTTGCGCCTGGCCGGCGTCGTGGCGGCGTTGGGCTTGTCGGTGGGCGTGGGCCTGAGCCTGTGGGCCAGCCACGCGACCACGCGGGCCCAGCAGGTCGAGGCCGAGCTGGCCCAGCTGCAGCGCTCGGTGACCGAGCCCCAGGCGAGCAACGTCACCCGTGAGCTGGAGGAGTTGCAGCGCAAAGAGGCGGTGCAGACGCAGCTGCGTCAGGTCTTGCAGGGCAACGTGAGCGCCACGTCCATGGGTTACTCGGACCTGTTGATTTCGCTGGGTCGTCAAACCCAGCCGGGCTTGTGGATCACTGGCTTGAAGGTGCGTGGCGATGGCCGCGACCTCGAGCTGCGTGGCCGCATGACCAACCCGGGGCTGTTGCCCGCTTACCTGCGTCGGCTGGAGAAAGAAGACCGGTTCCGCAGCAGGCGCTTCGCGCAGATCGAGGTGCGCGACACGGTGTCGGAAGAGGGGTCGCTCCCCTCTGGCATCACCGAATTCACGTTGCGTGGCCGTGAGGCGGCCGAGCGCGTGGCGACCCAGAAGGAGACCCCATGAAGGGCCTCAAACTCCCTGCGCTGTCTTTGCCGAAGCTCTCGTTGCCCAGGCTGGGGCGCTTCGCGGGCGCGACGGCTGGTGCGCAGGCGCAAGCCCCCGCAGCCCCTGCTGCCCGTGCGTCGTTGAACATCCCGGGCCTGGACAAATGGGCGCCTCAGGCGCTGTTGCGCTGGCGACAGCTGCGGCGCCAGTTCGATGGGCGTTTGCTCAACGAGCGTCGGCTGTTGATCGCAGCCCTGATCGCCCTGATCGCCTACTTGTGCGACCTGACGCTGATCACCCCGGCGTTCGAGGCCCTGAAGGCCGCGCGTCAACGCGAGCAGGTCGCCACCATGGCCCGCGATGCCATGCAGACCGAGCTCAACCGCAAGCGGGTGGAGCTGGCCACGCGGCTCATGGCCGCTCAGAAGGAGCAGGCCGAGTTGCGCAAGCGCCTGGCCGATGGCGAGCAGGAGCTGGCGCGTCAGCAGTCGATGATGGCCCCCGCGCGTGAGATGCAGAACCTGCTGGAAGGGCTGCTGGCGCAGCAGGGCCAGTTGCGGCTCAAGGCGATGCGCACCCAGGCTCCGGTCGAGGTCCAGTTCAATGGTGCGCAGGGTGCTTCGGCCCCTGCGGGTGCCACCCCGGTGCTCTACAGCCATGGCCTGGAGATCAGCGTGTCCGGGCCCTACCTGGACCTGGTGGGCTGGTTGCGAAGCATCGAGCAACTGCCTCGCCGCTTGCTTTGGAGCGGCATGACCCTGAGCGTGGTCGATGGCGCGCCGCCCACGCTGACGCTGCAGGTGCAAACCTACAGCCCGGACCGCGATCCCTTGGAGATTGCCCCATGAGCCGGCTTTCCTTCTCTTGCCTGAGCGCCGCAGCCATGTTGGCCCTGGGTGGCTGGCTTCACCCCGCCTTCGCACAGACCAACCCGCTGCTGGGCTTGAACGACCCGACCCGCCCGCCGGCCGGCCTGGTCAAGGTCGATCGCTCAGGTGGAGGCACTGCCCCGGGCGTTGCGGCGGTGGCGCCCGAGGCCGCCAGCGCCGCCAGCGCACCTGCGCCAGCGCCACGCGAGCCCGAACTCGTGTTGCAGCTCGTGCGCACCGACCCGGTCAGTGGCCGCGGCGTGGCCCTCATCAACGACCGCTTGCTCGAGCCTGGCTCGCGCATCGAAGGTTGGACGCTGGTGGCGGTCAATTCGAACGAAGCTTTCTTGCAAGGCCCTCGTGGCCGCCTGCGCCTGAGCCTCACAGGCGCCCAGGTGATCGAACGGAACCCGAAGTCGGCGCAGTCCCGCCGGGGACGAAAGGAATGAACATGATCCGTACCTGCATCCTGGTGATGGTCAGTGGTGCCCTGGTCTGCCCGACGGCCGGCGCCAACTCCTCCATCCACCCTTGGCACCGAGGCAAGCCTTCGCTGAAGGACGCACCGTCGATGCGCGTGGCGCCCGAGTCGCTGGCCGACATCGACTTGGACCGGCTGCCGCCCACGGGCGCTGGCCCGGCATCCGCCGAGGCGGGCTCGCGCATGACCCTGACCCTCGCGTCGCTGGGCCCCGCGCACGCCGAGGCGCGTCACGTGGCACAGGTTTCGGCCCCGGTGAGTGCCCCCGTGGCAGCCCCAGCCCCGGCTGCCTCGCCCGCCCGTGGCTTCGAGCCGCGCTTTGACCTGTCGGTGCACAACGCGCCTGCCGCGCAGGTCTTCCTGCAGCTGGGTGTGAACACGCCGTACAACATCCTGGTCTCGCCCGAGATCGCGGGCAACGTCACCTTGTCGCTCAAGCAAACCACGGTGCCCGAGGCCCTGGAGACGCTGCGTGAGCTCTTCGGCTATGACTTCCGCATGGCATCGGGCAACCGCGTCTTCGTCTACCCGAACACGGTGCAGACGCGGCTGTACAAAATCAACTACCTGCCGGGTCGCCGCGTGGGCGCCTCCGACCTGCGCGTGAGCTCCAGCTCAATCGGCCAGGCCTCAGGGGGCAGCGGCACCAGCACGGGCACCGGCTCGACCTCGGGCTCGGGCTCGACGGTCACGCGCGGGCAGGACACTTCTTCGGTGCGAATGACCTCGGACACCGACTTCTGGCGCGAGGTGCAGGAGGCCCTGAACAACCTGGTCGGCAAGGAAGCGGGCCGCAACGTCACGCTCAACCCCGGCGCGGGGGTGATCGTGGTGCGCGCCACGCCGTCCGAGTTGCGTCAGGTGGCCGATTACCTGCGCGCCATCCAGCTGACCATCGAGCGTCAGGTGATGCTCGAAGCCAAGATCGTCGAGATCAGGCTGAGCAAGGGCTCGGAGACGGGCGTGAACTGGACGGCCTTTCGCGGCATCAACAGCGGCTCGACCAAGGTGGGCGGCATCGGCATGGCGCCGGGTGTGACGCTGACCAACACCGGTTCGCTCAAGGACAGCAACCTCACGGTGACGCCGGGCGTGTCGGCCGCGGCCGAGGCGCTGGGCAAGGGCTTTTATGGGTTGGCCTTCCAGTCGGCCAACTTCGCCGCGCTGCTGTCCTTCCTGGAAACGCAGGGTGATGTGAAGGTGCTCTCGAGCCCGCGCATCGCCACGCTCAACAACCAGAAGGCCGTGCTCAAGGTGGGCAGCGACGAGCTGTTCGTGACCGGCGTGTCGACCACGCAGACCAGCACCGGCAGCACCACCACCAGCTCGCCAACGCTGTCGCTGCAGCCCTTCTTCAGCGGCATCTCGCTGGACGTGACGCCGCAGATCGACGACACCGGCACGGTGATGTTGCACGTGCACCCGGCCATCAGCTCGGTGGCCGAGAAAGAGAAGGTCATCGACCTGGGCGAGATGGGCTCGTACCGCCTGCCGCTGGCCGCCAGCTCCATCAATGAGACCGACAGCATCGTGCGGGTGCGTGACGGGCAGATCGTCGCCATCGGCGGCCTGATGCAGCAGAACTCGATCAACGACCGCAGCGGCGTGCCCGGCTTGAGCGGCATCCCCGGTGTGGGCGGCTTGTTCCGCTACCAGTCCAACAGCGAGACCAAGCACGAGCTGGTCATCTTGATCAAACCCACCGTGATCAGCGAAGACGGCCAAGGCTGGCCTTCGGCGGACTCGGCCCTGGCCCGCTTCAACGAAGCGCAGCAGAACTGACCGCCCCACGGAGAGAGCACCATGTCCCGCCCACAGCGCTTTCGACTCGGTGACCTGCTGGTGCAGGACGCCCTGATCTCCACCGAACAGCTCGAGCAGGCGCTGGCCGAGCAACGCAGCAGCGGCCGCAAGCTGGGCCAGGTGCTGATCGATCACGGCTGGATCACCGAAGCACAGATCGCCAAGGCGGTGGCGCGTCAGCTGCGTGCCCCCTACATCGACCTGGTGCACTTCCCGATCCGTCCGGAGCTGGCTCAAACGCTGCCCGAGGCCCACGCACGCCGCCTGCACGCCATCGTGCTGGAAGACACCCCTTCGGGCCTGATGGTGGGCATGGCCGACCCGACCGACATCTACGCCTACGACGAGATCGCGCGCCTGCTCAAGCGCAACGTCGACATGGCCGTGGTCACCGACAGCCATCTGCAGGCCGCGCTCGACCGCGTCTACCACTCCAAGCAGGAGATCGAGGGCCTGGCCCGCGAGCTGACCACCGAGCTGGCCAGCCTGGAGACCGACCTGGGTGACCTGCTGGGCATGGACACCACCAGCAACGAAGACGCGCCCGTGGTGCGCCTGCTGTACTCGGTGTTCGAGCAGGCGCTGCGCCTGCGCGCCTCCGACATCCACATCGAGCCGCAGGAAAAGCAGCTGCGCATCCGCTTCCGGATCGACGGTGTGCTGCACGTGCAGACCGAGGCCGATGCCAAGATCGCCTCGGCCGTGGCCTTGCGCTTGAAGCTGATGTCGGGACTGGACATCTCCGAAAAACGCCTGCCGCAAGACGGCCGCTTCGCCGTGCGCCTCAAAGACGGCAACGTCGACGTGCGGATCTCGACGCTGCCGTCGCAGCACGGTGAGTCGGTGGTCATGCGTTTGCTCAGCCAGAGCGCCGGCATGCTCGACCTCGACCGCCTCAAGCTGCCGCCGGCCATGCGCGACGCCTTCTACCGCGCCATCGACAAGCCCAGCGGCCTGATCCTGGTCACCGGCCCCACCGGCTCGGGCAAGACAACGACGCTGTACGGTGCGCTCAACGCCCTCAACAGCACCGAGCGCAAGATCATCACCGTCGAAGACCCGGTCGAATACCGCTTGCCTGGCTTGAACCAGGTGCAGGTGATGGAGAAGATCGACCTGACCTTCGAGAAGGTGCTGCGCTCGGCCCTGCGGCAAGACCCGGACGTCATCCTCGTGGGCGAAATGCGCGACCGCGAAACCGCCGAGATCGGCATGCGCGCCGCCATGACAGGCCACTTGGTGCTCTCGACCCTGCACACCAACGACTCGATCTCCACGCCCGCGCGGCTGATGGACATGGGCGTGCCAGCCTGGATGGTGGCCATGTCGCTGCAGATGGTGGTGGCCCAGCGCCTGGTGCGCACCATCTGCGCCAACTGCTCTGCGCCCCACACGCCCACCGACCAGGAGGTGGCGATGCTGCACCGCCTGGCCGGCCCCGACGCCGACCTCAGCCGCCTGCGCAAAGGCAAGGGCTGCCCGGACTGCAGCCAGACGGGCTTTCGCGGCCGCACGGGCGTCTACGAGTTCCTGGAGATGACGCTGCCGCTGATCGACGCCATCACCTCCCCGCAAGCGGGCCTGTTCACGCAGAAAGCGCGAGAGCAGATGGCCGGACAGACCCTGCGGCGCGACGCCGTGCGCCTGGTCATGGAAGGCCTGACCACGGTGGACGAGGCCATGCGCGTGAGCGCGGAAATCGACGCCTGAGGACCGCATGAGCCGCTTCCACTACACCGCTCGCGGACCCCACGGCCCTGTGCAAGGCGTGCAGGAAGCCGCCTCGGCCGCCGCCGTCGCCGACGAGTTGCGCATGAAAGGCTGGGTGCCCCTGACCATCAAGGCCGATGCACCCACAGCGGCCAAGGGTGTGTCGGCCCCTGTGGCCCAGCCCGCCTGGATGGCTCCCAAGGTGCAGCCGCAGGACGTGATGCTCTTCAGCAAGCAGCTGTTCACGCTGATCAAGGCCGGTGTGCCGCTGCTGCGTGCGCTCAATGGCCTGCAGGAAACGGCCATCAACCCCACGTTCAAGACCGTGGTGGGCGACCTGCGCCGCAGCCTGGAAGCGGGCGTGGACCTGTCCGGCGCCATGGCCCAGCACCCCAAGGTGTTCGACAACTTCTATGTGTCGATGGTGCGCGTGGGCGAGGCCTCGGGCCAGCTTGAAGAGGTGTTCAAGCGCCTGGCCGATCACCTGCAGTTCGAGGCTGCCATGCGCCAGCAGGTCAAGTCGGCCATGCGCTACCCGAGCTTCGTGATCATGGCCATGGCCGGTGCCATCGGCGTCATCAACGTGATGGTGATCCCATCTTTTGCCGGCGTGTTCAAGAGCATGGGGGCCGAGCTGCCCATCCTCACCAAGTTGCTGGTGGCCACGTCGGATTTCACGCTCAACAACGGCGGCACCCTGGTCGGTGTGTCGATCGGCTTGTTCCTGTTGTGGCGCCACTGGAAGAAGAGCCCGCAAGGTCGGCCCATCTGGGACCGCATGGTGCTGAACTTCCCTCTGGTCGGGCCCATCGTGACCAAGGCGGCGCTGTCGCGCTTTGCGCGCGCCTTCTCGCTGTCGCTGCGCAGTGGCGTGCCGATGGAGCGCGCGCTGCTGGGCGTGGCCCAGACGGCCGACAACGCCCATTTGTCGGCGGCCATCGAGTCGATGAAAGACCGCGTCATGCGCGGCGAGTCTTTGGCGTCGTCTGCGGCCAGCACGGGCGTGTTCACGCCCATGGCGGTGCAGATGATCGCCATCGGTGAGGAGACCGGCATGCTCGATGACCTGCTCGACGAAGTGGGCGAGATGTACAACAACGACGTGCAGTACGCGCTCAAGACGCTGTCTCAGCAGATCGAGCCGATCCTGGTCGTGTTCATGGGGGGGCTGGTGCTCGTGCTGGCCCTGGGTGTGTTTCTTCCGATGTGGAATTTGGGGCAGGTCACCCTCAAGCATTGAGGACAACTGCCGAAACAGCACGGGAACGTGCAACTTTTACCGCCGGTCAGCAGGGCATCCGGCGTCCTTCGCAGAAAGAGGTCATCATGAAATCGTCGATCCGTTCCATTTCTCGCCGCGCCCAGGCCGGCTTCACGATGATCGAGCTGATCGTCGTCATCGTGATCCTGGGCATCCTGGCCGCCACGGCCCTGCCCAAGTTCATCGACCTGCGCTCCGATGCGTCCAAGTCGGCGCTCGAAGGGGTGGCGGGCAACCTGAGCAGCGCCATGTCCATCAACTACGCTGCCTGTGCCGCATCGAACCAGGCTGAAGTCGCTGGCAAGTGCCTGAAGATCGCCGATTGCATCAATGGCGCCAATTTGCTCCAAGGCATCTCCGGCAACACGACGGGCTCGTTCACCTTGGCCAACAGCACCTACAGCATCACCAGCGCGGCAACGACCACGAATGGCACTTCGTACACGTGCACGGTGAGCACGACGTCCGGGGGCTCCACGCTCAACACGACGTTCATGGCGATCGGCGCTGCCAACTGATGGTTGCTGCAACGGGTGAGGCAGCGCGCCGTCCTGTTGCAGGTTGACCGGAGCCGAGCGATGCGCACCCTTGAGCGAGGCTTCACCATGATCGAGCTGATCGTGGTGATCGTGATCCTGGGCATCCTGGCGGCCACCGCCCTGCCCAAGTTCATTGACCTGCGCTCTGACGCTTTGAGCAGCTCGGCCAACGGCATGGCTGGCAGCCTCACCAGCGCGATGTCGGTGAACTACGCTGGCTGCTCGGCCACGGCCCACAACACCACGGGGGCCAATGCCGACAAGTGCAGGCGGGTGAGCGACTGCACCGATGGCGCCGCCCTGCTGCAAGGCGTCACGGCCAACCCGTTCACCCAGGCTGGCACGACCTTCGCCATCACCGCCACGAACCTCGGCACCAACGGCTCGACCGCCTCTTGCGAGCTGACGGTGTCGCGGTCCGGGGTGAGTGCTGTGGCGCACTTCACGGGCATCGCCGCCGGCAATTGAGCGCCTTGTGCGTGACTTTGTGCACCCCTTGGGCGGTGGCATGCGCTGACAAGCTCAAGTCCGAAAATGCACGGGCCGAAAATGTGACAAACCGCTTCAACGATGTCGCAGTCGGAGTCACCTCATGCCCCTCCTCCCCCGGTTTCGCTCCTGCCGTGCCTGGCTTGCCGCCTCGCTGCTGGCTTGCGCTTTCCCGGCGGTGGCCGGCCTGTCCGTCTACACCAGTTGGAACACGCTGCCGCCGGTGAGCGCGGCCAACCAGCGCACGGTTGATTTCGGCGGTGCGTCCACGTTGGCCAACGAGGGCGCGTCCCGCCTGACCTACAGCTCGTCGGCGTCCACCTGTCCCAAGCTGTTCGGCATCTGCCTGCTGGGCACGTCTTCAGGCGGGGTCAGCCTGACCTCGGTGGTCACCGGTCTGCTGGGCTATTCGGGCAACTCGCTGGGGCTGACTTCCGGTGTGAACTCGGGGGGCAACTCGTCCGCACAGTCGACGATCAACTTCGTCAACCCGACGCCCTACGTCGGGTTCATGTGGAACGCGCAGTTCGCCTCGCAGAACACGCAGTTCGTCAACCTCACCCTGGAAGACAACAGCGTCGTCACACTCAAGAATTGCCGCGAGAGCTGGAACCCGCAATGCGTGGGCGCTTACGTCTCGCAGAACTGGATCGCCGACGTCTTCAACGTGCTGGCGGGCTGGTTCCTGGGCGACATCGTCACCTATTACCCGCTGTACGTGATGTACCAGCCCAGTGACGGCAAGAAGATCAAGTCTGTGCAATTCGTCAGCGAGGAGTGCCGCTTCTGCGGCTTCCTGTCGTCCGACACCTCGCAGACCACGAACATCGACTACCTGACCTACGTGGACGCGGCCGTGGTGCCCCACCACCTGCGCGTGAGCGCCAACTCGAACGCCAAGTCCGCCAACGAAGACGTGGCCTACACCGTCACCGCCTGCGGCAACGCCGATTGCAGCCTGCCCTACACCACGGGTGTCACCGGCACGCTGACCTTCTCCGGTGCCACGCCTTCGACGTCGAGCATGGGTTTCTCCATCCCGGCCGGCCCGACCAACAGCACCACCGTGACCATGCAGTACACGGGTTCGGGCACCGGCACGGTGGCCATGTCGGCCCACACGCCCACCCCCAGCAACACGCCCAAGGTTTTTTGCGGCATGGGCGCCACGCCCACCAGCGGCGGCACGTGCGCGATCACGGTCACGCCGCCCGTGCACCACTACCGGGTCACGACGCCAGATGCAAGCGGCCTGACTTGCGAGACGGTGACCTACACCATCAAGGCCTGCTCCAACGACACCTGCTCGACGGTGCTGACCACGGGCGCCACAGGCACTTTGGTGCTCTCGGGCGCCACCCCGGTCAACAGCGCGGGCTTCACCACCAACGCATCGGGCATCGCCACCGTGACGGTGCGCACCACCACGCCTGGGGGTGTGGTCGCCAGCCTCTCGGGCGCCTCGCCAACGGCTCAGAATGCCTTGCGCTGCGGCATGGGTGTCAGCCCTGCGGCCGGCAACAGCTGCACCTACACCGCCGACCAGAGCAAGTTCAAGTTCGACGTGCCGCACCACGTGGGCGGCACCGCCCAGACCGTGGTGGTCAACGCCCTGCGCTCGGTTGAAAACGGTGCGCGCTGTGCCGCCGCTTTCGCGACCACCGAAAAGAGCGTGGCCTTCACCTGCACCTCGGCCAGCCACAGCGGCCTGACGGGCTCCGTCGCCCTGCAGGGCAATGGCACTGGCGCTGCGATGGGCAGCTGCAACGGCTCGGCCCTCTCGCACACGCTGAAGTTCGACAGCAACGGCCAGGCCTCGATCAACCTCAGCTACGCCGAAGCGGGTGAAACCAACATCACCGCCAGCTACAGCGGTGCGGGCGCCGAAGCCAGCCTGAGCATGAGCGGCAGCGACAGCTTCATCACCGTGCCCAAGACCTTGTCGATGGTGGCGAGCGGGCCCTACGTGGCGGGCAACGCGGGCGTGACCTCGCCAGCCACCCTGACCGTCACCGCCTTGAACCAGAACGACCAGGTGATGACGGCCTTTGGCAACGAGGTCAGCAACCCGGCGCGGATCACCGTGAGCAAGTCAGGGCAGTCGCCAACGGGTGCGGATGCCAACGTGGTTGACCCGGTCATCGCCATGAACAACATGGCCTCCGGCGTGGCCACGGGCAGCTTGCGCTGGGTCGAGGTCGGCACCCTGAACCTGGCTGCGGCGCTCAACGCGGGCTCGGTCTACAACAACGCAGGCATCGCGGTCGGTGGCAGCGTCTCGTCGGTCGGGCCTTTCGTGCCTCATCACTTCGATGTGGAGGTGACCCAGGGCTGTGCGGCTTCGGGCAAGTCGGCCTTCACTTACAGCGGTCAGCCTTTCACGACCAAGGTGACGGCGCGCAACGCCGATGGCGGCACCACCGTCAACCACGACGGGCGCAGCAGCATGTCCGCCTACTTCGCCAAGGCGGCTGCGTTGTCGGGCACGTCTTCGACCGGATCGGCCGGCAGCCTCACGGGCACGGCCATCGCCGCGTCCGACTTCGCCAAGGGCGTGGCCACGGTGACCCCCACCTACGCCTTCACCACCAAGGCCACGGCGCCGGCCAGCTTCACCCTGAGCGCGGCCGAGAACTCGCCCGGCACCGTGAACTCGACGGCCGGCAGCAGCGGCGTGGCGCAGGTGCGCAGCGGTCGGCTCTTCCTGTCCAACGCCTTCGGCTCGGGTCGCACCGCCTTGAAGGTGCCTGCGCAGCTGCAGTACTGGAGTGGCAAGGCCTGGGTGCTCAATGGCGATGACAGCTGCAGCGTGGTCCCCAACGACGCCGTGATCCTGGCGCGTTACCTCGACAGCAAAGGCGCCTCGACGTCCGCCTGGGGCAACGTGAGCGCCACTGGCTTCACCGCCAGCTCCGGCCAGGGCAACATCACCCTGTCGGCGCCCACGGGCGGCGCCACCGGCAGCATCGACCTGGCCGTCAACCTGGGCGACACCACCACCGACGCGTCCTGCCTGAGCGCGCACCCCAGTGGCGGCAAGGCCCAGCGAGCATGGTTGCGCGGCCCCCATGGCGCGTGCTCGGGTGCCGGGCCATTCGACCCCTCCGCACGGGCCTCCATCGGCGTGTTCGCGCCGGAGACCTCGAGGGTGATGCACTCGCAGGACATGTACTGAGCCGCCAAAGGCCAGCCTTCACAGCGTGAAATCTGGCCGGCAAACGCCCCTTTGAAGCAGCGATACCGCGCAAGGGGGCTGGGCAGAATCAGCACAAAGGGCTGTCCGCCAACCGGGCCGCCCGCCTTGTCACCTGCCTGTTCGCCCGCCTGTCCGCCTGCTCCGATGCCCTGTCTCAGAGACACCCCTGCTGCCCGTGGCGTCAGCCAACGTGGCTTCACGATGAACGAGCTGATCATGGTGCTCGTCATCGGCGGGGTGCTCGCGGCCTTTGCCGCGCCCAAGCTCATCAGCTTCATGGGTGTGCGCGATGACGCCTGGCGCGACGCGTTGGCCGGCTCCATGCGCATGGCCCAGAAGTTCGCCGTCGGCCACCGTCGCCTGGTCTGCGCCACGGTCAACAACACCTCGGTGACCCTGCGCATCGCCAGCGTCAACCCGGCCACCAGTTGCGACACCGACCTGCCAGGCCCCAGCGGCGGCAGCACCTTCGCGACGGCCAGCAACAGCCAGGCCACGACGGTGGTCAGCGCAGGGAGCTCGCCTGCTGTCGTCCTGTACTTCCAGCCCGACGGCCGGGTCACCACCGATGGCGCCGGCGCCAACGCGGTGGACTGGACCATCACGCCCACGGCCGCTGTGCCCATCAGCATCCTCGGGGAGACCGGCCATGTCGAGTGATCGCTGCCCCCCCTCCAGGGCGAGTGGCTTCACCCTGCTGGAGACCATCGTCGCCATCGTGGTCATCAGCGTGGGCCTGGCGGGCGTGCTGTCGGTGTTCAACGTCAACGTGCGCAACAGCGCCGACCCGGTGGTGCGCAAGCAGCTCATGGCCGTGGCCGAAGAGATGCTCGAAGAGATCGCGCTGCGGCGCTACAGCGGCCCGACCAAGGAGTCGGACGCCGGGTGTGGTCGCAGCACCTTCGACGACGTGTCCGACTACCACCTCTACCCGGTCAACCGAAAGGTCTGCAACGTCGAGGGCGTTGCGATCGCGGCCCTGGCTGCCTACACGCTCGACGTCACCGTCACCGATGTCACGCTCGAAGGCGTGCCGGCCAAGCGCATCCAGGTCAAGGTGGCGCGCGGCAACGACGAGGTCACCCTGGTCACCTGGCGCACCGAGTTCGCCCCACCCACGCCATGAACGCCCACCGCCGGGCCGCCGGTTTCACCCTGATCGAGCTGATCGTCGTGCTGGTGCTGATGACCATCATCGGCGGCACGGTGGCGGTGTTCGTGCGCCCGGCCATCGACGCCTACGCCGACACCCGCAACCGCGTCACCCAGGGCGACATGAGCGACACCGCCTTGCGCCGCATGGTGCGCGACATCCGCGTGGCCGTGCCCAACTCCCTGCGCACGCCCAGCGAAGCGTGTTTCGAGCTGGTGCCTTCGGTGGCTGGCGGGCGCTACCGCATGGGGCCGAACACGGCCAACGACGCGCAGTGGGTCAACACGTCTCAGGCGACCACGGGCTTTGACGTGCTGTCGACGCTGTCGCGTCAGCCGACCGTGGGCGACTTCGTCGTCATCAACAACCAGAACGGCAACGATGTCTACACGGGCAGCAACCGCTCGGCGATCAGCTCGGTGACCACGCCTTCGGCGACGCAGGGCAAGCTCAGGCTGGGCATTGCCTCGCTGCAGGTCTCACCTGGCTACGACGGCGGACGCTTCCAGGTGGTCAGCCAGAGCGAACAATCGGTGTTCTACATCTGCGAAGGCGCCGGCCTGAGTGCCGATGGCCGCACGGGCACGGGCGTGCTGTGGCGCCTCAAGCGCGATTTCAGCAGCACTTACCCGACCGCCTGTCCCAGCGGCAGCGGCAAGGTGCTGGCCCGCGACGTCAGCAGCTGCCGCTTCGTGTACGACCCCAACAAGGGCGCCACGCAGCAAAGCGGTTTTGTCTACCTGGAGCTGGGCATCACCCGCAATGGCGAGACGGCCACGCTCTCGCACGGCGCACACGTGCTCAACGTGCCATGAGGATGTCAACCATGCGCTCCATGCACTTGCGCCATCGGGCCAGGCCTCAGCGAGGCGTGGGCGTGGTGGCCGCCATGTTCGTGCTCGTCGTGCTCAGCGTGCTGGGCGCGGCCATTGCGCGCCTGGGCTGGACCCAGCAGATCAGCTCTGCTCAAGACATGGAAGGCGCCAGGGCGCAGCGCGCCGCCAACTCGGGTGCCGAATGGGGCCTGTACCAGGCCCTGCGAGGGGGTTGGACCAGCTGCAACGGTGCCACGCAGACGCTGACCGCCATGAAAGCCGACCTGGGCATGATCGTCACCGTCACCTGCAACCACGACAGTTATGTCGAGGGGCAGACGGGCGCGGGCGACCCACCGGTGTTCTCCGACCGCACCATCAAGGTCTACCGCATCGATGCCGTGGCCTGCAACGCGGCGGCAAGCTGCCCGGACGCCACGCGCGTTGGCTCGGTCGGTTACATCGAACGCCGCCGGCAGGTTCAGGCTTCCGATCAGTGAGCCGGTTCAGCTCGGCGTGACGGGCGAGGCCTGCGGGTCTGGCTGCTGACTGGCCTGCTCGATGGGGCGCATGGCCTGGGCATGGGCTTCGAGCATGTCGGCGAAGGCCGCGGCCGGCATGGGCCGACCCAGGTGGTAGCCCTGCACCTCGTCGCAGCCGTGGTCGCGCAGGAACTGCGCTTGCGCTTCGGTCTCCACCCCTTCGGCCACGATGCCCACTTCCAGGCGATGACCCATGGCGATGAGCGCGGCCACCAGGCGGCTGTCGCCCTGGCTTTGCGGCACCGAGCTCAGGAAGCTGCGGTCGAGCTTGAAGCGGTCCACCGGCAGCTCGCGCAGGTAGGCGAAGGACGAGTAGCCCACGCCGAAATCGTCGATGGCGATGCCCACGCCTAGCGCGCGCAGCTGGGCCAGCACATCGGCCGCGCGCAGCGACTCGCGCACCACGATGCTCTCGGTGATCTCCAGCTCCAGCGCGGTCGGCGGCAGGCCGGTGTCGCGCAGCGCGCGTGAAACGGTCTCGATCAAATCGGGCCGGTCGAGCTGCAGTGCCGACAGGTTCACGGCGATGCGCAGCGGCCAGCCGCTGAACTCGCGCCAACGCTGGGCGGTTTCGCAAGCCTGGCGCAGAACCCATTCGCCCATGGGCACGATCAGGCCGGTCTCCTCGGCCAGCGGGATGAACTCCGACGGCGGCACCAGGCGGCCGTTGTGCTCCCAGCGCAGCAAGGCTTCGGCGCCCGTGATGTGGCCGCTGCGGCAGTCGAACTGGGGTTGGAAGTGCAGGCGCAGCTCATTGCGTTCCAGCGCGTGGTACAGGTCGTTTTCCAGCACCAGGGTGTCGACGCTGGGCACGTCCATCTGGTCGCTGTAGACCTGCACGCGGTTGCGGCCCTTGTTCTTGGCCTGGTACATGGCCAGGTCGGCGTGGCGCATCAGGGTGATGGCATCGGTGCCATGCGCGGGGTAAAGCGCCAGGCCGATGCTGGGCGTCACGCGCAGCTCGTGCGGGCCGATGCGGATGGGCTCGACAAACAGTTCCAGCAACTTGGCAGCCACGCGTTCGCCATCGGCGGCTTCGGCCAGGCTGGTCAGCAGGATCACGAACTCGTCGCCACCCAGGCGGGCCACGATGTCGGAGGTGCGCATGGCTTCGCGCAGGCGCCGGCCCACCTCGATGATCACGCTGTCGCCGATGTGGTGGCCCAGCGTGTCGTTGATCTTCTTGAAGCGGTCCAGGTCCAGGAACATCATGCCCATGGTGCGTTGCTCGCGCTCGGCCGACACCAGGCTCAGGCGCAGCTGCTCTTGCAGCATGTTGCGGTTGGGCAGGGCCGTCAGCGCGTCGTGCATGGCCATGTGCTGCACCTGGTCTTCGGCCTCGCGGCGCGAGGTCACGTCGTAGGCCATGGCCACGTAGCCGGTCAGCGAGCTGAACTCGTTGCTGATCTCGGTGACCAGCAGCTCGGCCACCAGGGGCGAGCCGTCCTTGCGGTGCAGCACCCACTCGGTGGGCACGCTCGAGGTGGCGCGCGCCAGGTGGCGCAGCACCTCGGTGGGCGTGATCTGCTCGCCCAGTCGCATCGACAGAAGGGTGGCGCGCTCGCGCAGTTGCTCTTCGTCGAAGAAGTGCTGGGCCGAGCATCGACCCACCAGCTCGTTGGCCTTGAAGCCGAGCAGGCGCTCGCCCGCCGGGTTGACGGTCTGGATCACGCCTTGCAGGTTCAACACGAAGATTGCGTAAGGCGCGTTGTGCACGATCACGCGCCGCATCTCGTCGACTTCGTTGAGCTGTTTGTGTGCCTCGACGATCGCGCGCTCCGCCGCCTGCTGCGCACTGAGGTCGCGCACGATGCCGATGTATTGCTTGACCCCTTCGTGCTCCATGCAGCTGATGGCCAGGTCCAGCGGGAAGGACTGACCGTTGGCGCGCTGGCCCTCGGTGCGGCGCCCCAGGCCGGCCATGCCCACCGGCTGGCTTTGCAGGAAGGACTCGACGCCATGCCGCCATTGGGCCTCGTTGGCGCCGGGCAGCAGCAGCCCCAGGTGCTGCCCGAGCATGGCCGCTTCCGAGTGGCCAAAGATGCGGCAGACCGCCTGGTTGACGCTGAGGATGTTGCCCGTCGGGCTGACGGTGAGGATGCCGTCGATGGTGTGGTCCACCACCGAGCGCAGGCGGGCTTCGCTGCCGCGTGCGGACTGGCTCAAGCGGTCGGCCATGGCGGCTGCGCGGGCGTGCCGGGTGCCGGCGGCCTGCAGCAGCGCAAACAGCGCGCCGCTGCCCAGCAGCCCACCGATCAGCAGGGCCAAAGGGAAGGGTTGGCTCAATGCCGCCACGGGTTCGCGGGTGTACGTCAGCGTCCAGTGCCTGCTGCCAACTGTCAGGTTGGCGGTGCGCTGATCGCTTGAATCGGCATGCGGCCCAGGCTGAAACGATCGAGCCGATTCGGCACGGGCGCTGTCGAACAGCTCGGAGTGCTCGGTGGCCAGGGTGTCGTCGATGCGCAGGTGCAGGTCGGACCAGTCTTGCCCGGCCTGGGCCACCAGGTCGGAAATGCGGATCACACCACTGACCACGCCATTGAAGGCCGCACGCCGCTCGGACTCCGTGCCCACCGGCGCGCCGTGGCGGTACAAAGGCAAGCGAACCAGCATGGCCAGGGGCTCCTTGCCGCCCTGGATCAGCCGGATCGGCGGGGACACCTGCGGGCGGCCGCTGTCGCGAGCGTCTTCCATGACCCGACGACGAACCGATTCGAAGGCCATGTCGTAGCCAAAAGCCGCCTGGTTGCCGGCCATGGGCAGGTTGTAGGTCACCGGCACGTAGTAGGCACGCTCGCCCTCCGGCGTGACCCGGTAGTCGGGGTGGCGCTGGCGCATCTGACGCAAGAAGGCATCGCGCTCGGCCAGCGTGACGAGCGGCGCGTATTGAACGGCCAGCAGGGCCGGGTACTCGTGGGCCACTTGCAGGGCGCGGTGGTGCGCCTCGAAGGTGGCCAAGTCAACCTGACCGTTGACGCGGAACATGGCTTGAAAGCTCACCAGCACGTCCATGTGGTGATCCACCACCTGCATCAGGTGATGGGCGTAGGCGCGGGTGCGCCCCTCGAACGCGAGGTCGGCTTCCGTCTGGATGCGCTGTCCGGCGTTCATCCAGCTCCACAGGCTCAGCAGCACACCCGCCAGCAAGACCAGCCACGAGGCCTGTTTCAGGCGCGTGGAGTCTCGGCGGGTTTCTTGGACATCAGACAGCATCCGGTTCCTTGTTGGGCGCACGCAGTGGCATTCACCAAACGGCGCATGTCGGGCTATCGGCTGCTGCCGTGGTGCGCTTGATGCCTCGCCTCGGGGGGCGGACCCTTGCGCTGGCCATAACAGGCCCGCCGCGTGGACTGCGTCACGGATCGGCAAAGCCGCCATCGGCCTGATGGGGGGGTGATTGTGTGGAAAAGGTCCGCAGCGCCTCGGTAAATACGCATTTCGTGAAACGTAGGCCGGTATATCCTGGGTTCAACGTGACCAAGTTGTTGAGGTCACCCAGTGCGACGAGAGGGCGGCTGAATGGCTGGAGTTTCCTGGGGTTCGCGCACCCGCCGCCCGGGTGCGTGGGCCTGGCAAAAGCGGGTCGGGGCGATGCTCGGGCTGTGTTGGCCCCTGATGACCCAGGCGGCGGCTTACCTGTTCCCGGGCAACTTGCCCGCCGGGTGCAGCGGCGGCGCGGGCGCCTACACCTGTGGTTCGGTCACGCTGTCCGCAGGCGACACGCTCAACGCGGTGCTCTCGCCCACCACCATCTCGTTCACCTCGCTGAACGTGGGCAGCGCCAGCATCAACGCAGCAGGCTCGGCCGCCAACCTCACGCTCAACGTCAGCGGCATGCTCTCAGCGTCTGCTGGGGCGGTGGTCAAGGCCAACGTCAACGCGGGCAGCGTCTCCAGCAGTGGGGCGGTCAGCTACGGAGGCTACCTGGCCACCACCACCGGTGCGGTCACGCTCGGCGCAGGCTCCACGGTCACCGGTGCCTTGAGCACCACCACGGGCGCCATCACCTTGCTCACCGGCACCTCCACCACGTACACGACGGTGGGCAGCATCTCATCGGGCGGCACGGTCACCCTCAATGCTTACAACGGCGTCCAGGGCGACCTCGTGGGCTACCTGGTGTCGGCGGCAGGCCACAACCATTTTGGCGGCTCGATCACCTCGACGACGACCTATGTGAGCCTGGGTGGCTACGCCACCGTGGCCGGCAGCATCTACTCGCAGACCTACGTCGACACCGGCGGCTACAGCAGCGTTGGCGGCAACATCACGTCCGCGACGTCCTACATCGACACCGGTGCGGCCACCTCTGTGGGCGGCTCGCTGGCGGCGCTCGGCACTTACGTCGACATCCACGGCAGTGCCACCGTCGGGGGCTCCATCAAGGCCGCTTCCTACGTGAGCATGACCACCAACAGCAGCGTGGGTGGCAACATCACGGCGCAAAGCACCGTCTACATGGGCTCGGGCAGCACCGCAGGCAAGTGCGTTCGCTCCCAGGGCTCGGGCTCCATCACGGTCCCCTCGGCCACGGCAGTGGGGGGCGCCTGCTGCGGCGTCGGCAGCACCTGCGGCAACACCTGCGTGGTGGGCTCGCCCAAGCCGCCGGCCTGCGCCTGGCCTTCGAGCGGCCTCGTGGCCGAGTACCTGTTCGAAGAAAGCAGCTACAACGGCACGCACGGCGAGGTCAAAGACACCTCGGGCAGCAAGCGCCATGGCACGATGCTCGGCGGTGTGGCCTCCACCGCCAGCGGTCGCGTTTGCCGTGGCATGGAGGTGCCGCGGAACACATCCGCCACCGTGCAGGCTTTCGACACGGGCATCGACGTCAACGCCATCGGCAGCATCGGCACCATCTCGTTTTGGTACAAGTCGATCGCCACCGGCACCGAGCACCGCATGCTGTTCGACGCCACCGAATCGGCTTCGGGCAAGTTCTACCTCTACCGCGATGACTCCGGCAGTGGCGTGGATCTCAATGCCCACATCACCGACAGCGGCGGCACCGTGCGCGACGTCGACAAGCTCAACACCGTCACCGACGGGGCGTGGGCCCACATCGTCGTGACCTGGCAGTTCAAGTCGGGCGGCGGGCCCATGAAGCTGTACGTCGATGGCAGCCTGCAGGACTCGCAGTCCTACTCGTCCACCGCCATCAACAACGCCATCGGCCGGCTCGTCTTTGGTGACAACCGCAGCGCCTCGTCGGTGGAGCTCAATTCGGCTTACGGCACGATCGACCAGGTCCGCATCTACGACGCTGAGTTGACGGCCACAGAGGTCTCGGCGCTGTACGCCGAATCCACCACCTGCACCGCCGCCACGCTGCACCACGTCGAGGTGACGATGAACAGCGCTTCGGGCGTGACCTGCAAGGCCGAAGACGTGACCGTCAAGGCCTGCGCCAACGCGGCTTGCTCGACGCCCTACACCGGCGGGCTCAATGGCACGGTGAGCTTCACCGGCACGCCCACGGTCACGGGTACCAAGACCTTTGCCATCGCCTCGGGCAGCAGCACCGCCACGGTGTCGGTGCAGGTGACCACGCCGGGCTCGGTCACGCTGGGCCTGAGTGGCCTGTCCAGCGCGCCCTCTGCGGGCAGCACGCCCTACTGCGGCTTGGGCACGTCGGCCACCGCAGGCGGCAGCTGCGTGTTCACCTCGGCCGACACCGGCCTGCTCTTTGATGTGCCGCACCATGTCGCTGGCGACACCCAATCGGTCACCGTCAGCGCCGTGCGCAAGGCAGACAACAGCCTGATGTGCACCCCGGCTTTTGCCAGCGTCAGCAAGGCCATCCAGTTCAGTTGCACGCACGGCAACCCCAACACGGGCTTCGTGCCGGTGAGGGTGGCGGGCACCGCGCTCAACGCGGGCAACAACGCGGCTGCGGCCTGTGACGGCTCCAGCCGCAGCGTCTCGCTGGCCTTCAACGCCAGCGGCGTGGCCACCACCACCTTCGACTACGCCGACGCAGGCCAGGTGAACCTCAGCGCGTCGTATTCATCGGGTGCTGGCAGCGATGCCGGCCTGAGCATGACGGGCTCGGACACCTTCGTCGCCGCCCCAGCCAGCTTCGCTTTCAGCAACGTGACGGCGGGGCCCATCAAGGCGGGCGCGAGTTTCTCCGCCACCGTGACGGCCCTGAACCGCGCCAACGTGGCCACGCCCAACTTCGGGCGCGAGACCGTGCCGGCCGCACCCACCCTGGTGTTCACCAAGCGCCAGCCCACCGGCGGCGGCAGCCAGGCGGGCACGTTCTCGGGCAGCCTGGGCGGCTTCAGTGGGGGCGCAGCACAGGCCAATGCCCTGAGCTGGAGCGAGGTGGGCAACGGCGACCTGTCGGTCAGCTGGAGCGACCACTTGGGCTCGGGCATCGCCGTCAGCGGCACAACTGGCAGTGGCGCGGTGGGCAACGTCGGCCCTTTCATCCCTTCGCACTTCACGGTCACCGCCACGCAGGCCTGCTCCAGCGGCGCGCCCTTCACCTACAGCGGCGAGCCCT
This sequence comes from uncultured Aquabacterium sp., assembly GCA_964373965.1. Taxonomy (GTDB): domain Bacteria; phylum Pseudomonadota; class Gammaproteobacteria; order Burkholderiales; family Burkholderiaceae_C; genus Aquabacterium. The sequence goes on along the minus strand of CAYJXE010000007.1, from coordinate 71,211 downwards.
TCAGCATGACGGTCACGGCGCGCAACCTGGCGGGCGACGTCACCCGCAACCACGACGGCACCGGCAGCATGTCGCCCAGCTTTGCCAAAACCACCACCTTGAGCGCGGTCGCCAACGGCGGCCTGGGCGCCTTGTCCGTCACCAGCCTGGCGCCTTCGGCCTTTGCGGCGGGCGAGGCCACGTTCAACACCCAGAGCTTCACCTACACCAACAAGCTCACGGCACCGGCCTCGGTGGTGCTGCGCGCCACCGACAGCGATGGCGTCACCTCTGAAAACAAGACCGAGCAGGGCCCCAATGTGCGCAGCGGCCGGCTGCAGGTCTCCAACGCTTTCGGTTCGGGGCGAGACCCCTTGCGGGTGCCGGTGACAACCCAGTACTGGTCTGGCAAAGCCTGGGTTGTCAATGACGCCGACGGTTGCACCTCGCTGCCCGCGGCGGCGGTGGTGCGAGCGCGCTATCTGGACAGCAAGGGCGTGCTCACCAGCGCCTGGACGAGCACCGTTTCTGCTGGTGTCACCTTGGTCAACGGCCAAGGTGGCTTCGTGTTGTCGGCTCCAACCAGCAGCGGCACCGGCTCGCTCGACCTGAGCGTGAACCTGGGCACCACGACCACCGACCAGTCCTGCCTGAGTGCTCACCCAGCCAGCGTGGGGGCCCAGCGCCCGTGGCTGCGATCGCTCAATGGCAACTGCGCGGCCACCTACGACCGCGACCCTTCGGCGCGCGCCACCTTCGGCGTCTTCGCGCCCGAGACCCAGCGGGTCATCCACACGCGCGATCTGTTCTGAATTCAGCCCCCTCGGGCCATCGCCATGAGGCGCGCGATGCGCTCTTCGGTGGCGGGGTGCGTCGAGAACAGGCCGCGCAGGCCGCCGCCCGACAGCGGGTTCATGATCATCATCTGAGCCGTTTCGGGGTGGGCTTCGGCGGGGCCCAGGGGGATGCCTTGGGCGTAGCGGTGGATCTTGTCGAGCGCGCTGGCCAGGGCCTGCGGGTCGCCGCTGATCTCGGCGCCACCGCGGTCGGCTTCGAACTCGCGCGCACGGCTGATGGCCATCTGGATCAGGCTGGCGGCCAGCGGGGCCAGGATGGCCACGGCGATGCCGGCGATCGGGTTGGCCGGGCGGCCCTCCGAATCGCGTCCACCAAAGAAGGCGGCGAAGTTCGCCAGCATCGAGATCGCACCGGCCATGGTGGCGCTGATGGTGCTGATGAGGATGTCGCGGTGCTTGACGTGGGCCAACTCGTGCGCCATCACGCCGCGCAATTCGCGCTCGCTGAGCACGTTGAGGATGCCGGTGGTCGCGGCCACGGCGGCGTTCTCGGGGTTGCGGCCGGTGGCAAACGCGTTGGGCGCAGCCTCGTCGATCAGGTAGACCTTGGGCATGGGCATCTGCGCGCGCTGGGCCAGCTCGCGCACCATGCCGTAGAAGCGCGGCGCCGAGGTCTCATCGACCTGTCGAGCGTTGTACATCTTCAGCACCATCTTGTCGGAGAACCAGTAGCTGAAGAAGTTCATGCCCACGGCCACGACCAGGGCCAGCATCATGCCGGTCTTGCCCCCGAGCATGCTGCCGATGGCCATGAAGAGGGCGGTGATCGCCGCCATCAGGATGGCGGTTTTCATCATGTTGAACATGGTTTCGGGCCTCCTGACCCGTCAAGCGATGGAAGACGCCACCTCATGGTGGCACCTGTTTATATGCGGCGTTGTGCCTGCGACTCAAGCCAATGAAGCGGGCAGGGTGCAGCTTTGCAGAAATTCACGCGCGGCCACGCGTTTGCCGCCCGGGCGTTGCAAGGTGTGCAAGGCCAGGGCCTGCTCTCCGCAGGCCACCACCAGTGTGTCGCCCTGGGCGTGCAGCACCTCACCGGGCGCGCCGCTGGCGGGCACCACGCTGGCGCGCCAGAGCTTGACCACCTCGGGGCCCTTGTCGGTGGCCAGCGTGAAGGTGCAGCCGGGGAAAGGGTCGAAGGCGCGCACGCGGCGCTCGATCGAGGCCGCTGGCAAAGACCAGTCGATGGCGGCCTCAGCCTTTTCGATCTTGTGCGCGTAGTTCACGCCCTCCGAAGGCTGGGGCGTGCGCACCAGGCTGCCTGCCTGTGCCAACGCATCGACGATGAGCTGGCCGCCGAGCGTCGCCAGGCGGTCGTGCAGCACCGCCGTGGTGTCATCGGCGCGGATCGGTTCGGCGCCGATCAGCAGCATGTCGCCCGTGTCCAGGCCGGCGTCCATCTGCATGATGGTGATGCCGGTTTGCGCATCACCGGCCTCGATGGCGCGGTGGATGGGCGCCGCCCCGCGCCAGCGCGGCAGCAGCGAGCCGTGGATGTTCAGGCAGCCCAGGCGCGGCAGGTCCAGCGTCCACTGCGGCAGGATCAGGCCATAGGCGGCCACCACCATCACGTCGGGTTGCGCGGCCAGCAGGGCGTCGCGTGCGGCGGCGGCCTCATCCGGGTACTTGCCGTCGAGCCGCAGGCTGTGCGGCTGCGCCACGGGCAGGCCATGCTGTTGCGCCAACTGCTTGACCGGCGAGGCCTGCAGCTTCATGCCACGGCCGGCGGGCCGGTCGGGCTGGGTCAGCACCAGGGGCACGGTGTGGCCCGCCGCCAGGATGGCTTCGAGCGCCACGGCGGCGAATTCGGGCGTGCCGGCAAAGGCCACGCGTAGCGGGGTGGTGGTCATTCGCGTGGGGTCACTCGTCGTCGCGGGCGCGCTTGACCAGCTTGGTCTTGATGCGGTTGCGCTTGAGCGGCGAGAGGTATTCCACGAACACCTTGCCCAGCAGGTGATCGAGCTCGTGCTGCACGCACACGGCCAGCAGCTCGTCGCCTTCGAATTCGTAGGACTGGCCGTCGCGATTCAAGGCGCGCACCTTCACGCGGGCGTGGCGATCGACCTTGTCGTAGATGGTGGGCACCGACAGGCAGCCTTCTTCCCAGACGATCATCTCTTCGCTGGCCCAGGTGATCTCGGGGTTGATCAGCACGCGCGGCTCGTTGCGCTCTTCGCTGGTGTCGATGACGACCACGCGCACGTGGCGGTCGACCTGCGTGGCGGCCAGGCCCACGCCCTTGGCGTCGTACATGGTTTCCAGCATGTCGTCGACCAGCTGTTTGATGGTGGCGTCGACCTCGGCCACGGGCTTGGCGACCGTGTGCAGGCGTGGATCGGGGTAGCGGAGGATGGGCAGCAGGGCCATGAAAAAGGGTTCGTCCAGAGGAGGGAAGGCCCGGAGGCCGCCCGGTGGGGGTTGTGGGAGCAGCGCAACGAGGGCGTCGCCGAAGGGCGCGCCACCCGGGGTAACACGGCGCAATTTCCATTGCGACCGTGCGACTTTTGCGGGCAGAATCCTTCGATCCAGGGGTGGATTTTGCCGAATCCCGAGCCCCACTGTCCACGTCAAGGCCGAATTCAAGGCTGTCCATGGAGGCTGTTTCGATGTCCCAGCGTTCGCTGTCCCCGCGTTTGTCCATTCGCCGCGAGACGTTCGCACCGCTGGCTGCGGCCGCCGCCCTGTGCTTTGGCGTGTTGGCCAACACCGTTTCGGCCGAGCCCAATTTCCCGATCACGGCCAAGCAGAAGGCCACCGCGCAGCAGGTCTCCGAAGCCGGCGTGCCGCTGTCCGAACTCTCGCCCAACGCCCCCGACAGCCACACCGTCAAGCGTGGCGACACCCTCTGGGGCATCTCGGGCCTGTTCCTGAAATCGCCCTGGCGCTGGCCTGAGCTGTGGGGCATGAACCTGCAGCAGATCCGCAACCCCCACCTCATCTTCCCGGGGCAAGTGCTGTACCTGGACAAGAGCAACGGCCGCGCGCGCCTGCGCCTGGGTCAGCCCATCAGCGGCGACGCCAAGCTCTCGCCTCGCGTGCGCGAAGGCAGCCTCAACGACGCCATCGCCACGGTGCCCATCCACCTGCTCGAGCCCTTCTTCAATGAAGCGGTCATCTTCGAGTCCTCCGATGAGTTGCTGACCGCGCCGCGCGTGGTCGCCACCCAGGAAGGCCGCGTCATGCTGGGCCGGGGCGAGACCGCCTACGTGCGTGGCAACCTGGATGGCCGTCGCGACTGGCGCCTGTTCCGCCAGCCCAAGCCGCTGCGCGACCCGACCACCCGCGAGGTCCTGGGCTACGAAGCTGCCTACGTGGGCACCATGACGTTGACCCGCGAAGGCGCAGAGGGCACGGGCGCCGATGGCAAGCCCCTGGTCATCCCGTCCACCTTCACCGTCACCAGCATCCGCCAGGAAGCTGGCACGGGCGACCGCCTGGCCCCGGTGCCCCCGCGCGACTTCGACAACATCGCGCCGCACGCCCCGAAAGACCCGGTGGGTGGCCAGATCGTGTCCATCTACGGCGAGTCGCTGACCGCTGGCCAGAACCAGATCGTGGCGCTCAACCGTGGCAGCCGCGACGGCCTGGATCGCGGCACCGTGCTGGCCCTGTGGCGCGATGGCGCCACCGTGCGCGACACCACCACCGACACCAAGGAGCTCATCAAGCTGCCCGATGAGCGCCATGGCCTGCTGTTCGTCTTCCGGGTGTTCGACCGCATGTCCTACGCCCTGATCTTGAACGTGCAGGAGCCGGTCAAGGCGGGTGACCGTTTCACCCAGCCCTGACGCCAACCCCGCCACGCACCTGCCCGGGTGCGGCGCTTGAAGTTGGAGGCCGCCCCGGTGTCTGCCCAGACACCGCCGGGCGCTTTTTTTTTGCTTCCTCCGACGTGTCTCCCGACTTTGATGAACTCGGCGCCTGGTTGCGCCTGCTGATGGTGCCCCGCCTGGGCCCCGGCTCGGCGCGTCGCCTGCTGGCGGCCTTTGGTTCGCCCCAGGGGCTGTTTGCCGCCGAACCCGATGCGGTGCGCGCCGTGCTGCCGCGCTTCGCGCCCGACGCGCTCCATGCCGACACAGGCTGGCAAGCCGAGCAAGCGTGCGCCTGGGCCTGGTTGCGCGACCCGAATGCCGAGGCGCCTCGGGCCGTGCTCACCCTGGCCGATGCCAACTACCCCGCACCCTTGCTCGAAGCGGTCGATCCACCCCTGGTGCTCTTCGCCGAAGGCGACCTGGACCGCTGGCGACGCCCGGCCGTGGCCATCGTCGGCAGCCGCAACCCGACCCAGCAGGGTGTCGAGAACGCCCAGGCCTTTGCCCGCGCCCTCAGCGAAGCGGGTGTGGTGGTGGTCTCAGGCTTGGCCCGTGGCATTGATGCCGCCGCGCACGACGGTGCTTTGCAGCCATTCGAATCGGACGACATGCCGTTCGCCGGCAAGCAGGCGGGCGGCACCATCGCCGTGCTCGGCACAGGCTTGAGAGAGGTCTACCCCAAGGGCCACAAGTCGTTGGCCCGCCGGGTGGCCTGCAATGGGCTGCTGCTGTCGGAGTTCCCGCTGAACACACCGCCCCTGCCGGCCAACTTCCCTCGGCGCAACCGCATCGTCGCGGCCTTGTCGCGGGGCACGCTGGTGGTCGAAGCGGCCGTGCAGTCGGGCTCGCTCATCACAGCGCGGCTGGCCAACGAGATGGGGCGCGAGGTGCTGGCCATCCCGGGCTCCATCCACTCGCCGCAGGCCCGGGGCTGCCACGCGCTGATCAAACAAGGCGCCAAGCTGGTCGAGACGGCGCAGGACGTGCTCGAAGAGCTGCGGCTGGGGGCGTCGGGGCAGCTCGGCATGGCCGCGTCCGAAGCCACCGGCTCCAACGCCGATGCGGTGCAGCCCGATGCCTCAGGCAGTGACCCCATCCTGCAGGCCATGGGCCACGACCCGGTCGGGCAGGACGCCCTGTCGGCGCGCACCGGCCTGGGCCCGGCCGAGCTGGGCGCGCGCCTGCTGGAGCTCGAGCTCATGGGGCAGGTGGCTCGCCTGCCAGGGGCCTTGTTCCAGCGGCTGGCCCGGGCTTGATGCCCTGATCGCCTCGGGCGCGGGGCTCTTTTTTGCCGATGCCGGTGGCGATGCGTGCACAGCGTGGTGGTAAAACCGCCAGGTGACCACGCTGAAGAACCTGGGCCTGGTGCCCTACGAACCCACCATGCGTGCGATGCAGGATTTCACCGAGCAGCGCACCGACGACGCCCCCGACGAAATCTGGGTCTGCCAGCACCCCCCGGTGTTCACCCAGGGGCTGGCCGGCAAGGCCGAACACGTCCTGCTCAACCCGACGGGGCCGGGCCACATCCCCGTGGTGCAGACCAACCGGGGAGGCCAGGTGACCTACCACGGGCCGGGGCAGGTGGTGGCCTACCCGCTGCTGGACCTCAAGCGGCGCGGCTACTTCGTCAAGGAATATGTTTACCGCGTCGAGCAGGCCGTGCTGCGCACCCTGCAAGACCTGGGCGTGACCGGCCATCGCGTGGCGGGCGCCCCTGGCATCTACGTGCGGCTCGATGACCCGTTCGCGCACGCGGCGCTCACCGGGCCGGCCGACCCCTCAGACCCGTTCCGAGGCCTGGGCAAGGTGGCCGCCATCGGCATCAAGGTCACGCGCCACTGCACTTACCACGGGGTGGCGCTGAACGTGGACATGGACCTGGCGCCTTACGGGCGCATCAACCCCTGCGGCTACAACGGCCTGAAAACGGTTGACTTGGCCAGCCTGGACGTGCACGTGGGCTGGGACGAGGCCGCTGCGCGGTTGGCGCAGCACCTGGACAGCAGCCTGAGCTGATCACCTGAAGCGCGACACCGACGTCACCAGCTGGCGGGCCTGCTGACGCAAGCTCTCGGCCGCAGCGGCGCTCTGCTCGACCAGGGCGGCGTTCTGCTGGGTGGACTGGTCCATCTCGGTCAGGGACTGCTGCAGCAGGGCCACGCCGCTGCTTTGTTCCTCGCTGGCGTGGCGGATCTCGGCGACGGTGTCGGTCACGCGCTGGATGGCCTGCACCACGTCCTGCATGGTCTGACCGGCGCGATCGACCAGGGCTGAGCCGGTTTCCACCCGCTCGACGCTGCTGCCGATCAGGCCCTTGATTTCGCGCGCGGCATCGGCGCTGCGGCTGGCCAGGCTGCGCACCTCGTTGGCCACCACGGCGAAGCCGCGGCCCTGCTCGCCTGCCCGGGCCGCTTCCACGGCGGCATTGAGCGCCAGGATGTTGGTCTGGAAGGCGATGCCGTCGATCACGCCGATGATGTCCGAGATCTTGCGCGAGCTCTCGTGGATGTCGCGCATGGTGGTGACCACCTCGCCCACCACGCGGCCGGCGTCGGTGACCACCTGGCTGGCGGCATCGGCCATCTGGTTGGCCTGGCGGGCATTGTCGGCGTTCTGGCGCACGGTTTCATTGAGCTCGACCGTGGCGCTGGCCGTTTCTTGCAGGCTGCTGGCCGTGCGCTCGGTGCGCACCGACAGGTCCTGGTTGCCGGCGGCCACTTCGTTGCTGGCCACTTCGACGCTTTCGCTGACTTCGCGAACCTGTCCGATCAGGTCGGCCAGGTTGTTTCGCATGCGCTGGAGGTCGTTGATGAGGTCGGCGACCTCGTCCCCGCGCGGGTCGTGGGGAACGGCTTCCAGCTTGCCATCGGCGATGGCGCCAGACACGCGGCGCGCAAAGCCCAAGCCGCCAACCAGGCGACGCATGCCGCGCCAAGCCAACCAGGTGGCCGGCGCCAGGGCCAGGGCCAGCAAGGCGACCACCGCCGTCCAGGCGCGCTGGTGGGTGACCTGGCTGTCTTCGAACAGCGCTTGGGAGGCATCAAGGTGGTGTTGCTCCAGCGCATGCAGGGCCTCGAACAAGGCCTTGCCTTCGGTGCGGCCGGCTTTCAGGAAAGCAGCCAGCGTGGCCTTGTCGAAGACGCCCGCGTCCAGTGCTTTGCGAGCGGCATCGCACTGGGCCTGCCACGCACTCAACGCCACCGCCACCGCAGACAGGGCGGCCTGATCCGCCGGCTGGGCATCCAGCTGCTGCAATCGTTGCCAGCTCGCCTGAATGTCCTCCGCCCGCTTGCGCATCTGTTGCAGGTGCATGTCGGTCGGGTGGTCGTGCACGTCCTGCACGGGGCTGTCGGGGGCATGCTGGAAGGTCAGCAGGACCTCGGTGCGGTTCTGCTGGATCAATTCTGCGAGCCTGGCCGCCTCGATGCTGGCGCGCATGTGGTGGTCGTGCACCTCCCGCAGGTCTCGGCTCAGGCTGCCCAGCCCGTGCAGGCTCAGGGCAGCCAGGATGACGAAGCCCAACCAGAAGATCGCGGTGGCGGTGCCCAGCTTGGCGGACAGTGAGAAGAGTTTCGGCATGGTCGATTGCTTGATGCGGGTTGGAAGTGCTCGGCGCGTGTTTGCCAGCCATCACCGCAGGGGCCGGGGGTCGCCATGAGCTCAGCAGGGTTATCGGCCGGAATGCACACCGCTTGAGGGAACCCAAAGGCTCCGTCCTCGGCCTGCGGCCGGCCACATCACTTGGCGTGGCCCAATGGGCTACAGTTTCGGGATATGTCCGAGCCCACCACGTCCCCCTCGAGCCCGGCCGCGCCACAAGCGCCAGCCACCGGGTCGCCCGCCGCCTCCGCACCCGTGAGCGCATCGCCTGCCGCCGCATCCCCAGCCGCCTACGACCCCTCCGCCAAGCAGAAGGCCCAGGCCAAGACCGCGCGCATCCCCATCAAGATCGTGCCGGCCGGTGAGGTGCTGAAAAAACCCGAGTGGATCCGCGTCAAGGCGGGCTCGCCCAGCACGCGCTTCTACGAGATCAAGAACATCCTGCGTGAGCACAAGCTGCACACGGTGTGCGAGGAGGCCTCGTGCCCCAACATCGGCGAGTGCTTTGGCCACGGCACTGCCACGTTCATGATCATGGGCGACAAGTGCACGCGCCGCTGCCCGTTCTGCGACGTCGGCCACGGCCGCCCCGATCCGCTCGACGTGAACGAGCCGGCCAACCTGGCCAAGACGATCGCGGCGCTCAAGCTCAAGTACGTGGTTATCACCTCGGTGGACCGCGATGACCTGCGCGACGGTGGTGCCGGGCACTTCGTGGAATGCATCAAGCAGGTCCGCGAGCAGTCGCCGGCCACGCGCATCGAGATCCTGGTGCCCGACTTCCGGGGCCGCGATGACCGCGCGCTCGAGATCCTCAAGGCCGCGCCGCCCGACGTGATGAACCACAACCTCGAGACCGCACCGCGCCTGTACAAAGAAGCGCGCCCGGGCTCCGACTACCAGTTCAGCCTGAACCTGCTCAAGAAGTTCAAGGCCCTGCACCCCGACGTGCCGACCAAGAGCGGCATCATGGTCGGCCTGGGCGAGACCGACGATGAGGTCTACCAGGTGATGCGAGACATGCGCGAGCATGGCATCGACATGATCACCATCGGCCAGTACCTGGCGCCTTCGGGGCACCACCTGCCGGTGCGCCGCTACGTGCACCCGGACACCTTCAAGGCGTTCGAGCAGGCCGCCCGCGAGATGGGGTTCACCCACGCGGCGGTGGGGGCGATGGTGCGCAGCTCGTACCACGCAGACCAGCAGGCGCTGCAGGCGGGTGTCGTTGTGAATGTCTCGAACTGAGAGAGAAAATCTCGAAGTGGGCGAGAAAAATCTCGAAGAGGCGGAGAAAAACAGAGGGTGAGCAAGGATGCTCGCCAGTTCAAGCGGGCGGGCGCTGGCGCGTTTGGTCGTATCAGGTTAGGCGCTGCCGGTCAGACGTCACCGCAGAATGCCGACGTGAATTGAGGTCGGCACCCGCACTGCTCAGTGCTTGCTGCCATGCCCAATGAAATCACGTCAGCTTGGCGCAGGCCTATGCTGACGCTCTTGTTAGGCTCTCCTTTAGATGTTCGGAGCAGTCCCTTAGCAATCTAGACAGCGAACCAATATATCGATTAACCGAGAATGCGAACTGACGAGCGCGCGGAGTGGAGGTCAATTCGCGCTTGATCCGTGCGTCGGCTAGCACGGATGGCGTACCGATTTCGCGAAATGCTAGATCTTTGATTGGCAACGCGGAACTGCCAGCAAGAAGCGGTGCATCCAAAAGGGAACGAATCAACTCGATAAAAGAGTCCCAACCTGGCAGTTGGATCTCTTGGCTCTCGTCAGGGCGACCTGCGTGAAGAGCTGCCTGTAGTCGTTTGCGAAGTTCATATCCTTCCCGGCCGCCCCAAATGTAGTTTCGCAACGACCGCTGGAAGTCGTCTACTTTCATTGCAGGATCAAACAAGGTATTGAAATCTCGGACTATGCCCGCAATCAATGTGATGGCTTGGCTAACCACGATCCCATACAGCATCCTGTGTTCTGGTTTGGAGACATCAAACTCGCCCTCTGCTTGTTTCAGTTTGGAGAGCAGGGATCGGAAGCCAGTAGCTGGGTTCTGCTCAAAAGCTGCTTCGCTCGTAAGGTATTCGACGAGGGCTGCGATGCGCGGAAACTTGGTGCGCATATCCCACAATGAATCCCATGCACTCAAGTTATCCAAGTAGGTGATCTGCTCAACGTAGTCGCTTGATGAAGCTTGAGCGTACTGATCAAACAGCTTCTCCGAGAATAGATGGACGCCAACTTTGCTTGCTGCGAGCCGATGCCCTTGTGGGGCGGCCTTGACAAGGATTACGAATGCTTCGTCCGCAGCAACAAGGCGCAGAAGACCAGCGGCCCACAACGCCCGATTTACGCCGCTGGTCTTTGCCAGCGTTTTGCAATCGAAAACTAGTCGCCGAGTGGGTGCTTGTCCTGCGGGGCGCACACCAAGTACATCAGCATCTGTGATGTCCGATATGGATTCAGATGTGTCGCCGGAAAACCTGACGCGGCACTCCATATAGGGCACGTAGCCGTGCGCAACGCAGTAGCGAATAGCCTTCTGCTTTTGAACTGAGTCTTTGATCATTTGAGATCGAGAAAAAGTTGTTCCATTTCGGCCTTGGCTTGCTCATCAAGGGCGGGACGCGGCGTTTGCCTTAAGGCTGTGGATGCCAAAATTGATTGAACGTACGACTCGTCCCGCTGAAGAGCGATGCGCGCGTCTTCAGAAACCCCTGCCGACAAGGGTTCGCCGGTTTGGAATATTTTTATTGCGTCGTTGACTGCTTGAATGTTTTCAGGTGTTTCAATCAGATGAAATTGGTACCATCCAGAGCTTCCCGTAGACACAAGCCGTCCGATTCTGAGGGTGACTAGATTGGTGTACTGCAGCGCAGCTTCGGTGCTGGCGCGAATTTTCTTGTTGTCACGAAGGGTTTCAAGCAATCTAACAGGCGAACGAATTGCAAACTTGCTTGGAAGCAGTTGTCCTTTACGAACTGCAGCGACTATTGCCATGGTCCGCTCATAGATCTCTCTCGCAGCGCCGTCCATTGCGCGGCCGCCAGGCATCGGTGTGAATACAAAATGCTCGTCAGTGTTGGACGCTGTATTCCGGAGGCTTGGTGGGCGAAGTACTCCATCGGCAACCATCTCGCGGAGCAATTGCAGCTCCGATGCGGTGAGTTTAGTCCCGTTGATCTCGCCGGAGCTTATTATTAGGGAAAGTGGCCAGCCTTGAGCTTTCTTGAGAAGATCAAGGACACGTTGAACTCCGCGAGCTCCCCCTGCCGCTGCGTGACTTGCTAGCGCGTCTAGGCTGTCAGCAAAGTAGAATGGACTAACCAAAACGTCTTGCCCCCTAGCTCGCTTCGGAAGGACTAGGCCGCCAGTCTGGGTGATGAGCTCGACCCGTGCAAAAACTTGCTTCGGCGCCCCTAGTCTTCCGATGAGGGTGTCTCTCTTTTCTGGCTTGCTTTTAAGCTCGTTCAAGACAGCAATGGCGACTTCCTCGTGTTCGTTGAGACTGATCGTCCCAACGTAGTCGCCTAGGCCGCCGTAGACCGATGAGAAGTGAGGTACGTTTGGAATGATGGAGTTGAGCGTCTTGCCCGTCGTCACTAGTTGGACGTAGCCAACCTCAGCGAGGATTTCCAAGACTGGCTGAAGTGCAAGTGCAGGGATGTCGAAGTAGTGGTCTGCAACGGGCCTAAGCACCTCTGCCCGAATCTCACCTAGCCCTCGAATATTCAAAGCCAGCTTGCCGGCCATCCCAATCAATGGAAGATGGGCGAACTCGGGCACGCTAGCGCGAGCCAAGCCCACTTGTAAGTCATGTGCGAACTCCGCTTTCACCTGATTCGATGTCACAGTCATGTCCTGCCCATAATGCTTTTGGTTGCCTAAATTCTATTGCCGAAAGTTATGCAAGACGGCGATGGCTGCAGTCCTGTGGTCGCCCGCATAGGTTCGTTTGCCGTCGCTTAAGTTTGGTGTCCGTGGATATGTGTGACCTAGGATTTGAGTTCGCAATCGCCGCAATACGGTCTGTGCGATTTTGACGACTTGAGTGCATAGGCCAAGCAACTACCTTGTTGATGGGGTAGCCCTGTATGTATTGGCGCTGTATCGCTGAAGACACAGGATCCTCGAGCTCTCTAAGCCTGCGCATGCCGCTCAGCGGCTTGAATGGCATCTGACGGTGCCGCCATCCTCAGGCTTTCACGGAACTGCTCAGCTGGTGCTTCGTGCACCACCTCGACCACCGCGTCGTAGTTGGCTCTGATCACAGCCTCGATCTCCCGAATGTCCGCACGGAAGAACTCCTTGCGTCCATTGACCTTGTTCAGGCGACCTGTCGAGAACCTCTCGTGCAGCTTGGCCTCCAACGATGGCGCGTTCTCAGAGAAGACCATTGCGTGGACGTCGAACCAGAAAGGCACCGACGCATCGCCCAGTTCGTCCACTCGTTCCATCGGGTCCAGGCGCCGGGTCATCCCGATTTTGTAGATGCCTTCACCAAAGGCGCCGACGTTCGAGATCACGTAGACATAGCCAGCCTTTGCGTTCTGCTCTCGGTAGTCGATGAGCTTTTCCTCGCTATCGAGCGCTGTCTTGCGCGCTTCGATTTCGGCGATTTTTTGGGTCAAGGCGGCCCGATCGTCGTCGCTTGATGCCTTGTCAAGGCGAGCCTGAAGGTCTTTGAGTGCCGCTCCGAAATGCTTGCGCTCTTTGCCAATGCGCTCACGCGCCGCGCGGATTTCTTGTTCCAGCTTCTGCTGCTCACGCAACTCTTCCCTCGCGCGTTTGGCCTCTTCTTTTTCTTCCTGCTTTTTCCGCTGGAACTCGTGAGCCAGGTGCAGCTCGTCCAGCTTGAGCTTCAAATAGTCGGGCGCGATTTGCGCGGACATCACGCGCCCCAGCTTGTTGCATGCCTCGAATGACTTCTGGATGCGCTTTTCGTTCAACGCCACGTTGTCAAACTTGACGTTGTCCACACACTGGTCGCACTCGTTGTTGAAGGACCTGATGAGGAGCTTCAACATGTCGTTGACCATCTTCCGGCCTTCGGCTGCCTTGCCGTTCACAGTCCAAGTGGTGCTGCCCGTTGCCGCCTGACCTCCTTTGATCAGTGCTTTCTGCCTGTCTCGGATTTTGTCCAACTCAGCTTTGTAGTGCTGGCTGGTGGTGAAGGAAAACTTGGGCGTGTACAGCGCAAAGCTTTCTAGCAGAACGGCTTCTTCGAGCACCAGGACTTCACTGCGCAGGCCTTTGATCTGCGCATTGAGCGCTTCCTGGCGATGTTTGGCTGCAGTGATTTCCGTGTTGACGGATGTCAGTTGCGCATTTGCTTGTTCGACGAGTTCTCGCACCGCTAGCAAGTCGAGCGCGCCACATTGGCGGGCTTGCTCTTGCAGCGCCGCATGCTTGGCCTGCAACTTGGTCAGTTCTTCGTCAAGTTGCGTGGCGCGGGCCTTGTGTTTGGGGCCGTTGAGGTAGTCGCGGATCGGCAAGTTGTTCCCCCATTTTTGTTTGCATGATGCTACCGCGAGCTTGACCGCGGAGTGCCCATGACTTGTTGGGGGAGGCTGCCTTGGGTGCAATGAACGAGTCGACCACCTTCCAGCCGTTGCATTCCCGGTGAGAGCGATGCCCGACCAGACACCTCGTACCGTGGCCTAGTGGTCCACCAGGCACTCACTGATGCTGTCAGGCGTTGGCCCCGTTTGCCAGCGACCATCCACCAAAGTCATCACCGCATGGCACGTCGCCTTGCCATCGCTTTGTTCCATCGCCTTGGCGATGGGCGGCAACGCGCGCTGCACCGCTGCCGACTTGGCAAACTCCGCGACCTCTGCCAACTCATACGTGTAGGCGACCTTCACCGCATCACGCAAGTTGACCTTGCCAACCGGCTCGATCTGCTTGATCGTCGTCACGCGTCGCTTGGCGAAGCACAACCGACCTTGCTGGTAGTTTTGGCCATCAACGCCCACCACGTCGCCATTGGGCTTGAAGAAAGGCTTGGCCGCTTCACTGAGCGAATACCGGTCCACCTCGATCATGAAAGAGCCGCCAAGGTACTTGCGCACCTCCCGCTTCACCGTCGTCTTCTCCAGCAACCCCGCTTCAAGCAGGATCGGGCCACGTCCTGGCGCCATGGCCGGGTACTTCGCCGCTGTCGCCCGCTCACTTTCTGGCACCTCCAGCGGCAAAGGAAAGCGCGTGGCGCAAACATCCCGGGACCTGGCGAAAGCATCCAGCAAGTTAGCTTCGGTGGGCTCCGCCTCGTTGCGCGTGCAGCCGGTCAAATGCATCGCGACGATGGCAATGGCCAACACAGTCAGTCTGTTGCTCGCATTTTTCATGGCCGGCCCACTCACAGCACCTTGTTCACGAGCATCCGGATCAGGATGCCCGCGTAGGCCAGCGGCCAAAAAAAGAAGGCAGACAGCTTGGCCTTCACCACGTTGTTCAAGGTAGCGTGCTGGGGGTGCCACTGGATCAGGTCTCGCAACACCCACCGGTTCAGCACAAAGCCGGCCGCGAGGTGGTACGCGATCAAGGCCCCATTCGGAAACCACGTGGTGCTCATCGCCAGCTTGAGCATGCCCAGCCAGAAGATCAACAGGCCCGCATAAACCAACGCCGCCGACTGCAGCGTCATCGCCGGGCGCTCATGCAGCCTTTCCTGGTCACTCATTTCAACCTCCCGTTGTGGCACAGCGGGGCGTTGCACAACCCCGAATGTGCGAATTAGTGTGTGTACGAATGAGTGTACAACTTGGAGAGTCGCGCTGTGCGGCACTCTCCACAACAGGCTTTCGGTCAAAGGATCAGGGAACTGCGTCAAGCCAAAGGCATGACGCAGGAGGACTTGGCCGACCGCTGCGGCCTGTTTCGCACGTACATGAGCCGGATTGAAACCGGCAAGGCCAACCCGACGCTGACCATGATTCACGCGCTGGCAGACAGCGTTGGCGTGCCGGTTCAGGCGCTGTTTGATGCCCCAGGCAAGTGACCTGCCGCCGCGTCAGCGTTTGATCAGTGCATCGCAGACCTGTGATGCTGTGTATTCGGCGTATGCGTTGGCGTCCTGGGGTGCAGATGGTGCGGACGCCGCCGACCCAGCTGCGACGCCCCGAGTCCATGTGATGACCTGGGCTGCAGGCAAGCTGTAGCCCCAAGGCTTGCTGTCGCCGGAGGCGTTTTCTGTTCTTGGACGGCACTCCACCCACCAGCGATCACCCAAGCGTGAAGACACTTGCGCGTGCGTGACCATGCAGCGCGCGGGCGATGCCTCCTTGGGCGCCACGACACGGGCCAAGACGCCGCAGAACGAACCTTCGATGTGGATGGTGGTGTTGTCCAGCCTCATGGAGCTCGCGTTCATGACCATGCGGGTGAGGCCGGAAGTGGCGCCGACCAGCAGCGCCAATAGGGCGATGGACGATGCAGCCGTGAATGCTGTGGCGACATGCTTGACTGTGTCCGTCGCTTTTGGGCTCAGTGAAATCGCCCAAGCCAACGAGTTTCCGATGCACACGATCACCAGAGAGCCGAATACAGCAGCGATTTGCGCTTGATCGCCGGCTTTTTCAAGAACGCTGGCGTTTTCCAGGATTTTTATGATGGGAAGGGCTGCGGGGAGTGATGCAGCAGACAGAACAAGGAATAGGGCGGTTCGTTTGCCAGCTCGCGCCCTGTTCCCCTTGTTATTCAACAGCCGGGGAGAGTCTGATGACCCCTTTGGGAAAACGAATGCATACCAGGCGAGCGCGAAAACTATTGCCCCAGCGACAAGCAGAATGTAAAAGACTTCGCCGAGAAATGGCTTGAAGGCGCGAAGCCAAAATATCAAACCCGGAGCAATGATGGTCCCCGCGCTGAAAAGCAGCACCTTTTGCAAGGATGGGGCGGGGGAGGTGGCTGTGCCGTTTCCCTGGAGCAGGCCGCCTACGAGGTCGTCCCGATTTTTGGCTTCCACCCACTGATTCAGCACGAAAGATGGCATGCCCCACAGCACGGTGAAGCTGAATGCCAACAAGACTGCGATGTAGGCAATGAACACCGCAATCGCCCCTACACCTGCCAAGTTGTCGATCGGGGCGTAGCCAGTCATCAAGAAATATGAAAAAACCAGCCAGGCGCCAAACAAGCCTGTGATCTTGGTTGATCGCTGAAACCATTTTGAAAGAATATCCCAAGGCGGGATCTTGCTTTTGTTTGCGTGGGCTTGAACTTCCTCTGAATTGTTGGATATTGATTCCGAGGAGGGCTCATTCATGTTTTTCGACGATTCACTCATTCGATATCACCTGAAAAATAAAATCCAGCAATCAAGTGCTGCGGGGAAATACCATTTGGAGCAGCAAATGGTCATCTGCGATGGCGCATGTCGTGCCGACATGGCCTTGTTCACAGGCGACGAAACACACGGGTTCGCAATCAAAAGCGATCGCGATTCGCTGGCCCATCTGGGTCGGCAGATCGAGCACCTCGGGCGGTTCTTTGACCGGCTCACGATCGTCACAGGGCACCATTGGGGAGAGGTCAGTGCGCGCACTCCGCCTTGGGTGGGTGTGCTGATGGCCACGCAAGACGAGAACGGAGAGTTCTGCTGGGTTCGAGCGCGTGCCGGCGGCCGCAGCCCTCACACGGACCCTCGTCTGGCGTCGCAGGTCCTGTGGAGAAGCTACCTGCAGGAGCGCTTGACCGCGCTCCAAGGGCAACCCCCTCCGGCCTCGTGGTGCCGCGCCAGGCTTGCCGATCACCTGATCACGCTGTGTGGTGCCGACGGGGCGCGGCGCGAGGTCCTGAAGTTCCTGCATTGGAGGCGAACGGCGCCCCCGATCTCCCTGACGGGGTGGGACGTTCGCTGACGTCGTGTGCGTCACAGAAAGTGACGGTTCAAGGTGGCGGTGAGGACCGGCGAGGCGACGGCCTGGTCGGGGCCGGAGCTGGAAGAGCTTATGCCGCTGCCCACCGCCACCGTTTGAGCGCCCAGGAGCAGCTGCTTGCGCAGGTCTGCCGGCACCCGCTCAAGCAACTGCTGAAGCTCGTCATCGTCTCTGACGATGAGGTCGGCGTACACCAGCGCAGACGTGGGGCTGCAATCAGGGATGACGACCGTGGCGAAGAGGTGGCGGCACTCCACAGAAATCACGCACGCCCGCAAGATCTTCTTCGCGCCGGGTTTGCGTGGAGGCATGGGAACCGTCCACCCGTCCACCGCGTCGATGGTGACGACTTGGGTGTTCAGGTGCGTCAGCTGCTTCAGCTCCTGAAGATACGGGCTCAGAAAGGGCGGGGGCGGGTGAAAGTAGCTGACGGTCCTTGACTCGGCCAGCGTCAGCCCGCGAACCCTGGCTGCGCTGCCTTGATCTGCCAGGGTGAATGCGTCGTTGGCGTCTTTGGTTTTGGCCTTGCGAAAGGTGGGTGGAACCAGAGGGGTCTCTTTCCACGCGTACACCGTCTTGTGCTCCAGGTCCTTGAACTTTCGGCGAGCTTGGATGAACGCAGTGGCAGGTGACAGATTGTGGGACGCGTCGCGTTCATGAAGCTCGGGCGCTCTGGGGCCTTGCGACGTGCGAAGCACTTGCTCAGAGGTGGTCGGGGTTTTCGCGTGAGACTGCAATGCAGACTTGCGTGGGGCATCCCGCTGACTGGTTCGTGAACCGGTGGCGAGCAAGCGGTACCGCAATGTCTGGAAAGGGAAGGGCGCCGTGCAGCTGTGTATCTCGTGGACCACGAATGTTCTGTTGGCGTGCCCTTCGCGGCTGACCCAGACACCTTGTACTTCCAGCGTGGTCGAGCCCTCAAATGGGAAGGTTGATCTGAAGTAGGCCGTTTCGTTGCGAACCGATGCCTCCAGGCAGCTTTGGCGAACCAAGTTGGCTGCGGCCCAGGCGGGCTTGTTCAGCAGGATGCGTGCAATGTCCTCGGCGCTTGGGCCCGGCATGGCGGCGCCGAGGCGCAGAAAAACGGCGCGTCCGTCGTGTGATTTGCTCCAGCCCATTCCAAGGGCTGTCCGTTTGAGGTCGGGGCGGAACAGTTTGGCGAGCAGGGCAGAAGAGGAGCCGAAGTAGAACCTGAGCAGCACCGGGCACGGAATCACCAGGTGCCTGCCATCCGCCATGGTCACTTCCGCGCAGTAGGAATGCGTGTGCTGCATGTGCCAGGGATGCTCGTCAGCGGGCAGCAGGAAGTTGCCTGGGCTGAGGCTGGTGCCTGTTTTCACCAAGCGCACGGTCTTGGACGATATGGGCACGTTTTCAAACGTGACCCGCTCTCGCTGGTTGCGACAAACCAGGAAGCCATTCGACCAGATGTCGCCGAGGCCGAGGATCATCATCGTTCGCACGGTCACGTGAACGTGCTTGATCAATCGGCGCGGTTGTGGGTGCAGCGACTCACGCGCTTCGTCGATCCGGGAGAGTTGAACCCGAATCGACGGTGACGTGTTCAGGCCCCCTCGGTCGGGGAAGGAGACCGGACCAAACCAGTCTAGGTGCCATCGTGCACTGCCTTTTGGAAAGACAGACACGTTCAGGGGCAGCTCGCGCTTCCCGAAGGTCGTCAATGACATGAGAACTCACCTGTTTTGTATGGGGCTCGGTGAGGCGTGCAATTCATGCGGCGCCTCCCGGCTGGCTGTCATGCTAGAGCAAAACGAAGTGCCTGCTGACACTGGAACAAGATCGTGCGCATGACGCTTTTGCTCCAACTTGAGGGGGCCTTGCGCTCATCTACAGGGTGCTGCTCAGCCAGGCCAAGCCCTCGCCCCTTTTCGGCGAGCGGGATACAAATGCGGATTCATCTCGCGTGGGGTCATGCTGGTTTCCAGCAGGGGTGTATCACCCATGTGGATCGCCTCGGCCAGCTCCGCTCGCTTGCGCAGAACCGGCGTAGCCAAGGCTTCTGCCAGGCGACGTACGCGTTGACAGGCGGCTCAGATCGCAAGGGCTGCAGCCGCTGTTACTGGCAATTTCGCCCAATTGAGATTAGACTTCATATCAATTGAGATATTGTCCTTGGGGATGACCATGGCGCCTGTAACCAACAAACACCCTGCTGCGGCCAAGCGCACCTCTGGCAAAGGCGTCAAAGCCATTGCGGCCACAGGACTCAGCCCGACCAGCCGTGCTCGCCAGCCTTCAGGAGAGTTTCGCCCCGTCAAGACATCCGCTCCTGTTACTGCTGGCGGTGGTGTGTTGCTTGGCTACAAACGCAGCCAGGGCGTGGATGCCTACCTCAAGCAAGTGCATGAGGCCACCCCTGTGCAGATGGTGGAGATGGAGCGCCATGGCGTGGCGGGCACTTTCATCACGGATCTGTCCAAGCGCATGGAATTGCCCTCTTCCAGGGTGTTCGCGATGTTGCGCATCCCACCCGCAACGGCGGCACGCAAGTCTGCGGCTGGGGCGGTGGTCGATGGCCGCGCAGGCCTGGCAGCCATCGGCATGATCAAGTTGCTGGGCATCGCCCAGGACATCGTTGAAGACAGCACAGCAGCCGATGCAAATGGTTTTGACACAGTGAAATGGCTGGGCCAATGGATTGAGCGCCCCCAACCCGCCCTGGGCGGACGCAAACCCGCTGACTATCTGGATACGCCCACCGGCGTGGAGATCGTGGCCCAACTGCTGGGTGCCATGCGAAGCGGTGCCTACCTGTGAAGTTGTGGCGCATCGCGGCAGAGACGCGCAAATACGCTGCAACTGACCTCAGCGGTGGCGGGGCTGCGGCTTCACCGGGACGTTGGAACGACGAGAAGCAGCCCGTTGTTTACAGCGCCCCGACCATCGCCATTGCTGTGTTAGAGACGGCGGCGCACATTGATGATGCTGGCTTGCCGCTCAATCGTTTTTTGGTGGAGATCGAGGTGCCCGACGACGTGTGGGCGTTGCACGAGGTGGTGGCACTTGCCTCTCTGCCTCCTGCCTGGTCGGCCATCCCCGCGGGCGGCGCCAGCGTCAAGATCGGCTCAGCCTGGCTGACATCCCTTCGCTCCCCGATCTTGCTGGTGCCATCGGTGATCGTGCCAGAGGAGTTTGCTGCCCTCATCAACCCGCTGCACCCAAAGGCAGCCACGATCACCGCAACAGTGACCCGGCCATTTGAGTACAACAAGCTGTTCCGCTCGCCATGATCCGCACCCGAGGCGAAAAAGCCGATTTGACGAGCGGCATCTGACTTGATTAAACTTTGTTCCAAAGTACAGACTTTCTGTAAGGCCGTTCCACATGCCCACCCACGCCTTCACCGTTCGCAAGCTCGCCGACACCGCAGGGGTCGGGGTGGAAGCGGTGCGCTTTTACCAGCGGCGCGGGCTGTTGCGTGAGCCTGCCCGTGAGGGCAATGGCTTTCGGCAGTACGACGAGGGTGACGTGCGGCGCCTGCGTTTCATCAAGCGCGCACAAGAGTTGGGCTTCTCCCTCGATGACGTGGCCTCGCTGGTGTCTTTGAGCGCCGAGACCGATCAGGTTCGCGTGCGGGAGATCACCCAGCAACGTGTGCTGGACATCCGCCAGCGAGCCACCCAACTGGAAGCCATGGCCGTTGCCCTAGAAGGCTTGGTCACTTGTTGCCAGAAGTCGGCCAAGGGTGATCACTGCCCCATCATCGCGGCCCTGGTGGATCACGCCCCTCGACCCGCAGGGCTGGTGGCCGCATGACCATGCTCCGCGCGCTCAAGCATTGGATTTGCCGACTGATGGTCGGCGTGATCCTGTTCGCGCAGATGAGCGTGGCGGCCTACGCCTGCCCCAGCAACGTCTTCTCCGGCAATGCCCCCGCCGACGCCATCACAGCGATGGGCGCCATGGTGGATTGTGAGCAGATGGGCGAAGGCTTGGGCAAGCATCTGGACCAAGCCAACCCTGGCCTGTGCGCCGAGCATTGCCACCCCACTCAGCAAAGCGATCACACCCAGGTGCCTACCGTGCCTGCGGCGCTGTTGATCGCGCTGTACACCGTCGCCCTGACGGTGGACGCCACAAGGCCGGATGGCCTGGCGCCGACTGCGGACAGCCGCCTTCATGCGGCGCCACCACCGCTGTCCATACTGCACTGCTGCTTCCGAATTTGACACGCCGAGTGACGCGGCGCTGAAAGGCCTGACGGCCGCTTCAGCGCCTGGTCGCGCAGGTTGCTGGCCAATGCAGGCGCGTGGCGTTCTGCCTTGCCTGCCCTGTCCCGCGCACGCCTACGCCATGGGCTTCATTCGGAGGTGTCATGTTTCCCCTTTTTTCGCTCCTGTCACGCAGGAGCATGCAACTGGTCGATCTCGGCCATCCCATCTGCATGAGCATGCTCATGCGCATTCGCACGTGCTTCCAAGGTGTCGCCGTTCTGGTGGCCCTCAGCCTCGCATCCTTCCACGCCCATGCCGGGGATGTCCTGACGTTTGAACAGGCTCTCAGGCTTTCCCAGGCGCGCTCACAACAACTGGTGGCCCAGAACCACGCCACGGCGGCTGCCCGCGACATGGCGGTTTCGGCCGCACAGCAGCCCGATCCCGTCCTCAAACTGGGCATCAACAACCTGCCCATCAGCGGACCTGATCGCTTCAGTGTCACCCGCGATTTCATGACCATGCGCTCGGTGGGCCTCATGCAGGAGTTCACTCGTCAAGACAAACGCCTTGCGCGGTCCATGCGTTTCGAGCGAGAAGCCCAGGCCAGTGAGGCCAGCCGGGCCCAGGCGCTGACTCAACTGCAACGAGACACGGCCATGGCCTGGCTGGATCTCTACTACCAGGAACGCATGCTGGCCCTGGTCAAGGCCCAGCGCGATGAAATCCGCCTGCAAGTGGAGGCGACTGAGGTCGCCTATCGAGGGGGCAGAGGATCGCAAACCGATGTGCTCGCTGCCCGCGCAGCGCTTGCTCAGGTGGATGACCGCATCGACCAGGCCATGCGTGAAGTGAGCACAGCGCAGACCGCGCTGCGCCGGTGGACAGGTCGTGCAGCCGACACGCCCCTGGGCGATGCGCCCGACACCCGCCATGTTCCCTCGCACCTGAACGATCTGGAAAGCACCCTGACCGCGCACCCTGACATCACCGTCCTGATCCGGCAGGAAGAGATGGCCCAGGCCGACGCAGACCTGGCCCGAGCCAACAAACAAGCCGACTGGGGTGTGGAGCTGATGCTCAGTCAACGTGGGCCCGGCTATTCCAAGATGGCCTCTGTCAATGTCTCTGTTCCCTTGCAGTGGGATCAAAAGAGCCGTCAAGACCGCGACCTGGCTGCCAAGTTGGCCACCGTTGAGCAGATGCGCTCCCAGCGCGAAGAAGCCACACGGGAGCACCTTTCCCAGGTCACGGCGATGCTCCAGACTTGGCAGAGCAGCCGGGATCGACTGCGTCGCTACGACAGCGTCTTGATCCCCCTGGCAGCCGAGCGAACCCAGGCCGCTTTGACCGCCTACCGAGGCGGCAGCGGCACGCTGGCCTCCGTGCTGGAGGCTCGCCGCATGGCCTTGGACACCCAGATGGACCG
>CAYJXE010000007.1:0-48371 GCA_964373965.1 uncultured Aquabacterium sp. | reverse complement strand
CGCTGGCCTCCGTGCTGGAGGCTCGCCGCATGGCCTTGGACACCCAGATGGACCGACTGCGACTCGACATGGACACCGCTCGCATCTGGGCGCAGCTCAACTACCTGATTCCGGTGGCACACGACGCGGCCATGCCCGTTCTCGACCGCTGACACGGAGCCTCACATGAAACTCAAAAACCTGATGATCGCCCTGATCGCTGCCACAGCACTGAGCACAGCCGCGTATGGACTGTACGCATTGGGCATGCAAAGAGGCATGGGCATGAATGCCGATGCTGAACAGCGCCCCGCTCAGCCCGCCTCCGAAGCAAACGCCACCCAAGCGCTGCCGCAAAGCGTGGCCGAGGGTGAAGATGCCACCCGGCGCCACATCGCCGATGGCCTCAAGGCTGGCGACATGGACCCGGTCACCGGCAAGAAGGTCCTGTACTACCACGACCCCATGGTGCCGGGCAACAAGTTTGACAAGCCCGCGAAGTCGCCATTCATGGACATGATGCTGGTGCCCGTCTACGCAGACAGCGATGGCGACCAGGGCAAGGTCACTGTGAGCCCACGCATCCAGCAGAACCTGGGCGTGCGCACCGCAGAGGTCACCGAGGGGGTGCTGTCACCCCAAGTTTCTGCCGTGGGCAGCATCGCCTACAACGAACGCGACCAGGTTGTCCTGCAAGCGCGGGCGGCAGGGTTTGTCGAGAGGCTGCATGTGCGCGCCACGTTGGATGCGGTCAAACAAGGTCAACCCCTGGCCGATCTCTACGTGCCGGACTGGGTGGCGGCACAAGAAGAGTTCTTGTCTGTTCGCCGCATGCAGGGCCACGACCTGGGCAGCTTGGTCGATGGCGCTCGCCAGCGCATGCGTCAGATCGGCATGAGCGAGGATCAGATCAAGCGCGTCGAGCAAACCGGCAAGACCCAGCCGCGCATCACTTTGGCGGCACCCATCAACGGCGTGCTCAGTGAGTTGATGGTGCGTGAAGGCATGTCCGTCATGCCAGGGGCCACCTTGTTGCGCATCAACGGCGTGTCCACGGTTTGGGCCAACGCCGAAGTGCCGGAGAGTCAGGTCGCACAACTGCGCCCAGGCACCAAGGTGCAGGCCCGCAGCCCGGCTGTGCCTGGCACTTCCTTTGAAGGCACGGTTCAGGCTCTGGTGCCAGAGGTCACCCCTGGCACCCGCACCCTCAAGGCCCGCGTTCAATTGAACAACCCAGGCATGCGCCTCGTGCCTGGCATGAGCGTGACCATGCAGTTCATGGACATGCGTGCCGACAAGTCCTTGTTGATCCCCACAGAGGCCGTCATCCAGACGGGCACGCGCACCGTGGTGATGCTGGCCGAAGACAAAGGGCGGTTCCGCCCGGTCGAGATCGAGGCAGGCATCGAGAGCGATGGGCAAACCGAGGTCAAGCGCGGCCTGGATGTGGGCCAGCGTGTGGTGGTGTCATCGCAGTTCCTGATCGATTCCGAAGCCAGCCTCAAGGGTGTTGAGGCGCGGCTCAATGGCGCACCGGCACCGACCATGGACAACACCGCTCCCAGGCACGAAGGTCAGGGCAAGGTGGAAGCCCTGGCAGACGAGGCCATCACCTTGTCGCACGGGCCGATTGCCTCACTCAAGTGGGGCTCTATGACGATGGATTTCAAGGTGCCGCTCAAGGGCGGGCTGCCCCGCCATCTGGAGGTGGGTGACCCGGTGAGCTTTGAGTTCTACATGGATGCCGACGGCATGCCGCAGTTGACCCGACTGTCGCACCTGGCACCCGAAGCGCCCCATCACACCCATGGCCCGGCCAAGCAAGGGAGCAAGCCATGATCGCCCGCCTGATCCGTTGGTCCATCACCAATCGCTTCCTGGTGCTGCTGGCCACCTTGATGCTCAGTGCATGGGGGGTGTATTCGGTTGCGAGAACGCCGCTGGACGCCTTGCCCGACCTGTCTGATGTGCAAGTCATCATCCGCACGACCTACCCAGGCCAGGCGCCGCGCATTGTGGAGAACCAGGTCACCTACCCGCTGACCACGACCATGCTGTCGGTGCCTGGCGCCAAGACGGTGCGGGGGTACTCCTTCTTCGGCGACTCTTATGTCTACGTGCTGTTCGAGGACGGCACCGATCTGTACTGGGCCCGCTCGCGTGTGCTGGAGTACCTGAACCAGGTTCAGTCGCGTTTGCCTGCCAGCGCCAAGGCGTCGCTGGGGCCCGATGCCACAGGCGTGGGCTGGATTTACCAATACGCCCTGGTGGACCGTGGGGGCACACAGGATGCGGGCCAGTTGCGCGCCTTGCAGGACTGGTTCCTAAAGTACGAACTCAAGACCGTGCCCAATGTGGCGGAAGTGGCCTCGGTGGGCGGCATGGTGCGCCAGTACCAAGTGGTGCTGGACCCCGACAAACTGGCCACCTACGGCATCCCGCACACCCAGGTGGTCGAGGCCATCCAGAAGGCCAACCAGGAAGCGGGCGGTTCAGTGCTGGAGTTGGGCGAGGCCGAGTACATGGTGCGTGCCTCGGGCTACCTGCAATCGCTGGACGATTTCCGACAAGTGCCCTTGGTTACCACCGACGCAGGCGTGTCAGTGCGCCTGGGGGATGTGGCCCGCATCCAGATGGGACCCGAGATGCGCCGGGGCATTGGCGAGTTGGACGGTGAGGGGGAGGCCGCTGGCGGCGTGATCGTGATGCGCTCAGGCAAGAACGCATTGGAGACGATTGCTGCTGTGAAGGCCAAGCTCAAGACCCTGCAAGCCAGCTTGCCCAAAGGGGTGGAGATCGTGCCGGTGTACGACCGATCCACCCTCATCGAGCGTGCGGTGGATAACCTCTCGCACAAGCTGCTCGAAGAGTTCGCCGTGGTGGCCGTGGTGTGCTTTGTCTTTTTGTTTCACCTGCGCTCGGCCCTGGTGGCCATCATCTCGCTGCCCCTGGGCATCCTGGCGGCTTTCATCGTCATGCACCACCAAGGGGTGAACGCCAACATCATGTCGCTGGGTGGCATCGCCATTGCCATTGGCGCCATGGTGGATGCAGCCGTGGTGATGATCGAGAACGCCCACAAGCACCTGGAACACTGGGAGCAGGCCCATCCCGATCAAACGCTGGAAGGTGCCGAGCGCTGGAAGGTCATCGGCGACTCGGCGGCCGAGGTTGGGCCCGCGCTGTTTTTCTCGCTGTTGATCATCACGCTGTCTTTTGTGCCAGTGTTCACGCTGGAGGCGCAAGAGGGGCGGCTGTTCTCGCCGCTGGCCTTCACCAAAACCTACGCCATGGCGGCGGCAGCGGGCTTGTCGGTCACGCTGATCCCCGTGCTGATGGGCTACCTGATCCGTGGCCGCATCCCCAGCGAGCAGAGCAACCCGCTCAACCGACTCCTGATTGCCATCTACCGCCCACTGCTCAATGCAGTCTTGCAAGGCCCCAAGCGCACGCTGGCGGTGGCCGCCGTGTTGCTGTTGCTCAGCTTGTGGCCCTTGCAGCACATTGGCGGTGAGTTCATGCCCAAGCTGGACGAGGGCGACCTGCTCTACATGCCTACAGCCCTGCCGGGCTTGTCCGCAGGCAAGGCCGCCGAGCTGCTTCAACAGACCGACCGTTTGATCAAAACCGTGCCCGAGGTGGCCAGTGTGTATGGCAAGGCAGGTCGGGCCGAAACCGCGACCGACCCGGCGCCCATGGAGATGTTCGAGACCACCATCCAGTTCAAACCCAAAGACCAATGGCGCCCGGGCATGACGCAAGACAGGCTGGTTGAAGAGCTGGACCGCATTGTCAAGGTGCCCGGCCTGGCCAACATCTGGGTGCCCCCCATCCGCAACCGCATCGACATGCTGGCCACCGGCATCAAGAGCCCCGTGGGCGTCAAGGTGGCGGGCACCGACCTGGCCACCATCGACCGACTCACGGGTGAGATCGAGCGGGCGCTCAAGGATGTGCCCGGTGTCAGCAGCGCCTTGGCCGAGCGCCTGACAGGTGGCCGGTATGTGGACGTCAACATCCGCCGCGATGCCGCCGCGCGCTTTGGCATGAACATCGCCGATGTGCAGTCGGTTATCAGCTCGGCAGTGGGCGGCGAGAACATCGGCGAGACGGTGGAAGGTTTGCAGCGCTTCCCGATCAACCTGCGCTACCCACGCGAAACACGTGATTCGCTGGAAAAACTGCGCACCTTGCCCATCGTGAACGAGCGCGGGCAGCGCCTGGTCTTGTCCGACGTGGCCGACATCCGCGTAACCGATGGCCCACCCATGCTGCGCAGCGAGAACGCCCGCCTGTCTGGCTGGGTGTATGTGGACATCCGGGGGCGAGACCTGCGCTCAGCGGTGCAGGACATGCAAAAGGCTGTCGCGGCCAAGGTCAAACTGCCGCCTGGCTACTCAGTGTCCTGGTCAGGCCAGTTCGAGTTCCTGGAGCGGGCCACGGCCAAGCTCAAGGTGGTGGTGCCCTTCACGCTGCTGATCATCTTCGTGTTGCTGTACCTGACATTCGGCGCGTTTGACGAAGCCTTGCTGATCATGGCCACGCTGCCCTTTGCCCTGGTGGGCGGCATCTGGTTGCTCTACCTGTTGGGTTACAACCTGTCGGTGGCCGGGGCAGTCGGGTTCATTGCATTGGCTGGCGTGTCCGCCGAGTTCGGCGTGATCATGCTGCTCTACCTCAAGCAGGCTTGGGGTGAGCGCATCGACAAGGGCCAGGTCAGTGTCGATGACCTGCTGGACGCCATCCGTGACGGTGCCGTGCTGCGCGTGCGCCCCAAGGCCATGACGGTGGCCGTGATCCTGGCGGGTTTGCTGCCGATCATGTGGGGGGCAGGCACGGGCTCCGAGGTCATGCAGCGCATCGCCGCGCCCATGGTCGGGGGGATGATCACGGCGCCGCTGCTGTCGATGTTCGTGATCCCGGCGGCGTACCTGCTCATGCGTCGCAGGGGTATGCCGCCAGGGAGTGTTTTCCAAAGATGACAATGGTATCTGCGCCCCGTCGTCAGCGAGCGGGGTACAGATGCGGATTCACCTCGCGAGGGGTCATGCCGTTTTCCAGCAAGGGTGTATCGCCCATTCGGATCGCTTTGGCCAATTCTGATTGCACCTCCGCTCGCGTTTTGCCCGCAGGTGTGGCGCGAGCCGGGTAGGCCGAGGGATTCACCTCCCTCGGCGTTTGGCCATTCTCAAATACGGGGTAGTCACCCATGCGCTTGGCTTCTGCCAGTTCGGCCATGACCTGCTCTCGGGTCTTGCCAACCGGCGCCGGCCGTGCCGGGTAGGCCGATGGGTTCAGATCGCGCGGGGTCAAGCCATTGTCCAGAAGCGGGATGTCGCCCATGCGAACGGCTTCGGCCAGCTCAGCCTTGACCGCTTCTCGCGTTTTGCCTTGCGCGTGGCTCAGGCCCGCAGCCAGGGCCAACAGGGTGCTCAAAGCGATCAGGACGGGTGCTTTCATGTGATGTTTCCTCAGTGTGTGCCAGGACGACCCCGACAAACACTCAGACCGCTCGCTGCGGTGAAACCTCTCGCCCCACCCCACAAACCAAGGGCTTCACCAAGATTTTTCAAACCACGCGAGAGAAATCGCAGGCTCGCCCGGTCTGATCAGGTGCCGGGCTGTTCCGGCGTCATCTCAAGGAAACCCACATGACCGATGCACGCACCCTGCTCAAGTCGTCCGCCCTGGCGCTGCTTTGCGCCGCCGCTGCCACCGCCACCCTGCCGGCCCACGCCGCCAAGGAAGGCATGGAAAAGTGCGCAGGCATCGCCAAGGCCGGCAAGAACGACTGCGGCACCAGCAAGCACGCGTGCGCCGCCCAGGCCACCAAGGACGGTGACGCCGAAGAGTGGGTCTACGTGCCCACCGGCACCTGCGACAAGATCGTGGGCGGCACGCTGGTCAAGGCCGCCAAGAAGGGCTGAAAGGGCTGATGCACATGGCCACCGAAGAACAGGGTACGCACGCCAATGCGGTGGCGACGCCACTGCACGGATGCGGTTTGCGGTTCGCGCACCTGCCTGACTGGCTGGCCCATCAGGGGCCACCCTGCCTGCTGGAGCTTCACACCGAAAACCTCTTCGCCCTGCCTTCGGTGGCCCACGCTCGCCTGAACACCCTGCGCGAGCGCCATGCGTTCTCGCTGCATGGGGTGGGTCTCTCGCTGGGCTCGACCGACGGCCTGGACGCCCACCACCTGCAACAGGTCGCCGAGCAGGTGAAGCGTTACCAGCCCCTGCTGGTGTCCGAACACCTGGCCTGGAATCGCATCGACGGCACCTGCGTGCCCGACTTGCTCCCCATGCCTTTCTCGCGCGATGCCTTGCACACGGTGGCCGCCAACGTGCAGCGCACGCAAGACGCCTTGCAGCGAAGCATCGCGGTCGAGAACATCTCGGCCTACCTGATGCCACCAGCGGCGGACTTCGACGAAGCCGGCTTCTTGACCGAGCTGACCCGACGAACCGGCTGCACCCTGCTGGTCGACCTCAACAACCTGCACGTCAACCAACTCAACCATGGGCACGATGCCTGGTCCTTGTTGACGAAGTTGCCTTTCGCCAGCATCTCGCAATGGCACCTGGGTGGCCCCACCGAGGTCGATGGCGCGTGGATCGACACCCACGCCAACACGGTGCCCGAGGCCGTCTGGTCACTTTACGAAAGGGCGATCGACGCCGTGGGGCCCAGGCCCACCATCGTGGAGTGGGACCAGGACCTGCCACCCCTGCAGACCTTGCTGGACCTGGCGGAGCGGGCCCTGATGACCCTGTCTCGCAGAGGTGCCGCGGCGGGCTACGTGCCGGAGCGCGCCGCATGAACACACGCCCCATCGATGCCAGCCCGCCCGGTGACTGGGGCAGAGACCAGCGAGCCTGGATGCAGGCCTTGCTCAAGCCCGACCTTACGTCCCCATGGGCTTCCTGGCAAGGCGGTGTGCGGCACGTGGAGGTCGCAGGTGCCATCTACATCAACAACATCCGCGCCAACGTCATCTCGGCGCTGAGCCTGAGCTACCCGGCGGTGCGCCAAGCCGTGGGACCGCAGCGGTTTGCCAGCCTGGTGGTGGAGGGCCTGCACCGGGCGCCACCGGCTTGCGGCGACCTGTCTGGCTATGGCGGATGGCTGCCTCAGCTTTTGTCGGAGCACCTCAAGCGGGAGCGCCCGGAGCCCGGATGCACCGCACCGAGCCAACGCTCCGACGCCGACGACCTGGTGTGGCTCGCTCGCCTGGAATGGGCGCTGGACCAAGTCCGCAGCCAGGACAGCGAACCCGCCTGGACCTGGCCCGACGCCGCGCGTGACCTGGCGCAGCCAGACTGGATGGCTGCGCACACCCGCCTGCGGCAGCCGTGGCGGTTCTGGCCTCTGACCACCGATCGCACAGCCTTGCTCACCCGGCTGGCCGCGCACCTGCAGGCCGAATGGTTGCCGACCGATGCCTCCGCACCGACATGCTCGCCGACGTGTTCGGCGACAGACGCGCCCCTGGCCGGCGATGCCCCCGCGGCCCTGATCCAGCAAGGCGGCCGGCTGTTGCCCGTTCAGGCCCCAGGGCTCGCCTGGCTTCAGGCCTTGAACGCCGACGCCAGCATCGAATCGGCCACCCAGCAGGTGCTTGCCAGCCACCCGACCTGGCGCCCCGACACCATCGTTCACCTCTGCCTGTCACACGGCCTGCTGTGTCCCTTGCAGCACCCCGAGTCCCCGCGTTGAGCGGACACATCCACCCAGAAGACACCCATGCCCCGCACCATCCAGACCCTCTGGCGTCAGCACGCCCACTGGCAAACCTTGTGGACCCCTTGGGCCATGGACGCGCTGGCCGTGGCCTTGCGCCTGATGCTGGCCGATGTGTTCTTGCGATCAGGCTGGCTCAAGATCCAAAGCTGGGACAGCACCCTGATGCTGTTCGAACACGAATACGCCGTGCCCGTGCTTCCCCATGAGCTGGCTGCCTGGTTGGGCACGGGTGGCGAACTGGTCTTGCCCGCTCTGTTGCTGATCGGTTTGTTCAGCCGGTTTTCTGCGACGGGCCTGTTCGTGCTCAACGCGGTGGCGGCCGTCAGCTACCCCGACATCAGCGACGCCGGGCTCAAGGACCACGTCCTGTGGGGATGGTGGTGCGTGGTGCTGATCTGCACAGGTCCTGGTCGCCTGTCCCTCGACCACTGGCTGCAACGCAGAATCCACCCATGACACGCCCCGCGCCACCTCAGCCAGGCTCCGGGGATCACCGCGACTTCTCCTCCCTCGTGCAGGCCCACGCCGACGACCTGTACCGCTACGCGCGCTGGCTGTGTCGAGACCCGCATCGCGCCGAAGACCTGGTCCAAGAGACGCTGCTGCGCAGCTGGCGCGGCTTTGCCGCCTTGCGCGAGGCCCAATCCACCCGAGCGTGGCTGATCACGACCCTGCGCCGCGAGTACTTCCGCGAACTCGACAACGCCCAGGCCAGATCGGTTTCCTTGAGCCTGGACGACACCGATGCGCCCTTGCGCGATGACGAGCTGGCCTGCTGGCCCGATGCGGTCGAAGACCAACTCGACGTCGAACGCTGTCTGGCCAGGCTGCCAGACGTCTACCGCGAGGTGCTGGTGCTGCAGGCCTACTTTGGTTACGCCACCGACGAGATGGCCCGCATGCTGGGCACCAGCGAAACCGCCATCGCCAACCGATTGCTGAGGGCCCGCAAGGCCCTGGGCGAGGCCGCCAAGGCGCCCGAACAGGCGCGCGTCGCGGTGGTCTTGCCGCTCAAGAGGAGAGCCCCATGAACTGCGCTCAAACCCGCCGATCGGTGCTCACCGATCCGCACCGCCTGCCGGATGATGTGAAGACCCACCTGGCCCAATGCACGGCTTGCCAAGCCTTGCTCCAGGGGCAGCTCAAACAGCAGTCGCACATCGCCAGTGCGGTCGCACGCACGCCAACGCCCGGCTTGCGGCCGATGGTATTGCCGCTGCCCGATGCCGCCAATGGCAGCCCAGCCCAGCCCTCCAGGCGCCGCTTCATGGCCACCGCCGCGTCGGTGGCCTTGGGCACCACCGGCGTCCTGGGCGCGAGCCTCTGGTGGCGTCACCAAGGCGCAGCCCCCGATGCCTCACATTGGGCCGAAGTGGTCACTCGGCATTTTCAGGAAGACCCGACACACCTTCTGCCGCCCGACCCCCGAGCCCCGGCAGAAGCTCAAGCCCTGCTGGCGCGCCTGGGCGCACGCCAACTCGCGGTGCTGCCACCCGTGGTTCAGGGGGGCATGTGTCAACTGCTCGATTGCGAGGCCGCGCACCTGGTGCTGCGCTGGCAAGGCCAGAGCGTGGTTGCCTTCCTGATGCCGCGCAGGGGGCAAGCGGTGTTGCCCTTGTCGGTGGATGGCTGGCAAGGCGAGTTGCGCCCCCTGGTGGGCGGCATGGTGGCCACCCTGGCCCGTGACCCTGGCGTGGCGAAGTCAGCCGCCCAGGCGCTGGCTTCGGCGGTGGCCTGGTCGGCCTGACAGAGATCTGCCCCCTGTCAGCCCCCCCCCCTGTCAGGTTTCCCGCCCCTGCAACGACTGACGTCTCAACCCACTTCCTCCGTGTCAACCCGAAAGGACCTCACCATGCTCAAGACCCTGTTGATCTCCGCCCTGACCTTGGTCGCCTCCCAGGCCCTTGCGCTGAACATCACGCCCTACAGCGCTGAAGCGCTCAAGAGCGCGCAGAGCGCTGGCAAGCCTGTGGCGCTGCACTTCCACGCCACATGGTGTGGCACTTGTCGAGCGCAGGAGCGTGCGTTCCTCAGCATGAAAGATGCCCCCGAGCTCAAAGATGTCACGCTGTACGTGGTCGACTACGACAAGGAAAAGGCGCTGCGCAAGGCTCTGAACGTGCGCAGCCAGTCCACGGTCATCGTCTACAAGGGTGACAAGCAAACCGCCTTGCTCGCTGGCGACACGGAGGCCGGCTCGCTTCAGCGCGCGCTCAAGTCGGCCCTTTGACCTCAACGAGTTGATCCACGCCTGGAGCCTGACCGCCATGTCCATCGCCCTGTCCTTGCCACAGCTGGGCTTGAGCCTGGCTGCTGGCAGCCTGACCACCTTGTCGCCCTGTGTGTTGCCCTTGCTGCCACTGGTGGTCGGGGGTGCTGTTCAACGCAACCGGCTGTCGCCTGTGGTGATGGGGCTGGGCATGGCCATGGCGTTTGCGCTCATCGGCTTGCTGGTCGGCACCCTGGGCCCCGCCATCGGGTTGGATGCCGACCACGTTCGTGTGTTTGGCGCGCTCATGCTGATCCTGCTGGCCGGTGTGTTCTGGATCCCGTCGTGGAGCGAGCGCTTCTCCCGATGGGCCATGCCCCTTGCCACGTCGGCTCAGAACGCCAGCGCCGGTCTGGATGCGGGCTCCTTGAAGGGCGCCTTCCTGCTTGGTGGGGTGCTGGGCCTGGTCTGGAGCCCGTGCTCCGGCCCCTTGCTGGCCTCGGCCCTGGCCCTGGTCGTCAGCGAAGGCGGGGCCCTGCCGGGGGCGATCATCCTGGGGGTGTTCGGCCTCGGGGCAGCCTTGCCTTTGGTGGCTGTGGCTTACGCCTCGCGTTCAGGCTTCGAACGCTG
This sequence comes from uncultured Aquabacterium sp., assembly GCA_964373965.1. Lineage (GTDB taxonomy): Bacteria > Pseudomonadota > Gammaproteobacteria > Burkholderiales > Burkholderiaceae_C > Aquabacterium. The sequence continues at coordinate 37,807 of CAYJXE010000007.1, read as the reverse complement.
GCGCGACCGGGCGCTCGGCAGCATGGACAAAGTCAAGAAGGGCTTTGCCCTGCTGCTGGCCCTGGCGGGCGTGGCCATCCTCATGGGGTGGGACAAGGCGCTGGAGTCCTGGGCCTTGGATCACTTGCCCGACACCTGGCTGCGCCTTAGCAACGCTATTTGATCCGGTCAGCTAAGCAGATACGACATCAGTCGAGCATCATGCTACTGGTCCAGCCGACTACTCATGGTCACGGTAATCGCCCGGGGTCATTCCCGTCTGTTGTTTGAACGCTCTCGCCAGAGCGGAAGCGTTTGCGTAGCCAGCCTGGTGCGCAACCTGTTTGACAGGGATTCCTGACCTCAGAAGACGCTCTGCAAGGTTAACTCGGCATCGCTGAAGGTGATCCCCAAAAGTGTAGCCCAGGGTCTCCTTGAAGCGTTGCGCAAACTTTGTTCGTGACATCCCCGCGAGCTGTGCAGCTTCGTTTAGCGTCCAAGGGTGGCTCAGACGTTCGTTGATGGCAGTCAGTGCCCGTGACAGTTGGACATCGGACATGGCTGCTAAAAGTCCCTCACGTAGCGCTCCGCTCAGGAGGAGATGACGCATTACTTGAATGACGACAACCTCGGACAGCCTCGACAGGAGCAACTGTTGACCAGCATCGTTGTGATCTGCTTCTTGGAATAAGAGATCCAAAGCCGACTTGATTCGGCGGTCAGGCTCGAGTGGCAAAATCACATATGGTGGTATGGCTCGCAAGAACAACTCGCGGTCGCCCTTGGTGAATGAAAGTGATGAACACACTAGGTCAGCACCCGCCGGATCTACGGGGGTAAACCGGTGTTTCAATGGCAGAGAGTAGAACAGCAGCGAGGGTCGATCAATCAACAACGATTGACCGGCGGGCATCTCTACAAGCAAAGAGCCGCTGCGCAGCACATGCAGATAGCCATCCGTTTCAGTGAGCGCGAAGTCTGCGCCGCTGCACAGTCGTCCTGCGAAGAACAGGCTGGCCCTGATGGACAGGTGATCGAAAACGGAAAGTGCGTCACTTCTCATGGGAACGGTGAGTGCCTGATTCTGGACGGTTGGTGGCCCAGTTTATCGAGCGCCTCAGAACAATGCTTTTGCTTGGTCATGACCAAGTATTCAGACGCCTCATCAACTCAACTCGAAAGACTCAATCATGAACATGATCCGACATGTCGCCGCCACCGTGTTGGCCGCAACACTCGCAAGCCCTTTGGTGGCAATGGCTGACTCGGTTACTAATAGCGTTGTCGGTGCCGGTGGCTACGACCTGACAACCTACTTCTCTAGTGAAAAGCCTGCTCGTGGCAACGGGCATCACAGTGCGGTTGTGGATGGTGTGACCTACCTCTTTACCAGCGAGGAAAACAAGCAACGGTTTCAGCAGGCTCCAGAGAAGTACCTGCCGGCCTATGGTGGCTACTGCGCTTACGGCGCCTCAATCGGCAAGAAGTTCACGGCCGATCCGGATGTCTACGACGTGGTAGATGGGAAGCTGTACTTCAATCTGGACTCAAAGATCCGTGGCTTGTGGTCGAAAGACATCAATGGCTACATCAAGCAGGCGAACGCAAACTGGAAGGCCATCGAGAAGAAGAAGCCATCAGATCTTTGATGCAATCGACGCATCTGGGGCCCCGAATAATGGGGCTCTCATGACGGCATAAGCCTCTGCTGATCATACGGCGGTGGCGCATGACCAAGATGGTTTCGCAAGTGATCGATGAATGAGCGAACCTTGAAAGGCACATGCGCGCGTGATGAATACAGCATCCACACCGCCGTGTCGAAGGTCGTTGCAGTCACATCGTGGTCTGGAAAGAGGTCAATCAGCGTACCCTCTCTCAGTTCAGGGCCTGCCAACCAGTCCGCCAGCAGCGCGGGACCCTGCCCTGCTACCGCTAGGTTGTGTAGTGCAAGCGCGCTGGAGGCAGTGATGTTGCCTCTGACCTTGACCTCTCTCATGCTCCCGGAACGGTCCCTGAAGATCCAGCGAGTTCGGAAGCCAGGGAGCGGCAAGAGTAGGCAATCGGTGTTTTGAATCCATGTGGGGTCATCGAAGATTCTCTCGTGCTGTTTCAGCCATGACGGGCTGGCGCAGACCCGATAGCGTGTCGACATCAGGCGACTTGCAACCATCTCACCGCTCAAATTGGCGGCCAACCGGAGGGCCAGATCAACTCTCTGTCCAACCAGGTCAATGTTCTCGTCTGTCAGTATGAGATCGACGTCTACGCCAGGGTGCTTGTCAGTGAACAGAGGAAGGATGGGAAGGAGCATCCGATGGCCAAAGGCCACCGAGGCAGTCAGCCGCAAAGTGCCTTTTGGGCCCGCACTGACGGCAGCAGCTTCTTCCCGCGCCCGATCAATGTCGTCCAGCGCACCGGTCAGCCCAGTCACGTAGATGTTGCCAGCCTCCGTGAGTGTCAGGCGCCTCGTCGATCGTTGGAAAATGCGGAAGCCGAGTTCTTCTTCAATTCCCGCAACGATCCTTGAAACACGTGAAGGATCTACTTTTCGGTCGCGGGCAACTTCAGCGAAGTTGCCACGCCGGGCCACATCGATCAGGAGTTGGAGGTTCTGAGTGTCCATTGATGCGGTTTCTGCATGAGTGCCTTGTTTGCGACGGTCTTGGCCAACCAAGTCTGCGTTTCTATGCTCACCACACAACGCATCGCCCAAGGCGCCGTTGCAAAGAGCAATCTGTTTATACCTAAGGAAGACTATGACTCGCATTCTCCGCATCGATAGCAGCAGCCGCAAGTCGAACTCAATCTCTCGTCGTGTGGGGGATCATCTTGAGTCCTCGTTACTGGCTCGCGACCCTGCTACCCAGATCCAGACACGGGACCTGGCGGACAACCGGATCCCGCACATCAAGGACGAGACGATTGCAGGCTACTACACGCCAACGCATCAGATGACGGCCGACTTGGAGGAAGCGACGGCACTCTCGGACACATTGATTGCCGAACTCTTTCAGGCCGATCTCCTAATCCTGACGGTTCCCATGTACAACTTCTCGGTTCCTTCCTCGCTAAAGGCCTGGATCGATCACATCGTTCGGATCAATCGCACATTTGCTTACGATGGTGTGGCATTCAAAGGCCTGCTGCCCCTGCGCACCGCGCATGTGGTGTGCGCATATGGGGCCACCGGCTATGGCGAGGGGCAACCTTTCGCCGCAGCGGATTTCGCCAAACCCTATCTGGCGTTCCTGCTGGGTTTTTTGGGGATCAAAGACATTCGATTTCACGTTGTCGAAGCCACAACTGCAGACGCCGATACCGTTGAGCGTAACGTTCGAGCCGCGATGGCTGCCATTGATCGCTCTCTGACCGTGGCCTGAAGTGGAGGTTGCAGAGATGAGGATCGCATTCTTGGGAATGGGTGCCATGGGCGCTCGAATGGCCGAAAGGCTGGCCCGCACCGGAAATGAGTTGACTGTTTGGAATCGATCGCCGCACAAATGCGAGCCACTTGAGAGATTGGGTGCCAGGGTGGAAAAGTCTCCCAGGTTGGCCGTGTCGGGGGCCGATATTGTGTTCAGTATGGTCAGGGATGACTTTGCTTCTGCCGAAGTTTGGCTGGACTCGGAAGCGGGGGCACTTGCCGGGATGCCAAAAAATGCAATAGCTGTAGAGTGTTCGACTCTAACGCCGGGCATGTCGCTTCGTCTCGCCGACGAAACGCGTCGCGTTGGGGGGCGCTATTTGGAGGCGCCTGTTGTGGGCACTCGGCCCCAAGCGCAAGCCGGGCAACTCATTTTCTTGGTGGGAGGCGAGTCACCCGACTTGCAGACCATTGATGCTGTTCTCAAGCACATGGGCTCTGCCGTCGTTCATGTCGGCGGACACGGGACTGGTATGCGCGTGAAATTGGCTGCAAATGCCCTATTCACTGCGCAGGTTGCGCTGGTTGCCGAAGTTGTGCGCTGGATGTATCACGCGGAAGTGAATTCCACTGCGGTCGAACAACAACTCCAGGTGTTGGCGAATTTGCCTGTTTGTAGTCCGGTTGCCAAGGGAGCGCTCGCGTCGATGTTAAACGACGACTTCAGCCCGCTCTTTCCCCTGGAGCTGGCGCACAAAGACGTGAAATATTTTATATCTAGCGCTGATTCAGGGGTGCGACTACCATTTATTGATCAGATTGAGGCGTTGTTCGCCAAAGCTCAGGCGGCGGGACTATCTCAAGAGCAACTCACCGCCGTCTACAAAGTGGTCTAATTTTTCTGGAGGTGTGCTTGATGCACGAAAAAGCACATGATGGAAGTGGCGCCTTTCCTCAGCACACTTTGTTAACAGCACCGGTGCCCTCCCGGGGAATGATGGGTGAGTCGGAAGAGATTTTTGGATTCGTTCCGCAATTGCACCGAATTTTGGCCGAGTCACCTTTGGCGTATCGGTGCTATTTGGATCTTTTTAACCGATTTTCCAATTCATCCTTGAGTCCCGTTGAGCAACAAGTCGTGATGCTCGCTGGCAGCGTCGAGAATTTGTGTCACTACTGTACAGCGGGCCATTCGTTTTTGCTCGAGCGGATGGCGGCGCCTCAAGAGCTGATTGACAAAATACGCGACGATGAACCCTTGCTCGATCCAAGGCTTGAAGCCTTGCGGTCTTTCGTGAAGGATTTGGTTGGCCATCGGGGGCATGTGCCGGCTCTGACCGTGCGCAGGTTTTTTTCTGTTGGTTTTACCCATGGTCAGGCACTTGACATATTGGTTGGTTTGGCTGCTAAGTTGATATCAAACTATACCAATTCCCTGGCTCAAACTCCCTTAGATGAACTCGTTGTTCGTCATGCTTGGGTTCACCCATCGGACAGGTGAACCCCTTCAAACGCCCTGGAGGGCTATATGCGACCTTATTCGCACAGTAAATGCAGGTCACGTTTTAAAGCGTGGCCGATTTTGTCCCTCGATCGGTTGCGCTTCGTGCTTGTGACGGCGGGCTTGGCTGCATGTCTAACAGGATGTGGCGGCGGAGGTGAAGCGCCGAGTTCCAGAGCGGATGAGGCTCCCGCCGGGTCAGCTAAGCTGAGATCCGGGGCGGGCGTCACGTCGGGAGGATCTGTGCCCAATCCAACCTCTGTTGAGCGACCAAGCGGCGTCTTTGTACTGACGACACGTCGGCTCGGCGAGCAGGAAAAGATCGCGCTGATCAGCCAACCGGGCATAGCAGGGATGACGTCGTATGTCACTTGGGCTGACTTGGAGCCCCAACTGGGCGCCCTCGATACAAGTCGATTGGATGCGGACATTGCCATCGCCCGTGTCGCAGGCAAGAAGATCACGATTGGTGTGTTCACAGGGAAGAATGCTTTACCGGGTTGGCTGGAGAGCCAGGGAGTGCGAACTTGGACCACCACGGCTGGCGATCGCTTGGCACATCCGAGTGACAGCAAATTCGTCCAATTGTGGTCCGAGCGTGTGGCTGAGTTGGGGCGACGCTACGACAAGGACCCGACAGTGGTGCAGGTGACGATCTGCGGTGCTGCCGGAACTTTGTGCGGCCCCAGGTACCCGGAAGTTCCGGGCGATTTTGATTTTCAGCAAACGCTTAGCAATTGGTCGTCACTCATCATGGTATACGCGGCGGCGTTCCCAAACACTCAGTTGAATCTCGAGGTGCATCTCACGAGAGGGTATGCCGCCGATCTCCCCTCTACGTTATTCTCGACCCTGCAGGCTGATATGAAGGTGGGTTTATTTGCGGAGTTTCTTTCTGACATGAACCCCCAACCTGGTTCGCCAGTAGGGCAAGTTTTCGCCTCTCGGGTGCCAATAGATAGATTTTGCGGATTTCAAATGGTGGGGGTGCTTGGTGAGCGATTGAGTAAAGCAATTGAGTTGGGTAGATCTTATGGATGCTCTTACTTCGAGGTTTATTCCGATGATGTTCGGGATGGCGGCGTTTTGGGGCTGTAGTGCTGGTAGATAAAATAATCGCTCGCGTAGATGCATATCTGATCAAGTGACCCAAAGGAATCAATGTATTTCAAGGTCTGAGCGGGCTGGGAAGTGATCTGGGTATTTGGGCTAGAGGGTTTTGGTTTTGTGATCATTGTTTACTTTTTGTTTGCGGGGTGTGAGGATTTTGTGAAATTTACACTTTAGGCTGTATGAGGGCACTGTTTGGTTGCCCTCTTACTCAACCTAAGGACATCTCATGAAAAATCGCATCTTCTCTCTTAGAAATATGCTAATCACACTCGCAGCCGCAGGCATCAGTGTCGGCGCGCAAGCGGCAGACCTTAAGGTCACCTTAACCAACTTGGCGCCTCAGGGTGGCGTTGGAATCGCCCCTCTTTGGGTTGGCTTTCACGATGGCAGCTTTGACTTGTTCAACGTAGGGCAGGCCGCATCGATTGGCATCGAAAGATCGGCTGAAGATGGCAACGCTGCAGAAATCAATGCTGCGTTTTCAGCATCTTCTGCTGGCGGCGTGCAGGGGGTTTTGTCTGGTGGCCCGGCTTTTCCTGGTGCAACTCAGACGCTCAATTTATCCAATGTTGATCTCTCTGGTTCGAATCGGTATTTCAGTTATGCTGCGATGGTTGTCGTTAGCAATGATTTCTTTGTTGCAAATGAGAATCAACTTGCCTTCAGTCTGGCGAAGATCGCCAATGGAGGACAGATGTCCATCCTCATCGGGGGTAGTGGCGGCGTGTATGATGCCGGCACCGAGGTGAATGATTTTAATTTTTCCTTGGCCAACGGCGCATTTGGCATCTCCGGGGGGCAGGCATCTCCGAACCAGGGGGGCGCGGAGGGTGGTGTGGTGACCGTTGTGGAAGGAAATCCTTATGTGAATTTCTTGGGGCAAAATCATGTCCCATCGGGTTTTCAATGGGGTGGGCTTGACTTCAATGCAGCCGGACCATTTGCGAGGATTGATATCTCAGTCTCGCCGGTTCCAGAACCCTCGTCTTGGTTCTTGGGCTTGGCTGGCTTGTTTGGGCTTGGCCTAATCGCGGCACGCCGACGTCAGTAAGGTTCGCGACATCACGACGGATTTGCCAGGGCGGAAGCGCCCTGGCGTTCTGTCAGCTAATCACTCTGTGGCCTGGTAGGCAAGGGTGGGCGTTGGCGGCTTGTGGGTAGAATCAATCTGAACGTCGCGCCCCCGTGTTCGGAATCGATCAACTCAACGGTTCCGTCATGCAACTGCATGATGCTTTTAACAATGAGCAGTCCCAAGCCGCCTCGTGCTGGTTGATGTGAGTTGGAGAGAGCCGAGGGGCGCTCGAACAAATCACCTTTAACCGAGTGGGGCACACCCGTGCCGTCATCAGATATATCGACCCTGACTTGCCCGTGTAAGCAACTGACGTCTACGCGAATGTCTTTACCGACTGGTGTGTGTCGCAAAGCGTTCTCGAGCAAATTGGTGAGTGCCCGTTCGATGAGCGCGACGTCCACTTCGACACAGGGAAGGTTCGGCTGAAATTCAGCAATCAAACGGACTCCTCGGGCGTTTGCGGCCAACTCGAATTTCTCAAACACGTCCTGAATAAGGTCACTCAGCTGAAAACTCTCTTTGGCGAGACGGATTCCTCCGTATTCGAGCCTGGCCAGTTCAAACAGTTCCTGGGCGAGTTTTCCCACTTTTTGGCTCTGGGCCAACGCGGTTCGCAGGTACTTATTGCGATCTTCTGCAGACAGTGTGCCGTCTTTGATCGCCAAGGTCTCCAGTTGGCCGTGTAGGGCTGTGAGCGGCGTGCGCAGATCATGCGAGATGTTGGCCATCCACTCTCGGCGCTGTTGATCTTTCTTGATCAGATCCCGCCATTGCTGTGCCAGCCGGTCGGACATGCGATGGAATGCCCCTCGCAACTGGTTGATTTCGTCCGCAGGTGCGGTTTGCCCAGCCTCCGGGCGAACTGTGGAGAGCCTTGTGAACCCGTTGGCGCCCTCCTTCTCCAAGGCTTGAACAGCCAAGGTCAGATCTCTGAGTGGTCTCGTGATCCATGAGAACGCGGTCACTCCAATCAACACACCTGCGAGAACGACCAAGCATGCTGAACCCAGTAAAGCGACAAGTGTGTGCTGGGCGTTGGCGCGCGCTGCCAACGCCTCATGGTCATCTCCCAGAAGCACAACGTACATGTAGCCTCTGATGCGGCCGTCCTTTGTCAGCGGTGCAACACTGAAGACACTGGGGCGTTCCGGGTGTCGAGGGTCATCTCCCAGAATTGGAAGCGGATGCTCTGCCAGGTAGCGCCGGATTGGCCTCAGGCTGACCTGCTTTAGCTTGATCCGCCGAGGGGGCGCGAGGTGGGCGACAATGCCTCCGTCCGCGTCCAGCATGTAGACCTCGATGCTGGGGTTGACCACCATCAACATGCTAAGCAATTGGTTCAGCCTGTTCGGTGCCAACCCGGTTTCACCGACGAGTTGCGAGTGGTTGACGATGTGCTGAGCCAACTTGTAGGAAAGACGCTGCGTCAGTTCTAGTTCACCATTTCTCGCATAGTAAAGGTGCAACCAAGACAGTCCTGCGCAACACGCGATCAGTAGGGCGGTGAAGACGACTATTAAGCGCTGTGTGAGGCTCAACTTCATGCTCATGCCTCAGATCTGAGGGGGGTTATGCGGGAGTAAGCTTGTAGCCGACACCCCAAATGGTTACGATGCACTGAGGCTTTGCCGGGTCGAACTCGATTTTTGCTCTCAGCCGGTTGATGTGGGTGTTGACGGTGTGCTGGTAGCCATCATGTTCGTACCCCCACACTTGATTCAGCAGTTCCAGTCGCGAGAAGACTTTGCCTGGGTGCTTGGCGAAGAAGGACAGAAGGTCGAACTCCTTGGGAGTCAGGTCCAGCGGTTGGCCACGAAGGGACACTTCCCGGCTTACCATGTCCAGGGTCAATGCCCCTGCAGTGATTCGTGGGCTGTCGTTGGGTAATGCCTTGCTTAACGCATCAACCCTGCGTAATAACGCCCTGACCCTTGCCGCGAGTTCCAGCACCGAGAAGGGTTTGGCGAGATAGTCGTCGGCGCCCACCTCAAGGCCCAGGATCCGGTGTACTTCGCTGGAGCGGGCGCTGATCATGATGATGGGGGTGTAGCTCGCCAGAGACCTTGCCTTTCGACATACCTCTAGCCCATCCACCCCGGGTAACATGAGATCAAGTATCAGCGCGTCCCACGAGGAGTGCTCCAACAGGTTCAGCGCTACTTGGCCATCCCGAACATGGGTTACCTCGTAGCCTTCGTCCCTAAGGTGCAGTGTGACGACGTCAGAGATTAGCTGATCGTCCTCTACTACCAAGACAGATTTCCGACGGTCAAGGGTACCCTGCATACTGGTCTTCGTTCGGGGAGGTTTGCGCAAATGCGCGACGACCGTGGTTGGGTGCGCTGACACGACCAGAGGGATGGCTGAATGCGTCGTTGGCCGGTGTGTGGGCACACTCATGCCAGGCTCCCCATCAAACGCCGGAGCACCGTCTGCAGATTGGCCAACGCTAACAGTGTTTGCAACTGTGCCGTGTTCCTGGCCAGGCCGCGATGGCGCACCTTCACATGGTCGAACTGGTGCTTGATCACACGGAATGCGCGCTTCACCTTGGCGCGTATGCCGGCCTTGTTGCGCAAGACGTGATCGGTCAGCGAATTCATCGGATCGGGCTTGCCCAGCAACTTGCGCAAGCCCGGTCGCATGGCCACATGCCACGTCACGTCTTCTTGGGCGTCAAGTTGCTTGCGCGCCCTTTGGTAGCCAGCATCGGCGAACACATCTGTCTCTTGCCCGTGCAGCAAGCTGTTGGCCTCGACCAGGTCGTTGACATGCCCGGTTGTGCCACGCACGGTGTGTACTAAGCCCGAGTCGGCGTCCACGCCGATGTGCGCCTTCATGCCGAAGAACCACTGCTGGTCCCCCTTGCTCGTTCGCGGCAGTGCTCTCGCGCCGCGCACCATCTCCGGGTCATGCTTACCGCTGGTGTTCTTGGTTGAGCTTGGCGCCGAGATCGGCGTGGCATCAACCACCGTGCCGCCGGGCAGCATCAGGCCCTTGGTGCCCAGCAGCAGGTTGCCGGTGGCGAGGATGCGCTCAGCCAACTTGCGCTTCTCCAGCGCATGGCGAAAGCGCAAGATGGTGCTCTCGTCAGGCAGTCGGTCATCCCAGCCACCCAGGCCGGCGAAGCCGCGGAACAGCGGCATGTCATGCGGCACTTCGTCCATCGCCGGATCGCTCAGGGTGAACCACAGCTGCTTGAAGTGGATGCGCAGCAGCGACCCTACGGGGAACGCCAGACAGCCGCGCTTGCCCTCGGGCACAAGAGGCGCGATCTCTGTCAAAAGGTCGGACCATGGCACGACCCAGTCCATCTCGTCGAGGAACTCCCGACGGTGCGTGCGCTTCGTCGACGTTCCCGATCCAAGGCTGCTTTGCTTCATGGGCTCAATGGTCTCAGGCAATCATGCTGACGCCAAGCACATGTCTGGGCGGTCTATGCAGACCTTCTCTAGCGGAGTTGTCGGTGGAGCTACTCAGAAAACGGGCGGCAAAGGCTGGAGTAGCTTTTCCCACGCGTTGGTGATGGCGGCTGCGAGGGTTGTCTTGGCTCAAGGACTTGGAAGCTGAATCTGTGCTTCGAGATCGCCCTGATGAAACGGTGAGAATGTGAAGTGTTTCCTGAGTCTCAACGCGGAGCTTCGCACACAAGATGTCAGACAATGTTCAAAGTTCCGTGAAAACCTGATCCTCACCTTTCGTCAGCGCTACCATTTTTTTGTCGATGCCTTCCTGCTTGATCGCATCAGTCCGCACGTTTTGCCGACTGAGGGGGAGCATCCTGATGGTGGGTAAAGCGCTGGAGTCGTGGGCTCTGGATCACTTGCCCGATGCTTGGCTGCGCCTGAGCCACGCCATCTGATGGCATTCGGATCAGGCGCGCGCCATCAACTGCTCACCATGCGGGTGATCAACAAACAGCTTCCAGGCACCCGAAGCGGCTCGCCTAAGGACAGCAACTGACAATCCATTTTCCTCGATCGCCTGGCCATCAGGTGCCGTGGCGACCATGGTCCAAGGTGCGATGTGCAAAGCGACATCGCCTGAGATCAAGACCTCGTGTCCGCTGTAGGTGAAGCGCGGCTTGATCTCAAAAGCCATGCGAAAGCCCTCGGAAATGGCCCCGTGGCCCCGGGCCGTCATGCCAGGCTGGAACGCCACCGTCGCGTCTGTGTCGTAGTGGCCGAGAACCGCCTGCAGGTCGCACTGCTGGAAGGCCAGCGTCAGCGATTCAACGGTGGCGATCACGTCGCGTTCGATGAGGGCGTCTTGTGTCATGGTGAACTCCTTTGGTGTGAATGAATGGGGTTTGATGTCGGGCGCAACGTGGCGCCACAGGCAGAATCTCCTCCCATCCCTGACAGAAACTGACACCAAACATGACCCGTGCGATGCGCTTGATGGACCTGGCTGACCGCTTGCGAGGTGAGGCCGGCGTGTCGGTGCGGCAACTGGCCGATGAGCTGGGGGTCAGCGAGCGAACCTTGATGCGCGACCTCGCGGCCTTGCGAGAGCGCGGCCTGCCCATTTCCGGACAGGCTGGCCCCGGTGGCGGCGTGAGGTTGGAGGGTGAGCGTGGCCTGACCGCCGTTCACCTGTCGCTGTCGGAGGTGATGGCCCTTTGGATGGCTGCCAGGCTGGCGCGTGAAGCGAGCGTGCTGCCCTGGAGCGATGCCGCCACGACTGCCTTGCACAAGCTGTTGGCCAGCCTGCCGAACGCGCGGGCAGTGCCCTTGCGAGCACTCCTGCGGCGGGTTTTTGTCGGCAAACCGGCCAGCGCCACATTGGCGCAGTCGGCCGGTGCCGCCCCGCCTGAGTTGCTGACCTTGTTCGAGACCGCGTTCACGGGTGGCAACGGCCTGGGCTTTCGCTACACCGATGCGCAGAGGCGGTCCACGGATCGCGAGATCGAACCTCACGGCCTGTTGGTTGAGCCGCCGGTCTGGTACATCCTTGCTCGCGATGTTCAGAAGGACGCCTTGCGCACCTTTCGCATGGACCGCATCAGCTCGCCCGTTTTGCTGCCTGACGTTCGCTTCAGACCCAGCCTGAAGGTCGCGCTGCAGCAACTGCCGGATGAGCTGCACTTCGTCTGCGCCGACACCGGCAGGCGAGTCAAGCATGGGTCAGCAACTGGATCAGGCTGGGCTTGACGCCTTGGATGGATAACGTCGAGGCTTGCGGTGGGTGTATGGGCGCCGCTCAATCTGGCCGATCACAGACGTCCGATACCACTCAGGCATGTCTTCGAAGTCCTTGATCAGGTGGTTGTACCTGACGGCCTTCGCCTGCCATGCGGCCTCGATGCGCGAGGCAGGATCCTGCATCAGCCAGGCGGTTTGCAGCAGGATCTGGTGCCTGGTCGCCAAGTCCGATCCTTCCAGCGACAAGCGCCGTTCGTGTGTGAATGCGATGGTGTCTGCACCGATCTCCGCGGCGGTGAGTGCGTTCAAGCCGGCGCCGCGCTTGCTGAGCATCATGGAAGCCAGGTAGCGATAGACCGACAGCAAGTCGGGATCGACATCGAGTTCGTCACCTGTCGCTGAATCGATTTGTTGAATGACCTCGCACAGCCATGCCAAGGCATCGGGGCACTGAAAGGCTTTTGGCGGCACACCGATCGCAGTCCCCAGGTCGAATCCGCAGGCATGGCAGTGGCGCATGGACGGCAGGTGATCGTGCTCTGCCTTGCCCATCTCGATGCGATGGAAGGCGATCGCGTGTTGGCAGGCAGGGCATCGATCTAGCATCGCAACTTGATGCTTGGTGCAAACGGTTTTGAAACTGATCCGCCAACTGCGCCGAAAGTAGGGTGGGTCGCTCTCAGCAAGGCACAGGGGGCAAAACTGCATGCCAAAGCCCTCGCGCTTGCGGTGGTACATCTGCAGCGTCTGGATCCAGGGCAGGTGGCCTGATGTCTTGAATGACCTGAACAGGGTTCCCTCAAACCCCCGCAACGTCGTGAGGCTCGCGCGGTCCAGGTGGGTGCCCGTTGACGCAGCCAACTCCTCGACCAACCAAGCTGGGCCCAGCCGATCGATGTCCCTGTTCCAGACTTGCCGCTGGTTGCCAAAGATCAGGTTGCAGAAGGTCTGAACCTTCTGCCCATGACCGTGAGCGAGTCGCATCAACCACGACGACAACAGCTCGTCCGGCAGGGGCTTGTATCGGATGGGCCAAAGCGTTCGCGTGAGGCCCCGCATGATGTCTGCTCACAGGATCGGGCGGTGCTTGCGCCGGGCGGATGGAGGTATCCAGTCCAGGGCGTCGATCTGCTTGCGCGTGATCTGCTTCTTGCCACTTTTGATGGCTTCGATGGCCGCCGTTTTACAAAGGTCGCAGATGTTGCCGAGAGAGCCTTCCGCCATGGCCGTCAGTCTGGAGGTCATGTCCTCATCGCACAGCCAGGACGCTTCTGCCAGAGGAAGCTGCCGTTCGATGCTGCGAAGCAAGCGTTGGGCCTTCATGCCTTCCCACCGCGATGTCAAGGCCAGCGGTGGGAATCGGCTGGCCATTTGAGGATCCAGGTTCATGGCGTTGTACGCATCTTCGATGCCCGCAGCAACGATCGACACTTGGGTCTCATTGCCGAGGCTCTTGATGGCGTTGCGGAACTCCCGCTGCCGGGCCATGCTGCCCGCGACCAGGTGATGGATTTCATCGATGATGAGCATCTTCACCGACAGCTCTCGAAACAGCTGTTTGATCTGAAAGTACTTCTGGTGGGGTGAGGCCGTGTGCCTCACATGGGCGAACATGGCGTCCAAGATGCGGCTGTAGAAGTCGCTGATGTCTGGCTTGGGCGGGGCCTCTACCATGACCACCGGGCAGACCGTGGCCTCTTTGTCAGGAGCCTGGTTTGGCAGGTGATTCGCCACAAACTTGTGGAGGATGGATGTCTTGCCGCTGAACGATGGGCCGACCAGCAGCAGGTTCGGCATCCGAGGCACGGTTGGATGATGAAGCATCGCATCCATCCGCTTCAGCGCCGTCATCGCGTCTTCGAGCCCTAGCCAGGCACCCTTCTGGATGTGCTCGATGCGGATGTCATCGGGCTCAGACAGGAGCGGAACGACCGACGGGGAAAGATGATCGTGCATGTTTCCCCCTTAGTCATCGGTGAAGGGGAGGATGAGTTCCCGCTTGGCAGCGTAGCCATCCTCGTGTGGCGCTGCGGCCTGAGTCGCATCTGCGGGCGCCTGTGCGTCAAAGGCTTGTGGCAATTCCTTTTGCTTTTGAGCTCGGACTTTGGTGTGTTCAGCCAGCTTCTGCAGCGTGCGACGTGCGGCCTTGGTCTTCTCTGCGCTTTCGTTGGCTTGTTCGCGCTGGAGGTTGATGAGGCGGAAGACCTCGCGCTCGTTCTTCGTCGAGATGCCTTGTTCCTTGCAAAGCTTGACTGCCGCCCGCCATTCCCAGATGCTGGCTGGCGGGTGGCTGCTGTCCTTGTACGGGATGGCGACGTACTTGCGCGTCTCGTCATCGAAGAAGTAGATGTGGCTGATGTCTCTCGGGTCTCGTCGAAAGCGGTATGTTGGTGCCGCTTTGTTGCGCCCTGAGACGGTCAGCCCGATCCGGCTGCGCAGGACGTCGTGAAAGTAGAGGAGGTCCATCGACACGCCATAGGCCTGGATCGTTCGTTCTTCAAAAGGCATGAAGTCGATGCGAACGAGCTCGTCATCCACGAACCTTGGCGGGATGCCTCGCCCCGGACGACTGTCCGTTCCGAAGATGCCCTGTCGCCATTTCTCGTTTGGCGATGTGCCCAGGGCGCTGTGAGGCTCCAGGTGGTAGGCAGCGAAAGTCAGGGCCAGCCATCGCTCAAGTTCAGCCAGCGTCATGCACGCGCGGCCCTCCGAGTCGTACTCTCCGCGTTGATCCGGGTTGGCGAACGTTGCCCCCGGGGCGACTTTGAGGGCCTCGCTGAGTGTTCCCATCAGGCGCTCGATGTGACCTCCGTAGTTGGGCTTCTTGACGGGCCTGAACTCCAGGTCGAACTGATACTCCCTGCTTGCCACTTGAAGCATGTTGCCCCGGAACTCTTTGGCGTTGTCCATGTGAAGCCGCTCAGGCGTGCCGTAGTAGGGCCACTCAATGCCATCGTTGGGTGCGATGCTTTGCAGCCACTTCTCTTTGGGCAGGATGCAGTTGCCCATGCACAGGCCCGCAGACATGGTCGACGGAGCATCCAAAGAGACATAGGTGCCAAGCGCGACGCGGCTGAAGCAGTCGATGGCCACCGTGATCCAGGCGCGGTTGATCGGTTTGCGGTACTTCTCGTCAACGATGATGACAGGTAGCGGCGTGTGGTCCATCTGAACCACAGCCAGAGGCCAGTCGGCACCGGGCACGCTGCCATCAATCGGGTCGAACCGCTGCGTCGCTGCGTATGCCCCCCTGCGCTTGCTGATCCGTTCACGTTGATCGATCCACTGTAGGTGGCGAAGAACCGTGGTGCGAGCGGGCAAGGGCAGGCCTGCATTGCTGCAGATCCGCCGAATCTCCTTGATGAGTGCAGCGTCAGATGGCTGTTGGTTGGTGAGGTGGAAGTTCTTGATCCGGTCGTTGACGATGGCTGCAACCGCGTCAGGCAGCCGGCTTTTCCCTCTCCCACCAATTCGCCTTGGGTGAAGGAGGCTGGAAAGCAGTCGCCCGCTCTCCAGGTATTGCTTTCTCAGCTTGTAGAACTTCGCGCGTGAAACCGCCACAGACTGGGCGAGGCGTTCGTACGAAGCGGACCCATGGTTGGCCACCAGACTTTGTTCGATCGCGTCGCGAAGAACCTCTGCCTGAGCCCAGTCGCCCTCTTCCACCTCCTGCAGGTCGCGATCCTGTTGAGGTTGGGACGCTGCCGTGGCGGGTCTTGGTGGCTCCATCTTTGAGACATCGATGATCAAAGACTCGCCTGTCGTCACGTGCCTGACCATCATCTGGGTCACGCTCAGCGTGTGCGTGATGACGTAGCGCTGATCGTTCTGCTCGATGACCGCGCCCTTGCGCAGGTCCATCACGAATTTGTTCGTGCGTGCCGTCTTCATTTGCAGGCTCCTCGGACAACCTTGGTCGCCAGGTTCAGGGGGGCGTCCAAATCAACCTTGATGTGCTTGTGGGCGATCAGGGTCCACGCTGTGCTGGTCAGCGCGAGCGGCTCCTCTCCGGATACCGAGCAGGCCTTGTTCAACAACTCCCCGATTGTTTTGTCGCTGCCAGCTCGAAGGCAGTCCTTGATCACCTGTGCATGGCGCTCATGGATGGGGTTTCTTCGATAGCCCTTCAAGTAGAAGAGGTTGGACAGACGAGGGGTGCGGATGTCCTTCTCCGTGACGATGACAAAGCGCCAGTTGCGCTCCGCGGCGTACCGTTCGGCGGCTTCGAATTTGGCTTTGTACTTCTCCTCGTTCTTCGCGAGGTCTGAGGTGTGCTTCACCTCAACCAGCAGCACTTCTGGTGCGGCTCCGGGGGCGATGGGGTGGTGGCGGACCAAGACATCAGGCACGTAGCCTTTTGGCACGCCGGGCACCGGCACCCGCACAGGCTGCTCTTCAATCGATGCGACGCGGTCGTCGAACTCCAACAGCAGCATGTACTCGCGCTCAAGGAGTGACTCAAAGGCGACCGAGCGGTCGGCCTTGGTTGTGGCGAAGGCACCGGTGACCTTCAGGTGGTTTCGGGGGATCTTTCGGACGGGCATGACCTGTCGCTCCTGGTAGGGAAGTGAATGGGTCGAGCGCCTTGGTGGCTCTCGGCGTTCATCACGGCCATGGGGCGTGGTCAGGGTCATCCGCGAGGCGGCGGTACTGCGATCGGTTTCAAAGCCGATCCGACCCTGTGTTGCTCAGCCCTGCACTCAGGGCTTTCGCAGAAGCCAGCGCACGGGCGCCAGCATCCGATCGAATCCTTGCCAGAACCCTGTCAAGAAGGGTTGGCGGAGAGACTGCCAAAACTGTGTCTTGGTGACTGACATGGTACGCAGCTCCTGCAAGTGGCGGTGGTCGACACGACAGTACTTCTCGCGCATGTGTGAATTAGTGTACATACTGTGGCGTGCTTGTCAAAGGGCTGCGACGTCTGCTCCCGTGTACCGATCAGGAGGCGTGTGATGAGCGAACCATTGGATTTGTCGATTGCGCTGAGTAAGCTGCACGAGCTCGCTTTGGCCGAGGGTGACCTGGGGTACGCGTACTGGTATGCCGTGGCGCGGTTGCTGAAGGACGCGCAGCAAATGGCCGAGCGGGTTCGCGATCTGGAGACGCAGGTTGCGCAGATGTCTGCGCGCGGTTGCGATGCGAAGGGCCAACCTGGTGCTCCTCGTGAAACAACCTGAAACGTGCCCGCCACCTTGCACAAATAGAGTGAGGCCATGTCACAAGCCTTCATCACACTCGGGGACACCACCAGCCATGGCGGCACCGTCATCTCGGCCGACATGACATGGACGGTCAACGGTCGTCCTGTGGCGCGCGTCGGCGACAAGGTGGTTTGCCGAAAGTGTCGGGGAACCTTCTCCATCGCCACTGGTGCACCTGACATGACGGGCATGGGTCAAGCGCTGGCCCGCCACGGTGACAAGACCGAATGCGGCGCAACCTTGATCGCAAGTCAGGTCCTGGCGACCTGGGGTGCAGATCGCGGCGGAGGCGGCAGTGAAGGTGGGGCAACAGAATCAACTGCGCCATCACTTGCCACGCTGGCTTCTGGCGCGCCGATCGCCGCGCAGGCGCCGTCCATCTGCCTGGAGTGCCTGAAGAAGGCTTCGCAGCAAGGCGCCACGATGGTCGTTCGAGACTGAGCAGCGGGCCGGCCGTGGACAGATACCTTGAGGTGCTTGAACGCGTGCGCCGCACCAACCCGTTCGCCCACCTTTTTGCGCTGGTGGACGGCTTGCAGCACGAGGCTGCGTTTGGTCAGGTTTTGACGGCGGATCAAGGCGTTGCCCTCTTCCTGGGTACGCCTGATGAGCCGCTTGCCCACGCCGGGCCCTGGCTCATCGACGTTCAGGCGCAGCATGATCTCTGCAGTGCCTTGGCCGATGCAGAGTTGGTGGCGCCTGTGTGCAGTTGGCTGATCACCGCCGTTCCTTTCCCGGGCCTGGTGCAGTTGCTTCAGAACAAGCTTGACATGCGGCTCCCTGATGGGAAGGTCGCGTTGATCAGGTATCACGACCCACGTGTGCTGCGGCGACTGGCGTTGACGTTGAGGCCGGATCAACGGGAAACGTTCTTTGAACACATCGACGAATGGCATTTCATGGTCGATGGACATGCTTTCCATGTGGGGAGAGGGCAGTGATTGAACTGGATGCAGCTCAATTGGCGCAGCTTCATGCTGGCGAGCAGGAAGACTTCGTGCGTCGTGTGCACGTCGATTTGGTTCGCAAGTTTCCAGAGATTGCGAGCAAGCCAGGTCTTGCTGAGCGACTACAGGAAGCGAACCGGCACGCGCTCGAGCTGGGCTTGTCAGAACCTGGCGTGCGCACGCAGTTTCTTCACCAGGCTGCGTGGGCACCAGGCTTCTATCTCGCGCCGGCCGTCAATGCGTGGTTGAGCAAGCCAGGCGTGCCTGCCGAGCAGCGGTGGAAAGACTTCATGGCGCTACTCGGGCACAAGCTGGGGCTGCACGAGCAATCTGATGAGGAGGAAAGCTGATGGCTGCTCTTGGTTTGCCGCTGCTGGAATCTGCGGTCAACGCGCTGTTGGTGGCCTTGGGTGTCACCACGGCTGCGGGCACTGCTGTGGTGGTATCGGAGGAGGTCAAGAAGCGGCAGCGCGAAGCGGCTGACGCCAAGGCGGACCCTGTGGCACAAACGGCACCCAAGGCTGAAACCAAGTCGTGCCAGAAGTGCCCGCCAGACTGTGGAAAGCTGGTTGAGCGCAACTGGAACATGAGTGAGAACTCGCGCGCATATCAGGCCAAGGTCACCGGCTTTGCCCCGAACACAGAATGGCAGTTCTCGGGACTCGACTTTGACGGGTTCAAGTCAGCAGAATGCCTGCTTGTGGAAGCAAAAGCGGAATACGACCAATTCCTGGAGCAGCACCCCAGCGGTGGCATTGCTCCGAAGGCTTGGTACGGGTCATTCGAGACGAAGATGCTTCCTCAAGCGCGGGCACAGGCCATGGCCGCACTGCAAGGTGCGCCGGCGCGCCTGCACTGGTACTTTCAAACCCCACTGGCGTATCAGTACATGGTGCCCGCGCTGCGCCGCATGATTCCGCTCCAGCCCATCTATCAGCCGTGACCCATGTTCAACATCGAAGCGCTCTTTCATCCGCCCAAGGACACCGGCCTCTTGAATGCTGGACAAGCCTTGCAGTCTTTGGAGGGGGTGGCGGGTTTTCTCGCTGCACAGCACCCTGATTTCAATGAGTGGCTTTTGCAGGGCGACTCCCTGGAAGACGCATCGCGCTTCTCGGCGTTCAGCGCAGGCATGAATGGCCGCGACGCGGCGCTGGCCATCATCAATCAGCGGTTCAAATCTGCCCCTGTCATCGGGCTGTGGAACGGCATGGAGGAGTCCAGCAAGGGGGCGACGATGACGCTCTCGGTTTCGACGGGCCCTTATGCCAGTGAGATGACGCTCCACTTTGGCGAGCTCGCGAACGAGTGCCGATTGGGCAACTACCGGCAAGTGGCCGCCACCCTGGCCCTGCTAGCTCAGACCTACAAGCCCGTGTGCGCCTACGTTTACGAGCCGACCACCTACAAACTGGTCTACGACGACCGGGTCGGTGTCGGCTGGATGATCTACTTGCCGGTCAAGCTCAGCATCAAGGATGTACCGGATGCTCGCGCTGTCATCCCAGTGGCGCTGGATGGCGGGGCAGTGGGGACCATCCTGGTTTCGGTGATCGATGCGGTTTTCAATGAGAAGAACCGCGAGCACACCGACATCGCGCATGCGATTGAAACTCGGCTGGTTGACTTGGAGTTGTTGCCGACGTTTGTGCAGCTGCTGAGGCCCATGGGCAATTGAAGCGCAGTGAAGCCATGATTTGATTGCGCGGCAGGCAGGTTGGGCTAGAGGTACGCACGCTCTGGCTTAGTGCTTTGGCTCGGGCTTTTTCTGTCCTCAGTCGATTGTTGGTGTGGCTGGGTGCAGCGTCAGTGATCGCTGTGTCTGACGGACGTCTCGAAGTCTACGTAAGACCGATGGGCGTACGCCGATATCTTGTTTATGTCAGCGGCGCAATGCTTGCCCATAACCGCAACTCGTGCGCGGCGTAGCGATTGCGCGGAGTAGAGCTTAGCAACACCAGTGATGACTTCGATGTGCTGAGCGATCAGCGCCCAAACGCACCATGCGGAAATCGGGTCATGTGAGTCTAGGGCAGAGATCACCGGACTTCGTCGGGTCAGCGACTCGCCTGCGTGCTCTCTAGCCAAACAGTACTGATGCCATGTGGCTGCCACATTTCCATGAATGGTCGTAACGCTCTTCAGTCGTGGATGGCGAAGTTCAAGATCCGCTCCATTTGTGGACATGTCGCCTTTGCGCAGCGCCGCAATATCAGAAGAGCGAAGCCCTCCCCAATACGCTAGGCCTACAGCGAGCTGAGCGCGAAGCGCCGCTGATGTCGCCCCGGGATCGGGCACTTTCATCAGTAACTCGTCGAGGGCCGGATGCAGGACTTCAGCATTGCCAGAAAGATTGACCAAGGGGCGTCGTCTATTTCGCGGCGCGAGGTGGTCTTCAGGCGTTCGGCTCGTCCTCGGCGACCAGGCGAGCAAGCCCTCATCACGAGCCCACCTCAAGAAGGCCGAGCCAATCCTCATCGCCTGGGCGGCAGACGAGGAGGCGAGCGGCGTATCCCGGCAGGAGACGACATGCCTCCGCACTCCTTGTAGTTCCCCGACATAGTCTTGCCAGTGCTCTTGTGTGAAATCCCCAAGAGCCAATCCACCGTACTTCACTGCAAAGAACTGTGCCATGCGGTCGACTTCGCCGCGATAGGCGCGTTCGGTCGACGGGCTGAGGCGGCTGTCTCGATCGCGAATCCAAGCCACCGCAGCTTCGGCGAAGGAAAGAACATGAGGCACTTGCATAATCCAAGTTTACGTTCATAATCTTGGATTATGCAAGCCAAACCCATCGTGCCAAGTTCAGGCGCCACAAGCGCCGTCGAGCCACTGCTTCGCTGGGCTGGTAGCAAGAAGAAGTTGCTTCCGGTGCTGCTTGCTGCCGCGCCAGGTGACGCAAATCGCTACATCGAGCCGTTTGCTGGCTCTGCGGTCCTATTTCTGCGCTTGGGGGCCGGCAACGCGATCCTCGGTGACCTCAACGAGTCGCTAATTGAGACCTATCGCATCGTGCAGCGCTGCCCGCGTGCCGTTTGGGAGCGGGCATCTATGCTGGGCGACACACCAGACGACTACTATGCGATTCGTGCGATTCCGCGCGATCGTCTGAATGCCTTTGAGCGCGCAGCACAGTTTGTTTACCTGAACCGCTATTGCTTCAATGGCGTGTACCGAACTAACCGCGCAGGTCAGTTCAATGTGGCCCGCGGCAAGGGGCACCTTTTTATGCCCAGCCTTGATGCGTTCCAGGCGTTCGCTGGGCGACTTAGAGCTGCCGAGCTACGCTGTAGCGACTTCGAGGAAATCCTGGCCGACGCTGGGAGTGGCGACTTCGTCTACCTAGACCCACCCTATGCGCTGGGCGACAAGCGAGATCGCGGTGAGTATGGTTGCGATGCGTTTCGCGAGAAGGATGAGCGTCGGCTGATCGCGGCGCTGCGGGCCGCTGACCGGCGAGGTGCCAAAATCCTACTGTCCTACTCCCCTGCCGTTACTGTGCTGCAAGGACTCAAAAAGTGGCAGCGTCATGATCTAACCGTCTCCCGCAACGTCGCCGGCTTCGCGTCCGCAAGGAGATCTGCCAGCGAAGTGCTGCTGTCCAACTACGACTGGCCGCGAGGTTAGTATTCGGGCAATCAATACACAAGGGAGCGCGTCGTGGAGGACGCTACAGAACAAGAGAGCGACACAGTCGAGGCTGTTTTCGCGATTCTGGGTGACCCGCACTTTACCGAAGAGCATGGATCTCATCTCAAGATCACGAGCAGTGGGGAGTTGGCTAGCAACGTTCCGACTACCAACCCGTGGGCGGGGCTCAACCATTTAGTGGCGTTGGAGGGGTTGACGGCCGACGCGATTCTGTGTCCGGGCGACATCGCCTTTCAGAGCAGTGCAACCACGCTGTCAGCCGGCTGGAAGCACTTGGTCAGCTTGGGTGAGAGCATGCGTTGCGAGCACGTCGTCAGCGCCACCGGTAATCACGATGTGAGATCGCGCAGTCAGGCTGAGCTCTTGAAGAAGGCGGTAATACGTAATCTCAAAGCTGGCTATGGCCCGTTCGAGCAGCTCAAGCGCTTGCACCCACCCTATCCATCGGTTACTCGCGGCGACGTTGGTTACCTTCAGGGGCGAGATCAACGCGTGCGCTATTTCGGCGCTGGCTTGCTGTTGGTGACGGCAGCAAAGTATCAAATACTGATCGTGAACAGTTGCCTTGAGCATGGTCACGACGACTTCGAGCATGAGCGCGGCACCTTCCCGCCTTCGGCCGTAGATGAGCTAAGGGTTGCGCTGATGCAGTGCGATCCCAAGAAGATCAGCGTGGCCGTCATGCATCACCCGCCAGAGTCGCATACCCAAGATGGCGAAGGCGCACACGACTTTGTAGACAACGGGCAGGAGTTGTTAAAGCTCTTGGCCGACCAGGGCGAGTGGCTGGTCGTCCATGGCCACAAGCATGAGGCACGGTTGGGTCAGGCTTCTGGCGGGAGTCTGCAGCCTATAGTTTTCGGCGCAGCTAGCTTGGCCATTCATATCGAGGCAGTCAAAGGCACGGTGAAGAACCAGTTTTACCTGCTCAAAGTCCGCCTGGAGCCTCGTGGGTTGACGGGGCGGTTTCAGGCCTGGGATTGGTTCACAGGGCGTGGCTGGGAGCCGGCCAAGCCCGACGGCGACGGCATTTACGACGGGGCAGCTTTTGGAGCAAGAGATGCTGGGCGCGTAATCATCGATATCGCGGCGCTGTCACCTCTTCCAATGAATTGGAGTGAGGTCATCCGACGTGTGCCTGATGCAGATCTGTTGCCCCCCCAAGATCGCAACCAGGTCCGCCAGCGCTTGCGTGAGCGACACGGCTTACACATTCATGTTGACAGCAGGGACGGTCAGTGGACCAGGCTTGAAAAGGTGGCACTATGAGTCGTCAGACTTTCCTTGAGCCGTTTAATGCAAAGGCGATGTCTTACGCCGAGGTGGCAAGGACGTTTGTACCCTCAACTAAGTTCACTCAGTTGGCTGGCGCTTGGAACTCTGTGCTGGTGGGGCCGCGAGGAGGAGGCAAGACAACGCTGTTCAAAATGCTCAGCGTCGAGGGCCAGGATGCGTGGACCGGGGCTACCGCCGAGACGTTCAAGAAGACGGTCGGATACACAGGCATCTATGTTCCTTCAGACATCGCCTGGGGCACTATGCTCGAATCGTTGGTTGAGGCAGGCCAGGAAGAGACCATCGGCATCCTGTTCTCTGAGGCTGCTTTTGTCACTCACGTGCTGCTTTCTGTGGCGACAGCTATCGATCGACATGTGGCGCTGAATGCTATGCCTAGAAATGAGGCATGCAATGAGTCTGCAACGAGTCAGCCAACGCAGGCCGATCTGGAGCGGGTCATTGCGACGATCGCGAAGCTGTGGAAAGTTGTGCCGGTATCGCTGTCTCCGGCGAGCCTCGTCGATGCATTGAGGGCGCGCCTTCTCGACATTAAGAGGGATGCCAGGCTGCGTGCGAAGCTAAAGCTCACCGCTATCCCGAACCATGAGTACCTGGGTATTGACATGCTGGAATCGGCCTCTCAAGCACTGCAGGCATTCGACTCGGCCTATGGTCGCCCGGACCATCGCTGGTGTTTGCTGCTTGATGAGTTCGAGGTTGCGCCCATGCACCTGCAGAAGACCGTGCTGGCAGCAATGCGCGCGAGCGGGGCGCAGAAGCTCCTTATGAAGGTGGCACTCGCTCCGTGCGGCCCAGACGTACTTTACGAGCAGGACTCCAGCGCTCCACCCAGCCAGAACAACGATGTGCAGCAAGTGCAGCTATGGTACGCGGACAAGACCGAGGCCAGCGACTTCTGCCAACGGGTATTCATGTCGCGTAGCAGCACATATCCTGCACTCGCCGGAAAGATGCCAGGCGAAGTATTCGGCGTTTCCCCTTACCCCGTCGTTGACGACAGCGATGAGGCTGACCAAGTTAGTCTGTTTACACTGACGGGGCGCAACAAAAAACACGTCACAGAGCAGTTTCAAGCGCTGAATGAGAAGGATCCGACTTTTCGAGAGTTCTTGCGTCGAAAGCAAATCGACGTATCTCTTGAGTTGGGCATGCAATCGAGCGACCCTCACGGCAATACTTTGCGCAAGATCGCTCCTTTGGTGGCGTTCCGTAACGCCTACAAGGGAAAGGGTGTCGGCAAGAAGCGCGGCGTCAAGCCGTTCAATACGGCCTACTCTGGCTGGGAGTCCATTGCGGCGATCAGTGAAGGTAACCCGAGGTGGCTGATCGGGCTCATAACGCGCATCATGTCCAATAGTGACGGCACCCAGTTTCCGGTGCCGACGCCGCAGCAGACTGCCGGGGTGCAGTGGAATTGCCAGCGGTACGCTGAAATGTTGCAGTCTGTTGCGAATGAACAGTTTGGCTCTATCAAGACATCTACGCCTGTCTACGATGTGCTGTCCAAGATTGGCGACTACTTCCACAACCGGCTGGTCAGAACAGCCTTCGTCGAAGACCCACCTATGTCCTTTGTCGTTGATGCCCGTGTCAGCGACGACGTAGAGCATGCTCTGCGGATCGCCATGAATCATGGGGCCATCGTTTGTTATCAAATTGCTGCAGACGTCGGGGGATTCCCCACCCTGCGCGGCTTGCGGTTCCGTCTCAGTTATTTGCTTGCACCAGTCTTCAAACTGCCGATGCGCAAATCGAAGTCGGTATCATTGTCGAGCATACTGGAGGCCAAGTCTGCATCGCTCTTTAGTCACGATGACCCCTCCGCTGATTCCTCTGGCCAACTGATTCAGGGGGACTTATGGGGGAACTAGTCGTCAGCAACTTGAGGCAAAAGCGAATTCAGGGAAAAGATCCGATAGCTAGCCTAAGTCAAGCGCCGAGCTTAGTCTTGGTTGCTGCCGTCTCTGGTTCGCGTCGCGGACATTTGCTCAATCTGCTTCAGGAGGAGATTGTCACTTGTGGATCGCGAGTCATCTCTGTATGTGAAGCTCCAGCGGCTGTCGGTTCCAAGCTGCCTCGCCGTCATGAGGTAGAGCAGTTAACCTGTTTGGACGCATGTGAAGCGATTCGCACTCAGGTGCGAGATGCGAATGGAATCGCCTCAATCTTTATTGACTTGTCCTGCCTAGCCCGGCAGCACATTGGAGCCCTCTTTGCTGCGGTTAAGGACTTGGCAAGGGAAGGTCCCGTCGAGTTACAGATTGCCTATAGCCTTGCACGATTCGTAAAGCCGCCAGTTCAGTGGTCAACTGCTATTCGGCGCATTGCGCCAGTGAACAACGAGTTTGCTGGATGGACGGCTGCGCCAGACAACCCGATTGAGTTGGTCATAGCCCTCGGCTACGAGAAAGGTAAGGCCATCGGTGCTGCTGAGTACATTGAGCCGGGTGAAACTTGGCTCTTTGTGCCGACCTCTCCTGAGAAGAAGTACTACGGAGAGGTGCAGGCGCAGAACAAAGAGTTGCTGCATGAGCGTAAGACCAAGCTGCTGGAGTACCAAGTGCTTTCGCCAGTCGACGCTTATCACACACTGCTTTCGCTGGTTCGTGGCATGCGCAATGTTGCCCGCCCCATACTGTTGCCATTCGGCCCCAAAATTTTCTTCGGACTCTCTCTCTTGGTCGCGATAGCCATCGATGAGGCTGCAGTCTGGTTCGTTGACGGAGAGAACACCAGCAGCTCCGATACGGGTCAGCCATCGCTTCACGCGGTGATCATGGGCTGCCGCATCGAACCCAGCTCGGAGCGCGCAATCAACTCGTAACCTGTACGGTTGACGCCTTTGGTGTTGATTGAGCGCTCCCTGCAGGAGCGTGTTCTTCTTCAACTGCGAGACTGTTTTCTCCCACTTCGAGACAAATCGCCCCAACCAGCCCGATTTTTCTCCCATTGAGCGAGACTTTCACAGTCGTGGTGGATGTCTCGAAGGCGTGATGACGGGTGGGTGCCCTGGCGGTGACGCCAGCGTGTGCACCGTTTGCATGCGCCCTTGCGCGAAGTCTTCGGATGCCCTGCGCAAGGCGCGACGGCAAGACCTACCTCGAGAAATGCAGTGCCTGCCATTGGCTGGGGCCGACCACGTCCGCCAGCGTCACCGCATCCAGTGAGGCGAAGAAGGCATCCAGGGCCTGCTTGAACACCCCGGTGAGCCGACAGCTCTGGGTCAGCAGACACCTGCTCTGCTCGCCGAAACACTCCACCAGAACGGGCTCGCCTTCCATCTTGCGCACCACGTCGCCAATGGAGATGGCCGATGGCGGGGTCGCGAGTCGCAAGCCCCCGCCCTTGCCGCGCACGCCCAGCACGAAGCCGTGCCTGATCAGCCCATTGACGACCTTCATCAAGTGGGTGCGTGAAATGTCGAACCGCTCGGCAATTTCCTGCACGGTGGGCAGGCGCTCGGTGTTCGTGGCCAGGTAGATCAGCACCCGCAGGGCGTAGTCCGTGTGCTGCGTGATGTGCATGGCGTGCTTTGCGACAAGCGTTGGTGGCGAACAGAAGTCCCCACATGATGGAGGCTCAAAGATGACCGCATTTTGCATCTTTAAAAGATGCACGCAAAATGAATCTTAATGCTTGTCCGCCCATGGCAGTCCACACGATGCCGTCATGAGCTCCGCTCAAGCCCTCACACCACCTCTGCAAACCAAGGACCCACCCACCATGTTGTCGACCACTGCTCGCCCGTTCATCGAGGCCACCGTTCCAGTCCTGCTGGCCAATGGGCAGGCCATCACGCGCCACTTCTATCAACGCATGTTCCATGACCACCCCGAGCTGCTGAACCTGTTCAACCAGGGCAACCAGGCCAGTGGGGATCAGGCTCAGGCGTTGGCAGGGGCGGTGTACGCCTTCGCGGTTCACATGGACCAGCCGGCCAAGATCGGGCCGGTGTTGAACCGGATTGCGCACAAGCATGTCAGCCTCGGCATCGCGCCGGCTCAATACACCATCGTCGGGCGCCACCTGCTGGCGTCGATCGGTGAGGTGCTTGGCGACGCCATCACGCCGGACATTGCCCAGGCCTGGGACGAGGTGTATTGGTTGATGGCGTCGGAGCTGATCGCTCGCGAAGCACGCCTGTATCAGGCGCGGCACTGGCAGGCGGGCGACTGGCTTGAGGTCAAGGTGTTGCACAAGGAGCGCTCCAGCGAGGACACGGTTGCGCTCACCTTGGGTGATGCAACAGGCGCACCCTTGCCGTCGTTCCTGCCCGGACAGTACCTGAGCGTGGCCCTGCCACTGCCCGAGTCAGGGCTGACGCAGGTGCGGCAGTACAGCTTCTCGAATGCGCCTGGTGACGGTGTCTGGCGCATCACGGTCAAGCGCGTGGACGCGAACGGTCAGTCGCCGGCTGGCATGGTGTCTGCTCGCATCCATTCGGCCATCGGGGTGGGCGACACATTGCGCGTGGGCCCGCCCGCAGGCGACTTCAGCCTGAGAGAGGGCGAGCATCCGGTGGTGATGATCAGCGCAGGCGTGGGCGTCACCCCGATGATCTCCATGCTCAAGCACATCGAGCGCACCCAACCGCAACGCGCGGTCACCTTTGCCTACGCGGCCACCGACGCAGAACACTTTCCGCATCGGAGCGAAATCGAGGGCTGCCTGAGCGGCTTGCCTGGTGCAAGCCGCCACGTCTGGTTTGAACAACCGGAGCCCAGCCCATCTTCGGCGCGCTCGGGCCGGATGAACCTGGGGGCGCTGGATGATCTGCCGACTGACGCCGAGCATTACCTGTGCGGACCACTCCCGTTCATGCAGCAGCAGCGTCGAGCCCTGATCGAGCGAGGCGTCGAGAGCGCACGCATCCATTGCGAGGTCTTTGGCCCTGACCTGCTTGGCGAGCTTCAATGACACGCTGTCTGTGCGCGATTGTCAAAGGGCTTCAGTGCGAGATCCAACGGGGTTCATCCAGGTCGGCTGAGCCTGGATGAACAGGGCGACCTGCCACAAGACGCTGACGTTCACTGGTGCAGGCCGCTTCCATTCATGCGCGAGGAATCAGGACCATGCAGCAATCAGTGCGCAGCACAGCCAAATTGAGCGCTCGCGGCAACCCTGTTGACCTGGATATCACTGCGGGTCGCAACATTGGCATTCAGGGTGCTTTTGACGGTGTAGGTGATGCTGTTCGGGCCCGTCTGGGTGATGTCCGTGGCGCTCATGGCGTTGGCCACAGCCGCCAGGTAGTCCCCGGATAAGGGGGTGCCGTCAAGTTTGCCACTCAAGGAAAAATCAAGCGAGATGTTGGCTTTGGCGTTGTTGGTGGCAAAAACCGTCGCTGTGTAAGTGATTTCTTCGCCTGGCTCGACCGTGATTTCGGCCTCATCGGAAACAGTGAACACCTTGCTTTTCGAGCAGGATGCTGTGGTGGACTGAGACTCCTCGTAGTTGAAGCTGAGCTCCACGGAGAACTCTGATTCGCCAATGCCCCAGTCGACCGAGTTGGTCCAGTTCAAGGTGACACCAGTTGAAAATGAATGCGAGTCCGTGACGCTGGACTCCATGCTTTCGGCGTACTCACAGATGAGGCCTGGTGTGTAAGTGACCGGGGTTGGCGTGTTGTTCGTGAAGTGCTTGCTGGCCTGCATCGCTGGCGTGATGTCTTTGGGCGAGATCGCCATCGGAACGATCGAGCCATTGGTGATGTTCAGCTGCATGTCCACCTGAACGGGTTTGACTGCGCAGTGCAGCCAGGTGTAGTGGGGGACCTGGGCGTCCGAGACCGTGGCACTGGCCACATTCTTGGTGTCCAGGCTGAAGACCTGGCCTGCGCCATCGTACTTGTGTGAACCCAGTCGAGCCACGTCCGGAGCACCCCCCAACACCAGGAACGATTGGTACACGATGCCATCCCCTTCTTTGAGGATGTTCACGCCGGCCGTCCACTCTTCGCCCTGGTCCGTCGGGTCTTGAGGGTGCTTGGGCTTTTTCCTGATGGTCAGGATGAACTGCGCAGGCAATTCAGCGATGTCTGCTTTCCAGGCCCCGTCATATGTCTGTGTCTGGAAGCTGCCGTCGAGATCGATTCGATACTGAAATACCACCTCGTCATTGCTCACGGGCAGCATTTTTGCGAGGACTGCGGACGTCATGGTGTTCATGTTGATTCCTGTGTTTACTGAGGTTGTTGGCACCGCTCTGTCGTTTCCGGATGCGGCGGACTCAGTCTCGCTGCACTGCACAAATGCGGTGTTTTTTGAAGCGCTTGAATCAGCGCCCAGATCTTCGGTTGGGGGCTCGGCTCCGTTGGGGTGTTCGATGTGGCGCTTCACGGCCACACAACTCACCCCTGTGGGGGTGCTGAACCAGGGGGGAGATGTCAGATCTGACAGTTGAATTGCCGCAGGCTGAGGCATCCAATCAAGCGCTGGTTTCGGCTGCGATGACAAGCGTCGCCGGCACCGCATTGATCGACGTGCAACAGGAGGCATGCATGACCATTTTTTCTCGCCGGCGACCGAGCTTCGCTCAGGCCTTGTCCATTTGTGTTCTGAGCCTGTCGCTGCCGCAGTGGGCGCAAGCCTCCAGCCAGCTGGTCACCAACACCGGGGTGGTCTCGGCCAGCGGGCAGGACGTCCTGCGCGACGCTCGCACCTTGAGCGATGTGCAGGGGCGTCAACGCCTCGATGCGTCGGTCGACCACGCCGTGGCCGCGCCCGAGGGCACGAGCGACGCCGGCCGCATCCAGGGGCAGGCGATCGCCGACATCGATGTTCAGCAAGGCGGCATGAAGCTGCTGACGCAAGTGCAGTCCGCCATCCCTTCCGGTGAGCGTTTGCGCGGTGAGTCCTTTGCCTCGGCCAGCCTGTCCGACACCCTGCGTGTTGCAGGGGCCGCCGGGCAGCCGTCACGCTTGCGGCTGCAGGTGGGTTACGACGCCACCCACGACCTGAGTCCCGTGGCCTCGGCCGATGTGGCGTCCTACCTGATCCGCAAAGAGTCGACCACGGACTTCAAGGTCCGCGTCAGCTGGGAGGTTCCCAACCCTCAGCACGGGGCACCAGGCTCTTCGGGAGAAGAGTCGCCCACGCTCACCGAGCAACGCATCCTGACGGGGCGCATGTGGACCTTCTGGGATGGCCGCACCCAGTGGTACAGCACCGCGCTGACCGAGATGGATGTGCATGGCGACCTGGGCACCACCGAGCGCTCCATCTACTTCGATGAGCCGCCTGCGGGGTCCTTGCCCGACGCCCATTGGCAGGGCTCGCACGCTTTCGATGTGTGGGTGCCCGGTGACACCGACCTCCAATTCGAGTGGCTGACCTCGGTGCATTCGGCTTGCGCCGACACCCGCGCATGCAGCTCGCAGGTCGATGCCATGCACTCGTTCGACCTCGCCCTGCAACCCAGCGTGGGGCAAGTGACGTCGGCCAGCGGCTACGCCTTCTTGCAGCAGTCGGCGCCGGTGCCCGAGCCTCAGGCGCTCTGGATGGCGGCCCTGGGCTTGTGCGCATTGGTGGGGCGTCGCGGTGTCCGACAAGTCATCCGCCGAGCTGTTTGAGCGCCTGCTGTCGGCGCAGCTGGCATTCGCCTCGGCGCCCAGCATCGGCGCCCTGACCGATGTCTGCCGGCAGCTCAGCCTCGAGTTGGGCTTTCGGCACTTCGTGTACGCCTTGCGGGTGCCCACCAACTTCGCCAACGCCCGGTTGATCATCCTTGATGGCTACCCGCCCGAATGGGTGCAGCGCTACTTCGCTTGCGCGTACCACGACCACGACCCGGTCATGGCGTACTGCTCGAACCAGGTGGTGCCGATCTGCTGGAGCGACCTGACGCAGTCCCTGTCGGGCCCTTCGCGACACATGATGGCCGACGCGGCGGCGCACGGGCTGGTCGATGGCGTCACGGCGCCGGTGCACAGCCCGCAGGGCGAGCTGGGCGTGTTCAGCCTGGCGTCCGATGCGGCGCCAGAAGACGCACGCCGGGTGGCGCTGGCCGCTTTGCCTTGGGTGTCGATGCTGGCCGGGCACCTGCATGAAGCGGTGCGGCGCGTCAGCGGCCTGCTGCAGCAGCAAACCCCCGACCTCAGCCCCAGGGAGCTCGAGTGCTTGCGCTGGGCCGCCGATGGCAAGACCTCCGCAGAGATCGCGCAGTTGCTGGGCATGTCCGAGCGAACCGTGAACTTCCACCTGCAAAACGCGGTGCAGAAGCTGGACGTGGCCAACCGGCAGCACGCCGTGGTGAAAGCCGCGGCCACCGGGCTGATCCAGCCCAAACCATTTTGAGGGCGCCTGTCAGGAGGTGGGCCGTTGGCCTGCACCAGGCGCCCGTTCTTTTCTCGAACAGGACATCACACATGACGATCGCAGGCTTGACATCGACACGCATCACCCGGGGTGTGTCCCTTGGCGCCATGGCCTTGCTGGCCGGGTGCGCCGCCACCCAGGTGCCGCAAGACAAGCTCGAGCAACGCACGGCCATGGCCATCGGAAGGGATGTGGGCGCCTTCACCATCTCCAACCAGGCGATGGAAAGCGGTGGGGGTGGGCGCATGAACTACACCATCACCACCCAGGACGGCGCGCTCTACCAGTGCTACATCTACGAGGCGCCCCCTCTGGCCAAGATCACCACGTTCGGCATGGCGCCCACGACGTCCGACGCCATCTGCACCCAGAAAAGTGGCGCCAAGCCCGGCAAGGCCGCGAAGAAGGACGTCCCGCCCGCTTGCAACGCCCTGCTCAAGGCCGCGGGGCGTTGTTGAGCCGAGGCGTCACGGCACCGCCCCGGGCACCTCGAACAGGCCGCCGCCATGCGTGGTCACGTAGACGCTGGTGGTTGAGAATCCGGCTCCGTTGGAGCCGGGGGTCACCGCGCTGGGCAGCGTCAGGCCTCGAGCCAAGGTGCACCAATCGCCGCTCGGCGTCAGCCGCCAGATCTCGCCGCTCCAGTAAGAGGCCACGTACAACAGGCCTTGTGCATCGATGCCCAGGCCGTCCAGCCACGTCCAGCCGCGCCCCTCGGGGGCTGGCGCCACCAGTCGAACCTGGCCCGATGCGCGGTCCACCGCCATGACCTTGGGCGGGATCATCTGGTTGACGTAGAGGGTGCGCTCGTCCGGGCTGAGCGCCAGGCCGTTGCTGTTGAGCGCCAGCCAGCCTCGTTGCACGGTGCCATTTGGCAGGACGCGGTCGAGGCTCCTGGCCAGGTCGTCCGAGGCATAGAAGGTGCCGTCGCTGGCGCGCACCACGCCATTGGCCATGGCCAGGCCTTTGACCACCGGCGTGACAACGCCCGTGCCCAGGTCCACCCTTGAGATGCCGGCCGCGCCCAGCCAGGGCAGCAGGCCATTGAAGCTGTTGCCGGTGCCCACGTGCGCCTCCTGCTCGCCGGTCACGGCGATGCCGCCGGGCGACTTCAGGGCCGTTGTCACGGTGCTGACCTGGCCTTGGGGGGCCTCCAGGCGGAACAAAGCGCCTTGCGTCATGCTGGTGAACAACAGGCGCCCCTGGCGGTCAAAGGCCAGGGACTCGAGCGGGCCTCGGCCGTTGGTGAGTTGGCGCGCTGGGCCCACGCCTGGGCAGTCGGGCGGCGCTGCGCTGGCCTGACTGGCGGCCAGAGCGCCCAGCGCTGCCGCGAGCATGGCGGTGAGGAACGGGGTCCTCCCTGTGAGTTTGTTCATGTGTGTCTCCTGTGATTCTCACATCTTTAGTGATAGAACTATCACATTGATCGTATCCAAGTGTTTTTGCTGCCGCTTGGGGGGTTTCCCGGGGGCACGTTGTGGGGGCCGTTGAGGAACCCCCGCGCCCATTTGACCCGTGACCTACACTCGCGCCGATGCCTTCTTCCCCGCCTGATTCACCGACCCTGCCGGACCACCTGCTCGTGCCTGACGGCACCCGTTTGCACCTCAGCCACTGGCCGGTGAT
This sequence comes from uncultured Aquabacterium sp., assembly GCA_964373965.1. Lineage (GTDB taxonomy): Bacteria > Pseudomonadota > Gammaproteobacteria > Burkholderiales > Burkholderiaceae_C > Aquabacterium. The sequence continues at coordinate 4,586 of CAYJXE010000007.1, read as the reverse complement.
GCGGCCTCGGGGTGTGGTGCAGACCCTGCATGGCTTCGGCGAGCACCAGGGGCGCATCGAGCCCCTGGCGCAGGCACTCAACCTAGCGGGCTGGGCCGTGGCGGGCATCGATCACCGGCACAACGGCCGCTCGGGTGGTGAGCGCGGTGTCGTGCGCGATGGCGATGATCTGCTGCGCGATCAGGCGCAATTGCACGATGTGCTGGGCCTGGCTTACCGGCGCCTGCCCCGCGTGATGATCGGCACCAGCCTGGGCGGTTTGTTGGCGGCGAGGTTCGCGGCGGCGCAGTCCGGCCAGGCCGAGCTCGAGCCCTGGGTGCGTCCGCTCGACGCGGTGGTGCTCATCGCGCCAGCGCTGGCACCGGCCTTGTCGCCGCCTCAAAGCGCCACCCTGGCTGTGCTGTCCCGCATGGTGCCGGACCTGCCGGTGTCGCTGTCTTACATGCTGGGCTGGGGCTCGTCCGTGCCCGAGGTGGTGGCCGCCAAGAAGCGAGACCCGCTCATCCACACCACGATGACCCCGCGCGTGGTGCAGCACATGCTGTCTTCGGCGCAGCGTGTGTTCGAGCAGTTGCCCAATTGGCGCACCCCGGCGCTGATCTGCCACGCGGGTGCCGATCGACTGGTGGCGCCTTCGGCCGCCCGGCGCTTTGTGCGCGAAGCGCCTGCCCACCTGGTGCAAGAGATGGCTTTTGCCGACATGGCCCACGACCTGCTTCACGAGCCCTGTGCCGACCAGCTCATCGAGGCGATCGTGACCTGGCTCGAGCCGTGGGCGGTGTCCGATCAGCGAGGCACTCGGCCATGACCCGTGGCGACAAAGCGCCTGGTCATGCCGACCCAAGCAAGGTCGCCGGGGCCACCCGCACCCGGCTGATCGAGGCCGCGATGGGGGAGTTCATCGAGCACGGCTTTGCGGGCACCGACACCAACCGCATCGCGCGGCGGGCGGGTTTTGCGCCACAGACCTTTTATCGCTGGTTCTCGGACAAGGCTGCGGTGTTCGCTGAGGTGCTGCACGTTTGGGAGGAGGCCGAGTTCGCGCTGTTCATGTCCCTGCTGGGCCCGCATGAGCTGGCTCCGCTGCAGCTGGCCGAGGCCTGCGTGGAGAACATGCGGCCTTTTCTGACGTTCCGCCAGCACCTGCGCTCGGTGACCCTGCAGGACGCGGCGGTCAGGGCCGTGCGCGCGCAGGGTCGCGCCGCTTTGATGTCACGCCTGGGCCCCTGGTGTGCCCACCTCGCGCCCGAGTCGTTGGCCCACACGCTGCTGCAGATCGAGTCCTTGAGCGAGATGCTGGCGCGTGGCGACTTGTCCGACCTGGGCGTGAGCGGCAGCGAAACCCTGCAGGCCCTGGCGGATCACATCCGGGCGCTCAGGCCTGCGGAGGCTTGACGTGCTGGCGAGCCCAGGCGCTCGCTCCAGTGGTGGTGAACGCGGTCCAGCAGGCTGACGAGTGATTCGCTGCGGTAACCCAGGTCCCGGGTGGCCAGTTGGTCGTCCGCCAGCATGTCACCGCACAGGATCTCGGCCAGACCTGGGGTCAGCTCGGGCCGCTTGCCATCGACGCGAGACCACCAGTCCGACAGCCTGGCCACGGCTTTGAGCACCGGCGCTGGAACAGTTGAGGTCACGGGTTTGACGCCCGTGCGGCTGGCGATCGCGTTGAACATGTCCAGGTAAGACACGGTGGGCCCACCCAGCACGTAGCGAGGGGCGGCGTCCGGGCGCAGCGCAGCCGCCACATGGGCACGCGCCACCGCCTCGACCGCGCAGAAGTTGGCGCGCCCTTTGGGGGCGGCCTTGAGTTTGCCGGCGATGGCGTCATCGAACATCTTGATCCAGCCCGCCTGGTCGTGCGGTCCCAGCAGGTGCGAGGGGTGCATGCTCACCGTGGACATGCCCGCGCGGTGCGCGTTCTGCAGCTCCTCATCGGCCATCAACTTGGTCAACAGGTAAGGGTTGCGTTCGCTGCTCATCGATCGCAGGCTGTTGTGCTCCGAGATGGGCTCGCCCTCGTCCTGAAAGACGCCCAAGGTCGAGGTGAGCACGACGCGAGACGCCCTGCGTTTGAGCGCAGTCAGGATCAAGTTGCGGGTGGCCGTGACGTTGTCGCGCATCAGGACGTCCATGTCGCCGTGCCACATCGAGATCGCGCCGGCCACGTGGAACACCGCATCGGGTCTGTCCGGCATGGCCGCGAGCAACTGCCTCTCATCGTCCAGCGAGCCATTGCGGATGCTGAGGTTCGGCGATTGCATCCAGGCGGGCACCTCGGATCGGACCAGGGCCGTGACGTGCCAGCCGGTGCTGAGCAGCTCCTGAACAAGGTGCCGGCCAAGGAAGCCTGCGCCTCCGGTGACGAACGCGGTCTTTCCCATGGTGTGGTGTTCCTCGTGTTTGTTGGGTTGTGGGGTGAAGCTCAGAACTTCAGGCGCAGCCCGAGCTGTGTCGTGAAGGCGCGGTAGCGAGCCTCGACGTTGCCTGGCGGGATGTTGGGGATGTCGCCGAAGCCGCCCGTGGAGGTGCGCACGCGGCGGTGGCCCAGGTCGAGCGTCATGGTCTCGCTGACATCCCAGCTCACACCAAAACCCCACTGGTGCACATCGACGTCGGCGGAAGCGTCGCCAAAGCTCACGCCACCTGCAGCGAGACCCTTGACGTCCAGGCTGCCTCGCCCCAGGCCGGCCCCGATGTATGGCTTGAAGGGCAGGCCAAGGGGTTTGAGGTCGAAGTCGTACCAGAGGTTGAGCACCCAGCTCTTGAGCTGTTCCTTGCCATCGCCGGCCAGCACGCCGCCGCCGTCATAGAGCCGGTTGCCGAAGCTCTGAATGTCGTTGCTGCGCTGGCTGTAGTTCAGTTCGATGCGTGGACCGATGTCCAGTGCGCGGCCCACCGAGATGGCGCGCGCGCTGGCGAACTTGAAGTCGTTGTCAAACCCGATGTTGACGAAGTTGAAGCCCTGTTGGTAGAGGTTCTGCTGCGAGGCCCGGTTCGAGCCCAGCTCGATGGCAGCGTAGTTGTTGCCGTCCAGCCAGTGGGCGCTGGCATGTTGGGAGCAAGCCAGTGACAGCAGGGACAGGGCGGCGAAGGTTTGAAACTTCCGAGACATGGTGGTTCCGTTTTGAGGTTGAGGTGAATGGGCAGATCAGGCGGCTGCTGCGACATGGGCCCTGTGCTCGGCTTGGGTCAGCATGTTTCGCAAGGCGAGCTGCAAAGCGGCGCGCAGCTTGCGCACCAGGAAGGGGGCCAGGACCCACGAGAGCGGTCCGCTGAGCACGGCGCCATGCCGAACGACGTTCAGCCGGCTGTCGATCGATTCGACCTCGTGTGTGAAGCGAACCCGAAGACCTGGCAGCCGAACGGTGTTGCTGTAGGAGCGAAGCAGCTCCACTCGCTCGAGTTCGAAGCGCAACTCGGGGCCGCCTTTGAGCTTGAAAGCGCCGATGGTGCCGGGGCGAAACGCACCGTCCAGGCGGCTCCACTCGACATCGGTGTCCCAGGCGGGCGAGCCCTCAACGTCGATCCACATCTTCCAGATGTCGGTGGCTGAAGCGCGCGTGGTGGCTTGAACTTGTACGTGTGGCATGGTGGGTGAGCGGGGAGTGGGTGTCTGGAGGGGTGAGCCGCGCGTGCTCGATGTCCTGCACGATCAGGTCGATCACATGGCGGCGTCGAACGCCGGCCAGGAAGAAGTGCCCACCGGGCAGGACGTGGTGGCGCACGGTGCCGCTGACCTGCCGAGACCAAGGCAGCATGTCCTGTGGTCGGGCCAAGGGGTCGGCATCGCCGGCAAAGGTGGACAAGGCGCAAGGCAAGGCGTCGATGGATCCTGGGCCTGCCGTTTGGTGTGTTTCGCAGGCGCGCAAGTCCGTGCGCATCAGGTTCAGGTAATCAGCCGTGATCGCTTGGGCTGGCAGGGCTCCCACGCGCTGCAGGCGTTCGATCAGGAGCGCGTCGGGCAGTTGGTGCAGGCGCTCGCCCTCTGGCCTGATGTGCTGCGGTGCGCGGTGCCCGGATGCGCCCAGCCACAAGGGGGCGGGGCCTTGTCGGGCCACCATCTGACGAGCGACCTCGTGGGCCACCATGGCACCCATGCTGTGACCGAAGAAGGCGAACGGGCCTTGCGCCAGGGGCTCGACCTGAGGCAACAAGCACGCGGCCAGTTCGCTCAGGTTGTCGAGTGCCGGCAGGTGGGCCAAAGCGCCTCTGCCTGGGTACTCGATCAGGCGGACGCGCCAGCCCGCAGGCAGGCTTGCCGCCATCGCCCGGTAGCTGTGGCCATGCCCGCCGGCGTGGTGAAACCAGACCAGGTGCATGGGGGCGGACCGGTCGACGTTCATGCGGGCTCCGCCTGGCGTTGTGCCGCATAGACCTCGGGCGCGATGGCCTGCGAGACGATGGTGGCTTGGCCGAAGGCGCCCTGGTCGTCGCACAGCTGCATGGTGACCTTGCTGGTGCGCGTCGTGCCCGCCCATGCGACCGGCGAGAAGCTGGGGCTCAGCCACAGGCGACCATGGCGCCCACTGGGTGCATTCAAAGAAAAGCGCCGGTCCACGAGGTTCATGGGCGTGCCCAGCGGCACG